>JACQON010000018.1 GCA_016202545.1 Chloroflexota bacterium
GAGCGCTCTTCCAAATATGACCAATAGAGGGGACGGAAATGACAATCCTGGAAGCAGCTAATATCACCAAGCGCTTCGGCGGCCTGGAAGCGCTGAGGAATATTGACCTGAAAGTAGAAGCGGGGGAGCTAGTGGGGGTAATAGGGCCAAATGGCGCCGGAAAGACCACCCTGTTCAACATCCTGAGCGGAGTTTTCCGTCCCAGCAGCGGTAAGGTCTTCTTCCGGGATGAGGACATCACCGGCATGAAGCCGCACCGGATAGCGGAAAAGGGGCTGGTGCGGACCTTCCAGGCAACCAGGCTGTACTCCAACCTGCCGGTTTTGGAAAATGTGTACATCGCCTGCCATATCCCGGCCAGGCCAAATATAGCCGGAGATATAATTGGCTTGCCCTCGGTCAAACGGAGGGAGAGCCAGGCCCGGCAAAGAGCCAAAGACATTGTCAGCCTGGCCGGACTGGAATCGGTGAGCCTGGAACTGGCCAGAAACCTGCCTCATGGCTATCAGAGGACATTGGGGGTGGCCGTTGCCCTGGCGGCAGAGCCAAAGCTATTGTGCCTGGATGAGCCGGTGACTGGCATGAATGCGGAGGAGACCCAGTTCATGATGGGCTTTATCCAGAGGATACGTCAGCAGGGCATCACCATTCTCATTGTGGAGCACCACATGAAGGTAGTCATGAGCCTCTGCGACAAGGTGGCAGTGCTCAATTTCGGCAGGAAGATAGCCGATGGCAAGCCCGAAGAGATACAGAACAACAAGGACGTTATAGAAGCCTACCTGGGGAGACAGGAAGAAAGTGTTGCTTGAGCTTAAAGATGTGGTAGTCCACTACGGGAAGGCAGCGGCGCTCAAGGGGGTGTCCATCCGTATATCTGAAGGCGAGGTGGTCACCATGATTGGCTCTAACGGGGCCGGAAAGACCACTACCTTAAAGGCCGTAGCTGCCCTGGTCCGGCCTACCAGCGGGGAGGTCTGGTTTGAGGGACGCCGCATAGACAGGCTGGCTCCGGAAAAGCTGCCTGGCATAGGTATCAGCATCTGCATGGAGGGAAGGAGGCTATTCCCGTTTATGACTGTCCTTGAGAACCTCGAGATGGGAGCCTTTTCCTGCCGTGGCCGGGACATCAAGCGTGACCTGGAGACGACATTTGAGCTGTTCCCGGTATTGCGGCAAAGGCAGAAGCAGAAGGCGGGCACGCTGAGTGGCGGGGAACAGCAGATGGTGACCATCGGGCGGGCGCTTATGGCCAGACCCAAGCTGCTGCTGCTGGATGAGCCTTCATTAGGGCTGGCGCCGCTGGTAATAGCTCACCTGGCGGAAACGGTGAGAGAGCTCAACCGGAGGGGGCTGACCGTGCTACTGGTAGAGCAAAACGCGCAGATGGCACTCAGGGTTGCCCACAGAGGTTATGTCCTGGAAGTGGGCAAGGTTACCGTGGAAGGAGATTCCCGCTCTCTGCTGGGCAATGACCATGTCAGGCGGGCCTACTTAGGCGTGTAGAGATTGCAGAGGATGTAGCATACTAACAACTTGGTCGGTCAACCTCTTGCCGTAAGTCCTTGAAGACCTTTTCGAATTCCTTTCTCAGCTTTGGAAATCTCATAGCGGCGGACGGATGGCAGGTTTCAATGTACCTGATGCCATCAAGTCTGGGGGTTTGCCGGGCTGTCCTCCCCATCAGGAGCACGGTGGCCGGCTTGATTTCACTGATTTCCTGTAACAGACGCGGCATCCAGCGCTTGATTTCCGCTGCCGTCGGGGGCCTGTTTTTGGGAGTGGTCTCCTTGACGATGCTGGTAATGTACAGCTTGCGGCGGTCGATATTGTGCTTTTTCAGCACCTCATCCAGGTATTTGCCGGACCTGCCGACGAAGGGTCTACCCTGCCTGACCTCTTCCTTACCTGGGTTCTGCCCCACCAGCATAATCCTGGCATTCGGCGGCCCTTCACCAGGGACGATAATCCGGGTATCCGAGGGACGACCTTCCTGTCCCATCATCGTGTATACCCCTGCGTCACACCGGTTCAGGACTCCTCAAGGTTGCCAAGCGTTCGCAATATCAGCTCGGGAAGGGCGGGGTGTATGTGCATACCCGCCTGTATGTGGTCAATGTGTCCTCCTGAGACCATGGCATTTATCACTTCTTGAATTAGAATCGGCGCATACGGCCCTATGATGTGAAAGCCCAGTATTTTCCCGGTGTCCTTTTCCGCTATGGCCTTGGCGAACCCGCTTTCTTCCATCATCGCTTTGCCTTTGGCGATATCGCTGTATTTTGCCCTCCCCACCAGGACTTGATGGTCCTTTCTGGCCTGCTCCTCCAGCAGCCCTACCGAGGCAATTTGGGGATGGGAATATACGGCGTGCGGGGCAGTGGTGTAGTCCATCTTGATTTCAGCGTTGTGCAGTTTATTCTGCGCGGCCACCAGGGCCTCCCTGTTGGCTACATGGGTGAACATCTGCTGGCCATTGGCATCCCCAACGGCGTATATACCTTTCTTGGCCGTCTCAAGGTACTCGTTGACCTTTATGAAGCCCCTTTTGTCTATCTCCACGCCGGCCTTTTCCGCTTTCAGCAGGTCAGCGTTGGACTTTCTGCCGACCGCCACCATGATTTTCTGCGCGGCGAACTCTTTTTTTGCGCCGGTGCTTGCTTCCCTGGCAATGGCGACAATGCCTCCGGCGCTGTGCCTTACCTCTTCAACCTGCGTACCGGTGTAGATGTCCATCCGTTTGCCCAGCTCCTGTTTCAATAGCCGGGATATTTCCGGCTCCTCAGATAGTACCAGACGGTCGGCCATCTCCAGCATGGAAACCCTGGCGCCCATGGCGGCGAAAAAATGCCCGTATTCGACGGCAATATAGCCGCCGCCGATGACGATGATGCTATCCGGCCTTTCCTTTAGCTGCAGCACCGTTTCATTGGTAAGATAGTCTACGCTGTCAAGTCCCTTTATGGGAGGTATCAGGGGACGGGAGCCGGAAGCGATGAAAATAGTACCGCTCCTTATCTTTGCACCATTGACTTCTATCGTGTATTCATTGATAAAATGCCCTTCGCCCTGGTAAAAGTCCAGGTTCTCGGCGGACGAGATGCCCTGCCGCATGTGGGTCTGGTTTTCACGGACGAACTTCCTCATTCGCTCCATTATGGAGAGGAAATCGATATTCCTGACCTCCGCCTCGATACCGAGCTTTCTGGCTTCCTGTATCTCGGCGACCCTATCCGCGGCGAATATCAGCATCTTGGATGGTATGCAGCCCAGGTTGGGGCAGGTGCCGCCCAGCGGTCCCTTGTCCACCAAGGCGGTGCGCAGACCATGGTTCAAGGCTTCGGTCACGATGTTCATTCCACATCCGGAGCCGATTATGATGGCGTCGTATTTTTTCATCTCTGCTCTCCCTTTCTATTTATTCTAGTGTCTTGTCAGGTTAATCATTGTGCCAATTTTTTGTTTCAGCGCACATCTTCGATTACTGACGACCTCATCCCCTTTACTCCCTCTTCCATGCACAACATCTCTGGTCTCCCTCTTTGAAAAAGGGGATTAAGGGGGATTTGCAGGCTCAAAATTCCCCTCAATCTCCCCTGCCTTCGCCGGAGCGGCTTGCCTTCGCTGACTTGCCCGCCTGCTCGCCGTCAAGCCTTGGCAGGCGGGAGCTTTAGCGCAAGCAGGCTTTACGAAAGGGAGAGGAAACGACTTGAAGCAGTTTTTCATTAACCTGCCAGACCGGTTTAAGCCGGCCGGTCAAGCCGTCTGGCGGGAGTACCTTCTACCTGTATGCCCAGACTTTTGTCAAAGGCAACGTAGTCTTTGATTGTCATTGCCGCTTCGCTCGGCTGGTAGTAGTGCCAGGCGGCGTCTTTATTGACCTTACTATCGACGACGATGTCATAGTAGCCCGCCAGCCCTTTCCAGGGACATCTGTACTGCTTGTCGCTCTTCCTGAGATACTTTTGATTTACCGATTCAGGCGGAAAGTAAAGGTTGCCTTCGACGAGTATCACCTGATCGCTTTCAGCTATTACCTTACCGTTCCACGTTGCTCTAGCCATTGTTTGCCTCCTTTGTATTTATTGGCCAAAATATGATGCTGGCCTTTTCCGTGATGCTTTAGTCCCCTCCCGTTTTAAGGCTATCCTCAATGCCGGTCAGCAACTGGTCAGCCAGCACCGCCAGCATGGCAGCGGGCAATGCGCCTTCGATAATGTAGGCCAGGTTGTCCTGAACGAGACCGGCGATGATAGGAGAGCCGAGGCCACCGGCGCCTATGACGGCGCCTATCATGGCGGTGCCGATATTGATGACGATTGATATGCGCAGCCCGGCGATGATAACACTCGCCGCCAGTGGGACTTCGACTCGAAACAGTGTCTGCGTCCGGCTCATTCCCATGCCGTAAGCAACTCCAACCAGGTCGCCGGAAACGGCGTCGAGGCCGGCAATGGTATTTCGCACGATGGGGAGCAGCCCGTAGAGGAAAAGAGCGGCTACTGTCGGCAGGAGGCCGAAACCGAGCATGGGCACAGCCAGCGCCAGAATGGCCACCGGTGGAAATGTCTGGCCGAATGAAGTTATATCGGTGATAATGGGCAGGAACTCCCTGCCGCCGGGACGAGTCGCCCACACTCCGAGCGATACGCCGATAAAGACGGTCATGGCGCTTGATATGGCGACCAGCCGTAGATGCTCAAGCACCAGCACCAGCAGGCTGGCACGAGGATGTATCACCTGAGCTTCCTGCGAGAACAGGTATCCCAGGGCTGTCTCCCATACCCACATATTGGAGATAAGCCATGCGAACGCTGCCACCATCAACAACAGAATAAGCCAGCGTCTCGCCTGCCGATGGCTCATAGCCTACGCCTCTCTGGCAGCCGTTGCATTTTCAACATCGGTCACGGTCACCTCGCCGAGGAGACGTCCCCTGTCATCGACGACGGGGACGCTTCTCAGTCCCTGTCCGAGCATGCGTGAAAGCGCCTCTCTTAAGGTAGCCGTCTCGGCCACCGCAATGACTTCCGGGTCAGTGGCTACTATCGACTCCCTGACAGAAGCGACCTCATGCAGGCTGTCCCTGTCTATCCACCCCCGGAGTCGTTGGTTTTCATCCACCACCCAGACCCAGCGGCGGCGCACACAGGCTGCTGCCGCTTCCTCAACGGATGCGCTGATGCTTATTGAAGGTGACTGTCTTACAAAGCCGCTAACGCTGATGCGAGACAGGCGTTTCAGGGCGCGGTCGGTGCCGACGAAATCATGAACGAACTTGTTTCGCGGCCTGGAAAGTACCGCCTCCGGAGTATCATGCTGCACCAGCCTGCCAGCCTCCATGATGGCGATGCGGTCAGCCAGTCGAATGGCCTCATCGAGGTCGTGAGTGACCATGATTACGGTTTTCTTCAAGCTCCGCTGGATTCGGAGAAACTGCGCCTGAAGCCTTTCTCGCGTCATGGGGTCCACTGCTCCGAATGGCTCATCCATCAGCAAGATTGGCGGGTCAGCGGCGAGGGCGCGAGCCACGCCAATGCGCTGCGCTTCCCCGCCAGAGAGCTGGCCGGGATATTTCCCGGCGTACTCCGCCGGGTTGAGTCCCACCAGCGATAATAGCTCTTCTATTCTTTGAGCGATGCGTTCCTTTTCCCAGCTTAGAAGATGGGGGACAACGGCGATGTTCTTGGACACAGTCATGTGCGGGAACAGCCCGACGCCTTGAATGGCGTAACCCATGGAGCGGCGAAGTTGCTCAGGCCTGACATGGGCAGTATCCTGCCCATCGACGAAGATGCGGCCGGAAGTTGGCTCAGTAAGGCGGTTGACCATACGCAAGGTGGTGGTCTTGCCACAGCCTGAAGGGCCAATGAGCATGCAGACTTCCCCCTGGTTCACCTCCAGTGAAAGCTCGCTTACGGCAACGGTGACGCCGTAACTTTTGGTTACCTTTTCCAGGCGTATCATTGACTTTCCTTGCCTGTCCCTTTGGGCGTGGCTAACCTAACCACCGCCCGCATTACCGCGTCTACCATCAGAGCCAGCGCGATTATGGGAATAGCGCCAAGTAAAATGAGGTCGGGAGCTGCCTGGCCGATTCCCTGAAAGATAAACCAGCCCAGTCCGCCGGCGCCGATAAGCGCGGCTACGGCGACAAGACCCACCACCTGGACCGAGGCGATTCGGACGCCTTGCAGAACAAGCGGAGCCGCCAGAGGCGCTTCTATTTTGCGGAAGATTTGGAAGCCGCTCATGCCCATCCCCAATCCGGCGTCAACCGCCGCCGGGTCTACCTGACGTAGTCCCACATATGTATTGCGGACGATGGGCAGCAGGGAATAGATGGTAAGGGCAATGAGGGCTGGCGTGGTGCCCACCCCCCGGATGCCTAACTCGCGCAGGGCGGGAAAGGCGAAGGACAGGGCGGAAAGGGGAGGAATGAGAAAGCCAAATAGAGCCAGACTGGGTACGGTCTGGGTGATATTGGCGATGAAGAATATCGGTCTTTCGGCGCCCTTGCTGCGCACCGCCCATATGCCGAGCGGGATGCCGAGCAGAACGCCTGTGGCAACGCTGCCACCGAGCAGGAAAAGGTGCTGGCCAAGCTCTTGCAGGAAGCGGCTCTCACGACCGGAGAACTCCTGCCATATAGAGAGGTTCTGCAGCAGTCCGGTGATGAGGAAAATCCCGAAGGCCGCTAACGCTGTCCAGGATACCGCGTTTCTCCATGCGCCCCGGCCACGCAGTCTTTCACGGGCGGCAAATATAGCGATGTAAGCCCCGGCCAGGGTAATCCAGAAGCCGGCTCCGAGCGAGACCCTCAGCAGCGGTGATTGGTCCCCGACCAGGAGAGTGGCCGTCAGCCCCACCAGTACCAGTGCGACGACGACGATGATATTGGCGGTCATCCCCAGGTAAATAGCGCGCCGGTTCCCGCTTTTTCCCCAGCCAGATAGGCTGGATACGAGGCAGGCAAGCCACAGGATAATGATTGCGGTGGCTGCCCAGCCGGCACTATCCCACAGGCTGATGTGGGTCCCGGCCGCCAGCCGGTTGGGTCTGAGCGTCAACCAGGAGAAAAAAAGCGACGACAGCCCGATTACAGAGCCGACCAGCGCTACATTGTTGCGGCCAAGCAACCGTTGGGCCATCCTCTTTCATCTCGGAGCAGGGACTATTTCAAAAACCCCTTTGAGGTGAGATAGTTGCGGGCTACATCGACGGCGTTCTGGCCCTCAAGCGCAATCCTGGCATTGAGCGTCTGGAGCGTCTCGAGGTCAAGGGTGGCAAAGACGGGGGCAAGAATTCCTTCAACCTCGGGGGATCTATTAAAGGCCTCTCCGCGCACAATCGGCGTGGGCAGGTAGACCGGTTGTACCACCAGCGGGTCATCCAGGACGATAAGGCCGAAGGCGCTGAGAGAGCCATCTGTGCCGTAAGCCATGGCTGCGTTCACCCCGTCCGTACCCTGCGCGGCTGCCTTTTCAGTCTGTGCCGTGTCACCGCTTGATACGGTCAGGAGCTGGTCCTGTTTGAGACTGAAACCGTAAGCTGTCTGAAATGCGGGCAGGGCTGCGGCGCTGGTGGCAAACTCCTCCGAGCCGATTAGCTTCACGTAGCCGCCGCGGTTTGCGTAGGCGGCGAAGTCAGTCAATGTCCACAGGTTCTCCTTTTCGGCCAGGGCTTTCGGTATCGCTATCGCCCAGGTATTGTTGGCCGGGGCCGGTTTGAGCCAGACGATGTTGTTAGCCGCCAGGTCAAGCTGCTTCACCCTTTCATAGCCTTTGACGGCGTCTTTCCAGACATTTGGGTCTGCCTCATCAAAGAAAAAGGCGCCGTTTCCGGTATACTCCGGGTAAATATCAAGCTCACCACTGATGATGGCTTTGCGCACTATGGGAGTGGTGCCAAACTGCGATTTATCAATTACCTCAAATCCATTATCCCTGAGCATCAGTATCATAATCTGTGATAGCAGGGCTCCCTCGGTATCTATTTTTGAGCCGACCGTGATTGGCCCTTTACCAGCCTCACTGCCACCGCCTCTACAGCCCGAGACCAGGATTAGCGCTATGAGGGTCACCAGCCCGGCTATGCCAAGAAACCTCTTCATTCAGCCCTCCTTTGTCTTGTGCTTGTTTAGTATCGGTGGGACCCGTCGTATTCTTGAAAATCGTTGCCCTCTGTTTGCCGTGCCCTGTATCGGTCAGGGAGTGCCAATCAATAAGCCAAGTTTACAGACATTGTAGACAAAATGCAATGGAGAAGTCATAAAATAGAGGCAGAAAAAGTTACAAAACTATGACATTTTTGGACTTAAATGGGTTCGAAGCGAGCGGCACTTTAATATCTTATTATTGCATTTTTATTTCAAAATTGCCGCTGGCCACAAACTGGCATAAAATGACCTTCCGCCCATGCTGTGGGACTGCTAGAATAGGGGGAAAGGCCTTTTCCGCCTTTGGGAAGCGTACGGCCTGGAGGTGAAATATGGATATCGTCCACGCTCTTGAGAAGATTTCCGATACAGTATGGGAATTACCCGTTACGTACAAGGAGGGCATGAGGGTGCCGGCCCGGATTTTCGCTACCGAGCGACTTATACGGGATATGGATGAAACGGTCTACGAGCAGATTTCGAACGTAGCCACCTTGCCGGGCGTAACCAAATATGCCATGTGCATGCCGGACGGGCATTCCGGATATGGGTTCCCTATCGGCGGCGTGGCGGCCATGGACGTGAAGACCGGCGTCATTTCCCCCGGAGGTATCGGCTTTGATATCAACTGCGGCATGCGCCTGGTGACCACCAACCTTACCTGGGACGAGGTTAAGCCTCATGTCAACCGCCTGGTCGACCGCCTCGCCCAGCGGGTGCCGGCTGGAGTTGGCAGCACCGGCTTCGTGAGGTTAAACCGGGACGAATTCCGCACCATGCTGGAGGAAGGCGCGCGCTGGTGTGTCCGTAAGGGATATGGCTGGGAGGAGGACCTGGAGCTGACAGAGGAGAGCGGATGCATCATGGGAGCGGATGCCTCTGCCGTAAGCGAACAGGCCATTTCCCGTGGCATAAACCAGATTGGAACGCTGGGCTCTGGTAATCACTACCTGGAGATACAGGTAGCCAGTCCGGAGAACGTGTTCGATAAAAAGGTGGCCGGGTCATTCGGAATCACTATTCCCAACCAGGTGGTGGTGATGTTCCACTGCGGCAGCCGCGGCTTCGGCCACCAGGTGGCGTCAGATAGTTTGCAGGTGTTCCTGAAGGTGATGGAGAGCAAGTATGGCATAAAAATCCTCGACCGGGAGTTGGCCAGCGCCCCGTTTGATTCACCGGAGGGGAAGAAGTATTTCGCTGCCATGAAATGCGCCCTCAATATGTCCTTCGCCAACCGCCAGGTGATATTGTACCGCATCAGGGAGGTCTTCTCGGAGGTCTTCGGTCGTTCGGCTGAGGACATGGCTATGCACATGGTCTATGACGTGGCCCATAACACCGCCAAGCTGGAGCGTCACCTGGTAGACGGTAAAGAGCGTGAGTTGCTCGTTCACCGTAAAGGCGCCACGCGGGCCTTCGGACCTGGTCTGCCTGGGTTGCCGGCGCGCTACCGGGACATCGGCCAGCCCGTCATAATCGGGGGGAGCATGGAGACCGGCTCCTACCTGCTGGTGGGAGTTCCTGAAGGCGCTCAGAGCTTCTACAGTACGGCGCATGGCAGCGGCAGGACGATGAGCCGGACTAGGGCCCGTAAGCTATGGCGCGGCCAGGCGCTGCAGAGTGATATGGAATCACGGGGCATCTATGTGCGCACTGCCTCATGGTCAGGGCTTGCCGAGGAAGCAGGCAGGGCTTACAAAAGCATCGATGACGTCGTGGCGGCAACTGAGCTGGCCGGCCTGAGCCGCCGCGTGGTGCGCTTTATCCCCGTGGGCAATGTCAAAGGATAGGCCGGGCGCTTGTGCGGGAGTGTATTATGAGTTACCGCTTTATCGAAGAAGAAGCCACGGCTGATATCGCGTTTGAAGCACGCGGGAAAGACCTCCAGGAAGTCTTTCGGAGCGCGGGGGACGCCGTGATGAATGTAATGATAGATAACCTTGACGCCATAGAGCCTCGGGAAAGCCGATTTCTTGAGCTCGATAGTGAGGCGCTTGACCTCCTGCTCCTGGACTTACTGCAGAGCCTGATTTACTATAAGGATGCTGAGCAACTGCTGCTGCGCATAACTCAGGTGGAAATTGGTAAATTTAACGAAAGCTGGCGCCTCAGGGCCATGGGCAGAGGCGAACACCTGGACCATGAGCGGCACCACCAACTGGTGGATGTCAAGGCTGTCACTCTCCATAACTTCAGTCTTGAGCAAGCGGACGATGGCTGGCGGGCTCACGTTATCCTGGATGTCTAGTGCACTGTCAGGTTAATTACTGAACCAATTACTGCTTCAGCACGCATTATCGCTTACTGACGACCTTATCCCCTTTTCACTCTGACGATAATCGGAACGAGTAATCGGAACGAGTATCCCCTTCTCCTACTCAGGGGCTTTGCCTCAAATGTCATTCTGAGGAGTGAAGCGACGAAGAATCTGGGCGTGTGGTTGGGGTGAGCCAATAATCCCCACCACACCCAGACCCTTCGCTACGCTCAGGGTGACACAGAAGAAGGCGCTTTTGATACAAAGCTCTACTCAGGAGAAGGGGAAGAGATAAAAGAGAGGGGGCTGCGCTCCCTCTCTTTTATCTTAACTCACACTTCCCGGCGGGAAGGGGGCCAGGGGTTCACTCAGAAGGGCTCGCTCTGAAGGGTTCACCCTGAAGGGGATGGGCGTTCAACTGAGTTCCCCGGTGAACGAAGGCACATCCCTCCATATGCCCACGGCGGTGAGTCCATGGCGCACATGCTGAAACTATCCACGCCGGTAATCATTTTTGAGAACTCTGCCTTCCCGGCCCGGCCGATTTTCTTTGCGCTTCAACTGCAGTATTCGGGCTGGGGAGCACATCGCAGAACCTCCAGGGCGGCATCATGGGCGAGACCTACGAAATAACCGAAATGTATCCTGCGTATCTTGAGATAGCCAGGTTCCAAAATGACAAAAGGGACGAGCAAAGCTTTACTTATGCCCTCTCCGCGCCGGACAAATGCCCTGTCTGCGGCGCCACCAGGGAGCGCTTCAAATCCCATCCCCATCAGGGCTTTCGCCCATTGTAGCACACGGCCTGTTGGATGGAAATCAGACGATAGCACGCCTGGTGATTAGATATTATTGGCTGGCTTTGGGCGCTCAAGCTACAGCAAATTACCTTGTTGCTGGGCGATGGTCTTAAACCGGTAGCCAACGCCGGGGACAGTGATGATATGTTCGGGGCTCTCGGAATCGCGCTCGAGGCTCTTGCGCAGGCGGCCGATAAACACGTGCAGGTATTGCTTTTCCTCGCCGTACTCCGGTCCCCAGACCTTCTTCAGCAGCGTACCGTGGCTGACCACCTTATCGGCGTTCAAGACCAGTTCCCGCAGCAGGTTATATTCAGTAGGCGTAAGCCTTACTTCCTGGCCGCTAAGGGAGACGCGCCTTTCGGCGAAATTGACTTCCATTTCGCCGCAGACGAAGGAGGCCTGGAGTGGAGTGGGGCCGGCGGCGCTGCTGCGGCGGAGTATCGCTTTTACCCTGGCAATCAGCTCCTCAACCCCGAACGGCTTGGTGACGTAATCGTCAGCGCCGATGTCCAGGCATTGAGTAATGCTGTCCTGGTCAGTACAGCCACTGAGCATGATGATGGGAATTGCCGACCACTGGCGGATACGGCGGCAGACCTCAACGCCATCTATTCCGGGCATCACGATGTCCAGAATGATGAGGTCGAGATGTTCACTATCCATTTTCTGGACAGCGTCAGCACCATCGGCTGCCACCATGACCTGATAGTTGGCAGCTTCCAACCTGGCCCGGATAAACCTCCTGATTGCCGGGTCATCATCGACAACGAGAATGCATGGTTTCGGTATGGCCGCCATACTCTCAAGACCGGTGTTACCTGCGACAACAGCCGTCTTCCGGCATGGTGCACCGCTAAGGCCTGCGTGTGAACGTGCCAGCTGCTTCAGTGGCCTGTTGGCATATAATAAATCTAATAAATGCCAAATGTCAACAACGGCTAAGGAGATTGTTTACGAAATTGATACATCCTGAAGGGTATTTGTACGTCTTGCGTCTGGTGATAGGTGACCCTTCGTTTCACTCAGGATGACAGGCAGTATAGCAGATTGCTGAAAAAGGGCTCTCCCCCTTTACGAAAGAGAGAGAAATATTCAATGAATTTCTAAGACGCCACACTAGAGGTGATTTGAACAGACAGAGGCGGACTTTTACACCGCCAGCCCGCGATGCTATACTGAAGGCGCTATGCAGCACCCGCGCTCCTGAGCGCGGGACTTCAGGCGGTGATACAGCGGTGATACACATGAAGGCAAAAGCGTTTCTCTTTATTATACTACTGGGTTTTATAGCCTTCGGCGGCTTTCCGGCATACGGGCAGGAAAGCCCGATAGTCCTGAAGTCAGTGCAGATAGAGAACCGGTTTCCCGAAGGGGTAATGTTCCAGGTTGCGGCCGAGACAACCGCCTCGGCCAAAATCCAGGAGGTCAGGCTGGAAATGAGAGTGAAGGGAAGCGACCGTGGGGCTTATGCCTATCTCGAATTTACCCCGGCTACGGCGGTGGAGGGCAGCTACTTGCTGCGCACCGGTGGAGCGCAATATAAGCCGCCGGGTACTTTGATAGAGTATTACTTCATCATTACGGACAGTGAAAAACGGACTCTTGAGACGCCGAAAGAGACTTATCTCTATCTGGACAACCGCTTTGAATGGAGCATGGTCGCCGAAGGGCTGGTGGAGGTCTATTACTACGGGCCAACCAGGACCAGGGCTGAGCTCATCATGAGTGCCGGGGCCGAGACGATACAGGGAATGGGCGGTCTGCTGGGCGTCCAGCCGGCCCAGCCGGTAAGGATTATCACCTATAACAATCCTGAGCACATGGCCTCCGCCTTGCCATTCCAGGGTGAAGCAATTCAACGGGAGCTGCTGACGCAGGGCCAGGCCTGGTACGAGTACGGCATACTGCTGGTGCTGGGCGGCGATGCCCGGGCGGACGGCGTCGCCAGCCATGAGATGACGCACATGCTGGTCGCAGAAGCGACCAGGTACGCCTATGTGGACATACCGGTATGGCTCAACGAAGGACTGGCCGAGTACGGCAATATCAACCCGGGCGTCTCCTATGATAGGTTGCTCGCTGAAGCCATCTCCACCAACCGGCTGCTGCCTCTGCGGCACATGCTGAGAATGCCCGGGACATCTCGTGACATCATCCTCTTCTACGGTCAAGCCCGGGCGATGGTCAAATACATGGTGGATACCTACGGCGAAGGCAAGGTCAAGGAGCTTTTTGCTGCCTTCAACAAGGGGCTGCGGATAGATGAAGCTCTGAAAGCCACCTACGGGTTCGACCAGGATGGCCTGGATAACGCCTGGCGCTCAACTCTGGGTTTGCCACCGGTGGAACCGGCCCCGCAGGTTACGTCGCCGCCTGCGCCGCGCCCTTCGCCGGCAGAGACGCCGAAACCTCAGCCGCCGGTCACCAGACGTCCCGTCTTCGGCTGCGCCGGCCCGTTTTCCCGCTAGTACCTGGTTTCAGAAAAGAGCGTAAAGATGTCCATCATGGAGACCCTTCGCCATGCTCAGGGTGACAAAGCCCCAAAATGTCATTCTGAGCGCAGCGAAGGGGCGGCGAAGAATCCAGATTATTAGGCGGACTTATGCAACTTAGTACTAGTCCGTATGTCATCTAATCTTGGGGTTAAGGGCATCATTGAGCGCATCGCCCAGCAGGTTGAAGGCAAAGATAATAATAGCCACGGTGCCCACGGGAAACAGTAGCAGGTAAGGCGTTGTCCTCAGGATGCTGATGTCGCCGTTATCCCATATCATGACGCCCAGGCTGGGCACCGGCGGCTGGACGCCCAGTCCCAGCCAGCTAAGTATCACCTCGGAGCCGGCGATGCTCCCCATGCCGACGGAGACAAGAACGATTATGGGAGGCAGGATATTGGGGAAAATGTGGCGGAAGATGATTCTCCAGTGAGAAGCCCCCAGGGCCCTGGCCGCCATGACATACTGGCTTTCTTTCAGGCTGAGTACCTGTCCCCGCACCACTCTCGCCATGCCCACCCAGCTTACTATCGCCAGCGCCCCGAATACTACCATGTAATCGACAAAGCCGGACCTGACTATGCCCTCGATGCCAACCGTGCCTTCGAGGCCCCGTACCCACTCGGTGACCCGCGGCTTCAGCGTGGCGGCAATGAGGATGACCAGCAGGATATCGGGAAAGGCCAGGAAGACTTCGCCAACGCGCATGATGACGCTATCGATAAAGCGGCCGAAGTAGCCGGATATCAGCCCCATGGCAATGCCGAGCACAAGCCCGCCGGCAGCCATAGCAGCGACCGTTACGATTACCGTGGTGCGGATGCCGAAGATGACACGGCTGAAGACGTCCCGTCCCAGGCGGTCCGTTCCAAAGGGATGTTCCCAGCCGGGCGCTTTCAATGCCTGGCCCAGGTTCTGCTGGTCATAGCCATAGGGGGCAACCAGCGGGGCGAATATGCCGGCGCCGTAAAGAAGGAGTATTATCGCCAGACACACCATGCCCTTCTTATTGCGCATGAAGCGTTGCCCGGCGTAAATCCATAAGCTCCGGCCTCTGGCCGGTCTCTTCTTTTTCTCTTCTTCAAAAGACCGCATGGCAGCCTCAGTCGTACCTTATACGGGGGTCGATAAACCGGTAGCCAATGTCAACTATCAGATTGGCCAGGACATAGGCGGCGGCTATCATCAAGCTCAGGGCGGTGATAATGGGATAGTCGCGGGCAAAAAAGGCGTCCAGCGCCAGCCGGCCGATTCCGGGGATGCCGAAGTATGTCTCGGTGACTATGGCGCCGCTCACCAGCGTTGCCAGGCTCAGCCCTATGACCGTAAATACGGGAATCATGGCATTTCTGAGCACGTGATGCCAGTACACCCTGAGCTCGTGAAGCCCCTTGGCCCTGGCGGTCCTCACGTAGTCCTGCGATAGCACCTCCACTATGCTGTTGCGGCTCATCCGGGCGATAAAGGCAATGCCGGGAAGGCCCAGGATGAGGGCCGGCATGACGACGCGCAAATCAAACAGGCCGCCCCAGCCATGGCTGGGCAGAATACCCAGCCAGAGAACAAACAGCATGAGCAAAAAGGGCGCCGTGATGAATACCGGCATGGAATAGAACAGCAGCGCGCCGCTGATGATACTGGTATCCTGCCACCGCCCCTGCCAGCGTGCCGCTAGCATCCCGAGTGGTATCCCCAGGACAATCGAAAGTATCAGCGCAGCCAGCCCGAGCTGGCTGGAGACCCACACCCTTTTCCCGATGAGGCTGGCCACGGTCTGGCCACGGTACTTGAAGCTCTCGCCAAGGTTGCCTCTCAGCGCATTGCCAATGTAAATCCCGTACTGCACCAGGACCGGCTTATCCAATCCCCGTTGCTCGCGGACACGCTCGACCACTGCCGGGTCCTGGTACTGCTGCATGATAATCTGAACGGGGTCACCGGGGCCGTAGAAGTTGAGCAGGAAGGTGACCAGCCCCACTATTAGCAGCAGGATTGGCGTCCATATAAGGCGGCGCAGGATATAGGCACCCATGCTTATTTCTCCAGGTAGACAAAGCGGTACCTCGGCACAACTATCGGCAGCAGCAGATAGTTCTTGACCTCCGGTTTGATTAGCACATACCCTTCACCCGGGTGCCACAGCAGCACCCAGGGAGCGTCCTCAAGGATTATCTGTTCCGCCTGCCGATAAAGCTGGAAGCGGGCCGTTTCATCCGGCTCAGTGCGGGCGGCCTCAAGCAGGCGGTCGACTTCGGGATTGCTGTAGCCCGTCTGGTTATTGATGCTCTGGCTGTGGAAGAGAAGGTCGAGGAAGTTCTGGGGGTCGGGATAGTCAGCCACCCAGGCTATGGCGTACATCTGGAGGCGGCGGGCGTCCAGGTCACGGAGGAAAGTGGCGAACTCCACCTGCTGTACATCCACCTGG
Organism: Chloroflexota bacterium; assembly: GCA_016202545.1. Taxonomy (GTDB): domain Bacteria; phylum Chloroflexota; class Dehalococcoidia; order Dehalococcoidales; family JACQON01; genus JACQON01. Next base: position 16,139 of record JACQON010000018.1, read on the forward strand.
ATGCCGAGGTTATCCCGCCACATAGCCAGTATTGCCTCCAGGTCGAGTCCGACGGCTGTGCCCAATGCCCCCGGAACGGTGAGCGTAATGCGTGGCAGCCTGGCGGGGTCGGCGCCATACTTCGACTCCGCCAGCAGCTTTCTGGCCTTCTCCGGGTCATAGCGCAGGCCAGTCAGGTCAGCGGAATAGCCGGGGAAGCCCGGCGGCAGGATGGTATAAGCCGGCTTGACCCGGCCAGCCAGCACGGTGCTCGCTACTACGTCCTTGTTTATGGCGTAGCTCAGGGCCTGGCGCACCTTAATGTCGTCAAAGGGCGGACGGCTGACGTTCATGCCGAGGTAGGATGTCTGGAAGCCGGGCGTGGCCGTGTGAAGCTCTTTGCTCAATGGCGAGCTCGGGTCACGCACCCGGTCAAGGTCTGCCAGCCCGACGCCGGTAATCTGTATCTCATCGTTCTCATACATGACCATTGGCGTACCGCCGCCGAGAAAGAATTTCACGGTGTCCAGCCTGGCAGGTCCCAGGTGGTAGTCGGGGAAACGCTCCAGGATAATGAGCTCACCGGGTAGATATTCCTTCAGCTTGAAGGGGCCGGTGCCGTTGGGCTGCTTGAACCACTCAGTGCTGGCTTCAACATTGTCGCGGTCAAGCACAAAAGCGGTAGGGTAGGTCAGCTTGGCCAAGAAATATGTCTTGGGCGCATCAATCGTTATCTCAATAGTACGGTCGTCAATGACCCTGACCCCGGATACCTCCTGGCTTTCACCTGCCAGCTTCGCCCTCACTCCTACTATATCGCCCAGGTAGGTGTCCACCGTCGTTGACAGGGTCTTGGGGTCGGCAGCCCTTTCCAGTGACCACTTGACGTCGTTTGCCGTGACCGCCTTGCCGTTGTGGAACTTGGCATCACGCCGCAGGGTGAAGGTGTAAGTCTTTCTATCAGAGCTGATGCTCCATTTTTCCGCCAGGTCCGGGACCACTTTTAGATTGGTGTCCAGCGTCACCAGTCCTCCGAAGACTTCGACAACTATCACTGCGGAGTCGACGTCACTGGTAAGGTGCGGGTCCAGGGTAGACGGCTCATCCCCGAGCCGGACAAGCTCGCCTCCGCCCGCCGGCGGCTGTTTTGCGCAGCCGACCAGCAGCAGCATCAAGGCCATAAGGATGGTCAGGACCGTCTTAGCTTTCATTGGCCACCTCCTGTCAGAATAAAGCTATTATGAGCTATCGGCATCATTCCCATTTTGTTTGCATAATGTTAAAAGATAGCCTGGCGGAGCCGGAATCCCATCGGTTAGCTCCTCCAGCAGGCTATCCAGTGTTCAGGCTCTTTCATCTCCATTACCGGGGTCGCCTCACGGCAGGTATCTGCGGCCTCAGCGCAATGAGAACGGAAGCTGCATCCGCCGGGCTGGCTGAAAGCTTCAGCGACATCCACGGTGACGGCCATCCTCTGCCGTTCCTTCTCAATGGTGGGGTCCGGGACAGGCACTGCTGAGAGGAGCGCCCTGGTATAAGGGTGAAGCGGGTTATCAAAAATATGGTCCCTTGTCCCGAGCTCCACTAATCTACCCCGGTACATGACCGCAACGTGGTTACTCGTTGAGCCTACCACGGCAAGGTCGTGCGCAATGAACAAATAGGTCAGGTTTAACCTTGACTGGAGGTCTTCAAGAAGATGGATAATCTGTGCCTGGACGCAGACGTCCAGCGAGGATACCGGCTCATCGCAAACAATGAACTCCGGCCCTACGGTCAGGGCGCGGGCGATGCCGATTCTCTGGCGCTCTCCGGCGCTGAACTCATGGGGATAGCGGTGGGCCATGGCCGGGTCCAGGCCTACTAGGGACAGCATCTCCTCTACCCGTTTACTGTACTCTCTGCGGGGCGTGAGATGGTGGATGTTTAAAGGTTCGGAGATAATATCGGCGGCGTTCATCCGCGGGTTCAGCGAGCCATAAGGGTCCTGAAAAATCGCCTGTATATGACGCCGGACCTGCCTCAATTCCTTGCCTCGCAGCTTACACAGGTCTGTCTGCTGGAAGAGCACCTCGCCTGCGGTAGGCCGGTATAGCTGGAGCAAGCACATTCCCAGGGTTGTCTTTCCGGAGCCGCTCTCGCCCACCAGGCCAAAGGTCTCACCGCGCCTGATATTGAAGCTGACATCATCGACAGCCTTTATCTCGCTGCCTTTTCGGGGCAGCAACGCCCCGGAGACGACGGGGAAATACATTTTCAAGTTCTTGATTTCAATGAGGTTATTATCCATTTCAACCCTATCGGTTCACGCCACGCGGTTACTTTCAAGTCGTAGATAGCTGCCCTCTTTTCCTGTCAATGCGAGGCACACATTGGAGCAGCTTCAGCGTATAGGGATGCTTAGGATGATGAAAGACCTCTTCGCTCGTCCCGGATTCCACCAGCTTGCCACCGTACATTATATTTATCCTGTCGGCGTAGCGGGCGACTATCCCCAGGTTATGCGTGATAAGCAGCACGGATGTCCCCATCTGCCGGGCCAGCGCAGTCATCATGTCCAGTATCTGGGCCTGTGTAGTCACGTCCAGCGCTGTCGTGGGTTCATCGGCAATCAGTATTTCCGGACTGCAACTCAAGGCCATGGCTACCATGCCCCGCTGCCTCATGCCGCCGGAGAACTGGTGCGGGTAGTCCCGGTAGCGCTGCTCCGCGTCCCGGATACCCACCATGCGCAGTAGCTCGATAACGCGCTGCCGAGCTGCCTTTTCGTCCATCCCCAGGCGCACCTTTAACGTCTCGGCAATCTGCGTCCCGATTCTCATGACGGGATTGAGCGAGGTCATCGGCTCCTGAAACACCATGCCGATATGCCTGCCGCGGATTGTCCGCATCATCTTCTCTGAGATGTGAAGCAAGTCCTCGCCATTGAAGAGGACCTGGCCGCCGACTACCTTGCCTGAGTACGGTACAAGTCGCATAATAGAAAGCGCGGTCACCGATTTGCCGGAGCCGCTCTCCCCCACCAGCGCCACTGTCTCCGCCCTGCCGATGTCAAAAGATACGCCGTCAACCGCTTTGATTGTGGCTTCGGCGATGTAAAAATGGGTCTTGAGGTCATTGACCTGCAGCAGAACACCGGCCATCGTCTCGCCAACTCCTGTGACCATAGTAAGAGTCGTCTATAATCTGGATAATAGCAGAATCCTGTCCTGGCCGCAAAATTTGATACCAGAAGTCATTCCTTGCCCGACAAGCCGCAATCGTGATAAGATTCAATTAGGGCATGGATAACATAAGAAATTTCTGCATCATCGCTCACATCGACCACGGCAAATCAACCCTCGCTGACCGCATACTCGAGCTAACAGGAGTGCTCCATACTACCGCTAATGCCCAGGTGCTGGACAGCATGGCACTGGAGCGTGAACGTGGTATCACTATCAAGGCGAAGTCAGTGAGGATGCCGTATCAATCGAGAAGTGGCCAGAGTTACATACTCAACCTTATTGACACTCCTGGACACGTAGATTTCAACTATGAAGTGTCGAGGAGCTTGAAGGCGTGCGAAGGCGCTCTCCTGCTGGTCGATGCCGCGCAAGGAGTGGAGGCGCAGACCATCGCCAATGCCTACCTGGCAATTGATGCCGGGCTTGAGATTATTCCGGTCATCAACAAGATTGACCTTCCCAATGCTATGATTGACGAATGCCGCCTGCAACTGGAAGATATGCTAGGCTTGCCGGCCAAGGACGCTTTACTCATCTCTGCCAAGGATGGGACCGGTGTCCCCAACTTGCTTGAAGCAATCGTTTCCCGGCTTCCATCACCCCGAGGCGGCGTGGATGAGCCTCTGAGGTGCCTTATCTTTGACTCCTATTATGACTCCTACCGCGGGGTGATAGCGCACATCCGCCTTTTCTCCGGCAGCTTGCGCCGCGGCGACAGGATAATGATAAAGTCCACATCCAAAGTATGCGAGGTTGACGAAGTAGGCTACTTCTTGCCGCAGATTACCCCCAGCGATAAGTTGATGGCGGGAGAGGTTGGATATGTCGCTGCCACCATCAGAAAGGCTGGCGATATCCACGTCGGCGATTGTATCATATCGCCGGACCGTCCTGAAACCGCGGCGATACCTGGATTCAGGCGCTCCCAGCCTATGGTGTTCTGCGGTATCTATCCTATCAACAGCAGCGATTACAGTAAGCTTGCAGCGGCATTGGAGAAGTTTCAGCTTAACGATTCGTCCATTGTATATGAAAAGGAGAGTTCTGCGGCGCTGGGCCACGGTTACCGCCTCGGCTTTCTGGGCATGCTGCACATGGAAATCACTCTGGAAAGACTGAAGAGAGAATACGGGCAGGAGCTTATATCCACTATGCCCTCGGTTATCTACAAAGTGGTCACTACCCGCGGGGAGACCCTGATGATAGACAACCCCTCCAGGTTTCCCACCGCTGCTTATATCGACCATATCGAAGAGCCCATAATCAGGGCGCGAATCATCGTCCCCAACGCCTTCGTGGGGCCGTGCATGGAGTTGTCCGAATCCAGACGCGGCACCCTGGTGAGCATGGAACACCTGGACACCCGGCGGGCGCTTCTAACTTACGATTTCCCTCTCGCTGAAACGGTCACCGGCTACTATGATAAGCTCAAGAGCGTCAGCCGGGGATATGCCAGCATGGACTACGACCTTGCCGGCTATCGCAGCAGCGACCTCGTCAAGGTGGATGTGCTCGTCAAGGAGAACCAGGTTGACGCTCTGTCCTTTATTACTGTGCGCGATAGCGCCATTCCAAAAGGCCGGGCGCTGATACACAAACTGAGGAAGCTCATTCCCAGGCATCTGTTCGAGATACCCTTGCAGGCTGCCATCGGTGGCAAGGTAATAGCCAGAGAAAACATCGTCCCGCTGAGAAAGGATGTACTGTCAAAATGCTACGGTGGTGACATAACACGAAAGAGAAAACTCCTGGAGAAGCAGAAGGAAGGTAAGAAGCGAATGAAGATGGTGGGTTCGGTGGAGGTGCCTCAGGAGGCATTCATGTTGCTGTTGAAGATGGAGGAGTGAGCGTGAGAGGGCTTTATGTCCATGTTCCTTTCTGCGCCAGGAAGTGCAGCTATTGCGATTTTTATTCCCTGCCGGCGCGGCTGGATTTACTAGAAGCTTACGTACAGGCAGTGGTGCATGAGTCCCACAGATATGGCGGGTTGTCCTTCCAGACATTATATCTGGGAGGAGGCACACCGAGCTTGCTCGGGCCCGGACATCTCAGAGAGCTTGTCGGCGGTATCGGTAAATCAGTCGACCTTTCCGAGCTTATCGAGTCTACCATCGAAGTAAATCCCGAATCTGCCACCGGTGCGCTGCTCGAAGCTGCCAGGGAGGCGGGTATAAACCGCGTCTCTATCGGCGTGCAGTCACTTTCTGACTATGAGCTCCAGGGCGTCGGTAGAATCCACACCGCAGCCCAGGCTGTCGAAGCTATAATACTGGCCAGCAGGCTTGGCTTCAAGTCCGTCTCCGCCGACCTGATTATCGGGCTTCCCGGACAGACGTGGTCGGCATTGCACAGGACGCTGGGAACTCTTGTCGGCGCTGGCATTGAGCACGTTTCACTGTACTGTCTATCTCTTGAAAAGGGCACACCTCTGGAGAAGAGTCCGCCGCTGGATTTGCCATCCGATGACACGCAAGCTCAGCTCTTTGAGCAGGCAAGGTCATTCCTTCTCGGTCACGGGTTTATTCATTACGAGATATCGAACTTCGCCCTCAAAGGGTATGAATGCCTGCACAATCTCAACTACTGGCGTGGAGGAGAGTATGTCGGACTGGGCCCCGCGGCCGCCTCTCACCTTTACGGCAGACGATTCCGGAACCGTGCCGACCTGGATGCTTACATTGACAGACCAGGCTACCTGACCGAAGATGTCGAAGAACTGGATGTGAGAGACAAAGCCTCCGAGGAAGCCATGCTGCGCCTTCGTCTGCTGGTGGAAGGACTGGATGCCGGCGAGCTGGCGGCAAAGTTCGGGCGGGACAACATCGAACCCCTTGCCGACCGGCTGGAACGCATGGCCCATGACGGGCTGCTCGTTTTCGATGGCCTGCGGTACAGGTTAGCGCCTTCCAGGGTGCTCACGTCAAATCCAATATTTGCCGAAGTCCTCTGATACCGGCTGGCACGGATAAATTCCAGAAGCTCCGACGTCTTTCAAATATACCTGCTACACCCGTAGCCTGAAAACCGTACAGTGTGTCCCGCACACCGCACACTGGCAGTTTGACTATTGGAGCGACAATCACATATAATTTCAGTCGAGAGCGAAGCGGGGGTTGCACTACTAACGCAGGTGATTAAGACCTCTTGCTTTGGTGCGGTTTCGTACGGCTTTAAGGACAAGCCAGGTACGATTTCGGGCGGTTAGCTCAGTGGTTAGAGCGCTTGCTTCACACGCAAGAGGTCACTGGTTCAAGTCCAGTACCGCCCACCATCTTTTTGTGTTCACGAAACGCAACAAAGTGTAGCCAAAAGTTTAGGAAGGTTCGCAATCCATTTAATCCTTGTCTGCTGAAAACAATCCGTCTGATTGTTTAGATTGACGCCCACATCTACTCTTGAACATCTTGACAAATTGCAAAAGGGGTATTATTATACAAACATTCTCTACAGGAGGTTCGAAAATGGGAGTAGCCGACATAATTATCCTAATCGGTAGCATTTTTCTTGTAGTGGAGGGAATAATTAAGCTCGTCAAGCCCGACTTCCGCATCAGGGGTAATGCTCTGCCTTGTGGTATTACAATGATAATCCTCGGCGTGGGACTTCTTCTGAAAGCGTTAGGTCTCTAGAAGAGTACAGTAACAGTCCGTGTTCTTGTCGCCCCGCTCATTAGCATCTAGCTGTGTTAGAGAGCTCCGGATGTAGTGAGACAGTATCCTGACCAGAGCCAAGTGGAAATATTACAACAGTTCGTTCAGGATCGACCAAAATACATTAGGAGGAGGTTGACTATGCTGTTCATGATTACCCAGGTTCACGCTGCAGAGTCATGTTCCATAGAGGCCGGAGGCTCCAGTGTCCTCTATAACCCCAAGGCGAAGGGAACCAAGCTGCAGGCCATGTATGGAGCCTTTCCGCAGCACACCATCTGGTATGTAGTAGAAGCCGATAGCGTGGAGGCCGTGCAGGAATTCCTGACACCCGGCTTTCTGCGTTGCACCTCCACGGTCACTCCCATTTCATCTGTGCCTATGGTGAAGAAGTAGCCAATCCAGGAAGAGCAGCTAGCACCAAAGGCCACACGTGCATAACAATATTAGTCCTGTCGAGGACAAAAAAAGGAGGTCAGAAATGTCGTCATTCAAGTGTAAGGACATCGGTATGAAGTGTAAATTCGAGGTAAAGGATGAGAATCAAGATGAGCTCATGTCAGTAATTGCCCTGCATGCTGAGAAAACCCACAATATGAAAGCACCGTTTCCGGCTGATATGATGGATAAAGTAAAAAAAGCAATCAGGAAGTAACTCCGACACAGGCGGCTGGGGATGCTTTATACTTCTTTTGGGCAATTTAGAGAGGAGGAAGCACTATGCCCACAAAATGGATGGTAGTCCATGCTCACTATAAGTATAAGAGAGGACAACGATGGCAAGGAGAACCTCCTGAGCGCTCTGATTTTGATGCTAGCTTCGATGAAAAGGACAAGGTTTACAGATGTCCCAAGTGCAAGAAGGCGGTTGCTGGCATAGAACGTGGGAGGCGTAATAGACTCTACATCCTTCGCAAGGACGTCTTAGTCGATGTGGGGTAATGGTCTAAAGCCGAGTTTTTGACGTTCTGCCTATGGCGGGCGGTTTCATGATGCTGTTAGTTCTGCTGTCACCCTTCTCCGGCTAGATACCAATACAACTCTGTTGAGACGCTTGATATTGCTCATCTAAGGTGATTCGGACTGTGCCACTACTTATAGGCTGAAAGCCAGTTCAAACGTTCTGGTTCTGCGTATTGTCCAGTACCGCCCAGTTTACTTGGCTCTAACGTAAGATAAACTCTCTTTATTCCCATATGCTCTGAATCATTGACACCGCCAATTCAGTGAAATAGAATTTCACTATACTATTATATAACTAAATGGGTTTAAACATGCCAAATAAAAATAAAGATGATATGTTAATTTCCTTACGGGAAATACGAGAAACTATCAAGAGATCTGGTTACCTCTTGGAACAAAGGGTCGAACCAATAATTGGACAGGGATTTGGTTATGTTGAGACCAATCCAATCTTCAAGGACCCCGATACTGGTAAATCGCGCGAAATCGATATATCCGCCTTATCAGCATCAAGATTATATAATGATGATATGAGTTTCATCTTTCCAATGCTGTTATGCGAATGCGAGAATAATTCTCAACCCACAGTATTTTTTACTGGGGAATCGGTTATTCCATACTTACGGCGCGATGACTTGAAATTATCTGGTCTACCTATCAAATTTTGGAATAATCGTGCCAAAGAATACATGGGTTTCGCAGATTTCACTGGCATGGAAAATTTCCATCATTACTGCATGGGCAAGATAGCAACACAATACTGCTCTTTTCAATTGAAGAAAGATAAATCGTGTTGGATAGCGTTACATAGCGATGAGCAACATGATACATTCGATAAACTAATCAAAGTCGTAGATTACGAAGTAAATAAACACTTTGAAAGCTGGTATCTTTCTGACAAAGCTGAAGAGCCTGTGAATATACAAATATACTATCCATTGGTAATACTTCAAAGTGGTTTATATACCGCTCATCTAAATAACAACCGCTTAATACTTAAAAAAACAAATCATGTGCAATTTCGACAGCAGTTCTTTTCATCACAGGATAAAATGGAAACATATCAAATTGATATTATCGTTGAATCTTATCTGCCGAGTTATTTAGAGACCATAGCAATTGAAACAGAAAAGATGAAGCAAGTTTTTCAACGAAAGAAAAAAATGGTATTTAAGTCAATTCAACAAATAATAGAAGAGACTAAAAAAGAAGAAGGTTCCCCAAAGTCATACAGGAAATATTTTGATTTCTAGAAACATAACCTGAACACCATCTCAAACGTTTTGGTTCTGTCTATCGTCCAGTACTGCCCACCATGAAGGTAATAATATTACCTTGAACTATCTACCAGCTTCACCGAAAGTTCATGTTTTCCTGATTTTGCCTTCGTAAAGGCGGTGATGTTACCGCCTTTCCTATTTGATATTTACATGCTTCGGCATCTTTCTCACACTGGCATAATGCCGTGCTTTTTCTTGGGCCGTTCCTCTGTTTTGCCCAGAGTCATTTTCAGGGCTTTTATTAGGCTCGGCCTGGTCTCGGCGGGGTCAATTACATCATCTACGTGCAGGTTTGCCGCAGCTCTGTACGGATTGGCAAACTGCTCTCGATATTCCTCTATTTTCTGCTTCAGCAGCTCCTGCGGGTTCTCTGCCTTTTCCAGCTCTTTCCTGAATATTATCGGGGCTGCGCCTTCAGCTCCCATCACCGCCAGTTCGGTGCTGGGCCAGCAGAACACGAAATCAGCGCCCAGGTCCTTGCTGCACATCCCGATGTATGCGCCGCCGTAGGCCTTTCTGATGGTGACCGTCAGCTTGGGTACGGTGGCTTCAGAGTAGGCGTAAAGCATTTTGGCCCCGTGCCTGATTATCCCCCCCCATTCCTGTGCAGTGCCGGGCAAGTAGCCGGGCACGTCAACCAGCGTCACCAGCGGGATATTGAAGGCGTCGCAGAACCTGATGAACCTGGATGCCTTATCGCTGGCATCGATGTCCAGGCATCCGGCTTTGGACAGCGGCTGATTGGCGATTATCCCCACCGGCCACCCGTCCAGCCGGGAAAAGCAGGTGATGATGTTGGTGGCAAAGCTCGGAAACAGTTCAAAGTAGTTTTTCTGGCCGTCCCCTCTCTGGTCGAATACCCTTTCAATTATTCGGTGCATATCATAGGCCTTAGCCGCATCGGCGGGGACAACATCGAACAGGGACGAGTCAGTGCGGTCCGGCGTATCCCCCTGGTCAATCCTTTTCGGACTCTCCCGCCAGCTTGAAGGCAAATAGCCGAGCAGCTCCCTTATACCCTGGAAACACTCCTGCTCGCTGTTCTCAGAGCGACAGGCAACCCCCGCCTTTTTCTGGGCGGCGGCGGCCCCGCCGAGCTCTTCCTCGCTAATCTCCTCCGCCATCACCGCCTTGATTACCCTCGGCCCGGTGATAAAGGCATGACTTAAGCCTTTGACCATGAATACGAAGTCCATTAATGCCGGGGAATAAACGGCGCCGCCAGCGGTCGGTCCCAATATAGCGCATATTTGCGGCACCAGACCCGAGGCCATGGTATTCCTGAAGAACATCTGTCCGTAGGGGGCCAGAGCATCCACGCCGTCCTGAATCCTGGCTCCTCCGGAGTCATTCAGCCCTATAATGGGACAGCCCGCTTTTATGGCTCTATCGATGATGTCGCAGACCTTTCTGCCATGTATTTCCGATAGCGTGCCGCCTATGCTGGTGAAATCCTGGGAATAAATATAAACCCTGCGGCCGTCAATCTCGCCGCAGCCGGTAATCACGGCGTCCGCGGGCACGCTCTCGTAGGCGGTGCTTCTGCTTTTGGCAAACATTCCTATCTCGCAGAATGTCCCCTTGTCCAGCAGCAGGTCTATCCGTTCCCTGGCGGTCAGCTTGTCCCTCTTTTTCTGCCTCTCCATCTGCTCCTTTCCGCCCATCTCCGCAATATGCGTCCGGCGTTTTCTGAGGTCGGCAAGCTGCTTTTCTTTTTTCTCTTTATCCGCAGTCATTTAATGTTCCACCACTTCCAGCAGCACTTTGGTTCCTTTAGGGTGCAGAAAGGCCATTTTGGAGCCGCCAGCCCCTCTCCTCGGCTCGTTATCAATGAGCGGGACGCCCTTCTTCTTGAGCATCCTGAGCGTTTCTCCGATGTCCTGGACACCCAGCGCCAGATGGTGTATCCCTTCCCCGCGCTTTTCGATGTGCCGGGCTATCGGGCTTTCTGAATCAGTGGACTCAAGCAACTCAATCCTGCTGTCGCCTATCGGGAGCATGGCCACTTTGACCTTCTGCTCCGTTACGGTCTCCACCGCTGCTACCTTCAAGCCGAGCACATCGCGGTATAGCTTTAGCGCGTCGGCTATGCTGCTGACCGCAATTCCTATGTGGTCAATTCTTACCACTGTCACTTTTCACCTCTAAGCTTGTTTTGATAAAATCAACGATTTTGGAAATTGGCGTGCCCGGCCCGAATACCCGGTCTATGCCCGCCTCTTTTAACCTGGGAACGTCCTTGTCAGGTATAATACCGCCGCCTATGAATAAGACTTGCCGTCGGGACTTTTCCTTAAAAAGTCGCACCGTCTTCGGGAACAGGGCCATATGAGCCCCGGAGAGGCAGCTCAGGCCAATTATGTCCACATCCTCCTGTATAGCGGCTTCGACTATGTGCTCCGGCGTCAGGTGCAGGCCGAGGTAGACTACTTCCATGCCGGCATCTCTCAGTCCGCGGGCTATCACCTTGGCTCCCCGGTCATGCCCGTCCAGGCCGGGCTTGGCTATCAAGACTCTTATCTTTCTGCTTTTCATGTCAAACCTTCTCAGGCCAGGATGATTGGCTCTCTATACTCTCCGAAGACGTCGCGCAGGGCGTCACTTATCTCACCCGCGGTGGCATAGGCCTTGACCGCCTCGACCATCGCCGGCATGATGTTTTCGCTGCCCGCTGCCCTCCGGCGCACTTCGCCCAGAACCTGCCGCACCTTCTGGTTGTTCCGCTTGAGCCTCATCCGCTTTAATCTCTCTATCTGCTTTTTCTCTCCCCCTTCCGGGATTTCAAATAGCTCCAACCCGGACTCCTCAGCGGTGGTGAATTTGTTGACGCCAACGACAATTTGCTCGCCGGAATCCACCGCCAGCTGATAATCATAGGCTGACCTGGCGATTTCCTTCTGGATATACCCCGATTTTACCGCCTCTACGGCGCCACCCATGCGGTCAATAAGTTCGATGTATTTTTGAACCTCCTGCTCTATGTGGTTGGTTAGCCACTCCACATAGTATGAGCCGCCAAGCGGGTCAACGGTGTCAGCAACTCCGCTTTCATGGGCGATAATCTGCTGTGTCCTCAGAGACAACTGCACGGCCTCCTCGCTGGGCAAGGCTAATGCCTCGTCGTATGAACAGGCATGGGCTGATTGGCAGCCTGCCAGCACTGAGGCCAGCGTCTCGATTGTCACCCTGACGATGTTATTGAGCGGTTGCTGCTTGGTGAGGGTAGAGCCGTCCCCCTGGACGTGGAACCGGAACATCATTGACCGTGGATTTCGGGCGCTGAACCTTTCCTTCATAATCCTGGCCCACTTTCGCCGCATCGCCCTGAATTTAGCCACTTCCTCAAGAAGGTTAATGTTACAGGCCATCATAAAGGAGAACCGGGGGGCAAACGAGTCAACATCCATGCCCCTGTCCAGCATTGCCTGCACATAGGCAATGCCGTCGGCCAGGGTAAAGGCCGCTTCCTGAATTGCCGTGGCCCCAGCATCCCGCATATGGTAGCCGCAGATGCTCAGGGAATTCCACTTAGGCATCTCCTGCGCGCAGTAGGCGCACAGGTCGGTTACCAGCCGCATGGACGGCTCCGGGGCGAAGATATAGGTGTTCCTGGCAATGTATTCCTTCAGTATATCATTCTGGATGGTGCCGGCAAGCTGGCTTCTATCCGTACCTTGCTTCTCGGCAGCGGCAATATACATGGCCATTATGATGGGAGCGGTGGCATTTATGGTCATGGACGTGCTTACATCGGCCAGGGGTATGCCTTCCCACAGCTCTTCCATGTCCTGGAGCGAATCTATGGCTACTCCGCACCGGCCGACTTCTCCGACTGCCATGGGGTGGTCTGAATCATATCCCATCTGGGTTGGCAGGTGGAAGGCAACGCTAAAGCCGGTATTGCCCTGCTCGAACAGGTACTTGTACCGCCGGTTGGTCTCTTCCACAGTGGCAAATCCAGCGTACTGGCGCATGGTCCATAGCCGGCCCCTGTAGCCGGAGGGCATTATGTGCCGGGTAAAGGGATAATCTCCGGGAAGGCTATCGTCTTTCTCGAACTCTTCCAGGTCAGCCGTGGTATACACCCGTTTGACCGCCGTGCCATCGACCGTTGTCCTGAACTCCTTTTTCCTCTCCGCTACCTCTTCCATCTGTTTGTCTTCCCTGCCGGTCGTTTTCATACGCTCCTACACTTCGGCCTTTCCAGCATTTGTATCAGAAGGTGAATAAATTTGCGCCACCGCTTACTTCTATGGCTTCGCCAGTAACATAGCTTGCCTCTTCAGAAGCAAGAAAGGCTACCACGTTGGCCACTTCCTGCGGGTCACCGGCACGGCGCATGGCCAAGCGCTTGATAATGCGCTCCCGGAATTCCGGGGCCACCTCGTAGAAACTTCCTCCCCAGAAGACTCCCAGCACCACGGCGTTGCAGGTAACGCCTTTACGCGCCCCCTCCAGCGCAACCGTCTTGGTGAGACCGATGAGGCCAGCCTTGGTAGCAGCATAGCTGCACTGACCTATACCGCCCATGGTGCCTGATATGGATGAAATGTTCACGATTCGGCCCCATCCACGCTCCAGCATGCCGGGGAGACAGCACTTAATGGTATTGAATGCGCCGGTGAGGTTGACTGCCAAATCCCGGTCCCAGTCCGCCTTGCTCATGTTCACCAGAGTCACCGCGCGCACTATGCCAAAAGCGGCATTGTTGACCAGGATGTCAACGGGACCCAGCTCCGCCCCTATCTTCTGGACGCCAGCCTGGACCTCGTCCAAATTTGACACATCCATTTTTACCGCCGCGGCCTTCCTGCCCAGAGCCCGGATTTCCTCAGCCACGGCTTCGGCCTTTTCCAGCTTGCTATGTCCGGTGACGGCTATATTACACCCCTTGTTAGCCAGGGTAAGTGCGTATACCCTGCCCAGGGCGCCAGAGCCACCCGTGACCAGAGCTACTTTACCTTCGATAGACATAAATGCCCTCTCTCTACATATTTGCATGGCCGCTTAGCTATAGTCATAAAAGCCCTTACCTGTCTTACGTCCCAGCCAGCCAGCAGCGACCATTTTATTCATCAGGGTAGGTATTATGAACTGCGGGTCTTTCGTATCATCATACATCGCTTTGGCGATAAGGCATACCACGTCAATGCCGACGAGGTCAGATAGGCCCAGCGGTCCCATGGGATGGTTTAAGCCCAAACTAACCGCTTTATCTATATCTTCCCTGGTAGCGGTACCCGTCTCTAAAATACGGACCGCATTCAGTAGCTGGGGCACCATTAACCTATTGACGATAAATCCCGGCGTATCTTTGGCAGTGACCACAGTCTTGTTTAATGACTCCACGAATTTCCTGGCGGTTTCAAAAGTGTCGTCGCTGGTAACGATGGTCCTCACAATCTCCACCAGTTTCATGATAGGTGCAGGATTGAAAAAGTGCAAGCCCAGCACCTTGTCCGGCCTGGCGGTCACCACCGCGGCATCAATGATGGACAGGCAGGAAGTGTTGGTAGCCAGAATGGCATGTTTGGGGCTGACTTTATCCAGGTCAGCGAATATCCTTTTCTTTAAGTCCATGTTTTCTATGGCAGCCTCTATAACCAGGTCGCAGGTGCCAAAATCAGCGGTACTGGTGGTGCCCTTAATCCTGCCGTACACCGTCTTTTTGTCCTGCGCCGACATTTTCCCCTTTTCCACGCTCTTGGTCAGGAATGAATTGATAGACGCCAGGCCTTTGCTCAGAAGCTGGTCGTTTATTTCCGAAACTATCACCCGGTAACCTGACTGAGCGCACGTTATCACGATGCCGGAACCCATTGTTCCGCAACCCGCTACGCCGACTGTCTTTACTTCCATAATGCTCCTCCTTTTCGTTTCGCCCTGTCGTGCTTAATCTCGGATTTGCCTTCCCCGCCAACCAGCTTCAGCCGACCGCCCCTTCCCGCTGCAGCTCGTCAATACCCTGCTCGGTATAGCCGATTTCCTCCAGTATTTCCCGGGTATGCTCGCCCGGTTTTGGGGGCAGCCTTCGGGCTCCGGCCGGGGTATCTGATAGCTTGATGGCGGCGCCAACCTGCCTGACCTTGCCCGTCTCAGGATGCTCTATCTCCAGAACCATGTTGCGGCACCGCACCTGGGGGTCACTGAAGGCCTCGCTCAGCGAGTAGACCTTGCTCACAGCTATATCCTTCTTGCTCAGGAGGTTAAACCACTCGTCCCTGGTCCTGGTGAGGAAAATCTGCTTAAGATAAGAGGAAATCTCTTCCCATTTCTCACCCTGCGGCTTTCGCAGCCGGTGGTCGGGCTTGAAATGGAAGGGGGAGAAGTCCGGCCTCCCCATCTCCCGGCACAGGTTCTCCCAGAGCCAGGGCTCAAGGCAACCGATGGCGAGAAAGCGGCCGTCTTTGGTCTCATAGACGTTGTAGTAAGGATAAGCGCCGCTCAGATAGGTTTCCCCTCGCTTTGGCTCCACGCCGGACTGAAAATAGTACGCCGTAATATAGGTCAGAAACGAGATAACGCTGTCCGTCATGGATATGTCCACGTATTGTCCCCGGCCCGTTTTGTTTCTGGCAACGAGGGCGCTGAGGATGCCTGTGGCGGCATGCAGGCCCGCACCCATGTCAGCTATCAGATTCAGAGGAATAGTGGGCCGGCCATCGCTGTTGCCAATTAATCCTAGCGCTCCGCCCATAGCGATGTAGTTGATGTCATGCCCGGGCAGGTCGCGGTAGGGGCCGTCCTGCCCGTAGCCGGTGATGGAGCAATATATGACCGTGGGGTTTACGCTGGATACGGCCTGGTAGTCTACGCCCAAACGCCTGGCCACGCCAGGCCTGAACCCTTCAATAATGACATCTGCCCTCTTGGCTAGCTGGAGACAGATGTGGCGGCCCTTTTCTGACTTCAGGTCAAGCACAATGCTCCTCTTGTTCCTGTTGAAGGACTGATGGGCCTCATCGGTTCCAGTGCGGAATCCAGCCTGGCGAGCGCCGCCGGTCAGCGGCGCCTCGACTTTAATTACCTCAGCTCCCAAATCGCCCAGCATCATGGTGCAGTAAGGGCCGGGGCCTATCCTGGTAAGGTCCATGATGTTTATGCCTGCCAGAGCCGCCAACCCGCTCATCTTGTGCTGGCTGTCCTCAGTGCCGGTCATTTCGCCTTGAAACCGGGCTTTCTCTTTTCCACGAATGCCCTGGTGCCCTCGATGAAGTCCTCGGTGGACAGGAGCGCCGTCTCCAGGTCATGCTCCAGCTTGAGGCCCTCGTCCAGGGACATGCTGGTACCCCTGACCATGGCTTCCTTGGCCGCCCTGACCGCCAGAGGCGCTGGCTGGCAGATGGCCTCTGCCCATGCCCTGGCCGTGGTCATGAGCTCTGCTAGCGGCACCACTTTGTTCACCAGGCCGATGCGGTATGCCTCCTGGGCATCTACTGGCTTGCCCGTAAATAGTAGCTCGGCTGCCTTGCACCACGGTATCATCCTGGGGAGACGCTGTGTACCGCCCCATCCGGGTATTATACCCAGGTTCACCTCCGGCACGCCGAGGCGGGCGTTCTCCGCGGCTATCCTTATATCGCAGGCGAGGACGATTTCCAGCCCGCCACCCAGCGCCACGCCATTGATGGCGGCAATGAGCGGCTTCCATATCTCAAGGCCGCGCATGTGCGTGGCAGGCATCAGCCATGGAGTATCACGGTGTTCCCTCAGGAAGGGCAGCAAGTCCTTAATATCAGCCCCGGCACAGAAGGCTTTCTCGCCGGCACCGGTGATGATACCAACCCATGCCTCGGGGTCATCGCGGAACTTTACCATCGCTTCGCTCAGCTCCCGCCATGCCTGTACGTTCATAGCATTCATGGCTTCCGGCCGGTTGAGGGTGAAGATGGCTATTCTCCCTTCCCTGGTGTAATCAATCGCCATAGCGGACCTCCTTGTTACTAGATTCAGAGATAAGGCAGGAATCGGGCGAGGAACCCCCTGTCACCAAGAGAACACCTCCGATATCAGCTTCGCCTGGCCGAGTTACAGACAAAAAGTGCCCAGGCAAATTCTAGCAGGGGTGCTTCATCGCTGTCAAGCATAGTTGAGCGTGGTTGACATCCTTTGAAGGCATGTGCTAAACTAGCAACAGCAGCTTAAAAGTCGGATATCTCCGAGCCTACTCTCCTACAGTTAATCCATGGAGACTGGCCAGTAGGGTATCGCTGGAAACGGCGATGCCTCCCGTATTTGAAAAGGAGAAGTCAATGCGCCGACGTTTGCCGTGTTGTCGGGCACCTCCTTTCGAGGTGCCTTTTTTTATCCTGGCATTGCGCTCGACGGAATTTGAAGGGGGGAAGAATGAGTAAAATAATCTATCGTTTCTTAGGGTTACTGGTGCTAATAACCATGCTTGCCGGCCTGGGTGGATGCGCTGGCGCCGGGGGCGTGGAGCCACTGCCGCCGAAGCAGAGGCTTAGAGTGGCCACCACCACCAGCCTCTATGACACCGGCTTGTGGGGATACCTGGAGCCGATGTTCGAAAAGCAGTACGGGGTTGAGCTTGATGTCATATACGCTGGCACCGGCATTGCCCTGGAATTTGGTAGAAGAGGCGACGTGGATGCTATCACTGTCCACGATAGGGCAGCCGAGGAGAAGTTCATCGCTGATGGCTACGGCGTAAAGCGTGTCCCCTTTGCCCATAACTATTTTCTCATCGTTGGGCCGCCTGCCGACCCTGCGGGCATCAAGGGACTGGAGCCCGAGGCGGCATTCAAGAAGCTGATAGAGAGCTGGAAGGGCAGCTTCGTCTCCAGAGGAGACAACTCCGGCACGCATGCCAAGGAGAAGTCGATATGGAAAAAGGCTGGCTACGATTACGAGGCGGTGCAAAAGGCAGGTGCCTGGTACATAGAAGGAGGGAAGGGGATGGGGCCGACTTTGCTGATGGCCAGCGAGAAGCAGGCTTATACGCTGACTGATATAGGCACCTATGTATTTTACAAAAGCAAGCTGGAGTTGGTGCCGATTGTGGACAAGGGCGAGACATTGCTCAATGTTTACTCGGCGATGGCCGTAAACCCAGCAAAGGTTCCCGGAGTTAACATTGATATGGCCAATAACCTGATAAGCTTTCTCATCTCGCCTGCAATACAGAAGCTTATCGGCAGCTACGGCGTAAAAGAGTACGGGATGCAGCTATTTGTCCCCGGCGACGTGGCAGGAACTAAATAGGACATGCTTTACATAATGTTAACGATTGACAGGATGGAAGTCGCTTGGCCGAGATATGGAACGGCTTCATCAGAGCGATAGAGCTCATAATCTCGCTTGACCCGGAGGTTATGGAGATAGCCGGGAGGTCGCTGATGATTTCGGTGACCTCCGCTCTCCTTGCCTGGGCCATTTGTATGCCTCTGGCCAGTCTCATCCACTTTAACCGTTTTCTTGGCAAGAGGGCACTAATAAATCTAATTCAGACGTTCTATAGTGTCCCCACCGTCGTTATTGGCCTGTTTGTCTTTGTCCTCTTCTCCCGGGCCGGGCCGCTAGGTGGGTTTAACATAATGTTTACGCCGGCGGTCATGGTGGTGGGACAGACTTTGCTGATAACGCCGGTGCTGCTCGGCCTCACCATCTCTGCCCTCAGCGGGGTGGACAAGTCAATAGTCGATACCGCTCGCTCACTCGGCGCCAGCGGACTTCAAGCGGCGTTTGTGGTGGTCAAGGAGTCGAGATTTGCCGTCGTGGCGGCGGTCGTCATGGGCTTTGGCCGGGCAATCTCTGAAGTGGGAGTAGCTCTTATGGTGGGGGGCAATATCAAGGGCTTTACCAGGGTCATCACCACGGCTATATCTCTGGAGACATCGAAAGGCGACCTGGAGCTGTCAATAGCCCTGGGCATAATTCTTATAATCATCGCCCTGGCCATCAATTTAGCTTTGAACAGGATTCAGCAGAGGTCATAATGGCGCTGATAGAGACGGTAAACCTGTGCCAGAGGTATGGCGGACAATATGTCCTGAAAGACGTCAACCTGAAGGTGGACCGCGGTGAGGTCTTCGGGTTGATTGGCCCTACCGGGGCTGGCAAGACCACGCTGTTACGGCTGATAGACCTCATTGATACGCCTTCATCGGGCAAAATATACTTCGACGGCGTGGACACCGCCGCCTCAGGCAAGCTGAGATTCGAGCTGCGCCGCCGGATGGCGTTTGTCCTCCAGAAGCCGGTAGTGTTCAACGCTAGCGTCTATGACAACGTCGCCTGCGGCCTGAGATGGAGGAGAGTGGGGAAGCGAGCTACCCGGCAGAAAGTGGAAGATATGCTGGAAATGGTAGGCCTCTCAGCCTATAAGGACAGAAATGCGCGCAGCCTGTCTGGGGGCGAGGCCCAGAGGGTGGCCATAGCCAGGGCTATGGTGGTCGAACCGGAGGTATTGCTGCTGGACGAGCCTACAGCTAACCTGGACCCGGTCTCGGCGGCGACGGTTGAAGAACTGATAGCCCGTATCATCGAACGACGGGCTGTCACCGTAGTAATGACCACCCATGACATGTCTCAGGGTCAGCGCCTGGCTGACAGGATAGGTGTGCTCATGGACGGCAGCGTCCTCCAGACCGGTGCCCCGAGAGAAGTGTTCAGTTTTCCCAGGAGCCGACGGGTGGCCGAGTTTGTCGGCGTCGAGAACATAATAGACGGAGTAATCGTATCAAACGAGGATGGCCTGGTCTCCGTGGACGCCGGCGGCAAGACTATCCAGGCGGTTTCCGCTCTGGCTGCTGGAGAGAGAGTTTGCGCCTGCGTCAGGCCGGAGGATGTGATACTGGCGGTGTCGCCGCCGTCCAGCAGCGCCAGAAACATGTTTGCCGGCGAGATAACCAGGCTGGTCTCAGCAGGCTCCATCGCCAGGGTGGAGATGGACTGCGGCTTTCCTCTGAGCGTCCTGGTCACCAAAAGGTCGGTGGACGAACTGGGGCTGGAGAAGGGAAAGAGGGTATATGCCAGCTTTAAGGCTACCGCAGTGCATATAATAACAAAGGGAAAGGCGGACTAGCCCCATGCCGTCTGGCTGGCCACTGGTTCACTCTGACGATTCACTCTGACGATAATCGGAACGAGTAATCGGAACGAGTATAGCGCCGCGTCTTCCCCTTATTTCCCCTGGCTGCAAATGTCCATGGCAAGGAGCGCATAGAGGCTGGTCATGGTCTCCATGTCGGAGAAGGTGAAGAACTCCCCCTTGCCGCGGGCTTCGGAGTAATAGTGGGCCGGCGGCCCGTAAGTCACCGCCGGGATACCCGTCTGGTTAAAGCAGTTGACGTCCCGCCACATGCTGCTCAATGGCGCCGGTATCTTCCGTGGCGGAAGCTTGTCCCCTAAGAACTTGCCGTGCGCCTTGTCTATTGCCTGTAGCAGCGGCTCCACCCCCTTGCCCTCGGCACCCGGAGCGGCGGCATACATTTCTACCTCCACTTTGACGCCCAGGCCTTTGAGGAAGGACTCCAACTCTTTCTTCACCTGGTTGTAGGTCAGGTTGGGCGGGAAGTAGATATGAACATAGAGGCTGCACACTCCGGGGGCGCACAAAGTCCAGTAGGGCAGCCCGCCGCGGATGGCGGCGATGTTCACCTTGCCCACGGAGACGCCGCTGTAGCCGCCCAGGGAGAACTCATACCGGTGTTTTTTCTCAAAGTCCCGCGCCCACTGGGTGAGTGCCTGGATTATGGCTGACATCCTGATGACGGCGCTGGGGTCTTCCTCTGGTCGCTCAGGATGATATAGCAAAGGCGTATATATCTTTTCTCCCAGCACGGTTATCTTGAAACGGACATCGCCGCATTCCACCCAGGTGGGGATGTAGTCGCTTCCCTCGGCTACTATGGCGTAGTCAGCAGTTATACCGTGGTTCACCAGATGGTAGGCGCCGCCGCCGACGCCGGCGTACTTGGCGCCCTGGAACTCATCCACCGGGGTGAAGCACATCTCACCAACTACTGCGGTCAGTATGAGGTCTCCGGGCAGCTGTAGGCCGCTCTCCTTGATGGCCCTGGCTGCCATCATGAAGCAGGCCATAGGCCCTTTATCGTTGATTACGTCCCGTCCGTAGACTCGGTCGCCTTCTATCCAGGCATTGTAGCCGATGGGGTTGGTCTCCCGGTGACACCACAGGTCATCATCGCCAAGCTGGAATTCGGTATCCATGTGGCTGTTAAACAGCAGGCTCCGGCCTCCTCCCGAGCCGGGAAGAAGGCCGATAGCGTTATATCGCTCCTGCGCCACCTCCTGGCTGGTGGTCTTGAAGCCGTTGGCCTGCAGCCAGCCGAGGATGAATTGGCCTACTTCACCCTCGTGGCCGTCGGGGCTGCGGCGGCGGCCAAGCTCCAGCGCCAGCTCGGCCACTTCACCGCCACGGATGCGTCCCACTACCGCTTTTTCTGAAGACGAGAGTGACATTAATGCCTCCTTCTGCCGATAATACAGGCGGGTCAACCTCTCGGTCCGAGGTGTAGTGATTTATTCTAGACGGCTATCATTTCTTTGTCAATCTCAGCCTTTAGAGGCTGTTTATCAACACTTTGCCATTGCGAAGGCGAAGGCCGAAACAATCGTTCATGCCGCTTGCCAGCGGCACTACAAAGTATTAAAAGGGGGTTTCCCACATTCGTACCGACCTCACCCCCTTAATACCCCGCTCCTATAAGGAGCGGGGGAAAGTAATTTTAAGATAGGGGCTCCGCCCCTATCTTCTACTTAACTCCCCCTTCCTGTTGGGAAGGGGGTCAGGGGTTCACCCAGAAGGGCTCGTCCTGTTCACTCTGACGACTAATCGGAACGAGAAGGCTCGCTCTGAAGGGTTCACCCTGAAGGGGATGGGCGTTCGACTAAAGTCAGCCGATAATGTTCAAGTATACGGAACTCGTACTTTCGTAAGAGTCTCAAGCGACACTCTGTGCCTGGTGGGAGAGTGCTTCACTGTCCCTTCGCTTCGCTCAGGGCTTCGGCTCACAATGACGTGCGGAGTTATCTGCCATGTAGTTGCTAAATGCCCTCGTCCTTACATCTCTTTACATAATGTAGTACAATTGCTCGGTGTGCTGTACTCCGGCGTTGACATGCGCCGGGCATTTACTATAACATGGGTCAAACAGGACTTAGCGCTTGACCAGTATCATAACCTGTCTTGACAATCTTTATGGTGAAAGGGGCAAAAATGGCTAGGGAAATTGGCGTTTATGGCAAAGGCGGCATCGGCAAATCTACAATTGTTTCTAACACCAGCGCTGCCATTGCCGAGAAGGGGGCCAAGGTAATGCAGATTGGCTGCGACCCAAAGGCGGATTCCACCAATTCGCTGCTGGACGGCAGGTACATCCCCACCATACTGGACACCGTGCTCGAGGCCGATACAGTACGTGAGTTCCGCAGCGTTGACGTCTCAAAGGTCATCTTTGAGGGCTACCGTGGCATAATATGCGCCGAGTGTGGCGGGCCTGACCCCGGCATCGGCTGCGCCGGCAGGGGAATCATCACCGCCATTGAGCTGATGAAAGAGCAGGGGGCTTTTGAAAAGGTTAACCCGGATTACGTCCTTTATGACGTTTTGGGAGACGTGGTCTGCGGTGGATTCGCCATGCCTCTGCGGCAGGGGATAGCCAAGCAGGTATATATCGTGGTATCGGCCAACTTTGCCTCACTATATGCTGCCAACAACCTGTGCAAGGCCATCGTCAGGTTCGGTGAAAGAGGTGGCGGCAAGCTAGCCGGGCTGATTGCCAACCATATCAGCACCCCTGAGGAGAAAGAGATTGTAAACGAGTTCGCCGCCATGACTAAGACCGAGGTGATAGAATATATACCGTACTCCAGGGAGCTGGCCAGAAGCGACCTTCAGGGGCAGACCGTCATCCAATCAGCCCCGGATTCAGAGATAGCCGACGTCTTTCGAAGGTTAGCTGCCAAGATTGCTGAGAGGGAGCAGCAGATAATACCAGCCCCGGTTCAAGCCCCTGAGCTCCGGAAGTGGGGCCAGAGCTGTCTGGAGCGGCTGCAAGCTTCGGGAATCAAAGAGTAATAAACTGCGAGAGGTGCTCCATGAAAAAATTGCCGCTGGAAGAAAAGGTAGCCCCCATCAGAGAGCGCCGGACTGGCGCCATCAGGGCTTATATGGGTACGGCCAGGCAGCTCCTGGCAGACATTAAGAGCGGGAAATTGAAGGCCTGCGACCGTGCTTTCACCAATACCTGGACCTGCTCCAGTTCAATAATGGCTGGCCCAATTAGAATGGCGACTGTCTCAGACGGCGTGGTAATCATGCATTCACCAATGGGCTGTATCTCCAACCTTTCCCAGTTCCTGGCCCCCGGATTACAACCGCATGAGGAAACAAAGCAGGACCAGGGCGGCTACACTCCCAACCAACCGGCCACATACTACTGCTCCAACCTGACCGAAGAAGAGGTCATTTTCGGCGCTGAGAAGAAGCTGAGGGAAACAATCATTGTCGCTGATAAAAGGCATCACCCGAAATCAATCTGGATATTCACCTCCTGCGTTTCCGGCATCATGGGGGACGATATCGAGGGTGTGGTAAAGGAAACCCAGGCGGAGGTTGGGGCGACGATTGTCCCGATTCGCTGCGAGGCTTTCCAGAGCCGCATCTGCCAGTGGGGACACGACTCCGCCGGCCATGCCATACTCAAATACCTGGTGAAGAAGCCGGAAAAGAAACGAAACGACATGATAAATATGATGGCTTCAACGGCAGTGTGGGCGGAAGACAGGATACACCTGGCGGAACTGCTGGGCAAGGTGGGCATACAGTGCAATACCGTGCCTGACTATGCGGTTACCGAGTCCTTCCGGATTCTGTCTGAAGCAGCCTGCTCGGTCGCCCTCTGTCCTACATGGAGCGACTATCTGGGCAAGGGACTGGAGCAGGAATACGGGATACCATATGTCAGGGACATCCTGCCGCTGGGAACCGCCAGGACAGAGCAGTGGCTGCGCAAAATAGCCGTTCACTGCGGTAAGGAAGAGGAAATGGAGCAGCTCATCAAAGAGGAACGGGCCGCGGTAATGCCCAGGATAGAGGCACTGAGGAAACAATGGCAGGGTATGAAGGTCTTTGTCAGCTGCGGAATAACCAGGTCCCTGCACCTGCCCCATATGCTGGTGAACGATTTTGGCATGGAACTGGTGGGAATAAATCCTTTCGAGTTCGATGAAGAAGCCATTGTAGACCTGGAAAACCTGTTGAAACTGACCGGAGGCAAGGATTTCCTGGTACACGTGTCGGATTGCCAGACTCTGGAGATGGCCAATTACATAAAGAAGCTGGATGTAGACCTGTTTCTGGGCCACCGTGGGTCAGTGGGTTTCATATTCAAGCATGGCGTGCCCGGACTGCGTGTCGGGGTGGCCTACGGGTCGCGCCACGGGTTGCGCCGGGATATGGACAGCGGGAGGCAGATGGGTTTCTCCGGGGTTCTAAGCTATGCCAGGTATCTGGACAACGTCATCAAGAACCCATCTTTCAGCGAGAAGCTTTCAGCGCATACCAGATTGCCGTTCAAGGAGTCGTGGTATGAGCAGGACCCGACGGTAAACATGGTCGACCCGCTGTAGAAACGAGGGAACAAGATGAGAGAGGTACTGAGCAAGATACTGAGGGGCCCGAGATATGCTTGCTCCCTGGGGGGAGCCATGACCACGATTCTAGCCATCAACAGGGGCGTCCCCCTGGTGCATTCATCGCCCGGCTGTGGCTATAACCTTACCCTGGGGCAGGTCATCGCCAGCGGCTACCAGGGTCAGGGGTATACCGGGGGCGCCTGCATCCCATCAACCAGGTTCACGGCCAAACAGGTGGTCTACGGAGGCGAGGACCGGCTCAGACAGCAGCTCAAGGCGACCCTTGACTGGGTCGACAGCGATTTTGTGGCCATATTGACCGGCTGTACCGCCGACCTCATCGGGGATGACATAGCCGCCATAGCCGGGGAGTTCAATAACGGAGGAGTGCCCGTTTTCCACTTCACCACCGGGGGGTTCAAAGGTAACTCCTTCCGGGGCCATGAGATAGTCCTGGAGGGGTTGGCCAGCCAGTTGATGAAGGAGTCAGCCAGGAGAGAAAAGGGGCAGGTAAACGTCTTTGGCGTTGTCCCGTACCAGGATATCTTCTGGAGAGGCGACCTGGCAGAGATAAGACGGCTACTGGAAAAGCTGGGGCTGAAGCCCAACATGATGTTCGGGCACAAGGTCTTCGGCCTGGAGTCATGGCGCAAAGCGCCGGAAGCCGAGCTTAATCTGCTGCTATCCCCATGGGTGGGAATGGGATTTGTCAAGGAGTTTGAACAAAGGCTCGGAGTGCCTTATCTTGTCGTCCCTGAGCTTCCGGTAGGGCCTACTGCGACCAGCGCGCTGCTGAGAAAGGTCGGTGAGAAGCTGAATATCGACAGGGAGCTAGTGGAGAAGGTGGTAGCCGAGGAGGAGAAGGAAGCATACTACTACCTGGATGACGCCTCAGACTTATACATAGATTTCGGATGGCATTTTAATTTTGCCGTAATCAGTGACAGCAACCTCGCCATTGGAATAACTAAGTTCCTGACCAATGATATGGGCTATGTGCCCCATCTGGTTGTCATAACTGACGACCCTCCCGACAAATATCGGGAAGCTATCGTAAACGAGCTTTCCAGCCTCAATCATGGTTTGAAGCCCCAGGTTGTCTTCGAAAGCAATTCAGACTCAATCTGGGAGATAGTAGGGAAAACCGAGGCAGATGTAATACTGGGTAGCTCTCTTGACCGACCGGTAGCCCAGCAGCTTTCCGCGTCTCACGTGTGCATCAGCCGCCCGGCAGTGGAGAGGCTGATTACCAATAACACGCTGTGCGGATACAGGGGCGGTCTTGAGCTATTAGCGGAAATAGTGACGGCTGCGTTTCGCGCTTAGGCGGAAATAATGCGGCCACAGCTCGTCCCGGGAAGCTACTTAAGAGCCAGGGTCCGGGATAGGTCATGATTTATCAGCCCCACGGCATCGGCCCGGCACTGCCGGCAATGCCGCATCTGCTTGATGATATCGGCACAGGCATCCTGCACCTGCTTCCGGTGGGCCGGGCTGGGAGGGCTCAGATGGGCGAACTCGCCCTGCGGAATCAGGGGCATGATGTTTTGCATGTAGGCCCCCAGCTCTCTAGCCTTCTTAGCGACCTCAATGAGATGTTCATCATTTAGCGATGGAATCATTACCGAATTCACCTTGACTACGATACCCCTGTCTACGGCGCCCTTTATGCCGGCTATCTGCCTGGAGAGCAGCAATCCGGCTGCCTCCACGCCTCGAAGGTACTTGCCCCGGTAGCGCACCCAGCGGTAGATATGTTTCCCGATGGCGGGGTCCACAGCGCTCATCGTCACGGTGATGGTGGATACCCCCAGGCTGGATAGCGAGTCCAGCCTTTCAGGAAGCAGCAGCCCGTTGGTGCTCATGCAGAACTGCAGGTAGGGGAAGCTCTCCCTGAGCAGCCGGAAGGTGCTGAAGGTCTCTTCATTGGCCAAAGGGTCACCCGGGCCGGCAACAGCGGCCACTTCGATATTGGGGAACCTCGCTATCGCCTCTCTCACCCTGTCAAGGGCCTCAATCGAGGTCAAGACCCGGCTGGTTACGCCGGGCAGGGTCTCATGGACGCAATCGTAGCGCCTGACGCAGTAGCCGCACTTTATGTTGCATCTGGGGGCCACCGGCAGGTGAATGCGTCCCAGCTTGTGTCTGGCCGCTTCGTTGAAGCAGGGGTGTCTTTTAATTTTCCTGAGATGCTCAGGGTCTATGTACTCCTCTGCATCTGGGGCCTGTGTAAATTCTGCGGAATATGCTTCGTCTTTCATAGAAGATGCTCGCGATATGATTTCTCATCTTAATTAGTTGCGGGGGCACCTGTCAAATAGTTGTGCTCGTTCAAGTGATTAGTGACACTTTCTATTCACCTCACCCCCTTAAATCCCCCTCTCCTCTCAAGGAGAGGGGGAAGAAAATAGAAAGAAGGGGGCCATGCCCCCTTCTTTAAAAACATTTCCCCTTCCCCTGATTTTAGGGGAAGGGGATTAAGGGGATAGGGTCACAACATTTGAGGAAGAGAGACAGAAAGAAAGATAGTATAACTGTTACTAATCTATCTGAACTAGCTCAAATAGTGGGGACTAGCTGAACCTGAATACCCGCAGCGCCACTATCGATGTCGCTACAATCCATATCGGTACGACTATGGCGCTGGCAAAGGCGTTAGCTGCCTCGACCCTCTTGGCTATTGCGCCGATGATGAACCCCAGGTTAAGGAAGATGATATTGGCAAAAATAACCAGGATAAAATAATTTTACATAATAATCTGACCCTTGTGGTACTGTGATATAATGGTGACATGGAAAATTTGAGCCTGGCTTTCAATACAGGCCTTTTCTGTCGGCATAAGGAGCCGAAATAGATGGAAATACAGGGGCTGGTATTCGCCCTTCTTGCCGCCATGGCCTATGCCGCGGCGGTTGTCTTTGTCAGGAGGGGAACGCATCACGCCGGGGAAGCCACCACCGCCGTCACCATCAGCGTCTTTGTCGGCGTTATCTTTTTCTCCATAACCACTTCAATCAGCGGAGAATGGGGCGCGCTGTTATCACTCTCCTGGCGACAGGTCCTGCTGCTGTCCGCGGCTGGCATCGTTCACTTTGTCGCCGGTCGGCTCACCGGCTTTGCCGCTTACCGGCTAATAGGAGCGAACAAAGCCAGCCCATTTACGCTGACCACTCCCTTCTATACCCTCATTCTGGGCATAGTTTTCTTGAACGAGTCCCTTACCGTTTACCTCATCATCGGGATTGTGTGTATCTTTATCGGGGCTTTGCTGGTGAGCACGGAAAGAAAGAGTGTAGCCGCCGGGGAAACGACGGGGCGGTTCTCTGGAATAGAGGCTAAGGGCATCATTTACGCACTGGGAGCCGCCCTTTTCTGGGGGATATCCCCGATATTGATAAGGCCGGTGATGAGGGAATTCGGCTCCGCTTCTGCCGCAGCTCTGGTCTCCTACATTGCCGCCTCTATCGTCATGGCCGGCTACCTTCTTGCCAATAGCAACCACAGGAAGCAGCTAAGCCGCTTGGGCTTTTCCGCCACGCTGCTATCTCTCATTGCCGGAGGACTGGGTAATTCCCTGGCCCACCTGTTCAATTTTACCGCCCTCAGCTACGGCGCCGCCAGCGTGGTGACGCCGATTATCAGCACCAACGTTCTTCTTACTTTGCTGTTCTCCTTTCTGCTTAACCGCAATATTGAACTATTCACCCCGAAAGTCGTCATAGGGATGGTGGCTACCGTGGCCGGCGCTTTCCTCATCTCATACTTCTAGTCCCGGGCTATTATCCCCAAAATAGCGCTGTCACATCAAAATCCAGGCCATTGAAAGTCCTTCCGGGTGGGTCTATACCTCCCGGAGGACGACAGGGGCTAATTCAGGGCACTTTTTACCATTTTCAGGCCTTTAATGCGGTAACTCCCCCTCTTTACACCTCCTTTCCTCACTAAGGGAAGGAGGCCAGGGGTTCACCCTGAAGGGGATAGGTTACTAAATGACATTATATTAACCTCTTTGACACTTGCTGGCTGTCATTGTATCATTATTCAGTTATGCGCCAAGCATCTGTCAGAACCGCTGTCTCAAACCAGCGAAGGCGATATTAGTGGACAAGGGACTAGTTTTTGCCCTTCTTGGAGCAGCAGCCTTCGCTGGAAGCACCGTCTTTATCAGAAGAGGGGTAGCCTGGACGGGGGAGTCTTTCACAGCAGTAGCAATCAGCATATTTCTGGGAGTGCCCTTTTTCGCAGTGGCCACCTCCATTGCCGGGGAGTGGCATAAACTCTGGTCCATCTCCGGGCAGGGCTTTATATTACTTGCAACAGCCGGCATAATACACTTTATCGCCGGGCGACTCTTAGGCTTCAATGCTTACCGCCTGATAGGGGCCAATAAGTCAACTGCTCTATTGCGCAGCGGGCCCCTTTATACCGTGGTCGTCGGGGTCGCTTTTTTGAATGAGCCGCTCACTTCTTCTCTGATAATAGGCGTGTTGTGCATTTCCGCCGGAGCCACATTAATTAGCACGGAAAGAAAAAGCATAGGCGAAGAAAGACAGGGCGGTTGGCTTTCGAGGAGAGAAATCAGAGGGCTTTTCTCTGCGCTGGGGGCAGCCGTCTTCTGGGGAATATCTCCCATCCTAATCAGGATAGTGGCCGAGGATTTGAATGCTCCATCCGTTTCCGCTTTGGTCTCCTATGTCGCCGCCAGCATAGTTATGGCCGTCTTTTTTATCGGCAGGCAATATAGAAATCAACTCGGTCAACTCCGCCTGCCCAGCGCTATAGCCTGGCTGGTCATCGGCGGAGCACTTGTCTCAGTCGCTCACTTTTTCAACTATTCTGCCCTCGGTCATAGTCCAGCCAGCATAGTGGCGCCCATCATGAGCACCAGCGTTCTTTTCACCTTCCTGTTCTCCTTCCTGCTTAACCGCGATATTGAGCTGTTCACTGTGAAAGTCATCATAGGGATGCTGGCCACCATAGTCGGCACTTTCTTTCTTTTCTACTTTTAGTCCACTGCAAATAGCGGACCTCTCCCTTTAGTAAAGGGAGATTGAGAGGGATTTGAAATCCCCCTTAGTCCCCCTTTGCCAAAGGGGGAAGAAAACACCCCTTGAGAAAGGATAGGCTATAAGTTGACATAATACCCAGCACAAATATGGTATAATGACGGTATGAAACGCGGTATGAAGGTGTTAATCGAACATTATAAGGCTAAGGAATACTGGTTTATAAAATACATAACCTGGGGTGTCATTGGCATTGTTTGTTTCGCAATACTGGTGCACATTCTAAAGGAAGTTGGTTTTATCCCTGCTCAAAAAGTATTCGATTTTCTTAATCAGTGGGCAGTAGCTCTCGGTGCTGCTGTCACGCTGCTGCTCGCGATGGCAGCATTCCTGACTATTATGGACAACCGTTATGCCAGAACGGTAGACAGAAAAGAACGCTTGTTAAATGAGATTATTGAGTGGGCTTTCGGCATTGAAAAAGCAGCGACCCTTCGGCGAAAACGGGAAAGAGATGAATTATGGGATGCTAAACAGAAGTACTTATCTTCAAAAGCAATGAGTGATTACATTAAGACTGTAGTCTCTTCTTGTTTTAATGTTCTTTTAAATGAATTGGAACCTGTCATTTCTCAGCTAGAGGAGACGATAAAAGCTACCGAGGAAGCACTTAGCGCCCAAAAGCCAGGCAGTAGTAAACCAAATACCGATAATCTAGTACCACAAGAGAAAGTATTAAGAAAACAAATTGTAGCTTTAACCATAGAAATTGCTAGACTAAAAGCTAAAAACGTATCAACATAAACACCTCTCTCATTGTTTCCAGAATCGTCTGTTATACCAATGTCAAAACTATAAAAAACTGGGGCGCACAATATATGTTATGTAAGATGAGCTTGTAATCTTCTCCCCGTTTTCGCTGAGTTTTGAAACAAAGCTTTCGGCAAAGCAAGGATTTTCTTAAAGTGATAACTTTCCCACCAGCCAGTCCATAGATTAAGAGGCATGGCCGGGGTTGACAGCGGCACGAAGTGGCATTATTATTTGTAGTAACCGTTTATAGCAATGCTTACGATATCTTCGGGCAGGACAGCAAAGGCGTCTGGTCTATCCCCCGCAAGGGCATGGAGGTTTATATTTAACTCGGTCAGGCAGGCCTCTATTTCAGGTTAGGGCACTAAAATAAGCACGGGAAAGGATGGAACATGATAAAGGACAACCGGGAGTACATACAGGTTCTGGAGAAGGAGGGGCAGCTTAAGCGGGTCAAGGCCGAGGTGGACTGGGAACTTGAGCTGGGGGCGGTATCCAGGAAAAGCATAGACGAGCATGGCCCGGCCCTGCTCTTCGAGAACATCAAAGGCTACCCCCGGGGTTTCCCCGTCTTTGCCAACATCATGACCGCAGCCAAGCCGGTGCTTCAAGCGAGGATTGCCCTGGCGCTCAGTATGCCCAAGGACTCGCATCCCCTGGAAATCGTGGATGAGTACGCCAGGCGCGCCGCCGGGAAACCGGTAAAGCCCAGGATAGTGAAGACCGGCCCCTGCAAGGAGAACATACTTAAGGGCAAGGACATTGACCTGTTCATGTTCCCCACGCCGCGCATACATGGAATCGACGGCGGCAGATATATAGGCACCTGGCACGCTGATATCACCAAGGACCCCGCCTCAGACTGGGTCAACTGGGGCATGTACCGCCATGTTATCCACGACAAGAAGAGGCTCGGCACCTATATGTCCTACACCAGCCACGGCATGTCCCATTTCTTCAAAAATGAGGCAGAGGGCAAGGATACGCCTACCGCCATAGCCATCGGCGCCGACCCCATATCCACCCTGGTCAGTACCACTGACCTGCCGGCCGGGATAAGCGAGGTAGAGGTGGCCGGTGCTATAGGCGGCGAACCCATCGAGATGGTCAAGTGCGAGACCGTAGACCTGTATGTGCCGGCGACATCGGAAATAGTCATCGAAGGCTTCATCAGGGCCAGGGAGATGATGGAAGAGGGGCCGTTTGGAGAGTATACCGGCTATAGCGCTGGCGGCCGTCTGCCCCGCCCGTACATAGATGTCACCTGCGTTACCTTCAGGAATAACCCGATACTTACCATAACCAACATGGGCAAGCCCTACGAAGAGTACAACACCATAACCAGCATCACCACCAGCGCCCAGATTGCCAATGAGCTGCGGGCCCGGGCGATTCCGTTCAAATCAGTCTATTCTCCGGTCCACTTCGCCGGTATCGTAATCTCGGCCAAGATGCAGTACCCGGGATTCGCTCAAACCCTCGCCTCGGCGGTGTGGTCGTCCCGGGCCGGAGCCTGGGGCACTTACGTCATACTGGTTGGCGACGATATCGACCCCAGCAACATAGAAGACGTGATGTGGTGCCTGACCACCAGGATGCACCCGAAGAACGGCCTGGTGGTCGTGCCCAATGCGCCTCTGGATGCGCTGGCGGCCTATCTAGCCCCGGTCGAGAGAAGAGGCACAGATTACTTCACCGGCTACCACGTGCTGTTCAACGCTACCTTCCCCATGGAGTGGCCCAAGGAAGAGACGCCGGTCATAATGGACTGGGAGCACGGCTGGCCGGCTGATGTAAGGCAGAAAGTCCTCTCCAAATGGAAGGAATATGGCATTAGCTAGAAAGCACTCCCTGGCTCCGTCGAAGGATGTAGCCGGAGCAGGTCGGCCAACGGCTCGACTGGCCAGGGTTTTCGGGACGGCGGTATGATGGAGACAGCGACGGGTACGCTTACGGTTGCCTATTTCTCAATGGAATTTGCCGTTGACCCGGCTATTCCTACCTATAGTGGCGGCCTGGGCATACTGGCCGGAGATACCATGCGCGCCGCTGCTGACCTGGGTTTGCCGGCAGCAGGCGTAACTCTCCTGCACCGCAAGGGCTATTTCCGCCAGCACCTGGATGAGGATGGCAACCAGTCGGCGTCGCCGGTTGAGTGGTCTCCAGAGAAGTACTTACAAAAGATGCCTCCCCGGGTGATGGCGACCATATGCAGCCGCCAGGTCCAGGTACAGGCGTGGCGTTACCTTGTGCGTGGCCAGTTCGGGCATACCGTGCCGGTCTACTTTCTGGATACGGCTCTACCGGAGAACACCCCCTGGGACCAGCACCTCACTGACTACCTCTACGGGGGCGATGCTCATTATCGCCTGTGCCAGGAGGTCATCCTCGGCTGGGGCGGGACTGCCATGCTGAGGATGCTGGGATACCATAACACCAAGGCATGCCACATAAATGAAGGGCACTCCGCACTGGCTTGCCTGGCGCTGCTGGAAGAGCAGACCTGGGGGCGTGGTGCGGGCAACGACGCTACGCCTGCAGATGTTGAGGCGGTCCGTCAGCGCTGCGTCTTTACCACTCATACCCCTCTGCCAGTCGGGCATGACGGCTTTCCCCTTGACCTGGTCCGGGGAGTCCTGGGCAGCAAGCGAGTCGATGACCTGATGGCGATTCAATGTTGCTCTGATGGTGCCCTGAGCATGACCAACCTAGCTCTGAACCTGTCCCGCTATGTTAACGGTGTCTCCATGCGCCACGAAGAGGTCTCCCGAAACATGTTCACCAACCACCGTATTAATGCCATCACCAACGGCGTGCATGTGGGCACCTGGACATCAGCGCCATTCTGCCGCCTCTATGACCATTGCATCCCGGAGTGGCGCCGTGACAACTTGTACCTGAGATACGCCATAAACATACCGCTCGGTGAAATCCGGCAGGCGCACGCCGAGGCCAAGCAAGGGCTGCTCGCCGAGGTAGAACAGCGGACCGGGGTGCGCCTGGACCCGGCGGTGATGACCATTGGCCTTGCCCGCCGTGTCACGGCATATAAGCGTAGCGACCTTCTGTTCTCCGACCTGGAGCGACTTACGAGTATAGCCCGGCAGGCCGGGCCGCTCCAGGTCATCTGTGGAGGGAAAGCCCACCCGGCAGATGAGGGCGGCAAGGCGCTTATACGGCGCATCTTCCAGGCAAAGAGCGCCCTCGAAGGCATCATACCAGTGGTCTATCTTGAGGACTATGACATGGCGCTGGCCAAATATCTATGCTCCGGCGTTGACCTGTGGCTGAATACGCCGCAGAAGCCGCGCGAGGCATCAGGCACCAGCGGCATGAAGGCAGCGCTCAACGGAGTCCCCAGCTTGAGCATCCTGGATGGATGGTGGCTTGAGGGCCATATAGAAGGGGTTACCGGATGGTGTATCGGCGACGCCTGCTATCCTGAAACCAGGCCTGATAGGGACGCGCCTACTCTCTATGACAAGCTGGAACAGGTTATTGCCCCTTTGTTTTACCAGCAGCAGGACGGGTTCGCCAGCGTGATGCGCTCGGCCATCGCTATGAATGGCTCCTACTTCAACACCCAGCGTATGCTGGGGCAATATCTCCAGAACGCCTATCTCCGGGGCGATACCAACCTGGCTGTGCCCGCTGCTGATATCGCAGCCACCGTGTCCCCCTCCCGATAAACCGCCGGGGCAAACGGAGCGTACCGGGCAGTATTCGGCGCCTATGTCTCGTGACGCCGGAGCTACACCAAACGCAGGAACACCCAGTAGACCATCGCATTGACCGCAGTCAGCGGCGCGCCTATCCTGACAAACTCGACGAAGCTCAGAGTTGCCCCCGACTTCTTCTCCGCATTATGTATTATGATGACGTTGCTGGCTGCCCCCAGGATGGAGAGGTTGCCGGCGATAGTGCTTCCAGCCGCCAGTGCTATCATCTCCCTGGTCCCGCTTCCGAGCTGGACGAGAACGGGCAAATACAGGGCCACCAGCGGGACATTGGAAATCAATTGACTCAGCAGCGTGCTTATCACCAGAATCATGCTCACCGAGGCCAGGTTCGAGCCGGTGGCATTTATCGCCGATTGGAAAAAGCCGGAGTTCCAGACGCTTTCCATAAGGACAAACATGGCGGCAAAGAAAATCAACGTGTGCCAGTCTATTCTCTTGAGTATCCTCAACCTGTGCTGGCTCAGCGCCACGATGGGGAAGGCTGACGCAAGCGCAACATAGGTCAACCTGAAGTCAATCCGTATGTTCAGGAATACCAGCGCTATCTTGACTATTACCAGGCCTACCAGCAGGAGCAAGGAAGCTTTACAAAGCTGTGCCAGGCATGGGTCTTGAATTGGCTCATAGGAATGATTCAAAGGCTGGCTGTGAAAATGTCTCCTGTAGAAAAGGCGCAGCATAAGATAAGCCAGGAGGAGGTTCACTATAGTGGGCGCCAGCAGAAACCTGAAGAAGGTTACGAATGGATTGGCGATGCTTCCGTGGATGGCAACGAGCAGGTTTTGCGGATTTCCAATGGGACTCATGGCGCTGCCTATGGTTATGGCGAAGGCCAGGCTGAGCAACAGGATTTTGGGCTGTGTATCGGTCTTTCTGGCAAGCGACAGCACTACAGGAGTCCCGATAATGGCCAGTGTGTCGTTCATGAGGAAAGCGGAGAGAAATCCCATGCCGAACAGGACCAGAAGTACCAGCGAGCTTAGCGATTTTGCCCTGCTGAAGAACCGGTAAGATAAATGAGAAAGATACCCACTGTCTTCAAGGGCTTGTCCGATGATAAACACACCGAACAAGAACAGCATGACATCGGGATTTATTGACTTCGCCGCCTGCCCTATGGAAATCTGGCCGGTGAAGAAGACCCCGAGAGCGCCAAGCAGCATTACCTGCCATATCTGCAGCCTTATGTTCCCCACCTGCCGCACGGCGATGAGCACGAACACAGCTAGCAGGATAGCTATGGAGACCATATCAACCAGTCGAACCTTTTACCGGAACCTTTATCCCTTGTTTCCGATAGAAGCCCTGCCCGCTTCCGGCCTGGTCAGGGCCGCCAGCAAAGTGGCGACAAACATCGCCAGCGCCCCGATTAAGAAGGCGCTGGAATAGCTATTGCTGATGTCAAAGGCAATTCCTCCCACGGCCGGACCGATGGCAGCACCAATCCCGAAACTGGCCTCAAGCAAGCCCAATATAGCGCCGATGTTTCTCAGTTTGAATGTCTCGCTGACCAGCGCCCCGGCGCTGCTGCCCAGACCGCTGTAGGCAAAGCCATAGACCAGGGCAAACAAATAGAACATCCATAGCTCCCGCGCCCAGATAAGCCACAGCATGGCTACTGCCTGTAGCAGCAAGCAAATAATAACAACCCGCTTGCTGCCCGCCCTGTCCGCGGCGATGCCCATCAGCAGCCTGCCGAAGATGGCGCTCCCGCCCATCAAGCTCAGTACCCCGGCCGCCGCTTCAGGTGACATGCCGATATCGGTGGCGTGGGGCACCAGGTGGGTGTACAACAGGAACAGGGACAGTGCCCAGGGCAACCAGATGAAGACCATGAGCCAGAAGCTCCGGGTCTTGAACACCTCTGATAGCGAATGGGCATCCGTTTGAACGAATCCCTTCTCTTTTCCGGCATCTGTTGACCCTGAGCTTGCTCCGTCAGGAAAAGCGCCAATCTCATACGGGTCTCTCTTCAACAGCCCGGTTAGAGGCATCACCACCAGCCAGGCAGCCAGCCCCATAATCAGATACGCCGTTTGCCAGTCCATGATGGAAATAAGGTAAGTGGCCACCGGTGCTACAATGACTATCCCCACAGCTTGCCCGGTGCCGGCGATACCCAGGGCCAGTCCCCGCCGCCTGGCAAACCACCTTGAGATTACGGCTGTGGGCACCACAAATGTACCGCCGGTGCCCATACCCAGCAGCAGGCTGTAGGTTATGAATAGCTGCCACAGGGAACCTGTCTGGCTGGTCAATACCAGGCTCAGGCCAGTCAGCGCGCCCATAACGAGAACGACAATCCTTGGTCCGTATCTATCTAAAGCCCAGCCGCTGATAAAGGCGAACACCCCACCGACCAGACGATTGACCGAGGCGATGGCGGAGGTGGCGGCACGGCCCAGGGCGAACTGGCTTTCTATGGACTTGAAGAAGACGCCGAAGGACAGGTTTACCCCATTAAGGACGATAAATACCAGGAAAAAGGCGATTACTATCATCCAACCGTAAAACAGTTTATCTTCTGGCCGTACTCGTGACAGCAAAGGTGGTTCCTCCGCAAAAAGCTGGAATAAAGATAGCCATTTGATGGGACCCAGAGGTCTTTCAGGCTATTCCACCGGGGGAATACGCGGCACCTGGTCCGGAGCAGGAGAAGGTAATTTCCACATGCTGTTAGGTATTATCCCACAACGCAGCGCCATTTTCCAGCGCAGTTTGTGCGAGGGCGAAAGCTAGGCGGGAAACGGTTCTTCGCTGCTACCTGACGGCAAAGAGAGCGGTGATCCTGGGCATGATTTCATCTGGGTCGATGGGCTTGGCGACACAGCCATTGGCGCCAAGACTTATGTTAGTTGTATATATGGAGACCACGTACTAAGCAAAGATTGCCGGTCGAACTAAAGGGAATGACCGTGAGGCCGTTTAAAGAGACTAATAAACAACCTCGGACCAGTTGATTTATGCCGCGCAAGCGGCTACCATTGGATTATTGTTGTCACAGGAGTTCAGGTGAATAGCCATCATTTACATCCGGAACAGGCCTCCAGGTTTTATTATGGCTATGTCATTGTGGGGGCCGCCTCCGGCATTCAACTGCTGAGCTGGGGGATGTGGGCTACCTTCCCTATTTTTATGGAGCCGATGATAGCGGAGTTCGGCTGGACGAGAGGGGCTACCTCGGCCGCCTTTTCACTTTACTTGGTAGTCCTTGCCCTGGCCGGCGTAGTGGTGGGGCGACTGGCTGACAAATTCAACCCCAGGGTGATTATCACCGTCTGCGGTCTGGCTTTTGGTGTTGGCTATCTGTTGACCTCGCAGGTCAGTGCCATCTGGCAGCTATACCTGTTCTACGGGATGCTGTTAGGCATCGGCAACAGCGACTGGCTACCCAATTTGTCCGCAGTGACCCGGTGGTTCGTCAAGAAGCGGGGGCTGATGGTGGGCATCGCCACATCAGCCTGGGGCCTGAGCGTGCTGGTCATGCCGGCGCCGGCAGCCTGGCTCATATCCGCTTACGGGTGGCGCAACTCATTTATCATTATCGGCATCGTTACCATGGTGCTTGTTATCGCTGCCGCCCAGTTGATAAGGCGCGACCCCGGAGAAATGGGACTGTCGCCCTATGGTGCCGATGAGATAGACAAGGAGAGCCTGAGCCGGCAATACGGTGGGCTGTCTTTTCAGGAGACGCTGCGCACCCGCCAGCTATGGATATTCAATGCCATTTCGCTTCTTTTCAACATTGCCTACGCCGCCTATGCTATACACATCGTTATCTATGCCACCGGGCTGGGGATTTCGCTGGCCAGCGCTGCCGCCATACTGGTTGTCACCGGCGCGGTCAGTTTCCCCGGCGGAGTAATCATGGCCACCACTGGTGACAAGATTGGCTACCGGTCGGCCCTGACTATCACCTGTGTCCTGCTGCTGGCGGCCTCGCTCTGGCTCCGCCTTGCTGGCGAACTATGGACGTTCTATGTCTTTGCAGTCATCTTCGGCTTTGCCTACGGCGCCTGGTTCGCCCTGATGCCCCTGGTGCCGGCTGAGCTGTTCGGGCTGAAGGCGCATGGCTCCATCATGGGCTTCACCGGTTTTGCCTCTACCATGGGCCAGGCCGCCGGACCGGTTATGGCTGGCTACATCTTCGATATGACCGGCGGCTATCAGCTATCTTTCCTAATATCCAGCATAGTGACCACCGTGAGTCTCGCCCTGAGCTTGCTGCTGAGGCCAGTGCGGCATGGCGAGTCTTCGTCGGTCATGGCTTCAGCACAAAAGGAGAACTCGGATTGAGCAGAGCTAAGACCACCGACTTTTTTTACGGCTATGTTATAGTTGCCGCCGCCGTGATGATATCGATAGTCGGCTGGGTGCTGTTCAACGTCTACAGCGTCTTTTTTGAGCCAATGCTGACCGAGTTCGGCTGGAGCAGGACGGTTACTTCGGGGGCATATTCGCTATTCATCGCAATCCAGGGGCCGCTGAGCATAGTCCTGGGCAGGTTGAACGACAAAGTTGGTCCCAGGGTAATCATGATAGTCTGCGGGTTTTCCTTCAGCCTGGGCTATTTTTTGATGTCACGGATAACACAGGTATGGGAGTTGTACCTCTTTTTGGGGGTGCTGGCTGGCGGCGGTATGACTGCGGTGTGGGTGCCTTTGCTGTCAACTGTGGCCAGGTGGTTTGTCAAAAGAAGGGCGATGATGTGCGGGCTGGTCACCGCGGGCATCCAGGTGAGCATGGCAACTATGCCGCTGCTGGCTAGCTGGCTCATATCTATCTACGGCTGGCGCAACTCCTACGTCATTTTCGCCGCCCTCACCCTGGTGGTATTCTTGGGCGGCGGGATGTTCCTCAAGCGTGACCCCGGTCAAATAGGGCAACCTGCATACGGTGAAGACGAGGCGGGTGGAGAGGTGATGAACTCGGGAGTCCACGGGCTATCCCTGGCCGAGGCGCTTCAAACCAGGCAGCTCTGGATGTTCACTTTCACATCAACCACCATAACCATGGTTAGCGTCCTTATCATGGTGCACATCGTCATATTTGCAATCGATTTCGGAGTCCCGGCGATGGGCGCTGCCAGCGTGCTGGCGGTGAGCGGCATATCAGGCATACCAGGCGCCATCCTGCTGGGCCATGTCGCCGACAGAATTGGAAATAGACGGACGCTGGTTATCATAGCCGTCCTGTTTCTGGTGACCCCGCTCTGGGCCATGATAACCAGTGAGCTATGGATGTTTTACCTGTTTGCCGCCATCTTCGGCGTCGCCTTTGCCGGCTATTTCACCATACAATCGCCCATGGTGGCCGAGCTATTCGGACTGCGCTCACATGGCGTAACCTTCGGGCTTATCTATTCCATCACTATGATAGGCGGAGCCTTCGGGCCTCTCCTCGCCGGTTACGTATTCGATGTAACCGGCAGCTATCAGCTAGCCTTTTTGCTCTCTGCCGTGCTCGGCCTGGTGGGCCTCATCCTGGCCCTGCTGTTGAAGCCGGTTCCCCGCCAGAAGCACCAGAGACTATCATCGGAATAGTAACTTTATGTCAAGCAGTTACTTCAGGAGTTTAGCCATCCTGAAGTTCTCGGAGTCCTTTATCTTGAAGGAGGCCGGCGCTTCCTTTGCGTATCCCGCTTTCCGGTACAGGTTGAGTGCAGGCTGGTTGCCCACTTCCACATCCAGCATGATTCTACTCACCGATTCTGCCATCTCCGCTTCAATTGCTAGAAGAAGCCTGGTTGCCACACCAAGCCTCCTGAACTCAGGGTACACCGCCAGGCTGTTAACGTAGCATTCACCCGCCATCAGTTTTAGCGCCCGGCGCATGTTAACCCAGTAAAAGAACCTCGGCATAAAGCGCCACCCCAGGTGTTTGGCCAGCAGCCGCCTAGTGTTGACCACTTCCTCCTCCTCATGTTTCCGGCTATAAACGGCGAGCAATCCTGCCACCTTGCCATCTACCTCGGCGAAGTACGAATGGCTCAGGCTGAAAAGGTTCCCCGGCTGCTGGAACAGGCGTTTAGCTGTCTCTTCCACCCTGGGGGCAAAGAGAATGGAAAAGCCCGGCCATGATAGCACCAGCAGGCGGGCGAAGTCATCGCTGTCTTCAGATCTTCCTTTCCTTACTGCGATGTCTGCCATAGCTTCACCCCTGATTCAGGTTCAATATCAAGCCGTGCCAGCGCCCAGGAATACGGCCATGCTCGTTTCCCTGTGCCGAACAGCGCCTTACCACTGTTTTGGCCGGCTGCTTTTGGCCATATCCTCAAAGAAAGTGCCCGGCTCGCCCACATACAGCCCGGCGGCACCGTTCACGGTGCTGAAGTGGGCCGTAGTGCCCTTCTGGCACAAGGTGAAGTCGCCGGCAGCCGCAGTATAGGTCTTGCCCTCCGCCGCTATCTGCACCCGGCCTTCGGTGAGGTACAGGATAAAATCGCCCTCTTTGAAATGCCAGTCAAAGGCGGTCTCCGGGTCGAAGCGCCACAGCCCGGAGCACATGTGCTTGCTCTCCGGCGCCCCGATGGCCTGCTTGGCGTTGTCGCCTTTTATGTACGGATTTCTTTCATACCTCAGCGATTTGCCTTCCACAAGGACAACTGCCATCTTCGTTTCTCCTCCTGCAGGTAATATCGAACAGCACATAAAGCTGGCGGGTCTTTGCGGCAAGCGGCAAGCTTCGTTATCCTGGATACCCCCTCCCGTAGCTCTTTCTCAGTATATAGCTAGTTGAACCGCCGGGCAACAGTGATTCCTTTTTTCTCCAGCGTCTCACGGTTTCTGTCGTGAAACCGTGCCAGCCCCATGTCTGAGGTCGCCCCTGCCATCGGCGGCACGTTGAACTCGAAGCCATGGGACTCGTCAACGCAGACAATTGAAGAGACTTCTTTGCGCATAGTGCTTGCAAAAGACGGTGTAATATGCTATTTTATAAATAATGAGCGTGAAAATTGACCTTCTCGATAGGCGAGTGCTGGACTTGATGATGCAGAACGCATATCAGAGCAACGGTGCTTTGGCCAGGCAGCTTGGTGTCAACGCCGCCACCGTCAGGCGCAGGGTGAAAAAGCTCATCCAGGGGGGCATGGCAAGGATTATCGCTGTCCCCGACCCACGCAAGCTGGGGACGCCGCTGAGAGCCCTTATCGCTTTTGACGTGGCCAATGACAGCATGGATTCGGTCATGACGGCATTGAGCACCCGTGCCGAGGTCAAATGGCTGGCCGCCACCACCGGCCGGTTCGACGTCATCGCTTCGGTGTGGCTTCCTTCCACCAGCGAGCTGTTAAGCTTCATGAAGGAAGAGGTAGGCAAGCTAGAGGGGATAAGGAACGCTGAAATATTCCTCTGCCTTCGTGTGCAGAAAGGCATCTGAGGAACGTCAGCTCTGGCGGAGCTTTACCTCATAGGAGCCGAAGACGAAGTCCAGGTCATCCTGCAAAGCGGCCACCTTTGTCGCCGGGGAAAGCTCATCATTGATGTCGAGCATTAGCCTGGTCTCGCCTCTGGCTGAACCGACGATATGTGCCCTGACGCACTCTTTCCCCGCCTTGCCTCTATCATCAGGAACTCTGAATGTCAGCGTGCCGCGTGAGATAAACGATGACGAGTCTTCAGGCATGGAGTACGTTTCCAGCTTGGACTCGCTGACGACCATCCCCTGCTTGACAACGAAATCCCTCACTTCGTCATACAACAGCTCGGGCTGTACCAGTTGATACGTTTTTCTAATCTGCATGTTGTCTGTTTCCTCTAACGATACCTTCATTGGCCGCTTTTGTCAATTTGCGCGCTACGGATATATGCCCCTCAGGCACATAGCGACTGTCAGCCGGCGTAGAGCCAGCACATAAGCTGCCACCCTCATGTTTACTTTTTCACTCTGGCTTATCTCCCAAACTTCCGTAAAAGAATTGGTCATGATTTTTCCCAGATACTCATTCACCTGCGACTCATCCCAGAAGAAACTCTGCAAGCCTTGTACCCACTCCAGATATGACACTACCACGCCGCCCATGTTGGCCAGTATGTCAGGAACAACAAGTACGCCGTTATCAGAGAGAATCATATCTGCTTCGGGCGTCGTCGGATTGTTGGCGCCTTCTATGACCACCTTTGTCTTCACTGAAGCAGCGTTGGCCTGATTTAGCTGGCCCCCGAGAGCTGCCGGCACCAGGATATCACATGGTACTCCCAAAAGCTCATCATTGGTCACATTTTCGGTATCTTTAAAATCGCATACTGCCCCTGTTTCTCTTTTGTAAGCCAGCAGCTTGTCCACATTCAGACCGTTCTGGTTGTAAACACCACCCCTGGAGTCGCTTATTGCCACCACGCGACAACCTTCTCTGGCCAGTAACCTGGCCGCCACGGCTCCCACATTTCCGAAGCCCTGAATAGCAACGGTTGCTTCTCTGGGATTCATACCCAGGTTCTTCGTGGCCAGTAAAGCACTGATGGTACAACCGCGCCCTGTGGCCTCGAATCTACCCTTGCTGCCGCCTATCTCGATAGGCTTGCCGGTGACAACCGCCGGCACGGAGTGGCCCTTACCCATGCTGTAGGTATCCATTATCCAGGCCATAACCTGCGGATTGGTGCCTACATCAGGAGCGGGGATATCACATTCAGGACCTATCACGATGCTGATTTCAGCAGTGTAGCGCCTGGTCAACCGCTCCAGCTCATCTTGGGACATGACCTTCGGGTCACAAATCACGGCTCCCTTGGCACCGCCGAACGGGACATTGGCAACTGCGGTTT
The DNA here is from genome assembly GCA_016202545.1 of Chloroflexota bacterium. GTDB lineage: Bacteria > Chloroflexota > Dehalococcoidia > Dehalococcoidales > JACQON01 > JACQON01. Next base: position 59,187 of record JACQON010000018.1, read on the forward strand.
TTAGAGTCATCAAAGCTGCTAAGGCCCTCGTCTCATCCAGGGTGACATCAGGGTGATAACGGATTCCCCCTTTAGCCGGCCCTCTAGTATCGTTATGTAAAACCCTGAAGCCGGTGAAGATTTTCGCATTCCCATCATCGAATTTAACCGGAAAGTGGACTATCAACTCCCGCTCACATTCATTCAGCTTCAAGCGGCATCTTTCAGGAACGTTGAGCCTATCACAGACATCATTAATCAGCTTTCTTACGTTGCTGAAAGCTTGCCCATCTCCACTGGCCTCACTGACATTTGGTCGTTGCAGATTCACTGTCTAACTCCTTTTATGCTCCTTTCGAGGCAACTCGATTTACTCCACTGACTGTGACTGCTGGAGCGCGCAATTTAGTCCTGCTGGAGCGGCCCGTTCACATATGTCTGCTGCTAAACAAGGCTTTGGCGGTCAGCGTCTTCGCCTATATCTAGTGCGGTCATCGGCCTTTGTCTGAACTCAACTGGTATCATCGCCGTAATTATAGCATACTGTCCTTGTCAAAAGACAATAAGCACTTTGCCTGACGTAATCTCCTCTATTCTAGCCAACTTATCTCCTGTGTTCTCACCCCTTTATCCCCTTCTCCTGGTCAGGAGAAGGGGAAGAGATTTATGATAGGGGGCGTGCCCCCTATCATTCACTTAATTCCCCCTTCCCGACGGGAAGGGGGACAGGGGTTCACCCTGAAGGGGATGGGCGTTCTCGCCTTAGCCAAGCCGAAGATGGCATCCTCGCACGGTGACGATGATGTCCGATAGCAGCTCTATTTGCCTGACGCGATACTAGTAGCGGATTGGAACGAACATTTTCATATTTCGTGGTGCAAATAGGCTGGTAGATTGTGAGAGGCGTTAGCGAGAAACAATGACGGCAGAGGCTACCAAACGGGTATCAAGTTGCGCCCTTGCTGGACATCGAAGGGTATGCTATACTGTTTAGCTAGTAATCAGCATCTAGAAAGGGAGTCGAGATTTTGCCGGATACAACCACAATTAAGCAGCTTTTGGAGGCTGGAGCTCACTTCGGGCACCAGACCAGTCGCTGGCACCCCCGCATGAAGAATTATATCTTCACCAAGCGGGAGGGAATCCATATCATCGACCTGGAGAAAACCGCCGTCATGCTGGGCAAGGCGTGTGAGGTTGTCAGGCAGATAGTGGCTGAAGGCGGCACCATCATCTTTGTTGGCACCAAGAAGCAAGCCCAGGAGGCTATAGAACAAGAGGCCAAGCGTTGTGGCATGTATTACGTCAACCAGCGCTGGCTGGGAGGAATGCTGACCAACTTCGGCACCATCCAGGCCCGGATAGACCATCTGGTACACCTGGAAGACCAGCAGTCCAGAGGGGAGTTCAGCCGCTTACCCAAGAAAGAAGCCCTCAAGCTTGAGAAGGAAATCGCACGGCTTAACCGGTATTTGGGAGGCTTCAAGGAGATGACCAGGCTGCCAAGCGCCCTTTTCATCGTTGACCCCACCAAAGAGAGGATTGCCCTGGCTGAAGCCAAACGTATGCAGATACCGGTAGTTGCCATAGCTGATACCAATTGCAACCCTGACGAGATAGACCATCCTATTCCGGCCAATGACGATGCCATAAGGGCCATCAGGTTGATATGCAGCAAGATTGCTGATGCGGTTATTGAAGGCAAAGCCAGTTTGACCGCAGGTCTAGCCGAGACGGAGAAGAAAGATGGTGCGGAGAGCAAGCCCGGGGAAATCGGGGACGCGGTGATTTTTACGCCTGAAGATGAATACCATGAGGTAAAAAGTGAATAGCACGACTGATACGATTAAAGCGCTGAGGGAGCAGACAGGGGCGGGCATCATGGATTGCCGGAATGCCCTCATTGAGGCGAGCGGGGATATCGAAAATGCCCTCCACATCCTGAAACAACGGAGCCTCTTCCTGGCGGAAAAGAAAGCGAAGCGCTCGGCGACCCAGGGGATTGTGGAGTGCTATATTCACACCGGAGGGCGCATCGGGGCCATGGTCGAGTTGAACTGTGAGACCGACTTCGTTGCCCGCACCGACGAGTTCAAGGCACTGGCCCATGACCTAGCGATGCAGATTGCCGCTCAGAGCCCCCGGTTTACCTCGCGTGATGATATTCCCCAGGGGTCAGACGTGGACGCCGTGACAGCCTGCCTGCTCTGCCAGCCGTTTATCAAAGACCTCGGCCGGACGGTACAGGATATGGTCACCGATACCATCGCTAAGGTCGGCGAGAACATCAAGGTCGGCCGTTTTGCCAGATTTGAGGTAGGGGAAGAGAGGTGACAGCCAGGCCCAACTACAAGCGTGTTCTGCTCAAGCTCAGTGGTGAAGCCCTGGGCGGTGAAGCGGAGTACGGCATTGACCCTGGAGCGCTGAGCAAGGTGGCCAAACAGATAAAGCATGTGGTTGAGATGGGGGTGCAGGTGTCTGTCGTCGTTGGCGGCGGCAATATCTGGCGTGGGGCCGAGGCTGAGGCAGAAGGGATGGACAGGGTTACCGCTGACTATGCCGGGATGCTGGCTACAGTGATAAATGCCCTCGCTCTTCAAGATGCGCTGGAAAGAGAAGGGGTGACCACCAGGACTCAGTCGGCCATAGAAATTCAGCGCGTGGCAGAGCCTTTCATCAGGCGCCGGGCCATCCGCCATCTGGAGAAGGGCAGAGTGGTCATCTTTGCCGGAGGCACCGGCAACCCCTATATGACCGCTGATACTGCCGCCGCCTTGCGGGCCATCGAAGTTAACGCCGATGTCCTGCTCATGGCCAAGAACAACGTGGACGGAGTTTACAGCGCTGACCCCAACAAGAACCCCAACGCCAAGAAGTTCATTCGCCTTACCCACCTTGAGGCGCTGAATATGCGCCTGCAGGTGATGGATAGCACCGCCCTGGCCCTGTGCCTGGAAAACAAGCTGCCAATAATTGTCTTTGACCTCTGGGCACCGCAAAGCGCAGAACGGGCCGTAGCTGGAGAGCCTATCGGCACGCTTGTATCCAGCGAGGAGAAAAATGATTAGCCGTATTCTACAGGATACCGGCGATAAGATGCGGAAATCACTTGAGGTCCTGGAGAAGGAGCTGGCATCTATTCGCACCGGGCGGGCTGCGCCTGGGCTGGTGGAGCATATCAAGGTGGAATACGCTGGCGTTCCCACACCACTTAATCAACTCGGCGGCATTTCTGTGGCGGGGGCCAGGCTTCTTGTCATTCAGCCCTGGGACCGGAACAGCATCCCGGCCATTGAGAAAGCCATCCTCAAGTCCGACCTCGGGCTGACACCCACCAATGATGGCACCATCATCCGGCTAAACGTTCCGCCACTTACCGAGGAGCGGCGGCATGAGCTGGTCAGGATGCTGCGGAGACTAGTTGAGGAAGGAAGGGTGGCGATACGCAATCTGAGACGCGAGGCTGCCGAGGACCTGAAAGACCTGGAGAAAAAGAAGGAGCTCTCTCAGGACGAGCACAAGCGGGCCATGGACCAACTACAGAAGCTCACCGATAGCTTTATCGCTGATGTCGAGCAGGCTGGGCGCGTTAAAGAGACAGAGGTCATGGAGGTCTAGGTCAGATTGGCCCTCTGCCCCAGGCCATGACAACAGCCACTTCATCCTATGAAACAATCCAATCGCTTTCCTAGCCATGTAGCCATTATCATGGACGGTAACCGCAGGTGGGCAGAACGGCAAGGCCTGTCCACTACCGAGGGGCACCGGGCGGGAATAGAAAATATGCGCCGGGTACTGGAGCACCTGAGCAACCGCGGGTTGAAGTACCTCACGGTCTACGCCTTCTCCACCGAGAACTGGCAGCGCAATAATAGGGAAGTCCAGGGACTGCTCGGTCTCCTGGAAGAAATGATAGACGAAGAGGTAGCCGAGCTTCACAGGAGAGGCGCCAGGATCCGCCATATTGGACGGCTTGAAGGACTACCTCCGGCTATCCAGGAAGCACTAAAAAGAGGGGTAGAGCTGACAAGCAGTAATGCCGGAACGACCGTCAGTTTCGCCTTCAACTACGGGGCACGCACTGAGATTCTGGATGCAGTCCGCCGCATTGTGGCTGATGGCCTCCCACCTCAAGATATAGATGAGAAACTGTTCAACAGCTACCTGTATACCGCCGATTTGCCTGACGTTGACCTGGTTATCCGCACCGGCGGCGAAGTTCGCCTGAGCAATTTCCTGATGTGGCAGGCGGCTTACAGTGAATATTACTTCACCAATGCCCTGTGGCCCGACTTCGATAAGGAAGAGATTGATAAAGCTCTTCTCTCCTACAGCCAGAGGGAGAGACGTTTCGGCGGGGATTAGCATTGGTCACCGCTGGTCGCCTCCGGCCGTTTTTCTCCCCATCCCCCCCTTCAGGTGATGGAGTACCACGCGAGAGCCCTTACTTCAGGACCGGTATCCAGGTATGCTCAGGCAACGGCTGATAACTGCGCTCACGGTCTTCCCCATCCTGGTGGCTGCCGTCTGGTTTGACCGGCCACTGCCCTGGTTTACGGTGCTAGTGGCTGGATGGGGCCTCATGGCGGTCTTTGAGTTCTATAGGGTGGCGGCTGTGCCCAGGGCACTCGCCGGCCTCGGGCTGGTCTTGAGCTTGCTGTTCATCGTTAGCCCCCATTTTGACTACGACTTCTTCCTCCCGTCGCTGCTGACACTGGCGGTGGTGCTGCCCCTGGTTTCGCTCCTGGCATTGCGTCACAAGGAAGGAGCTTTCGCCGGCTGGGCCTGGATGGCGGCCGGAATTCTCTATCTCGGCTGGATGCTGAGCCATCTGATAGCTCTGAGGGGGATGGATGCTGGCCGTGACTGGGTATTTCTGGCCCTGTTTGTCACCTTTGGTTCTGACAGCGCTGCCTTCTTTATTGGCAAGAGGTGGGGCAGGCGCCGCCTCGCACCATACATCAGCCCGGCCAAGACCTGGGAGGGGGCGGCGGCAGGGGCCGTTGGAGGCATAGGTGCCAGCCTGGTTCTGACCGGTCTTCTCAGCCTGCCCCTCACCATCGGCCAGGCGGCCTTGCTCGGCCTGCTCACCAGCGTTTTCGGCCAGCTTGGCGACCTGGTGGAATCCCTGTTCAAGCGGAACATGGGGGTGAAGGACTCCGGCAGGTCCATACCAGGGCACGGCGGCTTCCTTGACCGGATAGACAGCGTTGTCTTTGCTGGCGTGGTGGTGTACTATTATTTGATATGGGTGATACGGTAAAGAGACTGGCCGTCCTGGGCTCAACCGGCTCCATAGGTCAGCAGACCCTCGATATAGTCCGCGCCTTTCCCCACAAGTTCCGCATCGTGGGTCTGGCAGCGGGCAGAAATACCGATTTGCTGGCCAGGCAGGTCGCCGAGTTCAAGCCAGGGTTGGTCTACCATCCATCTGCCGCAGAACGGGGCCGGGAGGCCCTGCCTCCTGGCGAATATAAGCTTCTATCGCTTGAGGAAATCGCCCGCCATCCTGAGGTAGACGTTGTCGTCATCGCCACTTCGGGAGCGGTGGGGCTGGGAGCAACGCTGGCGGCAGTAAAGGCAGGCAAAAAAGTCGCCCTGTCCAACAAAGAGCCACTGGTCATGGCCGGCGAGATTATCACCAGGGAGGCGGCGCTAAACGGGGCGCAGCTCCTGCCCGTTGATAGCGAGCATAGCGCCATATGGCAGTGCCTCAGCGGCGAGACGCAGCCGGCAGCCCAAATTATCTTGACCGCCTCGGGGGGGCCTTTCCGCCACTACTCCCCGGCCCAACTGGAGGAGGTCACCCCGGAGCAGGCCCTGAACCACCCTTCCTGGCGGATGGGGAAAAAGGTCACCATTGACTCGGCCACTTTGATGAACAAGGGCCTTGAGGTAATCGAGGCCCGCTGGCTGTTCAATGTGCCCTTCGACGACATCAAAGTCCTTGTCCATCCCCAGAGCATTGTACACTCCATGGTGGAGTTCGCCGACGGCTCGGTCAAGGCCCAGCTAAGCCACCCTGACATGCGCATACCCATCCAGTATGCCCTGTCCTATCCTGAGCGCCTGGCCAATCCGCGGCTCCCCCGGCTCGACTGGAGCACCATTACCAGCCTGACCTTCGAGCCACCTGACCTCGGTCTATTCTCCTGCCTCAGGCTGGCGATTGAGGCAGGTAGAAGCGGCGGCACCTTCCCCGCCGTGCTCTGCGCCTCCGATGAGGTAGCCGTCGAGCTTTTCCTGTCGCGGCGTATCAGATTTGTTGACATCGCCGGCCTCGTCGAGCGGACGTTGGAGCGGCATCGGTCTATAGTCCATCCCGGCCTGGAGGAAATCATGGCGGCTGATACCTGGGCCAGAGAAAGAGTCAAGCAGCTTATTACAAAGGGATAACTTATGGTAGTCACTATTATAATAGGCACTGTTATTTTATCAGTGATTGTCTTAGCCCACGAACTGGGACACTTTATCAGTGCCAAAGCCTCCGATGTGAGGGTAGAGGAATTTGGGCTGGGCTTTCCCCCACGGTTAATCTCGTTTACACGAGGTGAAACTCGCTACTCGTTGAACGCCATCCCCTTTGGCGGCTTTACCAAAATGACTGGTGAAGAAGACCCCACAGAACCAAGGAGCCTGGCCAGTAAGAGCCGTGGTATCAGGCTGCTAGTAATCAGCGCCGGTTCTCTGATGAACCTGCTGCTGGCCCTGATACTATTTTCGACTTCTTATCTCTTCCCGCGCCAGGCGACTGTCGGACAGGTACAGGTAGTAGATGTAGCCCTTGATTCTCCGGCCGCCATGGCCGGCATCGAAAAGGGAGACATTATCCTGAGCATAAACGGCCAGCCGGTGGATAGCCACTCCGTACTGACTCAATCTGTCAACGACAATCTGGGCGAAAAGATTACCCTACTCATCCGGCACCCGGACTCAACTCGCATGAGCATCCAGGTCATACCGAGATTAGAGCCACCGCAAGGGGAGGGGGCAATTGGCATCGCCATACAAACCGTAAAGCGTTACCCGCTCTGGCAGGTAATACCCCTGGGTGCAAAAGAGCTATTTATGACAGTAATTATGTGGGCAGAGGGACTGGTCAGTATCTTTACCAGTAACATAATGGACTCCTTTCTCGGCCCGGTAGGCATTGTCCAGCTCACCGGCGAAGTTGCCGAAGCTGGCATCTTACCCTTATTGAGAATCTCCGCCCTAATCAGTCTAATACTGGGTATCATGAACTTATTTCCGCTCCCGGCAATAGACGGCGGCCGGATTACCTTCCTCTTCTTAGAATGGATTCGCCGGGGCAGGCGAATCTCACCGAGGATAGAAAGCGCAGTACACGTCATCGGTCTAGCCCTGTTCCTGCTCTTTTTCCTGGCTATCACCTACCAGGATATTATCCGTATCATAAGTGGAGAAAGGCTGCTACCATGAATCCTCGCCGCATATCCAGGCCGGTGCAGATTGGCAATGTCACCATCGGTGGCGATGCCCCCATCGTGGTGCAGTCCATGACCAAGACCGACACGCGCCATGCCGAGGCCACCATCCGTCAAATCAAGGAGCTTGAGGAAAGCGGCTGCGAGGTGGTGCGGGTGGCCGTGCCCGATATGGAGGCGGCGGAGGCCATACCAGCGATAAAGAAGGGGATTTCCATACCTCTGGTCGCCGATATACACTTCGATTATCGGCTGGCGCTGAAAGCGATGGAAGGCGGCGCTGACGGGTTGCGGCTGAACCCGGGCAATATCGGCGCGCCGGAGCGAGTCAAGGCGGTGGCCCGTGCGGCCAGAGAGAGGAATATCCCCATCCGCGTCGGGGTGAACGCTGGCAGCCTGCCCAGGGATGCCGACCCGCACCTCGGCGTGGCCGAGCGCATGGTGGAGGCGGCCCTGGGCCAGGTACGGCTGCTGGAGAGCCTGGACTTCGACCTGATTAAGGTCTCGCTCAAGGCCTTTGACGTGCCGACCACCATCGAAGCCTACCGGAACATCGCCGAAAAGATACCCTACCCGCTGCATATCGGCATCACCGAGGCCGGCCCGCCCAGGACGGGCCTCATCCGCAGCGCCGCCGGCATCAGCACCCTGCTCTACCTGGGCATCGGCGATACCATAAGGGTATCGCTGACCGCCCATCCCAGGGAAGAGGTCATCGCCGCCTATGAAATCCTGGAGAGCATGGACCTGCGCCGGCGCAGCCCGGTGCTGGTCAGTTGCCCCACCTGCGGGCGGGCCGACGTCGACATCATGAAGCTGGCGCTGGACGTGGAGAAAGAGCTGCTCAAGATAGACAAGCCGATAAAGGTGGCGGTGATGGGCTGCGAGGTCAACGGCCCCGGCGAGGCCATGGACGCCGACATCGGCATCGCCTGCGGCAAAGGCCGCGCCATCCTGTTCCGAAAGGGCAAGAAAATCAAGGTGGTCGAAGAAAAGGACTTCCTGGCCACCCTCATGGCCGAGGTGGAGAAGTTTTAACCAAATAGATACTGTAATAAGCCGAAGTGGAAGGAGGGTGAAGTAAAATGGCACAAATAAAGCCTGACAACGGCAACTTGCTCCTGCTATATCAGCACAGTTGGAAGCGATTACAGCACGTAGATAGACAACGCATGTTTTTTAGTAACCTATACGCCACAATCGTAACGGGTCTTTTTGCCTTTTTAACCATCAACAACTGGAATTGGTATGGCCTCTTATTCGTGTTCATCCTTTCTGCTTTCGCTTTCCTTCTCAATCATAGAATTAATGAACACGTTACCCACTACGAAAACATGATGAAAAAAATCGCCGAAGACATTGGTTGTGGGGATTATTACACTCCGGGTGCTTCCTCAAAGGCCAAAATCACCCTAAGACGGCTCTACAAATACTTGCCAATTGTCGTTTTCGTAGCGTTTCTTATTATCACTATCTCTCATTACCTCACCAACTAGCAACTTAACAAGCGTCATATTTTGATGAACGAGAACCGATAATGAATAAATCCGCCATTTATTGCCGTGTAAGCACCGATGACCAGAAACAAGAAGGAACTAGCCTCTCTTTCAAAGGAGATGGGTATAGAGATAGAGGTAGATAAGCAGGTCAGAAGAGTTAAAGAGGGGCGAAGCCTCTCTTATAAACCACTTTAAGGCTGTCTGAAAACTGTCATTGCGAGACCATTCCGACGAAGTCGGAAGGCGAAGCAATCTCTGAGATTGCTTCGGGCTTCGCCCTCGCAATGACAAGCGGGCCCTTTTCGGACAGCCTCACTAAAGGGGATGGAGTAGACAGCTAATGCGCATTTCGAAGCTCTTCGGCAAGACGCAGAGAGAGACACCGGCTGAGGCGGATACCGTCAGCCACCAGTTGCTGCTCAAGGCAGGAATGATAAGCCAGCTGGCCGCCGGCGTCTATTCCTATCTGCCCCTGGCCTGGCGGGTGCTCAAGAAGATAGAGGCCATAATCCGCGAAGAGATGGACGGGGCCGGCGGCCAGGAGTTGAACATGCCTGTCCTCCAACCCCTGGAGCTATGGCAGCAGACCGGGCGGGACAAAGCCTTCGGCAAGGGGATGTTGGTCCTCTCCGACCGCAAGGAGCGCAAGCTGGTCCTGGGGCCGACCCATGAGGAGGTCGTCACAAGCCTGGTCAGCCACAATGTGCAGAGCTACCGCGACCTGCCCCTGCTGCTGTACCAGCTTCAGACCAAGTTCAGGGACGAGCCCCGTCCCCGGGCCGGCCTCATCAGGGTGCGCGAGTTCATCATGAAAGACCTGTACAGCTTTGACGCCGATGATGACAGCCTGGCCCAGAGCTACGATAAGATGCTCCAGGCTTACCGGAACATCTACGCCCGCTGCGGCCTGCCCGCCACGCTGGTCGAGGCCGATAGCGGCGCCATCGGCGGCAAGGACTCGCACGAGTTCATGGCCCTGGTCGAAAGCGGCGAGGATGAAATCATCTACTGTAATAGCTGCGGGTACGCCGCCAACGTTGAGAAGGCGCAGAGCATCAAGGACGGAGTGGCTGGCGGCAAACCGCTGCCGGTGGAGGAGGTCAGCACGCCGGGGAAGACCTCCATTGAGGAGGTAGCCGGTTTTCTCAAAGTGCTGCCCAGCCATACCATCAAAGCAGTCTTCCATGTCGCTGACGGGAAGCTGGCCTTCGTGGTCATCCGGGGCGACCTCGAAGTGAACGAGGTCAAGCTGAAGAACGTCCTGCGCTGTACTGAGCTACGCATGGCCACCGAAGCCGAGGTGAAGGAAGCCGGCATCGTGGCTGGCTCAGCCTCGCCGGTGGGGATAAAGGGGATTAAAGTCGTTGCCGACGACTCTATAACCACCGGGGTGAATTTTGTCGCCGGGGCCAATAAGCCGGATACCCACCTCAGAAATGTCAACTACCCCAGGGACTTCACTGCTGACATGGTCGCCGATATAGCCCGGGCCAGCGCCGGCCACCGCTGTCCCACGTGCGAGAGCAAGCTATTATCCGCACGCGGCATCGAGGTAGGCCACGTCTTCAAGCTGGGCACTTTCCTCAGTGAGAAGCTGGGGGCGTTTTATGTTGACGCCAGCGGCGTCTCCCGTCCCATCGTCATGGGATGCTACGGCATCGGCGTGGGCAGAGTGCTGGCGGCCATCATCGAGCTGAACCACGATAATAAAGGCATCGTCTGGCCGCTGTCCGTCGCCCCGTATCACATCTGCCTGTGCCCGCTTTTCATGGAGAACCCGAAAGTGGTGGCCGCGGCTGAAAGCCTGCATGACGAGCTTGAGGCGGCGGGCATGGAGGTGCTTTTCGATGACCGCGACGAATCGCCGGGGGTGAAGTTCAACGATGCCGACCTCCTGGGGATACCGCTGCGGGTCACCATCAGCCCACGCACCCTGGAGAAGAGCAGCGTGGAAGTAAAGCGGCGGTCAGAGAAAAGTCCTGAGCTTGTGCCCGTGGAGGGACTTGCCGCCAGGCTCAAGGAGCTTATTGAAGTCTAGCCCTTCTTCAGCTCTTTGGCCGGCTCGTCAGCTTTGACGGTTACGCTATCGGCGGGAAAGACGAACCGCTTGCCGCAGCCTCTCCAGCCGCCCTTCTTGTCCGACATGATGCCGGTGTAGAGGTTGACCTGGCCTTCCTTAATCGAGGCGTATTTGCCGGCGGTCTCCTTGCCGGTCTTATTATCCACGACTGTGATGCTCATGATTGCCTCCTTTGGTAAATAACGGCATTAGCCCGGAGAGACAGGGAATATTCCGGTCAACTGTCAGACTTAACTACGGCTATTTTCTCCGCCGGCCCGCTGAAGAAATATCCGGAGCCGCCCTCCGCCACCAGGCGCATAAACTCAGCACCATCCCGCACCCTGATTCCACCCAGCACAGTGACGCCGCGGGCAAAGAACGGCTCCGGCCAGGGGCTGGCAGTAGGCCCGGCAAGCACCACGCCCCGGGCCCCGGAGCATAGCTCCAGCAGCCCATCCAGCCCACCCTCCACCAGCGCAGAGCCAGTAATTACAGCTATATCAGCTTCAGGCAGCACTTTATCAATAGACTCGGGCGGCGCCCATAGAGGAAGGTCTTCTCCTCTCAGCGCGTCCCGGTGTTTATCTATGACCCTTAGCTTTACCCCTTGCTCCTTGAGCTTCTTGATAAAAGGGATAAAGGCTCCCACCAGCACCACGCTGTCCCCGGCGCCGATGTGCGCCATATCCAGGGCGTCAGCGTTGCTCACTATCCGCCCGCCAGGGATACCCTTTTCCGCCATCAAGCTCGCCGACAGGGCATTGAGTGTAGCCACGCCAACGGCGCGGCGCAGGCGGAAGCGGCTGCGGGCTTCATCAGCCAGGTCCCAGGCAGTCCGCCCTCTCAGCCGACCGGCCTGCGGCATCTCGGCGGCGGAGCGCGGGCAGCACACTGTGTCGGCCAGGTCCCTGGGGGTGAAAGCCACCCCCACGTGCCCGTCGGACAACTGCACCGCGGTATAGAAGACCCCGATACATACCTGGTCTACGGTGAGGGGCCGTTTGTCCAGCCCCCTTTCCAGCGAGGCAATCAGTTCGTCAATCAGCGTTGACCCGTCACCCTTCATCGCCAAACCTCACTACTTAGAAACAGCCCAACTGACACTGGACGATATGAATCTTCAGCTTGGTGGCGGCATCGCCGACGTCCTTGCGGGTAACGCTGTGCTTCCTGGCCACTTCAAAAGCCACGGCGCAGGGCACATACCCGTCAACCAGCGATGCCTTAATCTCATCTGCCAGGGTCTGGCTTACCTGCAAATTGACGATGTCTTCGTGGGTTGCCTTCTTTACGCCGAAACAACCTAGCTGGCAGCCGATGAGCCTTACCTTTTGCTTGTTGGTCATATCCCCCACCTGGGCAGGAGTGACCCCCAGCTTCTTGGCTATTTTGAATGCCACCGGGCAGGTAAGATAGCCATCAACCAGCGATGCCTTAATCTCATCTCCCAGCCTTTTGTCCGTCTCGACAATATCAGATGCGAACGCTTTTTCTGTCACTACAGTCCTCCTTATCTATCTGAAAGACAGAGGCCTTTCACCTTTGCTCTGCCGGGCGGTCTTTCACTAATATTATATCGAAAGGGCAACTGATAGCACCAGCGGAGCAAAATACCTCGCAATCGGTACAGTAGTCACAGTCCTCCGGCCTGACTATGGCAGCCTTGCCATTCACCAGGTCTACCGCGCTGGCCGGGCACAGTTCCACGCAGTCCCCGCACGCCGTGCACTTGCTCTCATCTATTTCAGGAATTGTTACTCCTATCATAGTACCCCCCGCCATACACACCCTGTAAAATTCAGCATGACCATTTAGCATTATTCTAACCAGCGTCCGGCCCGCCGTATACGACTTTTGTCGGAAATCCTAGACCATCTTTCTCAACTTGTCAGGGTCAACCACGAGGATGCGCCGTCCTTCAATCTTGATAGCGCCCTCTTTTTCCAGCGCCTTCAGCGCCCGGCTTATCACGTCTCGAACTGTGCCTATCATGGCCGCCATCTCATCCTGGGTGAGACGCGGGACGGGCGCCTGGCTTTCTGTTGCCACCGCCAGGTCCAGAAGAGCTTTGGCCAGACGGCTGACCACGCTGCGGAAGGACAGGTCCTCGACCAGCATGGTGAGATGGCGCAGCCGGGCGGCGAAAAGCCTGATGATGTTCATAGCGGCGGGGCAATCGGCCACCAGGGACAGCATCGCCTCCCTGGGTATAACATAAACAGTGGTCGGCTCCAGCGCTGAACCGCTGGCCGGGTTAGGGCCGCCATCGAAGACGGGGACGTCGTTGAATGTACTCTTCGGCCCGGCGATGAGCAGCACCTGCTCCCTCCCCTCCAGCGAGCTTTTGAAGATACGCACCCGCCCCGTTTTAACCACGTACAGCCCCCGGCAGGGCTCTCCTTCCAGCAAGAGAGTCTCCCCCTTGGCGAAAGAGAGTTCCCTGATTTGCTCCTCGATTCGCCCTGCCGTTTCATCGCTCAGGCCGGCGAAGTACGGCAGCGACCTGATAAAGTCAAGCCGCGAAGACATCCAGGCATCCCCCATGATTAGCGCTGTCAAATCTTATCATAACCCAGGAGCCTCTGCATAGGCGACTGCCTTTTACGACAAAAGTCGTATACACTTAGGAGGTGATTAATGCTAAAATTATATCAGATTGTACGCAAGGGGGTTAAGGATGGCGTTTGATAAATCGTGCCCCGGCTCCCGCAGCATCCGCGAACCCACTCCCGGATATGTCAATTGCCCGGAGTGCGGCAAGGAAGTAGAAATCTGGACCGATGAACTTAAGGCCACCTGCCCCGGCTGTCACACCGTGGTACTCCGTGAGCAGGCGCCTTCCTGCATTGACTGGTGCCCTCACGCCAAGGAGTGCATAGGCCCTGAGGTTTACGAGAGGCTGAGGCCGCAGGCGGAAGAAGATGCCATAACCGCAGACGCCGGCATAGTTGACATTATCAAGAGGGAACATCAGCAGGCGGAGGAGAGGGTCAGCCTGCTGCGGGCTGCTTCTTTGTGTCTCAGGCTGGGCAACCTGACTCCCGGCTCGCCGGTACGAGATAAAGGCATTGACCACCTGGGCAAAGTGCTGGACTTCTTTGACAAAGGGCTGAAGCTCCATTTCCGCCGCGAGGAGGAAGTGCTCTTCCCGGCCCTGGAGAAGCACACAGGGGTAGAGAAAAGCCCGACGCAGCTATTATTGGGTGAACACGCCCAGGTCTGGCAGTGGTATGACCAGTTGACGGCAAAGCTGGATGAGCTACGCCGGGATGGCCACCATGAGACTATTCCTGACGAAGTCCAGGAGATAGTTAATAAGGTGGTGCCTTTCCTGCAGGAGCACATAAAGAAGGAGAACGACTCCCTGTTGCCGCTGACCAAAAGGCTGCTGGGGAAAGACGAGCTTGACGACGTGGCCGGCAGATGGCGCTCGCTCAGCGCCTGAGGGACCGCCGCTACTGTCTCTGCAAAATGTTCAACTCCAAAAGGGTCTACGATAGCCCAGAAACTGATGACGGGACCAGGGTCCTGGTTGACAGGCTCTGGCCGAGAGGGTTAACCAGAGAACAGGCCAGAATCGACCGCTGGATGAATGATATCGCCCCCAGCGACAGCCTGCGCCGCTGGTTCGCCCACAAAGAGGAACGCTGGGAGGAGTTCAAAAGGCGATACGCTGAGGAGCTAAGGGGTAAGGCAGCCCTAGCGCAAGAGCTGAAAGACCTTGGGGCGGTCGGAACGGTTACTTTGCTGTATGCCGCCAGGGACAGGGAAAAGAACAACGCGCAGGCGCTGCTGGAATTCTTAGAGACAGGGTGATGCTTATGACTGGTGCTTTTCGCGATTTCCTGGGAAAAGTTGAGCCTATCAGGCTCAAGGAGCCGCTGGCAGAAACTCTGGGGGTTTTCGTCCGGGACGATGCCGTCCTGGAGTATACCTTCATTGATGTGGTCAAACTGGCTGGCCATGCCTGTCCTACTACCGCTGCCGCCTACCTGTGCTGTTTGAAAGCTCTGGAAAGGCTTTATCCCGGCGAAATGCCGGTACGGGGAGACATTGCCATCACCGTTTACGGAGAGCCGGATGAAGGCGTCTACGGGGTGATGTCGCAGGTATTCAGCCTTTTGACCGGGGCGGCACCGGCCACCGGGTTTAAGGGCCTGGGGCCTAAATTCAAGAGAAAGAACCTCCTCAAATTCAGCCCGGCCAAGATGGAACCCGCCGCAATGTGTTTTGAATTCAGAAGGCTGGACACCGGCAAGGCGGTCCTGGTCAAGTTTTATCCCCGAGAAGTCCCCTCGCCGCAGGAGAAAGCAGAGAGGATGGGCGAGCTTATGGACCAGGTCATCTGGGATGTAGCCAGGGACGAGGAGAAGAAGCAGTTCCAGGACCTGTGGATGGGAAAGGTACAGAGCATGCTTCTGGACCGGCAGGACATAGACAGATGGCTGAGGGTGGAAGAAGTCGCCCGGCCGGCTGCTCAATAAACAATCTCCAAGCTAGCGGCTCATCGTGATGGCGTAGTATACTGGTAAGTGAGGCAGCAGAATATGGGGATGAAGATATCAGTCTGTGGGAAAGGCGGCAGCGGCAAGAGCACTCTGGTGTCCTTGCTGGCCAGCGAAGCTCAGGCCATGGGCCTCCGCGTAGTGGTGATTGATTCAGATGAGTCGAACTCCGGGCTGTTCAGGATGCTTGGCTTCGCCCGGCCGCCTGTGCCGCTTATGGAGCTATTAGGTGGCAAGAAAGGCTTGAAACAGCGAATGGGCCGCCCTGATGTCCTGGAGGAAACCCGCATTTACGTAGAAAACATACCGCCTCAGCACATAGCTCATAGAGATGGCCTCGCCCTGCTCAGCGTAGGTAAGATACTTCAGGCGCTCGAAGGCTGCGCCTGCCCCATGGGGGTGCTGAGCCGCGAGTTCGTCAATAAGCTCAAGCTCAGGGAGAACGAGATAGCTATCGTGGATATGGAGGCCGGCGTCGAGCATTTTGGCCGCGGCATCGACACCGGCATAGACACCGTGCTGGCGGTTGTAGAGCCATCGCTGGAATCAATTATCCTGGCTGAGAAGATAAAGGGCCTCGCCGCCGGGCGCAATAGCTTCTGGGCTGTGCTAAACAAGGTGGACTCGGAGGCGCTGGCCGCGAGGTTGACAGCCGAAATGGAGAAAAGGGGCGTAGACGTAATCGCCGCCATACCCACCGACCCCGAGGTATTTGAGGCTGGCCTGGAGGGCCATATCGTAGGCAGGGGCAAAGCGTCTGCCGAGGCGAAAAAAGCCCTGGACTTTTTGCTATCAAAGCAGCGGGGCATCGGAGGCGACCTATGTGCTTGAGCACTGTTTATCTCGATTCCAGCGGACGCCAGGAAGCAGTGATGCAGGACGTGGCCTACATAGAGGCCAGAGACGACGGCTTCGTGCTGGTGGGGCTTCTGGGAGGAGAAAAGTTCGTCCAGGGCAGGATAGCCAGCATAGACTTCGCTGACAAGCATCAAGTAGTTCTCCAGAAGGTCGGCTCCTGAGATAAGAGCCAGCCACTGAGAGTGTTTAATAACTACATGGCAGATAACTCCGTATGTCATTGCGAGCCGAAGCCCTGAGCGAAGCGAAGGGGCGGCGAAGCAATCTCCGACCAGGCACAGAAGAGCGCATGAGATTGCTTCGGGCTTTCGCCCTCGGGACTTCGGCGTGAGCTCAGTCGAACGCTGAACTCGGGCCTCGGACTGAAGCTCGGTCTGAAGGCTGAAGCCCTCGCAATGACAGAGTGTCGGTAAACAACCTCAGCCACTCGCAGTTGCGCTGCCTACCATTTGTTGCTACAATTGTCCTTGACAGCAGGCCCGGCTGTTACCTGAAGACCTGGCTCCGCAGAAGCAAGCGTTCCTGCCGAGGAAAAAGTCAGTGAAAGAAATTGAAGCTACCGGACGCCAGCTAGCTGAGACTATCAAGCGCTACCATGCCGACTATATAGAGGCCCGGCTGGAGCAGAGCCAGGCCACTCACATCACCTATCGGCGAAGAGAGCTTGAGTCCGTTGACAGGACTAACGCCGTCGGAGGCAACATAAGGGCGCTGGTGAAAGGTGGTTGGGGCTTTGCCAGCTTCAACTCCTTTGACGACCTGCCCGCCAGAATAGAGATAGCGATAAAGCAAGCCAGGCTCGTCAGCGGCCCGGAAATCAAGCTGGCCCCGGTGGAGCCGGTGGTTGACACCGTGCCAGAAGATGCGGCTAAGAATCCGGCAGCGATTCCCCTGGCTGAAAAGAAGCGGCTGCTGGACGAATATAATGACGCTATCTGGCGTACCCCAAGGATACAGACCTCCCTTATCAACTACGGCGATAGCCGTAAAAAGGTTATCTTTCTGAGCTCGTCGGGCAGCTATATCGCGCAGGAGCGGGCAGACATCATGCTCCGCCTGACGGCTGTGGCCACCGATGGTGACGATGTGCAGCAGGCGGGACTGAGCCTGGGCAGCAGGGGTGATTTCACTGCGGTCCAGGGCCTTCACCGCCGGGTAGAGGAGACAGCGCGGCGCGCTACGGAGCTATTGTCCACCCCTCACCTCAAGAGCGGAGAATACACCGTGGTGCTGGACCCGGTACTGGCTGGAGTCTTCGCCCACGAAGCCTTTGGTCATCTATCGGAATCTGACTTCGTCTACGAAAACCAGCGCATGCGTGAGATTATGACCCTGGGCAGAAGATTCGGCAGCCACCAGCTTAACATCGTTGACGGTGCCATCGTGCCCGGGCTCCGGGGCAGCTATAAATATGACGATGAAGGAGTGCCAGCCACTAAGACCTATCTCATTAGAGAGGGCAAGCTGGTGGGCCGGCTTCATTCCAGGGAAACCGCCGCCAGGATGAACGAAAGCCTTACCGGCAACGCCCGGGCTATTGACTACCGCTTTCCGCCCATCGTACGCATGACCAATACCTATATTGAGCCCGGGGCTGTCTCCTTCGACGATATGCTCAGCGAGATAAAAGAAGGGGTCTATGTCAGGAACTGGTACGGGGGCACCACCAGCATGGAGATGTTTACCTTCTCCGCCGGTGAAGCCTTTATGATTCGCAACGGCAAGGTCGGCGAGCAATTGCGCCCGGTGGTGCTCACCGGAAACGTGTTCACTACCCTGGATAATATAGACGCTATCGGCAACGACCTTGACATGAACCAGGGTGGTGGCTGCGGCAAGGCAGGGCAGATGCCCCTGCCGGTAAGCGATGGCAGCCCCCACATCAGAATTCGTCACTGCCTGGTGGGAGGTAGATGAGTGGAAGCCATTCTGGCCCAGGCCAAAAAGGTGGCCGAGGAGGCCGAGGTCTTCACGGTCTTAGCCGAGGAAACGCAGGTCAGATTTGAAGCCAACCGCCTGAAGCATGTTCAGAGCCGGCAGACCGGCAGGACGGCCCTGCGCATCGTCAAAGAAGGCAAAATGGGCTATGCCACCACTACTGAACCAGGCAAAGTCCGGGCGCTGGTCGATGCTGCGGTGGAGACCGCCCAGTTCGGCATGGAGGCCAAATTCAAGTTCCCTTCATCTGGCTCTTATCCCGCGGTCGAGGTCTTCGACCCGGACACGGAAGCCGCAGCCGCCGAGGAGATGGTGGGACTTGGTGAGGAACTTATGGCCACGGTTACCGGCCACACGCCGGACATAGTATGCGAAGCGGGCGTATCCAAAGGCGCAATGCTAGTACGTATTATCAACTCCTGCGGCGGGCAGGCAGAGTACCATAAGAGCATCTTCGCCCTGGACATCGAAGGCAGCCTTATCCGTGACACGGACATGCTCTTTGTCGGTGACAGTCAAAGCTCCTGTCATCCCCTGAGAAACTCCGGGGAAGTAGCTGAGTCAGTGCTCCGGCAGCTTGAGCTGGCTAGAGACCAGGCCAGGGTGCCGAGCGGCTCGCTGCCGGTAATCTTTACCCCTCGTGGCGTAGCCGGAGCCTTAATTCCATCTCTGATAGCCGGTTTCAGTGGTAAGACTGTCATAGAGGGGGCGTCACCGCTGGCAAAGAACCTCGGCCGGCGGGTCTTTGATAACAGACTATGCCTGTGGGATGATGCCACCATCGCTTATCAAATAGCCAGCCGTCCCTGTGATGATGAAGGTGTGTCCAGCCAGCGCACCCTGCTCATAGACCGGGGGGTTGTAGCCAACTTCTTTTACGACCTTCAGACCGCCGCCCTTGCCGGCACCAGAAGCACCGGTAACGCCAGCAGGCATCGCGGCCTGCCTGCCCCGGCGCCCAGCGCCTTCGTCATTGACCCCGGAGACACCGCCTTTGAGCAGATGGTGCGGGACATGAAGGAGGGCCTGGTCATTGAGCAGCTCATGGGCGCGGAGCAGGGCAACATTCTGGGCGGCGATTTCAGTGGCAACGTGCTGCTGGGCTATAAGGTGGAAAATGGCCAGATAGTGGGCAGGGTCAAGGACACCATGGTTTCGGGAAATGTCTACCAGGCCCTGAAGCAGGTTATAGCCATTGGCAGCGAGTCCAGATTGGTGGATGGTTTTGTTCGAGCTCCGCATCTCTATTGTGCCAGTCTGGCAGTGGCTGCCAGGTAAAGCGTTTGGCGTAAGAATTTTGAAAGAGGCAGGCCCACCATCAAAGATAAGAACATCGGAATAACAAGTCTGGTCAAGGTCAGGGCGCGCCCCAGGCTCAAGTCACCCAACCTGCTGGCGGCCTGGCCTGGCATTGGCAATGTAGCCACCATAGTAGCCAATTACATGAGAAGAAAGCTGGACTTCAAGGAGCTGGCCGAGATAGAGGCCTCCCGCTTCTTTGACCCTATCGGTGTGGTGGTCAGGGACTACGTGGTTGAAGCACCGCAGTTTCCGCAAAGCAAGTTCTACTACTGGAAGAACCGGACCGGAAGTAGCGACCTGATACTGTTTGTCGGAGATGACCAGCCAGCCGCCAAGAGTTACGACCTGGCCAACTGCGTCCTTGACGTGGCGGAAAGGCTTCGGGTGCAGACAATTTACACCTGTGCCGCCGCCATAGCCCAAATCCATCACAGTGAGCAGCCCAGGGTCTGGGGTGTAGCCACCAACCGGCGCAAGGCCGCAGAACTGAAAAAATATGACCTGGTGCAGCGGGGTGACCTTCACATCTCGGGATTAAACGGACTGGTGCTGGGTGTGGCCAAAGAGCGGAATATCGATGGCGTTTGCCTGCTGGGCGAAGTTCCTGCGTATGCCACCAGAATACAGAACCCGATGGCCGCCCTGTCCGTGCTCAAGGTTCTGGCCAGGGTGCTGGAGATTGAGATTGATACCACCGAGCTGGTGCAGCTAGCCGTCGAAGCCAGGGAAAGAATGAAGGAGCTGGTGGCGGAGGCCATGGGGGAGTACATCGACCGCTTCACCGAGCCTATATGGGAGCGAGCCGAAGAGGATGAAGATGACGAGGAGGATGAGGATTAGAGCCAGAAGCTAGGCTCTATTAGTGGACGGCTCGTCCTTTCGCTTTTCAGCGTGGCAAATATGATTACCGGCACTAAAATCAGACTTCGCAGCAAGAGCCTGGCTGACGCACCGCTGGACTACGCCTGGCAGGTAGACCCGGAGCTGGCCTGGCTCGACGCCACAGACCCCCTGAACTGCGCCTTCTCTGATTATATAGCAGACTATGCCAGCGACCTCCGCTATCCTGACCTGAAAAGGCAGCGGTTTGCCATTGAGACACTGGACGGTAAGCATATCGGCAACTGCGTGTACTATAACGTTGAAAACACCAAACGAGCCGCTGAACTGGGCGTCACTATCGGCAACCGCGACTATTGGGGCAAAGGTTATGGCACTGACGCCGTGACTGCCCTGGTCAACTACGTTTTTCGCCACACAAGGCTCAACCGGCTCTACCTGCGCACCCTGGAGTCAAACCTCCGGGCGCAAGTCTCCTTCGGGAAGTGCGGCTTCGTTCCCTACGGGCATATGGAAAGGGATGGGTATTGCTTTATCCTTATGGAGATGTACCGCAAGGAGTGGGAAGAACGGCAAACGCAACGCGGCCAGCCTGCGGTCGCGGAGCATACATGAACGCCTTCATCTGGTTGGCAGGGTGGCTACAGCGGTGCCGGTGACCGTCTTCTCACCCCTGGCATTTTCCAACCACAGGCTGCATTCTATATAGCCCTGCCCGTCCTCAATGTATTTCCTGGTTACCTTTCCCCGGCAGATGATAACTTCGCCGGGGAGGTCCATGCCCCGGTAGCTGCAGGTCAACCTCCTCAGGCTGCCTCTCTCCCCTATCCAGTCGGTCATCAACTGGCCCAGGAAGCTGTACTTCAGCTGACCGTGAACGATAACGCCCGGCAGCCCGCGGCTCTGAGCGTAGTCTTTATCATAGTGAATCGGGTTATAATCGCCCGATGCTCCCGCCCACATCACCAACTGGCGGGTAGTCGGTTGTTTCGTAAGCGCAGTGATTTCGCTTCCTGATTCCACATCCTCATAGTAAAGTTGCCCAATCATGCTTTGCCCTCTCAATCTAGGAAGCTATCACCATCTGACGGCATCTGGCTACCATTTCCCGCCTCTGGTTTGTATAGGTTATGTCAAATGCTATAAAGGCCATCGCTCCTGTCTGTCCACCCTGTCGCTCGCGAACACTGGCAATCTTAACGGCGACCGCTATAGCATCCCCTGGCTTGACCGGATGGTAGCATTCGATCTCGGTGCTGCCGTGAAGTACGGCCCCAGAGGCGTTTGAAGTCAGGAGCTGCTCGATTTGTTCAAAACCTGTGGTCAGGATAAAGGTGGGGGGAGCTATGATGCCCGCATAGGGACCTTTTCTGGCGTAATCCTCGTCCTGCCACAGCGGATTAGTGTCACCGATGGCCCGGGCAAACCTCTGTATCATCCCCTTTTCAATCTCGTATACCCTGGGCTCCAGCTCCAAGCCGACCTTGCTTTTCATCTGTTCCACAAAAGATAAATCCTGGGCCATCAGACGTTCTCCCGGCGGCGTTTCAGCGTTATGTTCATAAACTCAGCCCAGTCCCCATGACTGCAATATCACTCACACAACGCTGGTAGCATAGCACAACTAACAGCCTGACGCAAACCATTCTTTGAGGTTTTGAGAGCGCAGTTGACATCACCCCCTCCCTGTGATAGCATATGTTTCAACCCATAAGCGTATGATATTTCTTGCATATATTCTGGGTGCCGGAGAGTTATGTCATGTCCGGCAGCCATATCATGGAGGGAGTATAGATAACAATGCCGTATAAAGACTTACGAGAGTTCATGGCCGCGCTGGAGAAGAAGGGGCTTCTGGGCAGGGTCAAGGCTGAGGTGGACCCGTCATGGGAGATAAACGGCGTCACCAAGAAGCTTATGGACGATGGTGGCGTGGCGGTGCTCTTCGAAAAAGTCAAAGGCCATAAGGTTCCGGTGCTGTGCGGCCTGGTTGAAACCCTGGAGCGCTTTGCTCTGGCGCTGGAGATGCCGTCTGATGACAGGAAGATGATGGAAGAATGGCTAAGAAGAACGGAGCATCCCATCCCGCCCAGGCTGGTCAAGACCGGCCCGTGCAAAGAAAACATCATGGTTGGAGACAAAGCCGATATTGATGCCATCTTCCCGCCGGTGCTATGGCACAAGGCTGATGGCGCTCCCTTTGTCGGCACTTTGGGGATACAGGTAACGAAAGACCCGGAGACTGGAGTTCAGAACTGCGGCCTCTACCGGATGATGTACCGGACCAAAAAGGAGACCGGTCTACTATTGTGCTACGGTCAACATGGCGAGCAGCACCTTCAAAAATGGGCGCGGATGTACCCGGGTAAGCCCATGCCGGTGGCGGTGGCCATCGGCACCGACCCGGTCTATTTGATAGCGGCGGCGTCAAAGTTCAGCCACCCACCAGGAGAGGAGGAGTATGCCGGGGCATTGAGGGGACAGCCTCTGGAGGTGGTTAAGTGCGAGACCTGCGACCTCAAAGTACCAGCAAGCGCAGAAATCGTGCTTGAAGGGGAAGTGTACCCTGGTGAGCTCGAACCTGACGGCCCCTTCGGAGAGTATCCCGGCTATCAGACCGGACAGCGCCTGGCTAATTTGTTCCACTTGAGAGCCGTCACTCACCGGGACAACCCCATTTTCCTGGGGAAAAGATGCGGCTGGTCTCCGGAAGGAAACCTGCTCTGGGGGAAGAGTATGGAGTGCCTCGCCTATACCAAGCTCAGGAAAATTCCCGGCGTGATGGATGTTCATTTGGTTCACGCAGCCTGTTCCTTCAAATTGCTCGTCTCCATCAGGAAATCCTGGCCCGGTCATGTAAACCAGGTAATCCACGCCGTCTGGGGTGATGATGAGCTTGCCCATCTCCTGAAGAACGTAGTAGTGGTGGATGAAAACGTGGATATCCGCAATAACGCCCAGGTTGAATGGGCCGTGGCAGTCCACGTTCAGCCCGACCGCGATATATTGATAGCGCGTAACTGCCCTGAGATAGGCCTAGACCCTTCTCAGCCCTATTCCAAACAGGGCCTGACGGCCAAATGGGGCATAGACGCTACCATGCCCGTTGAGGCCTACCGGGCTGAAGGCACCGAGCCCCCGCTTCTATGTGACGACCCCGATATTAAAGCCAAAGTGGAAGCCCAGTGGCAAAAATACGGCTTAAATGAGAAAACAAGGTAATGGAATGCCACGCTGTGGAGGGAGGTGGGAGATGGGATAGACCTACATGTTTGGTAGCGGGAAAACAAGAAAAGGTCAACAGAAGGAGGTATTTAAATGACTAAAAAGAGGTTACTGTCACTTGCCGTTTCGTGCTTCGTTCTGGTCCTGGCGGCGGCCCTGGTGTTGCCAGCTTGCGCCAAAGCACCAGCACCAGCGCCGACAGTCACAGTAACAGCGCCAGCGCCAGCACCTACGCCAACACCAGCGCCGACCCCGGCAAAAGTCTACACGCTCACCTTCGCCCAGGAACCGTGGGGTATCGTGAATCCCCAGGGTAGGGTTTTCAGACCGGGTGGTGAGTTCCAGAGGATGCTCTATGAGCGGACCGGCGGACATCTCCAACTCAAGATTGTGGAACGCATGTTCCCTATTTTTGACGTGCTCGATGCCCTGATGCAGGGCAAGGCAGATATCGCCCACTTTCCAATCGAGTATTCTACCGGCACCTATCCCACGTGGGCCTGGGGGCGCGTCCCGGGAATTTACAACAGCCATGACCCGGTTGAGGGGGCCTTCGAGGAAGTAGCCATGTACCGCGACCCCAAAATGCTTGCACTGTATGATAAGACCTTCAGAAAGATAGGCCTGGTGTATCTAGGTAATATGACGTGGGCAGGAGCGCCAGAGGGCCTGTATTCCACTAAGAGGATTGATAAATTAGCCGACCTTAAAGGCGTGAAAGTGCGGTTTTATGGCGCTCTCAATGTAAAAGCCTGGGAAGCACTGGGAGGCACTGCCGTCTCCATGCCGGCTAGCGAGGTTCCTGGAGCATTGATGACCGGCGCCATTGATGCCACCTTCACCTCCCTTGACTACGGCTATTCCGTGGGCTGGCATAAGATAACCAAATATTTCAGCCAGTTTCCTTTCGCTACTCATTTCCCCGACCTTATTTTGGTGAATGCCAAGACGTTCGACAGTTTGCCTCCTGACCTGCAGCAGGCATTGAAAGAGGTATCTGAAGAGATGGAGCGCATGGTGGCGCTGGCCCAGAGCACCTATGTCCTCGCCATCACGGATGTCATCAAAGCCGGCGGCCTCGAAATAATAAAACTCCAGGATTACGACAAAGCCCTTGAAATCATGCAAGCGGTATGGCGAACAGACTGGGAGCCAACGGCTGGTGCCGATGGCAAATCGATGGTAGAAGTTGGAAAGGATGCCATCGCCAAATACAGGGCATTTGAGGCTTTCCCGAAGTAAGACCCATTGGTAGACAATAAGTAACAGGGGCTCCCGCCCCTGTTACTTATTCAACTGTTTCTCAGGAGCAGGCATGAAAGGGGCAACTCACACCTTAGGACACATAGTTAGCATGGTAAGCGGCCATATTTCAGCATGGTTGGTCCTTATCATGATGGTCATGGTCGTGGTGGAGGTAATCACCAGGTATCTTCTGCGCTCGCCGCTGATGATTGCCGATGAGTTTGGCGGCTACATGCTGGTAGCCGTGGCCATTATCGGTCTAGCCTATACCTGGAAGGAAAAGGGGCATATCCGCATCGATGTTTTAACTACCCGCCTCCCCGCCAGGGCGAGAAGCTGGCTGAGGTTGGTGACGCTAGTCGCAGCTACCGCCTTTGTTCCGCTACTGATAAAGGCCAGTTTTGACCTGTGGTACTTTTCACATAGTCGCGGCTTGAAGAGCAATACCGTGCTGCTTACTCCTTTAGAGTGGCCACGGTTGGTCTTGCTGGTCGGCAGCATTCTGCTCTTCCTGGTGTTAATTGTTGACCTTGTGCAGGCCATAACAATCCTTAGAACGCCGGGGGGTAAGCTAGATGACCTCTGATACAATCATGGCTCTCGTTCTGGTCGCTGGCCTTTTCGTTCTGTTAGCCGCCGGGCTGGAAATCGCCTGGTCCATCGGGATAATCGCCGCTGTGGGCCTGATGTTGTTCGTCAACCAGCCTCTCAGCGAGCTCGCTGCGAGCACCTGGTCTTCGATGAATAGCTTTGTACTGACTGCGGCGCCGCTTTTCATCTTTATGGGGGCGGTGCTGGCCGAGATTGGGGCTGCCAATTACCTCTTCTCCGGCCTGGAGAAATGGGTGGGCCGCTTGCCTGGAGGCCTGGCTAACACGGTGATTGCTGGGAATGCAGTATTTGCCGCTATGTCCGGCTCCAGCCTGGCAGCGACGGCTATTTTCGGCAAGACGGCCGTGCCGGTGGCGGAGAGGATGGGCTATGAACCGAGCCTGATTTTGGGCTCGGTGGCCATCGGGGCTATCCTGGCGCCACTGATTCCACCCAGCATTCTCCTGATTATCTATGGAGTCTGGCAGCAGGTCTCTATAGCGTCTCTGTTTGCCGCTGCCATCGTACCTGGCGTTTTGCTCACTACTCTCCTCATGGCCACCATTATGGTCAGGGTGAAAATTAATCCCCGCCTCGTACCACCATCACCCAGGGCTAGTTGGAACGAGAGGCTGGTTGCAGTGAGAGACATGCTGCCGTTTGTAGTAATCATAATCGCGGTGCTGGGAACAATCTTCGGGGGGATTATGACTCCTACCGAGGCAGCGGCCCTGGGAGCGCTGCTGAGCCTGCTTCTCGGCGTAGCCTACCGGCGGTTTAACATGGCCATGCTTACCAAATGCCTGTTTGATGCGGTAAAGGTGACCAGCTTCGCTCTCTTTATCCTGGCGATGGCTACCGTCTTCACACACGTATTGAACATCCTGGGAGTTTTCCCCAGGCTGACTGAGCTTGTGCTCGGGCTGGGCATCGGAAAGTATGGCATATTAGCCTTATTTCTTGTTTTGTACCTTGTCATGGGCTGCTTCTTTGATGCCTGGTCGATGTTGTTTCTCACCTTCCCCTTTGTTATGCCTATCATCACTGCTGCCGGCTTCGACCCCATCTGGTGGGGCGTAATCTATGTGATGGCGGGAGAGCAAAGCCTGGTCACGCCGCCTTTCGGCATGGGCCTGTTCGTCCTTCACAGCGTTGTTCCCCAGTATTCAATAGGCACCATCGTTCGCGGGTCTCTTCCCTTTCTGATTCCGATATATGTCAATATCTTGCTGCTGGCAGCGTTTCCCCAGATAGTCTTATGGTTGCCTGGACTGTTTCGATAGCACTGCTCTACCCGCGGGGGGGTACAATAAAAAATAAAAGGAGGAACGAACTATGGCGTACAAGGACCTGAGAGAGTTTTTGGGAGTGCTGGAGAAGAAGGGGCTTCTGGGCAGAGTCAAGGCTGCGGTAGACCCCTCATGGGAGATAAACGGCGTCGCCAAGAAGCTTATTGATGATGGCGGCCCGGCGGTGCTCTTTGAAAAGGTCAAGGGTCACAAAGTTCCCGTCCTGGCCAATCTGATAGGTACGGCGGAAAGATTGAGCTTGGCGCTGGAACTTGACACCACCGATGAGCGGCAGGTAAGAGAAGAATGGCTGAGACGAATTGAGCACCCCATCCCGCCCAGGAGGGTCAAAACCGGCCCGTGTAAAGAAAACGTCCTGCTGGGAGATAAAGCTGACCTTAATGTCATCTTTCCACCCATAATATGGCATAAGGGAGACGGCGGGCCCTATATCGGGACACTAGGGATGCAGGTGACCCGCGACCCTGAGACAGATTGCCAGAATACCGGCATCTACCGGATGATGGTGAGGACAAAGAACGAGACCAGCCTGTACTGGGACCCCAGCCAGCACGGCGCCCAGCATCTCCAGAAATGGGGACGGCTACATCCCGGTAAGCCGATGCCAGTGGCGGTCGCCATCGGCACTGAGCCTTGCTACCTGCTGGCAGCAACATGGAAATTCCGTCATCCACCAGCTGAGGAGGACTATGCCGGAGCACTGAGAAAAGAGCCCGAAGAGCTGGTCAAATGCGAGACATGCGACCTTCAGGTGCCGGCTACCGCTGAAATTGTGCTCGAAGGAGAGACGTACCCTGACGAGCTGAAGCCATGCGGTCCCTTCGGGGAGTATACCGGCTTCATGGGCGATGCCCAGATGTTCCACGTGTTTCATTTAAAGGCCATCACTCACCGCAATAACCCCGTGTTCCATGGGGAGCGGGAGGGCTATCCCTCGGAGGACACCTTTACCTGGATGAGGGGACTGGAGTATCTCGCCTATTCAAAACTGAAGCAGATGGCTGGTGTAATTGATGTTCACATGCCTCCTGAAAGTTGCGGCTTCATGCTGGTCGTATCAGCCAGAAAGCTCTGGCCAGGGCATGTGAACGAGATAATCCATGCCGTCTGGGGCGATGCCGACCTCGGGCCTTATTTCAAATATGTCGTGGTCGTGGATGAGGGAATAAACATCCGTGACCCCAAGCAGGTCACCTGGGCCATAGGCAATAACACCCAGCCTGACCGTGATATATTGCTCGCCCCGCGGTGTTCCACCACCGGCCTGGATGTGTCGCAGCCCTACTCCAAGCGGGGATGGTCAGCCAAATGCGGAATAAATGCTACTCTGCCCACAGAGGTATATCAGGCTGAAGGGACTAAGCCCCCGCCATTATGCGATGACCCTGATATCAAGGCCAAGGTGGAGGCACAGTGGAAAAAGTACGGCATTTGACTCGTCAGCCGGAACCGGACGTATCACCGACCGGGGGGGACGCCGCCTGAGATAGTGCCCCTGTCAAATATCGTAGTAAAGGTCGTTTAGCATTGGGGGGGGGTGGTTGTCATTGCGAGCCAGCCGCAGGCGGCGAAGCAATCTGTAGCGTATGAAGAATGAGATTGCTCCGGGCTCTCGCCTTGCAATCGCTCATGTCTCTTGCCAGAGACACCATGATTTATGAAAATACGGTTCTCTCGCAGCCTTACCGACCTCATCCCCTTAATCCCCTTCTCCTTTAAGGAGAAGGGGAAGAGATTTAGAGAGGGGCGAAGCCCCTCTCTTTTACTTAACTCCCTCTTCCCACTGGGAAGAGGGTCAGGGGTTCACCCAGAAGGGCTCGTCCTGAAAGCTCGCTCTGAAGGGTTCACCCTGAAGGGGATGGGCGCCCGCCTGAAGTAAGCCGATAACGTCCAAGCAGACAGAGCCCGCATTTTCATAACAATGACCGGTGTTCGTAAACAATCTCTCAGAGCTGGGTTTGACAGCCTTTCACCTTTACTACCAGCGCCCCTCTTGCCCAGGAAAAGTTGGCCCTAGCCCGCTCGGCCAGTTCTCCTGAGGTCTGGATTTCCGCCTCGCCGAAAATGGTACATCCCTGGCCGACGCCACCAGACCGCAGCACCTGCCTTGAGGCCACCATGAGCTGCACCCGGCGATTCTTTCTCAGGTTCTCCTCAGTCTTGTGGTACTCTCCCGCCGGTATGATAATGGTCTCGTCGTCGCTTCCCAGCCGTCTGGTATACTCCGCCCAGGTGCCTGCCAGATGCGGGCCATCATCTCCACCGGTCAGGATGGCTATCCACTCTGCCCGCGCCATAACCTGCTTGCATTCTCCCTCAATTCCAGGCATGTTGCAGCTCCTTTATGAATTTTTATATGTCTTTTACTATACCACCATGGTGGTGTGTCGTATACGACTTTTGTCGCATATGCGCTCTTGAGGCGTTATGCCGCTTCAAAGTGTACCGCTTTCAGGCGATGTGTTATACTTGAATCAAATATAACCCTGCGGAGGCGACGAAGACCTCTGTGCTTGTGCGACCGGTTCCTGGAACGCACCTGCGTGTCGAGCTGATATGTCGTTCCTGGCCAACTTAAATCTGCAAAAGAGAATTAGCCTCCTGGTATTGACCGGGCTGGTGACGGGTCTCAGCCTGTTTAGCTGGCTCGGCATAAAATCGGTAAACGAGAGTGTGGACAGGACACTGGAAGAGCGGCTCACCATAGCCCGTGTCATGGCGACTCATCTGGACCATACACTGATATACATCCTGGAGCAGCTAGAGCATATTAGCTCCGGCAGCGCTCTCCCTCCTGCGGCACAGTTTGCCATAGCAGCCAGCTCAGTGCGCGAGACTCTCGACAGGTCAGGGATTTTCGCCCAGAATATCCTGCTTATTGGCCGGGATGGCAGAGTGCTTCAGGCTGAGCCGGAGGATGCCAGGATTGTGGGAGCCGATATGTCCATTTATCCTGAAGTGCTACAGGTGCTGCAAGGTGGAGCATCTACTATGTCCGGGCTGGCATCTGGCTCGCCCCTAACGACGCCGGCAATACTGGCCACTGTGCCCATCCTGGACAAAGAGGGGAATATCATAGGAGCACTGGTCGGCTCTATTGATATTGAAAAGTCGAACAACGATGCTCTCAGGCCAACTATCGTGGTAGGCAAGACCGGTTACACTGAGGTCGTTGACGGCAACGGGATAGTCCTGGCCAGGACCAGCCCCGGCTTGCCGTCCAGAGCCTTCGAGATGAGCGACCATCCCGGGCGCTTCGCCGACCTCATCAGGCAGCGCCAGGCCACTGTGGGGACATGCCACCGCTGCCACGAAGCCGGAGACGCCCTCCAAAGGCGACGAGATGTGCTCGCTTTCGCTCCACTGTTCACAACCTCCTGGGGCGTCGCTATCCGGCAGTCAGAAGAGGAGGCCCTGGCCCCGGCGCGACAACTGCAACAGGGGCTGCTCCTCCTGGGCGCAATCGTGCTGGTGAGCACCTTTCTCCTGGTATGGATAGTGTTGCAGGGCGTCGTCAGGCCGGTCAGGGCGCTGACCTCCGCCGCCAAAAGAGTCGCTGCCGGCGACTTCAAAGCCGCTATCCCGGTAAGACGCCGGGATGAGATTGGAGAGTTGAGCGCCGCCTTTCACACCATGACTCAGGAGCTGGCCAGGTCGAGGGACGAACTGCTGCTACGCAATGAGGAGCTGTCTGTCCTTAGCTCCATCGCCGCCACCGTCAGCCAGTCCCTTGACCTCGAGGAGGTACTGGGCAACGCTATGAGCAAGGCGCTGGAAATCACCAAGAGCACCACGGGATGCGTACTCCTCAGAAGCGGCGACAGCAATAACCTTGAGATGAGAAGCTACAGCGGCCCATCGTCCGTTTTCCGCTGTGCGCTGTCCGTTTCTCCTGCGCCTGATTGTGCCTGCTATCACGTGCTCCATCACAAGCATACGCTGATGATAAACGATATCTCGCAGTGCGCCAGGCTGGGCGATGACGTGGTGAACCAGGAAGGCGTTGGTCGCTTTGTCAGCATCCCGCTCAGGTCAAAGAACAGGACACTGGGCGTCATGAATATAGCCTGCTCTGACGAGCTTAACTTCACAGAGCACGACTTCAAAATACTGGACTCAATCGGTTACCATGTTGGCCTGGCCATTGAAAATTCCATCCTTTATGAAGAAGCCAAGCAGAGGGAAGAGCTGCGAGGACAGCTTCTAACCAGCGTCATCAATGCCCAGGAGGAAGAGCGCAAGCGGATTGCACGGGAGCTGCATGACGATTATGGCCAGACAATGACCGGGTTGATGATGAGCATTGAATCGCTGGAGGACACCGTGATGGCTGAAAATCCATCACTAAAGGAAAGGCTGGAGAACGCCAAGTCCCTGGTCACCCGCGCCCTGAAGGATATTCGGAGGCTAACTCTTGGCCTCCGCCCCTCCACGCTCGATTATCTGGGCCTGGTGGCTACCGTCCGCTCATATGCCCAGACCCACCTGCAGGAAGCCCTGGGAATTAAGGTGGACTTTGCCACCAGAGGGCTGAACAAGCGTCTAGCGCCGGCGGTGGAGACTGCCTTGTTCCGCATTATGCAGGAGGCCATCCATAACATCACCAAGTACGCTGAAGCACGCCAGGTTAGGATACGGCTGGAAGCCAGAGACGACAAAATCACCGCCATCGTCGAGGATGACGGCAAGGGCTTTGACGTGGATGCCGTCTTCAAGTCCAGGCGGGCAGGCAGGCAATCGCTGGGACTTCTCGGCATCCAGGAGAGGGCCGCCCTCCTGGGTGGCACTTTCAACATTAACTCGCAGGTAGGGCGTGGAACCCGCCTGACTGTGGAAATCCCTGTAACCGGCTCACTGGGAGAGTATGACAGGACAGACAGAGACAAAGTAGAGGGTAGGGCTGAAAACTAGGGGATAAAAGGGAGACAGTAGCATGAGCAAAATTCGAGTGCTGATAGCTGATGACCATGCCATAGTCCGCGAAGGTCTGCGCACCCTCCTTCAAGCCCAGACTGACATCGAGGTCGTTGGAGAGGCTATCAATGGCGAGGATGCGGTGAGTAAAGCGAAGGAGACGCAGCCTGATATTGTCCTGATGGATATAACCATGCCCGGCATGAACGGGCTGGAGGCCACCCAGCACATCAAGCGCAGCAACCCCGTGGTGAAGGTGCTGGCGCTGACCATGCACGAAGGTGACGAGTATTTTTTCAAAATCCTTGAGGCCGGAGCGTCTGGCTATTTCATCAAAGGCGGCTACTCCAGCGAGCTGGTTTCAGCTCTCCGGTCTGTCTACCAGGGTGACGTATTTATCTACCCCAGCATGACTAAAAAACTCCTCAGCGACTATTTGCAGCGGGTAAAAGTCGGTCATGACACAGAGAGCTATGACGGGCTGACCGGCAGGGAACGGGAGGTCCTTAAGCTCATCGCTGAAGGCTACACCAGCCAGGAGATAGCCGACCGCCTGACTCTCAGCGTGGCCACCGTGCAAACGCACCGCGCCCACATAATGGCCAAGCTCAGCCTGCGCAGCCCGGCGGAGCTGATTAAGTATGCCATCCGCCGAGGATTCATTACCCTGGATACTTAGCTTAGAGTAGCCCGATTTACATAGTTTCATCACGTAAGTTACCATCATCTTAGTATTCCCCTGCTCTGTCAGATGTGCTAGTATCAAGTTACTAGGAATGTCCTTGTCGGAGGCTGGCCATGCGGAGACGGAGCGTGCGAGTGCTGGTTGCATCAGAGTACCCCGAGGTGCGTTATTTCCTCAGAGAAATCGTTGAGGAGAAGGCCAGGGGCATCATCATCGGACAGGCCGATAACGCCGCCAGGGCGCTGGCTCTGGCCAGGGACCTGAGACCGGATATTGCCATTGTAGACTGCTACCTCCCGTATGCTATTGGCCTGGATGCTGTGCCATTGTCCAGGATTGGCGGGCTGGATACAGCCCAGGCCATATCAGCAGAAATACCAAACACCAGGGTAATCGTGGTAAATAATCTGGACTTGCAGACATTGCCTCAGCTTTCGGTGGCGCCGAAGTCTGTCTCCTTCCTCTCCGGAGGGACAAATCAGGGCAGCGCCGGGCTCACGTTACAGGAACTGTACCAGGAAACGGCGCCGCTTTTACCCATCGTTTTCGCCAGCATCCGCACCGAGCATCAAAGCACCGTTCAGCAGAGACTCACTACCGTGAGCGACAAAGCCGTGCTCTTCGGTGGCCTGGGCATCGTAGCGGGACTGTTCCTCATGCTCACCTTAGTCCTGGCCGGAGCCGGGGTCTTCCTGGCCACTGGCGGAGCGGCGGCAATGCTGTTTGGCCTGGCAGGGAAGCTAACAACGTCGCTGCGGTCCGGCGCCCGCCTCAGCGGAAAGCGTGACCGGCGAGACGGAGCGAAGCCGGCAGCTCTGCCCAGGTGACCTTTTAGCCCACAAAAGGAGATGCCATGGTCATGGAACTGACAGAGCAGCAAAAGATGTTGAAAAAGACGGTGCATGACTTTGCCACTAAAGAGATTGCACCCATAGCCGCGGCGATAGATAAGTCAGGTGAGTTTCCCCACGATTGTGTAAGCAAAATGTCCCGGATGGGCTTATCCGGCCTGCTCGTGCCGCCGGCCTTTGGTGGCACGGGACCTGACCGGCTGGGCTTTTTTATCGCCTTAGAGGAGGTTGCCGCCGCCAGCGCCGGGCTGGCCGTATCGCTGCTGATGAGCAGCCTGGTAGCTTCCTCCATTCTGGCACTGGGCAATGACAAACAAAAGGCGAAGTACCTGCCTGGACTGGCTGCGGGAAAGCAGCTTGGGGCCCTGGCCGCCACTGAGCCCAGCGGCGGGGCCAACTATCCCTTCACCTTGCAGTCCACGGCCCGGCTTGACGGCGGCTCCTATGTGCTGAATGGGACGAAGTGCTTTATCAGCAATGGTAGCGAAGCCGGGATATACCTGGTGCTGGCCAGGACCGATTTACAAAAGGGGCCGATGGGGATATCAGGACTGATTGTGGAGAAGGGCACGCCCGGCTTTTCCTTCGGCAAGAAAGACGAAAAGCTGGGGCTGAGATGTGATGTCACCTGCGAGCTTATCTTTGAAGACTGCCGGGTGCCCCGGGCCGACCTCCTCGCCGAGGGCATACTGATGCCGCTAGGAGCCAAGCTGGCAACGCTTGCCATGCCAGCCCTGGGCGCCATTGCCACCGGCATAGCCAGGGCAGCTCTTGAGGCAGCCACGGGATACGTCAAGCAACGCGTCGTTGTTGCCGGTCAAACACTGGCCGGCTTTGACAACGTCCAATATGCCATCGCCGACATGCTCACCCACGTGGAGGCATCGAGGTTGATGGTGCACCAGGCAGGGTCAATGCCTGACGGTGAGACAGATATGACTCCGGCACTGGCGGCTGGTATTTTCCCCTGTGAAGCGGCGCTGGAGGTCGCCAATAAAGCGCTGCAGGTCTTTGGCACCTATGGCTATACCTCCGATTTTGCTCCAGAGCGTTACTTCCGTGACGCCAGGGGGCTGGTGCTTATCGCCCAGCCGGTTGAGCTGCGCAAGCTGTTCATGGCGCGGATGAAGCTGGGGCTGCCGCCTATGGCGCCCCCAGGTGGCATGCCACCCAGGCCAGCCGGAGCCTAGGGGGAGATGAGATAGGAATGGCCGCGAAGCAGATACTCAAAGAGTGCAGCGTCTTTTCCGTGCTGAGTGACGCCGAGCTGGAAAAGATAGCCAGTTCAGCCCTGGAAAGGGAGTATGAAGCTGGAACGACCATTTTCCAGGGCGGAGATAGGGCGGAAGAGCTTCTTGTTGTTAAGGAAGGCAAGATAGCCCTGCAAATGATGCTGCCCGCAGGACAGGAGCAGCGGGGCCGGAAGGTGACCGTGGACGTGGTCAACAAAAATGAGGTTGTTGGCTGGTCGGCGATTGTCGAGCCATATGTCTACAACTTCACTGCTGTATGCCTGCAAAAGGTACAGGTTTTATCAATAAGCGGCACTAGACTACGCTTATTATTGCAGGATAACCCCAAAATAGGTTACGATATACTTAGAGGGTTAATCAAAGTAGTCGCTTCCAGGCTGGATGAGACCAGGCAGTTATTGATAAGCGAACGTATGCTGGTACCCAAGGCAGACTAGGCCCAAAGAAAAATAGAGCCAAGAAAAGGAAGGTAACATCATGAAGAAGGTGGCATGGCTCGGTCTATTCCTGGTTGGATTGTTATTGCTATCTGCGTGTCAGGGTGCGGTGGGGCCACAAGGAACGCAAGGTCCGCAGGGGCCGACAGGGCCAGCAGGGTCGCCGGGACCACAGGGAGCTCAGGGGCCGGCAGGGCTAGCAGGAACTAAACCCTCGGCCGAAGAACTCAAAGCCCTCATCGCTGAGCTACTGCGAGGAGCACCAGCGACTGTTGCCCAGATTGCCAGGG
Organism: Chloroflexota bacterium; assembly: GCA_016202545.1. GTDB lineage: Bacteria > Chloroflexota > Dehalococcoidia > Dehalococcoidales > JACQON01 > JACQON01. Next base: position 94,416 of record JACQON010000018.1, read on the forward strand.
GAGGCAGGCTCTACGATAACTGGGTGAAGGAAACCAAGACGACTGCTCCTGCCAGCAACCAGCCCCTGTGGGCGCTCCAGACCACCAACACCAGGACGGGCACCGACACCTGGCGGTGCAAAGAGTGTCACGGCTGGGACTACAAGGGCAAGGGCGGCGCCTATAGCAAGGGCTCTCACTACACCGGGTTTGTCGGGGTCTATGACGCCAGCACCTCCAAGTCTCGAGAACAGCTTGTAGAGATTCTGAAGGGTGTCACCGATTACCGCCATGACTTCTCCAAAGTGCTCGATGCGCAATCCCTCACCGACCTGGCCAGCTTCCTCAGCCAGAGCCTGATAAACGAGACTCCCTATATAGATTATGCCACCAAGAAGCCTATCGGGGGCAATGCTGCTCATGGGGCCCAGCTTTACAGCAGCGTCTGCGCCGCCTGCCATGGTTCGGACGGGAAGCAGCTAAACTTTGGCTCTGCCGCCGCGCCGGAGTATGTAGGCACTGTTGCCGCGGATAACCCCTGGGAGTTCATTCACAAGGTGCGCTATGGCCAGCCGGACACCACTATGGCATCAGGCTTGATGACTGGCTGGAGCATCCAAGACGTGGTAGATGTGCTGTCCCACGCTCAAACACTGCCGAAATAACTAAGGAACGCTAAAGTAGGGATTTGGAGCACGTACCCCGGCTCAAGGAAGCGTCGGGAAATAGTACCCCCCCTCTCGTTTAAAGGGGGGTACTATGGTGGGATTTATTAGCACCCAGGAAAGGGTAACAGATATCTTTAAACTAAGGAGGACGCACAGTATATGAATGGATGGATTATTGCCCTTATCGTCGTTGTGGTACTAATATTGATGCCTTTCACCGTTAAGGTCGTCAAGCAGTACGAGCGCGGCGTGATGCTCCGCTTCGGACGCCTGGTGGGCCTCAGAAAACCGGGCTTCAACATGATTATCCCCTTCGTTGACCGCATGACCAAGGTCAGCCTTAGAATCGTGACCATGGTGCTCGAACCCCAGGAGGTCATCACCAGGGACAACGTCACGGTAAAGGTGGACGCCGTGGTCTACTTCCTGGTGATTGACCCGATAAAGGCGGTCATCAACGTGGAGAACTACCGAGAGGCCATC
>JACQON010000019.1 GCA_016202545.1 Chloroflexota bacterium
GACCCTGGCCGAAGCCGCCAAGATTATCCAGACCGAGCCGGCGGCGCTCCAGCTACGCTATCTCCAGACTCTGGTAGAGATGGCCGGCGAGAGGAACAGCACCATCATCCCGCTGACGCTGGACATCGTCAATGCCCTGTCCGCGGCCAAGGTGGGCCTGGGCAGCCAGCGATAGCGGGCCACCAGCTTGTAATAATATCGGCGGGATATAAACCAGGCCAGCAATGGCAATGAGGAAAGTTAAAGCATGGGTCTTGAGTGGAAAAAGGACAAGGGGAAAGTTGAACCTGGCGGGCTAAATCACATATCCAGAAGGCAATTCCTTAGCTACGCCACCCTGGGGTTGGGCGCTATCATCTCCGCCCTAATCGCCACCCCCCTCGTTGGCAGTCTCGTCTCGCCGCTGGTACAGAAGAAAAAGGCGGAAGCAGAATGGAGAGAGCTGGGCAAGATAGAGGACTTTAAGGCGGGGAAACCAAAGATAGTGCAGTGGACGACCGCCAAGCTGGAAGGCGGGGTTATGGAGACAGCACCGCGGGCAGTGTGGGTGATAAAGAAAGATGACGACGATTTCACCGTCTTTAACTCAAGATGTACCCACCTTAACTGCGCCTATAGCTGGAAACTTAAGGGGGAATCCCACCAGACGGCTTATGGCTCAGCCATGCCCGACAAAGACCACTTCTTTTGTCCGTGCCATGACGGCATATTCGACCTTGATGGCGCGGTGCTGGGCGGTCCACCACCCCGCCCCCTGGACACCCTGCCGGTGAAAATAGACGATGGCCGGCTTTTCACATCCTACAGGGATTTTCGAGCCGGTATCCCTGAGAAGGTTGAAATATAGTTCGAGGCAAAGAGCAAATGCTGGGAAGAATTTACGACGCTATAGATAAACGCCTCACCATCAAGAAAACCATCCGCGACCAGTTGAACCATCCGGTGCTGGAGCATGTGAACCCTCTCAAGCACCCCAGGGCTTTTGTCTACTGCTTCGGGGGTATCACCGCTTTCATCATCGTCCTGATGTTCCTCACCGGGCTTTTCATGCTGGTCTACTATATCCCGTCACCGGACCACGCCTATGACTCGGTACAATACATCATGAACAACGTCACCATGGGCTGGCTGGTGCAGGGCATTCATTTCTGGGGGGCAACTGCCGTGGTGGTCATGATAGTGCTTCACATGCTGCGCGTTTATTTCCATGGCGCATACAAGAACCCTCGGGAGTTGAACTGGGTGGTCGGCATCCTGCTTCTGCTAATAGTCCTCGGCTTCAGCTTCACCGGCTACCTTCTCCCGTGGACGCAACGGTCTTACTGGGCAACATCGGTAGGCACCAGTATGATAAGTCTGGTACCGTTTGTCGGTGACTATCTCCTCAAGCTGGTAAGGGGAGGGGCTGAAATCGGCGCCCCAACTCTGCTTCGCTTCTTCGCTATCCATATCGGCTTTTTGCCGTTGATGCTGGTGCTTTTGCTTGGCGCACATTTCTTTATAGTAAGAAGGCAAGGTATCTCCCGACCCTTCTGAGCAGCGGTAGAGGATGTGAACCCGGGAGGCGGGGCGGGCTGCCACCTGTTCGCCTCCGAGTAGAACTGAGGGAAAGAGAGAATCATGCGAGGACGAGCTAAACCCCAACCACCACAGGACACTTTCTGGCCAACGCACATCTTTAAGGAAGCGGTGGTCACGCTCATTATTTTTGCCGTGCTGGTGACGCTGGCCGTGCTCTTCCCACCAGCCCACGAAAGCACGGCCAGGCCAATGGACACCAGCTACGTCCCACGACCGGAGTGGTACTTCTTGTTCCTTTTCAAAACACTAGAATTCTTTCCCGGCGAACTGGAGGTTGTGGGGGCTATCGTTGTGCCCGGGCTGGCCGTCATGGTGCTGGTCTTACTGCCCTTCTTTGACCGGAGCCAGAAGATGGGATTCATCAAGAGACCGCTGGCTTCCGCCATTGGCCTCTTTGTCATTGGCGCCGTGGCTTTTCTGACCATTGAAGGGATGGCGGGCGTGCCGCCGTCACTCACCGCCCGCGCCGAATTCATAGAGCTGGGCGAAATATTATACCAGAAGCAGGGCTGTGCCAGTTGCCACGCCATAAACGGCACTGGCGGGACTATCGGCCCCGACCTGGCCGGTCTATCCGAGCGCCGAACTCTAAGCTGGGTGCATAAGTACCTTGAAGACCCGCTGTCAACCAAGCCAGACTCAGCCATGCCCGGCTATCTGGGCACAATAAGTCACGAGGAAGTAGAGGCGGTCTCGCTTTACATCATGAGCCTGATGAAAGCTCCGGCAGAGGGAACACCTCAGGAAGCGCCTCCGGCCACATCGGTTCCCTCCCAGGAAGCGACTCCCACTGCACCGCCTCCTTCCCAGGAAGCAGCTCCAGTGGCGTCAGCTCCGCCCCAGGTGCCTCACACCCTGGAAGGACGCTCCACCTGCCTGGCCTGCCACCAGACTGGCATCGGCGGGGCGCCCGCGGTACCAGCCAACCACGCCGGGCGAACCAACGATATATGTTTGGCCTGCCATAAGGGCAAGGAATAAATAATGGACGGGCTTCGCGGCAACATGCCTGGCCGAGGGCGAGGTAAAGTAAGAAGTGAACCACCTTATCAGAGCTGGATTCTTGCTCCTGGCCGTCTTTCTGTTCGTCTTTATCGGGCTGAGAGTGATGCCCGTTCCCGCTTTCCTTGAAGACTTCGGCTTTCACAAGCGGGACGCCCAGAAGAACGAGCAGCAGTGGGCCAGCCTACCGATAAACTATGCCAGCTCTCCCGCCTGCGCGCAGTGCCATCAGAGCAACTACACCTCGTGGCAGCAGGGCGACCACCGCACTGTAAGCTGCGAGAACTGCCACGGCCCGGCCAATATACACCTTGAAGGAAAGGCGCTTCCGGTGGTGGATACCTCAAGAGAGCTCTGCGGTACCTGCCATGCCAAGCTGACTGCCCGCCCAGCCAGCTTCCCCCAGGTGGATATGAACGAGATGGGGGGAGACTCCAAGTGCATCACCTGCCATAACCCGCATGACCCCAGGGCCGGTATGCCGCCCCAGGTGCCGCACACCCTAGAAAACCGCGCCCAGTGCCTGTCCTGCCACGGTCAGCATGAGCCCTGGCTGAGGCCACCGCCCCAGGTGCCGCACACGCTGGAAGGGCGTACCCAGTGCCTGTCCTGCCATGGCCCGGAGGTAATCAAGGCCACAGTAGTGCCACGTGTCCCCCACACCCTGGACGGTCGAGCCGAATGCCTGGTGTGCCACAACTCCGGCGGCATCAAGCCCTTCCCGGAAAATCACGCCGGACGCACCAGCGCCACCTGCTTGAGCTGTCACCAGCAAGGATAGATAAAGATGGGAAATAAAATCTCTCGCCGCCAGCTGATAAAGGATGGGGGGAAGACCCTGCTGGGCGGAATCTTCATCCTCAGCGTCCCGTCCCTGCTGCGGAGCTTCACTCGGACGGAGGAACCACCCAATCCGGCGGCAGCGGCCCAGCTTGACCAGCGCGACTGGGAAACGCGCTACTGGGGGTTCATCTGCGATACCGAGAAATGTATCGGCTGCGGGCGGTGTGTGGTAGCCTGTAAGCTGGAAAACAAAGTGCCCTGGGAACCTGAGTACAACCGTACCTGGGTAGAGAGATACATCTTCACCATGGACGGAGAGGTCTTCGTGGACTCTCCCAACGCCGGCAGGGATGGCTTCACTGCCGAACCCATGAATTTAAAGTATCAGAACCTGGACGTCAGCAAAAGCTTCTTCGTGCCCAAACTGTGCAACCAGTGTGATAACCCTCCGTGCGTGACTGTGTGCCCGGTCAACGCCACCTACCGGACCGAAGACGGGGTCGTCCTGATTGACCAGGAACACTGCATCGGCTGCCGGTACTGCATACAGGCCTGCCCCTACGGGGCTAGATATGTGCTGCCGGAAGCCTCCTCCACCCACTTCGGCCAGGTAAGAGTGGTAGACAAATGCACTTGGTGCTACCACCGCATCAGCAAGGGACTTCTTCCCGCCTGCGTGGAGATATGCCCGGTAGGTGCCAGGGTCTTCGGCGACCTGCGCGACCCGGACAGCCCGGTGAGAAAGATGCTGAGCGAGAAGCGCGTCTATGTGTTAAAGCCGACCCTGGGGACCGAACCCAAAGTTTACTACGTTGGATTTGAGAAGGGAGTGCAATAGGCCGTGGAAGGGTTCATATACCCCAACGAAGGCGTGGTGGAATGGGACCTGCTCATCACCATTTACCCCTTTATCACCGGACTGGTAGCCGGCGCCTTCGTGGTCTCATCCCTGTACCACGTGTTCGGAATGAAAAGCCTTAAGCCGGTTGCCCGCTTCTCCCTGATTACGGCGCTGGCCTTCCTCCTGGTAACCCCGCTGCCTCTCATCGTCCACCTCGGCCACCAGGAGAGAGGGCTGGAGATGTTTCTGACGCCCAATTTCACATCGGCCATGTCCGCCTTCGGCTACATATGGCTGATGTACCTGCTCCTGGTGCTCGGGGAGGTCTGGCTCATTTTCAGGCCGGACATCGTCAGATACGCGCTGTCCAGCCAGGGCATTAAGAAGACCATTTACTCCGTCCTCGCCCTCGGCGTATACGATGTATCGGAAGAGGCCCTGTCCATTGACCGGAAGCTCATCAAGGCGCTGGCGGCCATCGGCGTCCCCGCCGCCTTCCTTCTTCACGGCTATGTCGGCTTTATATTCGGCGCGGTAAAGGCAAATCCGTGGTGGTCTACCTCACTTATGCCAGTCATCTTTCTCATGTCAGCGGTGGTCTCCGGCATAGCCCTGCTGATAGGCATGTACATCGTCGTCGCCAAAATCAGGCGGATGCCCCTCGACCACGGCTGTCTGCGCTCCATGACCCTGTGGCTGTGGGGCTTTCTCAGCCTGGACCTGGTCCTGGAAGGGCTGGAGGTCTTTACCATGCTGTACGAGTCCGAGGAAAGCTGGGGGATAGTCCACCAACTGATAACCGAGAAGATAGCCGTCAGCTATCTCGGCATTCAGTTCGTCCTGGGTTCGGTCCTGCCGCTGCTAATTATCGGATTCATTGAGCTGAGCGGGCTGAAGGAAAATATCAAGACGCCTTTCAGGTTCGTCTCGGCCTTTCTGGTGGTGGCCGGTGTCTTTGCCATGCGCTGGAACGTGGTCATAGGTGGACAACTACTCTCAAAAAGCCTGAGAGGCTTCATCAGCTATACCCCACCCCTGCTCGGGCTGGATGGAATACTGGTCGCCGCCGCCATCATGACGCTCCCCTTTATAGCCTTCTTCATTTTGAGCCATTTGCTGCCGCCATGGCCGGAGGAGACCAGGGTGGGGGAAAGAAAAACGCTAAGCTTTCAACAGTGGTAAAATAAAAAAGGAGGTCGAACCATGCAGAGTCCTATTGGCAAGCGCAACACCGTGTCCACGGTGGGGGCATTCACCGCCATCTTGAGCCTGGTAGCGGGGCTACTCGTCTTGTTCGTGATACCGGCTTCTTACAGCTTCGTCAGCGGACTTCAACTGGTCGTCCTGAGCCTGCTATTCCTGGCCGGAGCGGCTACCTTCTTCGTCGGCAATGTCCTGTCACACAGGCTCCCACACCGGTAGCACCCACAGGCTGGCTCAAAAAGTCGTCCGGGGACAAAAATGAACAGTCCTTATTGGGCCGTCCAGAGTATTTCTACGTCTACTTCACCGTTTTCAGGGCGACCGCGCAGACCTTGAACTCCGGAATCTTGGCCACCGGGTCAAGGGCGGCATTGGTCAGCCGGTTGGCGGCTGCCTCGGCAAAGTGAAACGGCATGAATACCACCCCGGCAGCGACCCTGTCGGTCACCCTGGCACGCGTCTGTACCGTCCCCCGCCTCGACCTCACCTCCACCATAGCCCTATCGGCTACCCCCAGCTTCCTGGCGTCATCGGGGTTTATCTCCACATATCCCTCGGGAGACTCGGCGTTGAGCGTGGGCGACCTTCCGGTCATGCTCCGTGAATGCCACTGAGACATAATCCTCCCCGTAGTGAGGATGAAGGGGAACTCCTTGTCCGGGTTCTCGGCGGCTGCCCGGTAGACCACGGGATGAAACTTGCCCTTTCCCCGCGTGAACTGCTCAACATGCAGAATGGAGGTCCCGGGATGGTCTTCCCTGGGACAGGGCCACTGCAGCCCCGCCGGCTGCTCCAACCTGGCAAAGCTCATCCCGGCATATTGAGGGGTCACTTTCTTCATTTCATCAAATATTTGCGCCGTGGAGGAGAAGGCAAAGCTATCGCCCGCCTTCATTTCTCCGGCCAGCTCGCAGATTATCGCCCAGTCCGGTCTGGACTGCCCCAGAGGCTCGGCCGCCTGCCTCAGACGCTGCACCCTGCGGTCTGTCCCGGTGAATGTCCCGTCTCTCTCAGCCCAGGATGACGCCGGCAGGACAATGTCAGCCAGCCTGGCAGTCTCGGTAAGGAATATGTCCTGGACGACCAGGAAATCGAGGGCGTTTAACGCCTGTTCCACGTGGCCGATATCGGGGTCGGAGACCATGGGATTTTCGCCCATTATGTACATCGCCTTGACCCTGCCCTCTACGGCGGCATTCATCATCTCAACCGCAGTAAAGCCAGGCGAGGCAGGCAATTCGGCCACACCCCACGCCTGCGCCACCGCTTTCCTCTTTTGCTCATCAGCCACCGCCTGGTACCCGGGCAGGAACTCAGCAAGAGCACCGACATCGCAGGCGCCCTGAACGTTATTGTGTCCCCGCAGCGGATTCACGCCGCACCCTGGCCGGCCGATATTGCCGGTGAGCATGGCCAGATTGGCCAGGGACAGGACGTTATCCGTGCCGGTAGTATGCTGGGTTATCCCCATGGCATAGATGATGCAACTGGCCTCCGCCTCAGCGTAAAGCTGGGCCGCGGCTTCGATTTCTCCCTTCGGCACGCCGGTTATCTTCTCCACCTCGTCCAGGGAAAGGTCGGCCAGCGCCTGTTCGAGCGCCTCAAAACCCTCAGTCCTACGGGAGATAAAATCCCTGTCCTCCAGCCCGCGCTCCAGGATGTATTTCATCATCCCGTTGAGCAAGGCGACGTCAGTCCCAGGCTTGTGCCTGAGATGCATGTCAGCGAACCTGGAGACCTGTATTCGCCGGGGGTCGGCCAGGATAATCCTGGCCCCGTTTTCCCTGGCCTTTACTATCCTGCGGGCGACCAGCGGATGCTGGGACATGGTATCGGAGCCGATGATGAAGACGCAGCCGGCCTCCTCGATATCGGCTATGGAATTGGTCATGGCACCGCTACCGAAAGCAGCCCCCAGCCCGACAACGGTGGACATATGACATAGCCTGGCACACTGGTCTATGTTATTGGTGCCGATGACCACCCTGGCGAACTTCTGCAGCAAATAGCTGTCCTCATTGGTGCACTTGGACGAAGACATGAACGCCAGGGAGTCCGGCCCATTCCGGTCGCGAGTTTCGCTCAGCTTCCCCGCCACCAGCTTTATGGCCTGCTCCCAGCCTATCTCATTGAACGAATCGCCTTCCCTTATCAGCGGCGTTTTAAGCCTGTCCGGGTGGTAGATGAACTCGTGGGCATTGTACCCCTTGATGCACAGCTTCCCCTCGCTCACCGGGTGCTCAGACCACGGCCTGGTATCAACGACCGCCCCGTTCCCGGCCACCAGGAGAATGCCGCAGCCAGCGCCGCAGTAAGGGCAGATGGTAGGCACAAATCTAACCAAAGTCAACCCCCGTTTTCAGCAAGTCCTCCTCGTCAACCATGGAAACCGGCGGCAGCGAATCTATATCAAGGCCAGGCTCGTAGTTGAAGATTGAGCCGACCTCTTTGGACAGCATGTGGTACAGCTTGGAGACCGGTATCTCCATGGGGCAGGCCGCCTCACACTGGCCGCAGTTGACGCAGCTCTCTCCAACATGCGTCAGCCTGACGGCGTGGAACAGCGTCTCCGGCGGATATTCTCCCCCTTTTATCAGCCCCCGGTCCGGCTCAAGGCAGCATTCTTTACAGACGCAGATGGGACAGGCATCCCGGCAGCCATAGCATTTGATGCACCGGTCAAACTGGGACAGCCAGTAGTCAAGCCTTTCCCCGGGCTCCATTCTTTTGATATCGCCGAAGTCCTTCTCCTGCCACCGTGCCGCCCTTTCCTTTATCGCCGCCACATCTGACGGGGGCGCATCCTGGACGGGCACGCTGGCTGTGGCCAGCATCGCCTTGCCCTTCTCCGTGTTGACGGTGACCAGGCAGTCGCCCTCAGGCTCAATCCGGCAGCTTATGTCGGCCATGGTCGGTACAGGATACTCGCAGCGGCGGCAATTGGGAGAAAGGGCCGCCTCATCCAGCGGCATCATCTCTCCATCCACCTCCATCTTGTCGGCGAAGATGTAGACTTCTCCCCTTTTCTCCCTGACCACCCCGTAGCACTCAATGCCGACCAGGTAAAGGTTTTCCGGCTTCACCTGCCGCCTTTTGGCAATCTCCACCAGCCCGCGGGCATCGCACGAGCGGACCACTATCGCCATCTTCTTATTCCTGTCGCCGTACCTGGCCACCAGTTTGGCCAGGCTGCTAGGGCAATAGGAGGTGGTGACTATCCGGTCAATGTCCTGCTCATCAGTGATAAACAGCGGGAGGATGTCTGAGCCGGTCAGCCCCCGGCCGAAGGCCACCACCTCGTCTACCAACCTCTCCCGCAGCATGCCGCGCAGGATATCCTGGACTACTTCAGCGCATTTAGCCATCAAGTCCTAAGACCTCTTCACCCCGACCACCGCCCCGGGCCGCTTTTTGACCTTCAATGGATTGGGGCCAAGGCTCTTTAATTTTTCAGTGAAGTCCTTGATTGCCTCGGCGAAAAGCGCCCCTTCCGAGGCGGAGACCCACTCCAGCCGCAGCCTTTCCGGCTCCAGGCCGAGGATTTCCATGAGCTTCTTCAGCATGGCTACCCTTCTGCGGGTGTAGTAATTGCCGGAGGTATAGTGGCACTCACCGGGATGACAACCCCCGATGAACACCCCGTCAACCCCGCCGAGGAGCGCTTTCATGACGTACGCCGGGTCAGCCCCGGCGGAGCACATCACCCTGATTGCCCTGATATTAGGCGGGTATTGAAGCCGGCTCACCCCGGCCAGGTCGGCGCCGGCATAGCAGCACCAGTTACACAGAAACCCCAGTATCTTAGGCTCAAACCTTTTCCCGTCCGCAGTATCCATCTACATCACCCGCAGAAATTTCCGGCCCCGTCGCTACACATAAGCCTCTACCTGGGCCAGCACCTGCCCATCCCTGAAGCCTTCCACCTGGCATGCCCTGGACGGACAGACCACGGCACAGTTTCCGCATCCCTTGCACAGCACCGGATTGACTTCGGAAACGCCGAGCTGCTCATTGAAGGAGATAGCGCCAAAGTAGCAAGCCTGGACGCATAGCTGGCATCCGTTGCACTTCTCTTTATCTATCTCGGCGACAACGCCGGAGGCTTTAATGGTATCCTTGGAAAGGATGGTGGCGGCCCGCCCGGCAGCCCCGTAGGCCTGGCTGATAGCCTCGGATATATCCTTGGGATAGTGGGCCGTCCCGCACAGGAAAATTCCATCGGCGGCAAAGTCAACCGGCCTCAGCTTGGCATGGGCCTCAAGGAAGAAATTGTCCTGGTTCAGCGGCAGCTTGAACAGCCGTGATATATCGTTATTGGCAGACGACGGCACCACGGCTGCCGCCAGAGCCAGCATATCGGCGTCTATGGCCAGCCTTTTGCCCAGCACCGGGTCAGTCACGGTGACCCGCAGCACGCTCCGTCCATTCTCTTCGACAGCCTCCACCTGGGGCTTGTCCTCCGGCTCATAGCGGATGAACTTCACCTCCCGGTCTGCCGCCTCCCGGTAATAGTCTTCCTTAAACCCGTACGTCATCATGTCGCGGTAAAGGATGTAGATATCCCTCTGGGGATTTACCTCTTTGAGCTTAAGGGCGCACTTGATGGCCTGGCCGCAGCACACCCGGCTGCAGTAGGGCCTGTTTTCATCCCTGCAGCCCACGCACTGCACCATCACCAGGCTCTGAGCGCCGGCCACACTGGCATCGCCGCCGGCGATTCGCTCTTCCAGCTCCAGCAGGGTCAGTACCCTATCGTCCTGGCCGTAGAGGTACTCCGAGGGGCGGTATTCCTCAGCGCCGGTGGCGATGATGGTCACGCCGTGCTGGACTTCCTCAACCTCGACTTCAGACATCACCCTGGTGGTGAAGTTGCCCACATAGCCTGAAGTCCCGATAACGGTGGCGCCGGTGGACACGCGTACCAAGGGGTGCTGGCCGACCTTTTGTATAAGGTCGCGCAGGTATGCCTGGACATCAATCCCCTCCAGAGTGAAATGGAGCTTGCGAGCCATCCCGCCCAGGCGGCTATCCTTTTCCACCAGGTGGACCTCAAACCCCTGATTAGCCAGGCTGAGAGCGCAGGTCATCCCTGACAGGCCGCCTCCTATCACCAGCGCCCTTTTGCTTACCGGCACCTCAAGCTCCTCCAATGGCTGCAAGTGGGCAGCCCGCGCTACTGCCATCCGGGCTATATCCTTGGCCTTCTGAGTCGCCATCTCTTTCTCACGAGCGTGCACCCAAGAACAGTGCTCTCTTACGTTGGCCATGACAAAGAGATACTTGTTAATCCCGGCTTCGCGCAGCGTATCCTGGAACAGGGACTCATGCGTCCGCGGAGTACAGGCGGCGACCACCACGGCGTTGATGCCCTTGTCCCTGATGGTCTCGGCAATATGCTTGGCAGTGTCGGCGGAACAGGCATACAGGCTCTCCTCGACATGGGCGACATTGCCCAGCTTGGAGGCGTACTGGACCAGAGACGGAACGTCAACAACGCTGCCGATATTGGTGCCACAGCGGCAGGCAAAGACGCCTACCTTGGGCTCCTGCCCTGAAACATCCCGCTCCGGAGGGTATTCCCTCTCCCTGGCCAGCTGGCCGCGCCGCTCAGCAAGAAGCTCGCCGCAGAGGGCGGCAGCGCCGCTGGCGGACATCACCGACTCCGGAATATCCATAGGCCTCTGGAAGGCGCCGCAGGTAAAGACCCCCGGACGGGACGTCTTCAAAGGATTATGGGCATCGGTACTGCAAAATTGATGCTGATTCAGCTCAATGGAGAGCTTACCGGCCAGCTCCTCTACCTTTGCCGGCGGGGTCAGCCCTACCGACAGCACCACCAGGTCGAACTCCTCTTCCTTGACTTCAGACTCATCAAAGGAATATTTTATGGTCACATTCCCGTTGGGCAGCTCTTTTCCCATAGTGACGTAGCTCCTGATATAGCGGACGCCGGGAAGGCTGGCGGCGCGGCGGTAAAAACGCTCGAAGTCCTTTCCGTAAGCCCGAATATCATTATGGAAGATGGTGGCTTCAATTCCGGCATCATGTTCCTTGGCCAGAATAGCCTGCTTGGTGGCGTACATGCAGCATACTGCGGAGCAATAGCTGTTGCCGCCGGGCGTGACCTGCCGGGAGCCGACGCACTGGAGCCAGGCTATCCGTTTCGGGTGCTTCCTGTCAGAAGGGCGCAATATCTCGCCGCTATACGGGCCGCTGGCGCACACTACCCTCTCGAAGTCAAGGCTGGTTACCACGTTCTTCATCCGCCCATAGCCGTAGTCGGCCCTCAGCCTGGGGTCGAAGGTCTCGTAGCCCGGCGCCAGGATTACGGCCCCCACCTTGACCTCCACCTTTTCCGGTTCCATATAGAAATCTATGGCCTTATTGCGGCAGGCAGGGACGCACGACTTACACTTCTTCTGGAAGAAAAGGCACGCCTCGCGGTCGATGACAAACACGTTGGGCACCGCCTGAGGAAAAGGCAGGTAAATTGCCTTCACCGAGGAAAGGTTCTGGTTATACTTGTCTGGTATCTTCACCGGACAATAGCGCACGCAGGTGGGACAGCCCAGACACAGGTCGTCCTTCACATACCTCGGCTTCTTGGTCAAGGTCACGGTGAAGTCCCCCGCCGCGCCTTCGACCCCGTCCACCTCGTGGTAAGTCAGCAGCTTGATGTTGGGATGCCTGAAGCATTCGATGAACTTGGGTGACAGGATGCACATGGAGCAGTCATTGGTGGGAAAGGTCTTATCGAGCTGCGCCATCTTGCCGCCAATGGCCGCCTCCTTGTCCACCAGGTAGACTTTGAAGCCACTGCCGGCCAGGTCCAGGGCCGCCTGTATGCCGCTAACCCCGGCGCCGATAACCATAACATCCCCTATCCTGTTATCGGGGACACGACTCTCAGTCCGTTCTTCCATTCTTCCCTCACCTCGACAGCGGTCAGATTGATTCCTGGACGATTTCGGCGATGTCCTTAATCCCGATGACATCGCTGTTCTCCAGGCCCAGCCGGCTGGCCTCGAAATTGAGGATGCAGTAGGGGCAGAAGGTAACTAACTCCGCGGCACCCATCTGGACGGCCTGCTCCAGCTTAATATCGGAGAACCTCTGTCCTTTTGGAGTCTCCGTCCATATCCTTCCCCCACCTCCACCGCAGCAGAGGCTCTCCTCCCGGCAGTCAACAAACTCCATAAGCTCCACGCCGGGTATGCTCTTCAGGACTTGTCTCGGCTCATGGTATATGCCGTTGTGCCGCCCCAGATAGCAGGGGTCATGATAGACGATTTTCTTGTTGTACGGCCTGGTGAACTTGAGCTTGCCTTCACTCAAGAGCCGGGCCAGGAATTGTGAGATGTGGACTACCTCAAAATCGCCGCCCAACTGGCCGTACTCATTCTTGAAGGACTGGTAGCAGTGAGGGGAAGAGACCAGGATTTTCTTGACCCCGCTGCGGGTGAAGTTGTCGATATTCTCCCTGGCCAGGCGCTGGAACTGCTCCTCATCGCCTATCTTTCTGATGCTTTCCCCGCAGCAGCTATCGCTGGCACCCAGGATGCCAAAGTCCACCCCCGCCTTGTTCAGGATGTCAGCGGTGGCTACGGCTACTTTCTTTAGTCGCGGGTCGTAGCTATTGACGCAGCAGGGGAAATATAGGACCTCGGTGCCCTGAGTGAACGTCTTTACGGGCAGGCCTTCCGCCCAGTCCGCCCTCTTTCGCCGCTCTTCTCCCCAGGGGTTGCCCTCAGCAGCCAGGCTCGCCCTTGCCCGCCGGATGCCTTCGGGCAGGATGCCCCACTCAAGGGCAATCCGCCGCAAGGAGCGGAACACGTCTATTATTTCTACTCCCCGGGGACACCGTCTCACGCAGTTGCGGCAGGTGGCGCAAAGCCAGACGTCTTCGCCTTCTATCTCAGGGAAACCAAAATTGGCCTGCCGCACCATCCGGCGTATCATGAAGGTGGTGACAGTGTTCCAGGGACAGGCGGTGTTGCACATCCCGCACTGATAGCAGAGCTTGAAGCTTCCCCCACCCGCCTCTTTTACGGCCTCAATGCCCTCTTGGAAAGGGCTGACTACCTCCACCACCCCCTAGTCTTCCTCCTCCCTTTCAACATAGGTCAGGGCGCCGGCCATACACCACTTGACGCACATCGGCAGCGGCTCATCACCGCACATGTCGCACTTCAGCGCAATCTCAGGAGCATCAGGTTCTTTGAACAATACACGAGTGGGAC
>JACQON010000020.1 GCA_016202545.1 Chloroflexota bacterium
CAACGATATTGGGGTTAAGCCACGACTGTCGCATAATTCTAGCCTCCCTACCACGAGGCGGACTCTATTTAACATTGTCCGCCTCTTTGGTAAGGAGTATAGCACTTTTTGGCAAGTGGCACACTAAGGCGCATAAGAACCAGTTAATGGGGCGGCTTGACAACCATGTGGCTCTGTGCTAAACTCCGCCCAACCGCCGAAGATGACGATTCATGTGCCGCGAAACGGAGGAAACAATGCCAGCCTGGGATGATTTACTGGATGCGCTGCCAGGGAATAATGATAGGGAAGTCTACGCCCGGGCCGGCTACGGGAAAAGGGTGGGCTTCGGCGAGAGACCGGCGCTGGTTATCATCGATGTCACCTACAGTTTCGTGGGCGACAGGCCGGAGCCGATACTGGAATCCATAAAGCGGTTCCCCAATAGCTGTGGCGAAGCTGGCTGGAGGGCCATCGAGCATATCTCTTCCCTGCTGCCCCTGGCACGGGAGAAGGGAATCCCCGTAATCTACTCCAGAGAACCGCAAAAGCCGCACTCGCTGCTACGCAAGTGGGACAACACCCGCGGCTATTCCCCCGAACACACGGGCCAAGGTGCTGAAATCGTAGGCCAGATTGCCCCTATGCCTGACGACATTATCATTTACAAAGACGCCCCCAGCATATTCTTTGGCACCACCCTGCCGAGCCTGCTTATTCCCCTTCGCGTGGACACACTACTTGTCTGCGGCGGCGTGACCAGCGGCTGTGTGCGCGCGTCGGTAGTCGATGCCGCCACCTACGGCTTCAGGGTGGCGGTCATTGAAGAATGTACCTTTGACCGTGCTGAAGTTAGCCACAAGTCCAGCCTCTTCGACATGGATGCCAAGTATGCCGATGTCGTGTCACAGGCAGAGGTCAGAAAGTACCTCGGCGGACTGACGGGCAGTCAGGGAACAAGGTCTGCGCCAGATCCCCGCTGAACTTCACCAACAGTTGCCCTATTGCCTTATTGCCTGGATAAGAATATAATAGTGAGCGGAGGTGACCATGGCCGGTAGAAAAAACGAAATTGATGAGCGCTTAGTCAAACTTTTAGGACAGGACGCCCGCCAGAGAAGCGAGGCTCTGGCCAAAAAGCTGGGGGTAAGCGCTGCCACTGTAAGGCGCAGAGTAAAGAGGCTGATTCAAAATGGGCTTATACGCATCGTGGCAGTCGTTGACCCTGCCAAATTCGGCTTCCCTCTAAGCGCGGTAATCGCCTTCGACGTCGCCCAT
The DNA here is from genome assembly GCA_016202545.1 of Chloroflexota bacterium. GTDB lineage: Bacteria > Chloroflexota > Dehalococcoidia > Dehalococcoidales > JACQON01 > JACQON01. Next base: position 1,258 of record JACQON010000020.1, read on the forward strand.
GACAAGGTAGAGCAGGCGACACAAGCCCTGGTCAACAGGTCAGAGATAAAATGGATTTCAACAACAACCGGGCGATTTGACATCCTGGTCTGGGCACAGTTCCACTCTGCTGATGACCTTTCCGACTTCCTGCAAAAAGAGGTATCCTCTGTAGAAGGGATGCGTGATACCGAGACCTTTGTCTGCCTGCATGTGGACAAAGGGCGCTACGTGCAGTTGTAAAGCGGCGCAATCAGCCGGCTCAGGTGAGGCCAAGCTTAGGGGAAAGCATAGCTTCTCCTCAAGACATGTATTTATGTACTTCTCTCAGGATAAGCCGTGCGGCTAGCATAAAATGCCAGCGCTTTATCATCGAGAGCTAAGCTCAGGTATGTTCTACGGCTGGCTGGTGGTGGCAGCCAGCTTTGCCGTAGCTCTTACCCTGGGGGAAAGCTTCTGGGCATTCGGCGTCTTCTTCAAGCCACTGGAAGCCGAATTTGGTTGGAGTCGGACTACCGTATCTTCGGCCTACACTGCTTTTCTTATCGGCTTCAGCATCTCGGCAGTGACCAGCGGCAGGCTCGCCGACAGGTGGAACCCACGCCCCATCCTCATGGTCACGGCAGTGGTAGCCGGACTTGGCATTTCCCTGTGCAGCCGGGTATACAGCATCAACCAGCTCATCATCTTTCTCTCCCTTGCCGGTCTGGGCTCGGGCGCTACCTGGTCAGTACCAACATCCACCGTTCAACGCTGGTTCTATAAAAGAGAGCGGGCCGGGCTGGCGCTGGCGATAGTCGTTACCGGCGTTGGCGTGGGCGGAGCCATTTTCGCGCCGCTGGTCAACTATTTCGTCCTCAGCTACGGATGGAGAAACGCCTTCCTTATTATGGGCATCATATTTTTCGTCATCATCGCCGCGGCGTCGCTGGTAATCAGGCCAAGCCCCACGTCTGCCGGACCCAAGATAGAAGGCGCTTCGCCGAAATCGGCCGCGCCCGAAGGCTGGACTACAGGAAAAGCCATCATCACGCCTGCCTTTCTCAGCATAACCTTCGTTCTCTGCGCCGGACTCCTCGCCTTTGGCACCCTGTCGGTACACCTGGTGCCCTACGCCATAGACTCCGGCGTCTCCCCCACTGCCGCAGCCGCAGCCCTGGGTCTCATTGGTGCGTTTTCCATCACCGGACGACTGGCCTCCGCCTTCCTCTCAGACAGGATAGGCTGGCAAAAAGTGCTGGCATTTGCCCTGTTTGGAATGGGCCTGTCGGTAACGTGGCTGCTGTTTATGAAAGCTCAATGGATGCTTTATGGCTTCGTCTTTTTCTACGGCACCTGTCACGGCCTAAGGATACCCAGCCAGGTCGGGATGCTCAGCGATTTCTTTGGCACGCGCTCGCTGGGAGAACTCATCGGCATCAGCGGCGCCCTCGCCCAGCTCGTCGGAGCCTTTGCCCCATACTTCACCGGGTTCATTTTCGATACCACCGGCAGCTACTTCATCGCCTTCGTCATCGTAATGGTATTCCTGGTCGCTGGCGGAGCAGTCGCCTTGACGGTAAAGCAACCGATGCTGGCACCCGGGTAACACAGATTTTGACACCCGCTCTCACCGTAGCTTATAATATCGTGTTATCGTAAAAAAGGGGGGAATATGGCCAATCAAGTGGGCAAGAGATACCGCTGCGCCAAATGTGGGTCCGAGTTCATAGTCACCAAGGGTGGCGAGGGCACGCTGAGCTGCTGCGGCCAACCCACGGAGCAGAAAAAATAGAACAGCCCACGAGCCGGAGGTAATTGTTTAATGGCAAACCAGCTAGGTAAGAGGTATCGCTGTTCCAATTGTGGCACCGAGACGTTATGCACCAAAGCCGGCGAGGGGGTTGTTAGCTGCTGCAATAAGGAAATGGAGCTCCAAGAACCCCGTCCACTCCCATCATCAGACTAATAGTGAGCCAGCTATTGCGGGCGACGGAATCATCATCTGCCCTGTAGCAAAGAGAAGAACTCCGCCCTGGTTTCGGAGCGGCTGCGGAAGATTCCCCTGAGGACAGAGGTGACAATGGCGCTTCCCGGCTTTTTGATGCCGCGCATAATCATGCACAGGTGTTCCGCCTGAATAATCACGGCCACGCCATCAGGATTAATTCCCTCCATAATGGCATCGGCAATCTGGGTTGTCATCCTCTCTTGAATCTGGGGGCGCTTGGCCACGATTTCCATCACCCTGGCCAGCTTGCTGGCGCCGACCACCCGCCCCGTGGAGTTGGGAATATAGCCCACATGGGCCACGCCATAGAATGGCAGCAGATGATGCTCGCACATGGAATAAAACGGGATATCCCTCACGATAACCATCTCTCGGTGGCCCACCTCAAACTCTACGGACAGCTCCTCCTTGGGGTCACGGCCAACCCCCTGAAAAAGCTCGGCATACATTTCAGCCACACGCGCCGGAGTGCCCGCCAATCCCTCTCTATCCGGGTCGTCCCCGATAGCCTTGACCATTGAAGTCACCGCCTTCCTGATTCTAGCTTCGTCAACCACTATCGCCCTCCTTGCACGATTTGCACAATAACCAGTTCTGACCCCGGTCTCAAGCCCTCAACACGGCTAACTCCAGCCCAGCGCCCGTTCCACAGCGGCCAGGTCAGCGGCAACCTCCTCAAACGGTTCAACGTCTTTCAAGACGATATCGACGTCTTTAAGGCCGCTGCCGGTCACCACGCACACTACCCTCTTTTGCGAGAAGTCCATCCCCGTGCGTGAAAGCTTGAGAAGACCGGCCAGGGAAGCCGCCGAAGCCGGCTCGCCGAAGATACCGCCCCTGGCAGCCAGCAGACGACACGCTGCCAGAATCTCATCGTCGCTGACCATATCAATAACGCCGCCAGAATCATCGCGGGCAGCCACCGCCTTTTGCCAGCTTGCCGGGTTGCCGATTCGTATCGCTGAGGCAACGGTCTCAGGGTGCTCGATAACATGCCCCCGAACAATTGGCGCCGCCCCTTCAGCTTGAAAGCCCATCATCCTGGGCCTGGCATTCGCCTTACCGAGCTGATGGTACTCCACAAAGCCCTTCCAGTAGGCGGTGATGTTGCCAGCGTTGCCGACCGGTATGAAGAGATAGTCCGGGGCATACCCCAGGCTGTCAATAATCTCAAAGGCAGCCGTCTTCTGCCCTTCGATACGGTAGGGATTGACCGAGTTCACCAGGGTGACCGGATGCCTCTCGGCCAGGCTCCGCACTATCCGGAGAGCGTGGTCGAAGTTCCCCGTGATGGGGACTATCCTGGCCCCGTGAACAACGGCCTGGGCCAGCTTGCCGAGGGATATCTTACCTTCGGGCACAATAATGACCGCAGTAAGCCCCAGGTGTGCGGCATAGGCAGCCGCCGAGGCGCTGGTGTTGCCGGTGGAGGCGCATATTATCGCCCGGCTGCCGCCTTCCAATGCCTTGGCCACGGCAACCACCATGCCCCTGTCCTTAAACGAGCCGGTGGGGTTACATCCCTCCAGCTTAAAGTACAGCTCCCCGCAGCCAATATCCTTCTCCAGCGCAGCGCACCTCACCAGGGGGGTATCTCCTTCACCAAGCGAAAACATCGGTGTCCCGGAAGTGATGGGGAGGAAGCCTCCATACCTGACCAGAACTCCTGATTTCACCTCTCTATCACGCCTCCACCCGGATGAAATTGCTTATTTCTTTGACCACTGTCAGATGCTCCAGCTCGCCAAGTGCCTGCTGCATCGAAGCCTCTCTGGCCGGGTGTGTCATGATGACAATCTCGGCAGCCTGGGCGGCACTATCAGCCTCATGCTGAATTACCGATGCTATGCTTATATGGTGGTCGCCGAAGGCGGTGGCAATCTGGGCCAATACGCCGGGCTGGTCAGCCACGACCATCCTCAGATAGTACCTGGTATCAACCTCAGACATGGGCCTGATGACCTTGCCAGCTTCCAACCTCCACCCCGCTCTACAGCGCACACCGAGGACCACATCCTGCGCCAGCGCCACCACATCGGCCACAACCGCGCTGCTGGTGGGGAGGGCACCCGCCCCTTCACCAAAGAAAAGCACCTTGCCGATGAGGTCGCCCTCGACCAGGATGGCATTGTAAACGCCGTCAACCTTGGCCAGAAAAGAGTCCTCGGGGATAAAGACCGGGTGGACCCGCACTTCAACCGAGCCGTCCTCCTCCTTGGCGATGGCCAGCAGCTTTATGGCAAAACCCAACTGCCGAGCGTAGCGAAAGTCACGGCTGCCCAGGCGGGAAATCCCCTCATGGTAGATGTCCTCAGGCCTGACCTGAGCATGGAAGGCCAGAGAGGCCAGGATAGCCAGCTTATAGGTGGAGTCTATGCCTTCGATGTCGTTCCTGGGGTTGGCTTCAGCGTAGCCCAGCTCCTGGGCCTTTTTAAGGGCGGAGGAAAAGTCCACCCCTTCCTTTGCCATCCTAGTAAGGATGTAATTGGTGGTGCCGTTGATTATGGCGTAGATGCGGCTGATTTTATTGGCCACCAGGTCATCCTGGAAGGGGGCAATGAGAGGGATGCCACCACCAACGCTGGCCTCATAGCGCAGTCCCACCCCGTGCTGCCCGGCCAGGGCATGCAGTCTCGCCCCGTGCTTGGCGATAACCTCTTTATTGGAAGTAACCACGTGCCTGCCGCCGGAAAGAGCCCTTTCCAGATAGCTCAAGGCGGGGTTTTCACCGCCTACGGCCTCAACCACTATATCTATCCCCGGTTCATTGAAGAAGGCATCTTCGTCCGTGGTAAACAGCCCGGCATTCATCTGCCGCGCCCGCGGACGCTTCAGGTCCGCCGGCAGTACCTTTACCTTACGCAGGACGATGGGACAACCGACTTGCGCAGCTAAGACCTTGGCTTTATCGCTCAAGACCCTGGCTACCTCTCCACCAACTACGCCAAACCCGATTAACCCGACTCCGATGCTTTTACCCACTTATACTACCTCCCGGCCGGTTGCAGCTCCCGCACCGCGCGCGAAACCGCCCAATCCGTCTTTGCCCGGTCCAAGAAGCTCTCGACCTTGTTCTGTTCGTCATCAAGCAGCGAGGTGAGCCAGTCCCTCAAAAGCTTGGTCTCAAGCAAAGTGCGGTCTTCGTCATCAACCTTCCTGTTGTCTTCACTGGCCACCACTTTCAGCAGCCAGTAACCGCCCCTGGTCACCTCCGCTTCATCGCGTACGGGCTGGCTGATTGCCCCGGGCTGCGCCGGGGCGTCAAAAAGGAATTCATCAAGCGTCGGCATGGTGCCGGCGCTCACCAAGCCGAAGTCTCCCCCCTTGTCCTTTGATGCTTCGTGCTGTGATAGCTCTTTGGCCAGAACAGCAAAGTCCTCACCGGCTTCCAGCCTGGCCCTGACCTGCTCCGCTTGCTCGGCGCTGGATAGCAACATCACCCTCACCCTGACCGCTTCTGCCTCTTCTTTCCTTTCCAGTACCTCCACCAGCCAGTAGCCAACGTTTTTGGTCTTGTCCTGGTCTGGTACCGGCTGGCTTACTGCTCCCAGTCCAGCACTGAAAACGTGCCCCTCGACAACCGTGCTGCCCAGCATATCGTTAAGGACGCCCATGGGGCTCCAGCCCAGGTCGCCCTTCCTGCCCTTGGAAAAGTTGTCCAGGGAGAGCTTACCAGCCAACTCACCGAAGTCCTCCCCGGCCTCTATCCTGCTTCTGACCTCGGCCGCCTGGCCTTCGCTCTCCAGAAACATGGCCATCACCTGCCTTTGCTCGGCAACCGTGGGCACCATCTTGTCAAAGTAATCGTCTCGCAGCTTATCTATCACCATCTGGGCTCTGGCAAGCTCCCGGTAGTCCTTGCTTAAAGGAGGCTTGTAAGCTTTAAGCCTCTCGTCAACTTCCCGGTCGCTGACGCTGATTCCCAGCTTCACGGCCGCCTGCTTTGCCAGCTCTCCCTGCTCGATAGTCCTGGTTACCTGGTTGGTCAGATAAGTCAAGCTCTGGGCAGGCACGCCCGCGCCATAGAATTTCAGCGCCCTTACATAATAGTCCATGTTGAACTTGACGCCATTTACGTTAAGTACCACCTGGTGAAGAGGACGGTACTCGTTGACATACCACCCCCACCCGATGACGCTTAGAACAGCCACGATGATAAAAAGCCCTGAGGCAAGAAAAATTCGCCGTCTTCTTTCCTGCTGCTGCCACCGGGAAAGCTGGTGCCTGGTAGGCTGGCGCGCTGGCTTTTCTCTGTTCTTTTTGGTCAAAGTTAAGTCCCTTCTAACACAATCAAGGATTCAGTGATAATACAAGTCCCTTATATTTATAGCTCAAAAGCGCCATATTTTCAAATTCGGCTGCCGGCGCCAATTGCCAGAAAACGGACTGCGACAAGGCCGCTAGTGCCTCAAACGTACAGGTAGGTTGTTTCTGTGCTATATTATAGTTATGATACGGGATGGAGTTCATCAATCCCATGCCCCTTAAAAACTGAGCAGTATCTCGAAGTACAGGAGGTGCAGGTATGAAGAAAACGGAGAAAAACTACTATCAGAGTTTGTACCAGGTAGCCTCGATAATGAACTCTGAGCGTACCGCCGAGTCCTTGCTCCACTCTATCGTCGAGAGCGTGGCAAAAGCCATGGGGGCGAAGGCTTGCTCCATGATGCTTCTGACACCGGATAGGGAGCTACTGCTTCACACCGTTGCCTACGGCCTGAGCGACCGGTATCTGAGAAAGGGGCCGATACGGGCCGATAAAAGCATCTCCGACTCACTGAAAGGCAAGCCGGTAGCCGTTCTTAATGCCACCGAGGACGAGCGGGTGCTGTATCGGGAGCAAGCCAGGGAAGAAGGCATTGCGTCTATCCTTTCCGTCCCCATGAAACTGAGGGGAGAAGTAATAGGGGTGGTAAGGGTGTACACCGCGGAGCCGTACCGTTTTACCAGGGATGACATAAATTTTGCCGAAACGGTCGCCAACCTCGGCGCTGTAGCCCTGGAAAACCTCAGGGCGTACGACATCATCCAGAAGGACTACGAATCCTTCCGCCGGGAGATGCTGCAATGGCGCGCCGAGCTGGGTGACGAGTGGACAGCGGAACAACCTGTCGTACCGGCAAAAGAACGAGGGCCGGTCATACCCCCCGGCGGATAAGGTGGCACCCGGGGCCGCCCGATGTACCGGCCGGTCTCAGGCACGCAGGGTGACACCAAGCTCCGTGGACAGTTTGTCCAGAATTTTCTGCTGGACCGGGCTGACCTCGTCATCGGTCAAAGTATGGGTCTCGGACCGGTAGGTGACCCGGTAAGCGAGGGACTTCTTGCCCGGCGGGACTTGCTCGCCGGTGTAGACATCAAAAAGGACGACTTTCTCCGCCAGTGGAAAGCTGGTGAGCACGTTCATGACTTGCTGGTGCGGCGTCCTGATGTCAACCACCAGCGCCAGGTCTCTGACCACAGACGGGAAGCGGGGTACCGGCTGGTACAGCCTGCGGCCAGCGGCAAAGGGCAACAGCGCGGTCAGGTTGATTTCAAAAAGGCAGGCGGCTTCCTGGATTTCAAAAGCCTCCAGCACCCTGGGGTGTACCTCACCGACAGTGCCCAGCCGCCTGTCCCCTATCACTACGGCTGTTTGACGATTAGGGTGCAAGCACTCGTCCTGAGCCTCTTCGAACCCGGCGGCTGTCCCCAGTCGCCGGAGCAAGCCCTCAACCATCCCCTTGGCGTCAAAGAAATCAAGCGGTTCACTGTTGCCGCGCCACCACGTCTCCTGCCTGGGGCCGCTCAGCACGCCGCATACCACTTCAGGCTCATCGGGCAAGCCGTCGCCACCGGGCAGATATACCCGGCCCAGCTCAAACAGCCTGATGCTGCCGTCTTCGTGCCTCCGGTTTGCCGCCAGGGCGGCGAGGAGACCTGCCTTCATCGTAGGGCGAAGGTACTCCTGGTCGGCCGTCATCGGGTTGGCGACACGTATGGGCACTGGCTCAACGCGGTGAGACTCCGGCGACAGGTTTTTCAACGTCTCCAGACCGGTCAGGGAAAATGTGATTACCTCTTGAAAGCCGAGTCTGTCCAGGACATGTCTTGCTCTTCGCTTCAGGCCGATGATGGGCGCCGGGTCATGACTGGGCAGCCGCTGACTGAGCATGGTGGTCGGGATGCTATCGTAGCCGATGATTCGAGCCACTTCTTCGATGAGGTCAACCGTCAGTTTAATATCGCTCCGCCAGTACGGAGGAGTGGCCCGGACCTCCGAAGCTGAGCTTACCCTGCATTCAAAGCCCAGCGAGTCCAGGACTGCCGATACCCGGTCAAGCCCAAGCTCGACGCCCAAAACCCGCTTCACCTCGTCCAATGATAGCCCGATGGGTTTTGGCTCCACCAGGACGGGGTAAAGGTCAATCACTCCCTGGGCTGCCTTGCCGCCGGCCAGCTGCACCATCAACTGGGTAGCCCGTTTGATGGCGGGCAGCACCAGTTCGGGGCGGATGCCCCGCTCAAATCTGGTGCGGGCTTCGCTGGCCAGGCGCAGCGCCACGCCGGTATGGTGAATGCTGGTCGGGTTGAAATTGGCAGCCTCCAGAAGTATGGAGCTAGTCTGCCCGGTCACCTCGCTGTTGGCGCCGCCCATGACACCGGCCAGGGCCACCGCCCGCCCGGTATCGGCGATGACCAGCATATCACCGGTCAGGGTACGCTCCACCCCATCCAAAGTGACGATAGTCTCCCCGGCGGCGGCCCGGCGCACAACTATCTTTCTGCCCCTGACTTTATCATAATCAAAGGCGTGCAGGGGTTGGCCGTATTCCAGCATCACGTAGTTGGTGATGTCCACGATGTTGTTTATGGGGCGTATGCCGCATGCCAGCAGCCGGCGCTGTATCCACTCGGGAGACTCGGCTATGCTCACCCCGGTGACCAGGCTGGCGCAATACCGTGGGCACAGGTCAGCAGCGGCAATCTCCACCGATACCTGTCCCTCAACTGGCGCCCCCGCCTCCTCGTAGCTGAGCTCAGGCAAGCATAACCTCTGGCCGGTCAGCGCCGCCACCTCCCTGGCTACCCCCAGGACGGAGAGGCAGTCAGGGCGGTTGGGGGTCACCTCCAGGTCGAAGATGGCATCGCCCAGGTAGTCCGCCAGCGGCATTCCCACCGGCGCTCCGGCAGGCAGGACCATGATTCCCTCGTGGTTATCAGAAATGCCCAGCTCCTTTTCCGAGCAGACCATCCCCCTGGATACCACGCCGCGTATTTTGGCCGGTTTCAGGGGCAACTTTTGCCCGCTGCGGGAGTCAATGAGCCGGGCGCCAATACGGGCGAAGGCGACTTTATCGCCCGGCTTGAGATTGGGCGCGCCGCAGACCACGGTCAATCGCTCTGTCCCCATCTCTACCGTAGCCAGTCTGAGGCGGTCTGCGTCAGGGTGAGGGTCGACGGCTATTGTCTGGCCGATGACGATATTATCCCAGTCGCCGCCGATGACCTGCACACCTTTGACCTCGATGCCGGCCATGGTCAGCCGCCTGGCCAGCTCGGCGGCAGGCAGGGCGGCATCTACATATTCACGGAGCCACTTCAGCGAGACTTTCATCTTTTCAGCACTAATATCCTTTCGGAAGGTCTTAGTTTAAGGTAGTAACTTAAATCTTAGAGATTTCTACTAAAATACCTGACTTTGTTGTGCCTTCTCCTTAGCTAATTGAGCCTTCTTGAATAGGCTTTGAGTTGGTGGTAAATCAAAAGTTTTACCTTCTAATAACTCGGCAACGGTTCTAATCTGGATACTAGGATATTCTTTCACATAAAGTTCAGACTGGTAAGGTTCGGAATGAACCGCTAATGATTTCATCCCACCGCTTGGCTCTTTAAGAGTTATCAACAACCCAATAGCAGCCCCTTCTTTTTTGACTGTACCTATTAAATCCCTTACCATCCCTGGATTAAGTACATCGCCACCTTTGACCTGGACTATTATAGTTCTGGTTTTCTTATCCTGCTCTACAAAGCCAAAGATGCCGTCCACGCCTCCATCATGCTCTCTGGGATGAGCACCAACCAGACTAATAGCCCAGATTTCAAATTCTTTCTTACTTTTATTTGCCAATGCCTCAGCAGAAGCCATATCATAGGGTTTGCCGTGAACTTCATAAGTGCTGGTAATCTTGGCCCCGTAGGTATCTTTTAATCTCTTTTCAACAAGGTCAATTGCTAACCAGGTAACGTCTATGCCGAGCCAGCGTCTATTAAGTTTCTGGGCGGCATCAATTGTAGTGCCACAACCGCAGAAGGGGTCAAGCACAATATCACCTTCATTAGAACTAAGCTTGATAATACGCTCCAGTAGCGCAACCGGTTTCTGCGTGGGGTAACCAAGCATCTCCTTTGCGGTCGGGCTAAGAACTTTCTGAATGTCGCTCCACCAATCTTGAATTGGCGTTCCTTCTGGTCTAAGTCCCTTATCAAAATACTTTCCCTTTACTTTTGTTAACCCTCTTTTTAGAGTGCCTTCTGTATAAGGCACGTATTCGTGATTAAAAGTAAAATCTCTGCCTTTTGTGTAGAAGAAAAGCGTATCATGCTTACTTGGATAACCTTTTCTAGGAACTCCTCCAGCTCTATAGCACCACACAATTTCATTTCGGAAGTTTTTAGCCCCGAATATCTGGTCTATCACCAATTTTAGGTAGTGGCTGGCGGTGGGGTCGCAATGCAGGTATAAAGAGCCTGACGGTTTAAGAACACGGTGCAATTCAACCAGCCTGACCGCCATCATAGACAGATAGGCAGCCATGCTTTCTTGGATTTTGCCTTGTCTACTGAGCCATGAAATAAACTCAGCAGTTGATGGTCTATTTTTTGCCAGTTCATTCAGAGCAATTTCTGACGCTTCGCTACTCCAATCCCATGTGTCGTCAAAAGCCTGAATCTGAGCCTGCGATTTACCACCCTTACCCGGCTCATTAAACAAGACATTGTAGTCGGCCTTGCTATTGAATGGCGGGTCTAAATAGATAAGGTCAACTGATTCGTCAGGAAAGTATTGGTGGTCTCTTAGCCAGACTAGGTTATCACCATAATAAAGAGCATTGGTGTTCATTTATCTCTTCCCTCGACCTAATCAGAACTGCCTTAAGAATCGGAGGTCGCTGCCGTAGAACAACCTTACATCGTCAATGGCATAGCGGAGCATGGCCAGGCGGTCAACGCCCATGCCGAAGGCAAAGCTGGTATAGACCTCGGGGTCGATGCCGCCCCGCCGCAGCACCTCAGGGTGGGTCATGCCCGCCCCCAGGATTTCTATCCACCCGGAGTCGCCGCAGAGGCGGCAGCCGTCGCCGCGGCAGACCGAGCACTCTATGGCTATCTCAACGCCAGGCTCAACAAAGGGGAAGTAGTCGCAGCGGAAGCGCACCCTTCTGTCTTCGCCGAAAAAGCGGCGGGAAAACTCGTAAAGCGTCCCCTTGAGGTCGGCCATGGTGATGCCTTTGTCCACCGCCAGACCATCAACCTGGTGGAACATAGGCACATGGGTGGCGTCGCTGGCCTCGTAGCGGTACACCCTGCCCGGCTCAATCACCCTTATCGGCGGCTTCATGGTCTCGATGACCCGGGCGGTTACCGCGGTGGTGTGGGTGCGCAGCAGCATCGGCCTTTGGCCGGTATCAGTCTCAAAGTCAATCCATGATGATGACATGCTGTCACGGGCGGGGTGCTCCGGGGGTATATTCAATGCCCCGAAGTTGTAACGGTCCCATTCCACCTCCGGCCCCTCCACCATCTGAAAGCCCATGGAGGTGAATATCTCGCGTATCTCGTCGAGAGTCTGGGTGATGGGATGAAGGCGGCCCAGAGGGAGGGGACGCCCGGGCAGGGTGATGTCACCCAGTGCCACTGCCGTCTCTTCAACTCGAAGAAGCCGCTCTCTCCGCTCCAGGGCTAGCAATTGCCTCTTATGCTCCAGGCTGCGCTCAAGGCGGGCTTTGAGCTCATTGGCGTGGGCGCCGACGGCCTTTCTCTGCTCAAGAGGCAATGCGGCCAGGCCGCGCAGGAGCTCGTTTAGCTGGCTCTTTTTACCCAGGCAGCGGACCCGCCAGGACTCCAGGTCCCTGGCGCTGGCGATTCCTTCTAGCTCCTGCTGCGCTTGTGACTCTAACTGTTGAAGTCGCTCCAGCATGACACGCCTCGGATTAGCTGTCTTTGATTATAGGCCATCGTCCTGGTAGGGTCAAGAAAACCGGCGGAGAGCAATCGGCAGCCCCATCCGTGCGCCCGGCGTTGCCGCCGGTGCTATTCCGCCACCAACCGCAGCCCCAGCGTCTCCGGCATCCCCAGCAGGAGGGGTATCCTGATAAGAACATCCAGCGCGATGACGGACAAGAACAGGTATGCCGGGCCGATTGAGTCCCAGATAACTCCGGCGAGAAAAGCGCCGATAGCCGTGACCAGGCCGATAAAGAGAAACTGCACTCCCTGCCATCTCCCCATCTGGTCGGCGGGAACGAGCTCCGCAGTCATCGCCCCGGCGGTGGACAGGGAGACAATGAAGGCGCCTTCAAGGACACCGGCAGCGATGAGAAAGGCGTGGCTAGGTGCCCAGACGAGCAAAAGATTGGCGGCATAAAAGACGGGCGCCAGCAAAAGGAGTACCTTTTTCCGTCCAATCCTGTCAGCCAGCCTGCCTAACGGCACCCCGGCGAGAAGGGAGGTCAACGCCATGCCGGTGACCATCGCCCCCAGCACATACTGTTCAGCCCCCTTGACCTCATGGGCAAAGACGTAGATGAAGGGAAGTAGCATTCCGTATGGCAGGTAGGTCACGGAGTAAATGGCCACCCACCGCTTCAAATTGCGCCCGTACTTGAATACCTGGAGGGTGTCCTTGAAGAAGCTGGTCCCGGCGTGGCCCAGCTTTCCCCAGCTCTGGCCGGACAGTTGGGTAAGCAAAAGGAGGAAGGTCACGACAGTTCCCCCGGAGGTGATGAAGAACAGCGGCCTGATACCGCTGACGTTGACTCCGCCAAAGCTGGTGACCAGCAGGGCGCCAAGCAGGGGGCTGACCGTACCCATCGCTCCCCAGGCAAAGGTCTCGCACAGGCTCATGGCGGTGGCCCGGTCCCTATCCGCCAGACAATTGGCGCAGATGACGGTGCAGCATGGCCAGGCGACATTGTAGCCCAGCCAGTACACTATCATGGCTATGATAATGACCGTCCAGCTCTGCGCCACGCTGTAGATGAGATATGACAGTGCGAAAAGGCTCACGCCGGCAAGATAAATCTTCTTCACGCTCATCCGGTCGATAAGCCATCCGGTGAACGGAGCCAGCAGGCTGCCAACGCCCATCCCCACGCTGTTCACTATGCCCAACTGGGTAGCGCTGGCCCCCAGTCCAATCGTGTAAATGGACTGAAAGGGGAAGACCATCTGATAATAGAACCTGTCCAGGGAGTTCCGCGCTGCGGTGAGCTTCCAGTCGCGCTTCTGCCTGGCCACGAAGCCGATTCCTCTGGCGATAACGTCAGTCGTCGTCCTGGCTATTTGCATAGAAAACTCGCGCTTATCTATGAGGAGTCCCGGCATGGTGCAGGATTGCCCGTGTATCGGAGGGACTCGCGTCTAACAAAAGCCCCCACCGTATTGGCGGGGGCAGCGCTGCTGGCCGGTTCGCTCCAAATGGTTTTAGCCCTGGATTTCGCCTCTGGCAATAGTCACCAGGCGCTCGAAGGACTGGGGCTCTTTGACTGCCATGTCGGCAAGCATCTTGCGGTTGACTTCAACCCCCGCCTTTTTCAGGGCATTCATAAACTGGCTGTAAGACAGGCCGTTGGCCCTGCTGGCGGCGTTGACCCTGGAAATCCACAGTCGCCGCATGTCTCCCTTCCGCTCCCGACGATGAAAGTAGGCATAGCTCAGGGCGTGGAGCATGGACTCACGGGCCCGGCGGTAAAGGTTATGCCTGGTTGCCCGGTGTCCCTTGGTCAAGGTAAGTAATTTCTTGTGGCGACGGCGGGTGGTTACGCCCCCTTTTGCTCGTGGCACGCTATTCCTCCTTCTGGTTAAACACCGTAGGGCAGCAGCTTCTTTATCCTGGCCCGGTCGCTGGGGCTCAGCGGTATGGTCTCGTCATAAAGGCGCTTTGTCCGCTTCGCCTTTCGCCGGCGGAAATGGCTCTTGCCACCTTGAACCCTCATGATTTTGCCGCTGCCGGTGATGTGGAAACGGCGTTGCGCCCCTTTGTGAGTCTTCAGTTTTGGCATCCTAAGAACCTTCCGTTTCTTCCTTCGCCTTAGCCTTCTGGACGACTGGCGACATGATTATATGCATCCTTTTGCCTTCTAAAAGCGGATGCCCATCTACAGAGGCCACCTCCTTGAGCGATTCCGCCATCCTCTGCAGCAATTTCCAGCCAAGGTCAGGATGGGTTATTTCACGTCCTCTGAACAGCACCGTCAACTTGACCTTGTCTCCACCTTCCACCAACTTCTTGGCTGACCTTGTTTTAGCCTCCAAGTCATGGTCGCCAATCTTGGGCCGAACTCTAATCTCCCTCAAGACGGCAATCTTCTGGCTCTTTCTGGCCTCACGCTCCTTTTTGGTCTGCTCGTACTTATACTTTCCGTAATCAAGCAGGCGGCAGACCGGTGGAACCGCCGTAGGCGCTACCTCGACCAGGTCGAGATTGCTTTTCTTGGCGATTTCCAATGCCTGGTAAAGAGGCATGATACCCAGCTGTTCACTCTTTTCCCCTACCAGGCGAACTTCCCTCGTTTTGATTCTCTCGTTGACGCGAAGCTGTTTAATTATGTCCTTACTCACCTCTGGCAAGCGCACATGCTATAGAAGAAAACTATAGCATATTTCTCGGAGCTAATCAAACTACAACCACAGCTCCTCGGTCTTATCGGCTATGGCCGACTTAATGGTCTCCTTGAAACCCTCAAGCGTCAGGGAAGCAGCCTGCTCGCCGGTGCGCAGGCGGACCGAAATCGAGGAGGCGGCCACCTCCCTGTCCCCTACTATCAGCATATATGGTACTTTATCAAGCTGCGCCTGTCTAATTTTGAGGTTTATTCTTTCGGCACGGGCATCGGTTTCGGCGCGTATGCCCTCACTTCTGAGTTCGGCTTCAACCTTGCGAGCGTACTCCAGGTGCCGGTCTGCCACCGGGATAACTCTCACCTGGACTGGCGCCAGCCAGATGGGGAAATTGCCCCCGTAGTGCTCAATCAGCGTGGCCAGAAATCGCTCCATGCTGCCCAGCACGGTGCGGTGCACCATGGCCACCATGTGCTCTTTGCCATCCTCGGCGATATAGGTGACGTCGAAACGTTGCGGAAGGTTGAAGTCCACCTGAATGGTCGGGCCTTGCCATCCTCTGCCCAGAGCGTCTTCAAATTTGATGTCTATCTTCGGCCCGTAGAATACCCCTTCCCCGGGGTCTATGCCGAAGGCTATCTTCTGGCGCTCCAGGGCGCGCTTTAAAATGCCTGTTGCCTCCTCCCATTTCTCAATAGTGCCGGCATATTTTTCGGGCCGGGTAGAGAGCATCACCCGGTAGTTGCTGAAGCGAAAGGTATTTATCATGAACAGGGCTAGCTCCAATACCCCGGCCACCTCGTCCTCCAGTTTGTCAAAGGGACAGAAGATGTGGGCGTCATCCTGGGTGAACCCCCTGACACGGGACAGGCCGTGCAGCACTCCTGAACGCTCGTAGCGGTAGACGGTGCCCAGCTCGGCGTAGCGGACCGGCAATTCGCGGTAGCTGCGCAGCTTTGTCTTGTACATCAGGATGTGCCCCAGGCAGTTCATGGGCTTGATGATATACTGCTGTCCTTCCACCTCTATGGGGCTATACAGGTAGTCATGATAGAATTCCCAATGTCCGCTGGTCTTCCACAGGTCAAGCCTGGCAATGTGGGGGGTATAGACTATGTCATAGCCCCGCTTGTCATGCTCGCTCTTCCAGAAATCTTCAATGGTGCGGCGTATCGCCGCTCCTCTGGGGTGCCAGTGGACCAAGCCCGGTCCGGCTTCTTCATGAATGCTGAACAGGTCAAGCTCTTTACCCAGTTTCCTGTGGTCGCGCCTTGCCGCTTCTTCCAGCTTGTTCAGGTATTCATCCAGGGTCTCCTGGCTGTCAAAGGCGATGCCGTATATGCGCTGCAACATGGGCCGGCGCTCGTCGCCTCGCCAGTAGGCGCCGGCGATATTGACCAGCTTAAAGGCACTGATTTCTCCGGCAGAGCTCACGTGGGGACCGCGGCACAGGTCAACGAAGCTCCCCTGCCGGTATATGCTGACTTTCTCATCGGGGATTCCCTCGAGCAGCTCCAGCTTATACGGCTGGTCGGCAAATAGCCGCCGCGCCTCCGCCCTGGTTATCTCCTGTCTGACGAAGGGCGCGCCTGAAGCGACAACTTCCCTCATCCTGGCTTCAATCAGCGGCAAATCATCAGGGGTCAGCGAGCGGGGCAGGTCGAAATCGTAATAGAAGCCATTTTCAATGGCCGGTCCGATGCCAAACTTGGCGCTGGGGAAAAGTTGCTGTACCGCTTCGGCCATTACGTGGGATGCCGAATGCCGCATTACCTGCAACTTGTCATCTTCAATTATCACCCGGCTATTATCAATCACTGCTGAACTTCTAGCTCTGCCGATAAGACTTCACAGATTTGCCCCCCAAAGAAAGGTAAATCACTGGGTATAAAACGAAGCGCATCATGAACATCTATCACGGTATTATACCAGCCGCAAGTCTTAAGCGCAATTGTCGAAGCCAGCGGGTTATTGATTATTCGTCTCTCATCTGCTAAAGTAATAGCTTAGCAAGCCCGTTATCCCGGCGATGAAGCGGAACGGGGGCGTGACCAGTCCCCGGTCTCAAATAGCACTGTAGGAGGTGAATGTGGAGTTAGCCGCTAGAGTCAACCAGGTGAAGTACGATGTTTTCAGGTGGCGGTATGGGCTCAGCGTACCAAAGAAGCTGGCGCTGTCCGTAGGTATGGCGGTGGTGGTCGGTCTCATGGCACAGGTGAGGTTCCCTCTCCCGTGGAGCCCGGTGCCGATTACGGCGCAGACCTTTGCCGTATTTATCGCCGCCGTGCTGCTGGGAAGGTGGTGGGGAGGAGCCAGTCTGGCCATCTATGCCGGGCTGGGCTGGGCCGGAGTCCCCTGGTTTTCCGGCTGGGCCAGCGGTGTGGGAGCTACCGGAGGGTACATTATCGGCTTCATCCTGGCCGCCCTCTTCCTGGGTCACTTTACCGATAGCTATATCAGGTCACGCAGCTTCACCAGCATGCTGATACTGATGCTGGCGGCCAACTTCGTCCTGATTTACATCCCCGGCCTGGCATGGCTGTGGTTGTGGCTCGGGCTGACCAAGGGGACGTATGCTGGATTCATTGCCCTGCTGGGGATGGGCATGCTGCCGTTTATTCCCGGTGATATAACCAAGGCAGTCCTGGCGGCTGCCGTAGCCAGAGGGGTAACGCCCAAGCTGGCCTATAACGGAGAGGCTGACAAGGACAAATGGGCAAGATGGCGGCTTCCCTGAGCGCCTGAAATCCTTGACAGCCCGGCGTGCAAAACGTAGAATTAAGTTGGCCACGGTGGGCGGTTAGCTCAGCTGGTTAGAGCGCTGCGTTGACATCGCAGAGGTCAGTGGTTCAAATCCTCTACCGCCCATTTTTTATCGCCCGTTCTCGTACCTGCCGCTCCGCGCATACCACGCCTGCGATAACACAGAAAAACTGACCGCCCGGGAGCGGAAAGTGCTGCACATGATAGCTCGAGGTGCGACCAATAATGAAATCGCCGATAGATTGTACACCAGCCGCCGTACCGTTGAGCTGCACCGTGCCAACATGATGCGCAAGCTGGGGCTAAAGCACCTGACAGAGGTAATCCGCTATGTGCCCTGCAGCGAGGCGTCATGCCCTCCTGAGCTGGCACATGACAGCGGAGAGAGCAATCCAAAGAGAGGGAGCTAAGGCTCCCTCTCTTTGCTCGGCTCCCCCTGCCCGGGCGTAAGCCGCGGCATGGCTCGGCCCAATGATATCCTGACCATAAATCAATTTGCCTCCCCAGCAGTGTACCGTATAATATAAAAGACAATTATCTGATACTGTTCGGAGACAGAAAAGCGGCGTTTATTGCCGTGATAGCCGGGTGGCTCCGTATCTGAAAGGCTGAAAGCTGCGTTGGGTAGAATCAAGACGCTCCTCCACGAGTACAAGCTGATAGTAAGTGCCTTCTTCATCATGGCAGTCGTCTGGGGGACCTTTTACAGCTTTGGCGCTCTTTTTAAACCGATATCATTGGAATTTGGCTGGACGAGGGTGATGATGTCCGGGGCCAACGCCCTTGCCGTGCTCACGATTGGCTGGTTGGGCATAGTCATGGGCAAACTGGCCGACCGCTTTGGCCCAAGGATTATACTGACATTCTGCGGGCTCTCTTTTGGCCTGGGCCACCTGTTGCTCTCCCAGATAACTGCCCTGTGGCAGCTATACTTGCTCTACGGAGTCATGATAGCCCTAGGCACTAGCGGCACCTATGCCCCGCTAGTATCCACCGTAGCCAGGAGTTTCAGGCAAAAAACGGGGCTGATGATTGGTATCGTCATATCGGGAGTAGGTGTGGGCACCGTTGCTGTGCCGCCCCTCGTAACTCAACTGCTCTCCAGCTATGGCTGGCGTACCTCGGTGGGTATTGTCGGGCTGCTGGCTGCGCTGCTGCTCCCTCTGGCGGCGCAGTTTCTAAAGTACCCCAGCCAGGTGGCAGGTCTGCCACAAAGCGGCGTGGTCGGTGATTTGAACAAGACAGTCCCGGCGGCCAGGGCATCCTTCACAGGACGGAAAACCAGGCAGTTCTGGACGCTTTGCGCCATCTCTTTCTGCTCCGGCTTCAATATACAGGTTGCCATAGTTCATTTCATACCCCACGCTACAGACGTCGGGCTTTCGGCGGCAGCGGCAGCATCAAGCCTGACCATCATCGGGGCGCTGGGCATCGCCGGAAGGCTGGCAACTGGTTTCGCCAGCGACAAGCTAGGTCCAAGGCTGTCTGTTTCGGCAAACTTCATCTTGCTTTCAATTGCCCTGCTCTGGCTGCTGCTCGCCAGCAAGCCGTGGATGCTCTACCTTTTCCCGGTTATCTTTGGCTTCCCCTACGGGGGTTTAACCCTCACCGGCGCGCTGATAGCGCCTGCGCTGTTCGGCCTGAGAGAGCTGGGAGCGCTGTTGGGCTTTATCAGTGTTGGTTACTTCATTGGAGCAGCCATCGGCCCGGTCATGGCCGGCTATATTTTTGACGCCACCGGACGCTATCAGGGGGTCTTTCTCATTTGCGTCCTGCTGGCCATGGCTGGCCTGGCACTCACCCTGTCATTGAAGACATCCGCACGGAGAGCTTAGAGCTTGCTGCTTAACTTTGACCGGGTCGGATGTCGGGGTGGGCGGATTTGAACCGCCGACCACCTGAACCCCATTCAGGGTCGAGAAAAGGCGGAGGCCGCTTGCCTCCTTTCTGAACAAATTGTAATGCGATGAAGACTCTAAGTCAATGGCTACTGCTGGCAATCTCGGAGCGTTGGCTAAGAAGACGCTGCGCCCTGATTATCTATTTATCGAGTTTTTGTCCACTTCGGTGGGACTGACGCCTGGCTGCTTATATCCTATATTTGAGAGGAGAAAGGGAGGAATCTGCCCTTCTTTATTCCTCACGAGAGTCCGATGATAAATTCCTCATAATAAGTCCGCAACAGGGCTAGATTTCGATTCTAGGGCTTCTCTCCAGTGCTATGGCTGGGGAGAAGCCTTTTTTATGCTCGAAATCACACTTTTCAAGCAAAAGTGCAGCAACTAACTGTAGACAGCGTTGGTTCAGCGCCCGCCCCCTCAGGTTAGCTGTACCAAGAGGACTCGTTATTGCTCGAGTAGCGCTCGCAGAAAGTAGGCGAAATTCTCAACATCTTCCAGTTCGTCGCCTGCCCTTCTAAATTCTATGGCTATCTCGCCCTGGCCAGCCTCCTGATAAAGCCTAGCTATTCGCTTCAATAATTCTTTGACCTTAAGCTGAAGCAAGCCATCAACTTGAGACAAGGCTGAAGATAGTTCGGTTTTCCTTGCCTCAAGTTGGGCAATTTCCTCACATAACTCCTCAGCTCTAGGAGACATGGGCTTGTCCTGACCGGAGCAAAGCATGTTCAACTTGGCGGCAAGCTCTTTTTTCTCGCTTTCTAGCCTGTGTAGCTCATCCTGCTGCTTTTGAACCAGTTCCTTATAAAATCTAATCTGTTCCTCAAGCCTGGCTGTTTCAGCTTTTAAGCCTTCTTCGTCTCTTAACCGAGCTTCGGCTGAATCCTCTCGCTCTTTTGTTGCGGACAGTAGCCCTCTGATATCTTTGAGCACATCCATCTTAGAAACGCTTCTGTCAGGCTTTCTGGGTTTCATGGATAAGAAGCTCCTTTGCCAGATTCCGGTATTCGTCAGCCCCTGCCGACCTTGAGGCGTAGAAATTTATTGGTATTTCATGAACCGGTCCCTCAGCAAACTTGACATGCCGATATATTATCGTGGAAAAGACAAGGTCTCCAAAGGTCTGCTGGATGCTGTCAGAGACCTCCTCGCTCAGTTTCGTCCTCCTATCATACATAGTTCTGAGCACGCCTTCTATCTTAAGAGCGGGGTTCACCTCTTCCCTAACGAGGTTAATTATCTGTAGGAGATGCTTCACGCCATAAAAAGTAAGTGGCTCGCACTGGATGGGTATGAGGACACTATCGGCAGCTGCCAGCGCATTAACAACAAGGATGCCCAACGTAGGAGGGCAATCAATGAAGATATAATCAAAATCTTCCTTTAGGGGAGCCAGCTTTTTGTGGAGGGCTTTCTCGCGCCCTATCTTTCCCACCAACTCTGATTCTGCCATAGCCAGGTCCAGATGAGATGGAACCACGAAAAAGTTGAGAGTTGGCCTCCTTAATATAGCGTCCTTCATATCCACGTTGGGGTCAACTAAGACCTGGTGGATAGATTTCTCAACCTGCAAAGGATTGATGCCCAAGCTGACCGTCAGGGAGGCCTGCGGGTCAAGGTCAACAACTAGAACGGTCTTGCCCATATCGCAGAGACTTGCCCCCAGGTTAATGCATGTCGTAGTCTTCCCCGTTCCGCCCTTGTGCTGGGCTATGGCGATGATTTTACCCATTTCTCTCCTCTTAGCCCGGTCTGAGGCACTCGCTATGCTGTCGGTCATCTAACTGAATAGATTTTATATCCGATTGTTTAGTAATGCAATCTATGAGACCGAACCTTGCTGAACGAAACGCTAGAAGGTGTAATGAGGTAACAAAGTACTAGTTTGTTACCTTGATGCATATTTTATACTAAAGAAGAAGTTCTTCAATTGTAACTTTTGTTACC
>JACQON010000021.1 GCA_016202545.1 Chloroflexota bacterium
CGGCGGCAAGGCCACCGAGTGGGTGCCCATCCTGCCCGGCACCGATGGCATCGTCTGCCTGGCCATGGCCAACGTCCTGGTCAACGAGCTGGGCATATATGACCGGGAGTACCTCAAGAAGAAGACCAACGCTTCCTACCTGATAAAAGAAGATGGTCGCTATGCCCGGGACGACGGCGGCGAGCCGCTGATGTGGGACGCCGCCGATGGCAGGGCCAAAAACTGGAAGCAGCCGGTCGCCGGCCCTGCCCTGGAAGGGAGCTTCGAGGTAAACGGGGTGAAATGCCGCCCGGTGTTCGCTGCCCTGCGGGAGCACCTCAAGCAATATACGCCGGAGCGGGCTTCAGAGATAAGCACCGTACCGGCGGCCATCATAAGGCGGATAGCCGCCGAGTTCGGCGAGAACGCCAGGATAGGCAGCACCATTGAGATTCAGGGGTTCAAGCTGCCCTACCGACCAGCGGCGGCGGCCACCTATATGGCGGCCACGGCGCATACCAATGGTTTTCACACCTGGTTTGCCGTCGACCTGCTCAACCAGTTGGTCGGCTCGGCCGGTGCCGTCGGCGGCGCCAGCGGCATGGCGCAGGGGCGGCTTCTGGGCTATCCCGGGACCGGCTTCCCCCGGTACGAACCGGTGGCGGGAAAGGACGGCTTCATCAGCGCCGAGATAGCCCCCGGCATGACGGAATGGCCGCATGAGAAACCAAAGCTGCCCGGCTCGCTCATTCTGGCGGAGCTTTTCCCCACCAGCCCTCACTTCTCGCCATGGCCTCTGGCTCGAGACTCGGCGGAGCTGTACCAGAAGCTGGGCATAGACTACCAGGTGGAAGCCATGTTCGGCTTTGGCGGTAACCTGGCTATGAATACCGCCGATATAGAAGACGTAGCGGCCTTCCTCAAGAGCGTCCCCTTCCTGGCCGTCTCCGAAATCTATCACAATGAGACCACCGAAGGATTTGCCGATATAGTCCTGCCTGACTGCCATGCCCTGGAGTCCATGTCCATAATGGAGTCAGAATACTGGGCATACGCCTGGCCTCCTCACCTGGAGCCAAACGAATACCGCCTGCGGCAGGCGGTGGTGCCGCCCATGTACGAGAGAAGGGCCTGCCCCGACGTCATTATCGAGCTGGTGGACAGGCTGGGTATGAGAGAAGAATGGAACAAGACGCTGAACTGGTACTTTTGCCGGTTCGCCGGCTGTCCCGACCTGTTCCGTCCTGATGACAGGTGTTCCTGGGAGGAGACCGTTGACCGCCTGCTCCAGCAGAAGTTCGGCCCGGAGCACAATATAGAGTGGTTCAAGGAGCATGGCTTCATCAGCTGGCCCAAGAGGGTGGAGGAGACTTACTGGAGGCAGTTTGCAGATGCCAGGTCGCATATCTATCTGGAATGGCTGGTTGACCAGGAGGAGGAGACCAGGGCCATCTGCCAGCCCCGGGGCATTGAGCTGGACTGGGCGCAATTCACGCCACTGATAAGCTGGACTCCACCGGTGCCATTCAAGGAAGGCGACCATTCGTTTGACCTGTACACGGTCACCTTCACCGACCCGCTTCACTGCTCAACCTGGACACACGGCATCCCCTGGATAGCCGAAGTAAGCGACACCAATCCTTATCTGTATCACATTCTCCTCAACACCATGACCGCCAAAGAGAAAGGGATAAAGGACGGGGACGAGGTGTACGTGGAGAGTGTCCGCGGCCGCAGGCTGGAGGGGATGGTTCATACCATTGAAGGCATACATCCGCGGTGCGTGGCCATGTCTATAGGGACAGGGAAATGGGCCAGGGGACAGCCTCTGGCCAGGGGAAAAGGCCCGTGCATAAACCGCATACAGCCGCTGGACCTGGAGCACGTCTGCCCTATAAGCCTGAACATTGAAAGCACGGTGAAGGTAAAAGTATCCAAGAAAGGGGAAGGACCGAAATGAGATGGGGAATGGTAATCGACCTGACTAAGTGCATCGGCTGCTACGGATGCGTGGTCACCTGTAAGGCCGAGCACCACCTGCCACCGGGAGTTTTCTGGGGCAGGGGCGTGGCCGGAGAAGTGGGGACATACCCCAACGTAAGAAAGCAGTTCCTGCCGGTGCTGTGTAATCACTGCCAGGAGGCGGCCTGCGAGAAGGTCTGTCCCTCCGGGGCCACCGAAATCAGGGAAGATGGCATAGTCCGGGTGGATTACGACAAGTGCATCGGGTGCAGGTACTGCTTGATAGCCTGCCCTTACCAGCGGCGCACCTTCTTGTCCAGGGAAACCATGTCAAAAGGGTACTACGGGAACCAAGAGCCGACCGAGCTTGAGCGTAAAGGCCGGGAGCTCTATCCCCTCCAGGAGGGCACGGTGGTTAAATGCAACTTCTGCATGGAGAGAATTGACCAGGGCATCGAGAAGGGGCTAACGCCCGGAGTAGACCGGGAAGCCACCCCGGCCTGCGTCAACGAATGTGTCGCCAGGGCCAGGGTCTTTGGCGACCTGGATGACCCTGAAAGCGAAATATCCCGGCTGATAAGGGCCAGGAAAGCAAGGCCGCTTCACCCCGAATTCGGCACCGACCCCTCGGTATTCTATATTCAGTACTAGGAGGAAGCAGATGGCAATCGGGACAAAGCCTTATGAATGGATGGTCAAATACACGCCGCAAAAAGAGTGGATAGACAGGCGAGGGCTCATGCTCTGGCTGGCCTTCTTCTTCCTCGAACTGGGGGCAGGGACATTTATAGTCGCCTCTATTTTCAACAATCTGCTGACAATGTTTATAGGCTGGCTTATCTGCGCCGTGGGCGGCGGCGGCTTCCACCTCTTCTACCTGGGACGCCCCCTCAGGTTCTGGCGCATCCTGACCTCAGGAAAGTTCAGCAGTTCGTGGATATCCCGCGGGCTGACCTTCGTGCTGGTCTTCCTGGTGCTGGGAGGAACACATTTGCTTCTGGCCCTGGGCGGAACTTCAACCCTGTGGTTGATGATAGCCGCCGACATATTCGCCCTGTTCGCAGTAGCCTACGCTGGCTTTGCCCTTAACTTTATTAGCGCTATTCCGCTGTGGAACACTCCCCTGCTGCCCGTCCTGTACACTATACTGGGCTTCTGGGGAGGGCTGGGGGTTACCCTGCTCACCATGCTGGCCGCCGGAGCTACAGCCGCCATGCCCAACATACAGGTGTGGTCACAGGTCTTCCTGGTAAGCTTTATCTTCATCGTTGTCATATACCTCCTGGGGATAAGGTACCAGGCTTCCTTCGGCAAGAACTCGGCGGTGAAGACCTCGGTCAGGGAAATAGTCATCGGAAGATGGGCGCCGCTGTTCTGGGTCATGGTGGTGACGTTCGGCATGCTGCTGCCGCTGGCGGTGGCCATCAATGCCTGGACGATTGGCCTGGCGGTGCCGGTGGTATTCTTATCTGCCGTGATTACTCTGGAGCTGCTGGGCGACCTTGCCTTCCGGTACTGCCTGCTCAAGAACGCTCTATACGCCCCGCTCATCCCGCTATAAGGAGCTTCGCCCGCCTGAAAAGCAATGAGAGATGCCATCCAGCGGACGGTATCTCTCATTTTATCAGCGGTGGGATGACAGGTCAGTCAGACGGCCACAGGGCCGCAGCGACGTCATCCAGGCCGAGCGACAGCAGCTTGTTCCGGCTCGGCTTTCCGGCCGGGTCCCAGTCGGCCGCCTTCAGGAAGTCCCGCACCATCAGCTCGGTATCCAGGGTCCTGCCGGCGGTGGGGCCGGTTTTGAGCGGAGGCCTGCCGATAACCCTGTCCGGCATGTGAAAGTCGGCCACGGTCAGCCCCTCACGCGCGGTGAAGGCCTGGCGGATATTGGCAATCCGCTCGCCGCAGGCCAGCAGCTCGTCGGTATCCTTGATGCCCCACCCGGTAACTGCATTTACGTTGTCCAGCACATCCTTCAGGGTAAACCAGGTGGTGAAATAGAGCAGGCAGATGCCGGTGGCGTTAAGCACGTGGACAAAGTTGCGGCCGAGGCTGTGCGCCTCTCCCCGCCCGGCGTAGGAGGCGGCGTCAAACTTTCCATTGAAGCGTCCGGTGGCTGCGGCGTATGTCTCGCTGCCGCCGCAGTGCAGACCGGGGGCGGCATCCGCCGTATAGAGGGCGGTATATGCCGGCTCACCCTTGGGGTCATGGGCAGGCATCTCCTGCCCGCCGGCGTGAACGGCATACCGTTCAGAGCCCCGGCCTATCCTTTCCGCAGCCCGCCGGGTGCCATCAGCCAGGACAGCGCCGAAGCCCTCCCTCCTGACCAGCTTTTCCAGCATGGCGACCATCGCCCGGTGGTTGCCCCAGGTCAACTCAATGCCCTCGGTGTCTTCTTTGGTGATAAGGCCGTTCTGGTAGCACTCCATGGCAAACGCCAGGGCGCCTCCGGCGGAAATGGTATCTATGCCGTAGCGGTTGCATATGTCGTTGGCTTTAGCCACGGACTCCGCGTTATCATTGAGGCACAGGGTGCCGAACTGGATTAGCGTCTCGTACTCGGCCCGGCGTGAGCCGGCTTCCCATTTATATTCGCCAGCGCCCGCTTTGAGTCGCGCCCCGCAGCCTACCGGACAGCGGTAGCAGCTATAGTTCTTCTCATTGAACTGCGCCGTGCCCTCGCCATAGAAAGGCGAAACGTCAGCCATGTCCTTCGGCCAGGCGCCGGCCCAGTTCTTGAACTCCACCTCGCCGTTCTCCAGGTAAAACTGCGTGTACCCGGTGGTGCCGTAGTTCCTGAAGTCCTTGGTCATGGGGCTTTCCATCACCGCAGCCAGGTGCTTCTTCCTCAGACGGGCAACCTCCTCGGCGTCCGCCAGCGGCAGACTGTCTTTTCCCCTGGCCACTATAGCCTTGAGTTTCTTGGCGCCCATGACCGCACCCATGCCGCACCTGGCAGCAGCCCGGCCATCGCTGGAAATGACGCTGGCCAGCAGGGAGACCTTTTCGCCCGACGGCCCTATCATGGCCATGCGGACGTTCCGTCCCAGCTCACCGGTGATGAGGCCCTCGGTTTCCCTGGTGTCCTTGCCCCACAGCGCGCTGGCATCCCTTAGCTCAGCCTTGCCGTTATCTATGAACAGGTACACCGGCTTATCCGAGATGCCTGAGACGAACACGGCGTCATAGCCGCTGAATTTCAAATAAGAGCCGAAGAACCCTCCGCTATGCGCATTCCCCCAGGCGGAGGTGAGCGGCGATTTCCCTACTACGCAAAAGCGAGTCCCGAACAGGGCCGGAGTGCCAGCAAGCAGGCCGGTGGTAAAGCCCAGGATGTTCTCCGGGCCGAGAGGGTCAACTCCGGCTCTCTGACGGCTGAACAACACTCTGGCGCCCAGCCCGTATCCGCCGAGGAAACCACGGTATATCTTTTCATCCAGGGCCTCCGGTTGTACCCTGCGGTTGGAAAGGTCAACGTTCAGGACTTTCCCCGTATAGCCACCGGCCATTTCTCTTCCTCCTTAATGCTCCTTAAATGCCTCTCCATGCCAGGACAGCGAAATAGTCAGACATCTTATACTATCCAAACCACGGCGGCTTTGTCAACGAAAGGAATCATCGCCGAAAGTAAGCCTGCGTTGTGCCTTGAATGAGGCCGGGCAAGACAGTGTTCAGCCAGAGGGCTGGCCTCTCCGATAGAGGAAGGAGACCGCCAGCAATACCACCCCGATAGCGGCCAGGGCAATGTTGAAAGTCTGCAGGGGAGCCAGGGAGTCCTTGATTAGCTGCTCAAGCCATGCCTGAAGCTGAACGGGAAGGAGAATGCCGAACTGCGTCAGCCCCGAGGCGGCAAAACGGTCGGCAAGGAAAACCTCGGCCAGGCCGGAAGCACCGATAATCAGGGAGGTTGTGCCCAGGCTCCGGGTGCTGCCACGCACATTACGGTGAAGAAAGATGATACCCAGGACCAGCAGCAGGATAAAGCCGATGAAAAGCTTGTAGCCAGTCTGGAAATAGCCGACATACAGCCTCGCCTGGGCGAGCCCATCCTCAGCCTGCGCCAGCCCCTGCATTATCTGCGCCCGCGTCTCCGTGCCGAGCGCGCGCTCATTGATTTCCAGGGTTGCCGGTATCACTCCGGCTAAAATCCGGTCAATATACTCATCCAGGTATTGCTCAATTATTGCCGGGGGCACCTGGGCAAGCTCGGGGGGCGGTGATTCCAGAAGGGCCTGCCTGATGGTGTCCTTCACTACTTCCATCACCGGCCCCAGGGAGATGGTCACCGTGAAGCCCTTGCTCTTCCCCAGCAGGTAGTCGAGCATGGGCTTGGCGACAATGCCAGCTTGCTCTTTCAGCCACGGTTCAAGCTGGTCAATGGCAGCCTCTACGCGCTCAGCCAGTCCCTTCACCTCCACCCCTGGAGGGAGCTTGCTGCTGAGCTGCCCGGCGATAAGTTCCCGCGCTACGGAGGAGATGTCAAGCCTGGACACCAGCGTCGTGATGAAGTCCGCGCTCAAAACGGTATCACCGAGCACGGCAGCTAGGTCAGGGTCGCTGGTCTTCCCTAGCAGGTAATCATAGATGCGGTAAATGGCGGCGCCCACCCGCTCCTTCGCAACAGGCTCAAGCTCGGTGATGGCGCTGACCAGGGAATCGCTGAACTCTGGCGGCCATCCGGCCTGGGCAGCCTGCTGGGTCAGGGGCTGCTCTATCAGCGGGGCTACGTCCAGCCTGTTCAGCCCCGAGACGATGAAGTCCGGATTGAGGACGGTCCTGTTCAGGGTAAACGCCAGGCCGAAAGTGGATAAGGACAGGAAAAGAAGCAGTCCCAGCAGGCTCAGGGCCAGGCCTTTGAGGAGTTTCATTTCCTGTCACCGGCTACCAGGGCGATAGCGTAGTCTCTGGAATGTGACAGGCTGACGGCAAGGTCAGCCAGCCCCAGACAAACGGCCTGGTTCTGCGCTTTATCGTGGAGATAGACGACGGGCTTGCCGGACGAGTCAGACAGTATCTCTATCTCCTTCCAGGCGATGCCGCCATTGCGCACCCCCAGCGCCTTTATCACCGCTTCCTTGCCGGCGAAGCGGGCGGCCAGCGAAGAGGGCCGGCTGCGGCACAGCCTGAGCTCCGAATCAGTATACACGCGGAGGAGGAAGACCTCCCCCCAGCGGGCTATCGCCTTCCTGATGCGGGCTATCTCCACAATGTCTATGCCAACGGTCTGCATCCGTTTTATTCCAGCGCAGCTAGTTTCGCTTTTATTTCGAAGCCACCGGGACCGGCTCACCGGGCACGGTTACCTTTTCTCCGGAAGTCTTACGGATAGCGCTGAACCGGGCAGGGCAAACATCAAAGCAGGCGCCGCACTTGATGCACTTGTCCTGGTCAATAACGTGCACCAGCCTCTTGCCGCCGGCTATAGCTTCAGTGGGGCATGCTCTGAGGCATATCGTACAGCCCTGGCACTTATCGGGCAGTATATAATAAGAGAGCAGCTCTTTGCAAGCCAGCGCCGGGCACCGCTTCTCATATATATGGGCTTCATACTCGTCGCGGAAGTAGCGCAGGGTGGTGAGGACGGGGTTGGGCGCTGTCTGCCCCAGGCCGCACAGCGACCCAGCCTTGACCATCGGGCTGAGGTCGGCCAGCAGGTCAAGGTCCTCCGGCCTGCCTTTGCCGTTACAGATGTTCTCCAGTATGTCCAGCATATGCTTGGTGCCCAGACGGCACATGACGCATTTGCCGCATGATTCGGCCTGGGTGAAGGACAGGAAGTAGCGGGCGATGTCAACCATGCAGGTGTCTTCGTCCATTACCACCATGCCGCCGGAGCCCATGATGGAGCCGGCTTCAGCCAGCGACTCGTAGTCAACGGGCAGGTCTAGGTGGCTGGCTGGCAGGCAGCCACCGGAGGGGCCGCCGGTCTGGACGGCCTTAAATTTCTTGCCGCCGGGTATGCCGCCGCCAATGCCATAGATGATTTCCCGGAGTGAGATGCCCATGGGCACTTCTATCAGGCCGCTGTTGGCAATCTTGCCGGTCAGGGCGAAGACGGCGGTGCCCTTGCTCTTCTCGGTGCCGATGCTGGCAAACCAGTCGGCGCCCCGGGCGATGATGTTGGTCACGGAGGCAAAGCTCTTCACGTTGTTGATGTTAGTCGGCTTGCCCCACAGCCCTGATTGGGCCGGGAAGGGAGGCCGCGAGCGGGGCATGCCCCGCCGCCCTTCGATAGAGGCCATGAGCGCCGTCTCCTCGCCGCAGACGAAGGCGCCAGCCCCCTCTTTGACATGCACCATGAGGCTGAAATCAGAGCCGAGTATCCTGTCGCCCAGGAATCCCTTCTCCTCAGCCTGCTTGATGGCGATGCGAAGTCGCTTTACCGCCAGCGGATATTCAGCCCTGATGTAGATATACCCCTCGGAGGCACCTATGGCGTAGGCGGCGATGGCCATTCCTTCGAGGACGATGTGGGGGTCAGCCTCCATGATGCTGCGGTCCATGAATGCGCCCGGGTCGCCTTCATCGGCGTTACAGACCACGTATTTCTGGTCTCCCGGAGAGTTGCGGCAGAACTCCCACTTCAGCCCGGTGGGGAAACCGGCCCCGCCACGGCCTCTCAGCCCTGAGCGTTGTACCTCTTTGATGACGCGCTCCGGCGTCATCTCAAACAGAGCCTTCTTCAGCGATTGGTAGCCGTCCCGCGCCACATAGTCCTCAATCCTCTCCGGATTGATATGGCCGCAGTTCCGCAGGACAACCCGCAGTTGCTGGCGGTAAAAGTTTATGTCGCGGTGATGGGGTACTGCCTGGCCAGTGGCCGGGTCTTGATAAAACAGGCGCGCCACCGGCTTGCCGTCTCTCAGGTGGGACTGCGCAATTTCAGGGGCATCCTTGACGCTGACGTAGGTGTAGAAGATGCCTTCAGGCTCGACAACAACCAGAGGGCCCTGCTCGCAGAAACCGTGGCAGCCGGTAAAATCCACCTTGACATCGGTCAGCCCGAGCTCAGCCGCCGCTTTCTCCAGGGCGTTTTTGACCTCGATTGACTTGCCGGACACGCAGCCCGTGCCCTGGCAGACAAAGACGGTTCGGCCCTCAGCCTCACTATGCGGCTCTGGTCTTATCACCTAATATCTCCTCAATTTTCTTGGCGGTCATCTTGCCGTGGGTCTCTTCATCTATCACCACGGTCGGCGCCAGGGCGCAGGCGCCAATGCAGGCCACCGTCTCAAGGGTATATTCCCGGTCTTTGGTGGTCTCCCCCGGCTTGATGCCCAGCCTTTTCTCCGTCTCTTCCAGCACGCGTGGCGCTCCCCGCACATGGCAGGCTGTCCCGCGGCATACCTTGACTATGTGTCTGCCCGAGGGAGTAAGCTTGAACTGGGCATAGAAGGTGGCTACTCCATAGACAGTGCTCTCCGGCAAGCGCAGGTACCTGGCGATTTGGAGTGCAGCTTCACCGGGCAGGTAGCCGAACCTGTCCTGCGCAGCCTGAAGGATGGGAATGAGATTGCTGCTGTCCCTGCTGTATTGTGACAGCAGCTCGTCTAATTGCTTTTCGATAGCATCTTTTTCCACCGCTTTACCTCGATTGCAGTTGTGAAAGCGTATCGTGTCCCCGGATAGAGGCGTCATGTCACGCCAGCATCAGATAGGATTATTTGCTAAAGGAGAATACCGGCCGTATGAGGATATCCACGCCGGGGAGGGCCGACTCAAGAACAGGCGTATTTATCATGGACTTGACGTATTCCACGGGTCAAGCTCGCCTTATTTATTATAAGCCATTTTGCCTGGAAGTACAAGGGCGCGCGCTCGTTTCTCCAAGGTCATTTAGCATTGGATGGGTGGCTGTCATTGCGAGGCGGAGCCGAAGCAATGACAGGTTCCGTTAATAAACGACCCCTTTCTCTGTAGCTTGCATCATGGACTTTACTGTGGTATACTAAATTAAGCGAGGGACACTTCGGTAAAGTGGGTTTTATTCCCACTTTTTTAGTTGTATGATGGATAATAGTATGGGAGGTTTTGGCTTGAGATGAAGAGCGATTTTCTTCTCGCCATCACACAGCTCTCGGCTGAAAAAAACCTGTCCAAAGAGGTAGTGATTGGCGCTGTAGAGGCAGCGCTGGTATCGGCCTACCGGAAGGAGCACTTTGCTCCTAAGCAAGAGCTATCGGTCAAGATAAACCAGAGCACCGGCAAGGTTGAGGTGTGGGCGGCAAAGACGGTAATCGAGAAGCCGTCCGACCCGCGTTGCGAGATATCGCTGGCTGACGCCCGCCGGATTAATCCCGATGCCAGCCTCGGCGATACCATCACGGTGGAGGCCACCCCGCAAAACGCCGGGCGGATTGCAGCTCAAACGGCAAAGCAGGTCATCCTGCAGCGCCTTCATGACGCTGAACATGCCGCCGTGTTTGAGGAATTTGCCCATAAGGAAGGCACCATCGTCACCGGCGTGGTGCAGCACATCGAGCCGAGGCAGGTCTTTATCGACCTGGGCAGGACAGAGGCGGTGCTGCCGGCGGCTGAGCAGATGCACAACGAGCGATACCGGGTGGGCCAGAGGCTGAAGGTGTACATCCTGGAGGTAGCCCATAGTGCCAAAGGGCCTCAGGTAATAGTATCGCGCTCCCATCCCGGTTTGCTGCGTCGCCTCTTTGAGCTAGAGGTTCCCGAGATTTCTAACGGGGTGGTGGAAATAAAGGGGGTTGCCCGCGAGGCCGGCTATCGCAGCAAGGTAGCCGTAGCCGCTCGCCAGCCGGGAATTGACCCGGTTGGCTGCGTCGTCGGGCTACGCGGCATCAGGATACAGAATATCGTCAATGAACTGAACGGCGAAAAAATAGACGCCGTCCTGTGGCACGCTGACCAGGCCGTTTTTATCGCTAATGCCCTCAGCCCTGCCCAGATACTATCCGTCGAGCTGGACGAGGAGAACAAGGTAGCCACCGTGATTGTGCCTGATAGGCAGCTCTCCCTGGCCATCGGCAGGGAGGGGCAGAACGCCAGGCTGGCCGCCAAGCTGGCCGAGTGGCGAATTGACATTAAGAGCGCCTCGGTGGCCGAGGCAGAAAAGGCGGCCCGGGTCAAGCCGGAAGCCAAGGCAGAAAAGGCCGAGGTTGTCGAGGCACTCCCGGTTGAAGTGTCAGCCATGCTGGAGACGGCGGCAGAAATGGAGCCTGCGCCGCCTGCCGAGGTCGAGCTTGTACCTTCTGGCGTCCCCTTCGAGCTGCCAGCAAAGGCAGCGGAGGAAAAGCCACAGATACGGTTTGCCGAGGACATCATGGCCGTCGCTCCCACCCATGCCGGGGCCAAGCCGAAGAAGAAAAAGAAGAAAGGCCCGAACTGGCGGAGCGATGAGGAGAGCATGAGGCTGAAGAAGGGGACACGGGGACAGGAAGTGTTTGACACCGGAGATGAAGAGTTCTAGCCAGCGTACACCACAGCGCACCTGTGTGGCCTGCCGCCAGGTGAGACCCAAGCGGGAGCTTGTCCGCCTGGTCCGTACTGCCGATGGCAGGGTGGAGGTTGATGCCAGTGGCAAGCGGCCGGGACGTGGCGGCTACATATGTCCGGCGCGGCAGTGCTGGGAGCTCGGCTTGAAAGGCAGCCGCGTTGAGCACACCCTGCACACCAGCCTTACTGCGGAAAACAGGGAGCAGCTTATTAAGTATGGCGAGGGAGCAGGTCAGATAACAAGGCAGAGGAGTTAACTATTGATAAAAACAACGAAACCCGGTGAAGACGCCAGCCTCCAGGCCAGCAAGCCCGGTCCGGCGCCGTCAGCGCCGCGCTCAATCGATATCCCGCATTCTCTGAGCGTGCGACAGCTGGCGGAGCTTTTGGGCGTCAGCGTCACCGATGTCATCAAACACCTGATGAGAAGTGGCATCATGGCCAACATCAATCAGGCTATTGATTATGCCGCCGCCAGCGCCGTGGCGACAAACCTGGGCTATGAGGCCCACTTGAAAACCCGGGTGGGAGAGAAGCTAGCCGGCACCGTCAGTGAAATCAAGCGGCAGCAACTGAAAGGCGAAGAGGCCGGTCTACAGCCGCGACCTCCCGTAGTTACCATCATGGGGCATGTCGACCACGGCAAGACCAGACTTCTTGATGCCATCCGCCAGACCAATGTCATGGCAACCGAAGCCGGGAGCATCACCCAGCATATCGGCGCTTACCAGGTGGAGGTCAACGGACATAAGGTAACCTTCCTCGATACTCCTGGCCATGAAGCGTTTACCGCCATGCGGGCACGGGGGGCCCAGGCAACTGACATTGTAGTTCTGGTGGTGGCCGCTGATGACGGGGTGATGCCCCAGACTCTGGAGGCCATAGACCACGCCCGGGCGGCGGGCGTGCCCATTGTGGTGGCTATTAACAAGATTGATAAGCCTGAAGCCAACCCGGACCGGGTCAAGCAGCAGCTAGGTGACCACGGCCTGGTTATTGAGGAGTGGGGCGGAGACGTGCCCTGCGTTCCAGTTTCGGCCAAGGAGAAAAAAGGCATATCCGATTTGCTGGACAATGTCCTGGCGGTGGCTGAGGTAGAGAACCTCAGAGCGAACCCCAACCAGCCGGCAGTGGGGGTAGTTATTGAGGCTGGCCTGGACAAAACCAAGGGGCCGCTGGCCACGGTGCTGGTTCATAACGGGACATTGCGCCTGGGCAATATGGCGGTAGTCGGCACTACCTGGGGCAAGATA
Organism: Chloroflexota bacterium; assembly: GCA_016202545.1. GTDB lineage: Bacteria > Chloroflexota > Dehalococcoidia > Dehalococcoidales > JACQON01 > JACQON01. The sequence continues at coordinate 12,660 of JACQON010000021.1, forward strand.
AAGGCCATGTTCAATGACCAGGGTAAACAGGTGAGGAAGGCAGAGCCAGCTACTCCGGTGGTCATCCTCGGCCTGAACGGCGTGCCTCAGGCGGGGCACATCTTGACCGTGGTCGCCAGTGAACAGCAGGCCCGGGCAGCGGCGCAGAAGGAACTGGAGCAGCAGGGGCCATCGCGTCTGCCAAAGTCGGTAAGCCTGGATAACCTGTTCGACCAGATAACCGCCGGCAAGGTGAAGGCACTCAATGTTATCCTCAAGACGGATGTTCAGGGAAGCATCGAACCGATAAAGAATGCCTTGCAGCAACTGGGGACAGGGGAAATACAGGTCAACATCATCCGCAGCGCCAGCGGCAACGTCACCGAGAGCGACGTCATGCTGGCCATCGCTTCCAAGGGGCTCGTTATCGGCTTTGGCACCGGCGTGGAGCCTGGGGCCCGCCGGCTGGCTGAGGCAGAAGGCATAGACATACGCATCTATAACATTATCTATGAGCTGGTGGATGACGTAGACAAAGCGCTAAAAGGCATGCTCAAACCTGCTTTCGTGGAAGTTATCGAGGGACGTGGTGAGACCCGGGCGGTTTTCCCGGCAATGAAGAAGGCGAAGGCGGCCGGTGCCATCATCACCGAGGGCAAGGTGAGCCGCGGCGTGTCAGCCAGGGTGTGGCGCCAGGAACAGCTGGTGGTGGAGTCGGTGGTCATCAGCCTGCGCCGCTTTAAGGAAGACCTTAAAGAGGTAACCGCTGGCTATGAGGCCGGCATTGTGCTCAAGGACTTTAATGACCACCAGATTGGCGATGTGCTGGAGTTTTTCCGCAAGGAGCGGGGCGGGTAAAAGCCCGTCCGTCAAAGGGGCGATACCATGTCACACCGCATTGAGCGGATAAATAACCTCATCCGCAGGGAAATCAGCGACATGCTCCAGCGCCAGGTCAATGACCCGCGGCTGGGCAGCTTTGTCACCGTAACCGAGGTTTCCACCACATCCGACCTCAAGTACGCCAAAATATTCGTCAGCCGGATAGGCAGCGAAGAGGAAAAACGGGAAACGTTGACTGTGCTGACCGATGCCGCCGGTTTCTTCCGCAGCGAGCTGTCCAGGCGCTTAGAGATGAGGCGTATCCCCGAGCTGAGCTTTCGCTGGGATGAATCACTCGAGCGAGGGGCCAGGCTGACGCAGCTGATAGACCAGGTCACCAAGCAAGAGCGCTAGTCTTGTGTCAGATAAATGGGTGGCCTTTCTATTTTGTCGGAAATGGTGGATGTGCCTTGATTCACCGAGGACTTAATTGAACGCTCATCCCCAGTAAGCGGTAACGTGTGCCGCAGCGGTAATTGGTTCGGTAACTAACCTAACAGTACACCAGGGGGCTCGTGGACGGCATACTGAACATCAACAAGCCGGCAGGCAAGACCTCCTTCAGCATCGTCGCCATGGTGAAGCGCCTGAGCCGGGAGCGGCGGGTGGGACACGGCGGCACTCTTGACCCCATGGCTACAGGCGTTTTGCCGGTCTGTCTCGGCCAGGCAACGCGGGTGGCCGGGTTCCTGGCTGATGCCGCCAAGGTGTACCAGGCTCAAATTGAGCTTGGCGTGACCACCGATACTTACGACGCCACCGGCAAGGTCGTCCACCAGGCGGACCCTTCGGGGGTTGACCGGGAGCAGGTCGAGACGGCGCTGGCCCCCTTCCGCGGCCTCATCTCGCAGACTCCACCGATGTACAGCGCCATCAAGCGCCACGGTCGGCCGCTCTACCAGCTGGCGCGGGCCGGCATCCAGGTAGACAGGGAAAGCCGTGTCATCCAGGTCTATCGCCTGGCGCTTCTGGACTGGCAACCGCCCGCGCTCACCGTGGAAGTGGAATGCGGCAAGGGCACGTACATTCGCTCCCTGGCCCATGACCTGGGACAGTCTCTGGGCTGCGGCGCCATTCTGACCAGCTTGACCCGTTTGAGGTGCGGCCCCTTTGATATAGGAGACGCAGTTTCGATGTCCCAGCTTGAGGAAGCCTTCACCAATGGCTGCTGGGAGCGCCTGGTCCATCCCATGGACATCGTGCTTCTGCATTGGCCAGCCGCGGCGGTCGATGAGGAGACATCCCAGGCGATAAGGAATGGCCGCCCTGTTGACCTTCCCCAGGGGTTTTCCACATCTGATGTACGTTGCCGCGCCTACTCCCCTGACGGACGCCTCCTCGGTCTGCTCCGCTTCAATCCGGACTCGGGGCAATGGCATCCGGAAAAGGTCTTTGCCTAGCCGACAACACATCAAATGAGGCTGACGCCGTTACTATTGTTGTGCTTCAGCCCCAGGTGGTACAATGGAACTTTGAGGAAGGATTTTGGGGAAACATGCCGCTGGATTCTATAATCGTCAAAGGCGCCCGCGAGCATAACCTGAAGAACATAGACGTGGTCATCCCCCGCGATAAGCTGGTGGTCATCACCGGCGTCTCGGGGTCGGGCAAGAGCTCACTGGCCTTCGATACTATCTATGCCGAGGGGCAACGCCGCTACCTGGAGTCCCTGGCCGCCTATGCCCGCCAGTTCCTGGGCAGGATGGAGAAGCCGGACGTTGACTATATCGAAGGGTTGAGCCCGGCCATCTCCATCGACCAGAAGGGGCCGAGCCGGAATCCCCGGTCCACGGTGGGCACGGTGACTGAAATCTACGATTACCTGCGCCTGCTGTTTGCCCGCGTGGGCCATCCGCACTGCCCCAATTGCGGACGCGAGATTGCCATGCAGACCGTGCAGCAGATTGTGGATACCATCCAGTCCCTGCCTGATAACACCCGCATCATGATTCTGGCGCCGCTCATCAAGGACCGCAAAGGCGAGCACCAGGCGGTGTTTGAAGACCTGCGCAAGGCGGGCTATGTCAGAGTCAGAGTAGACGGGCGCATCTACGACCTGTCCGAGGAGTTCCAGCTTGATAAGAACAAGAAACATTCCATCGAGGCGGTGGTGGACAGGCTGGTAATCGGCCAGGGTGAAGACCAGAGCCGCGTCGCCGATTCGGTGGAGACCGCCTTGAAGCTCGGCGCTGGAGTGGTGCTGGTGTCCATCGTTGATGGCGAGGAGCTGCTGTTTTCCGAGCATTTCGCCTGCGTGCACTGCGGCATCAGCCTGGGTGAGATTGCCCCCAGGACGTTCAGCTTCAACAGTCCTCATGGCGCCTGCCCCGCCTGCTCCGGCCTGGGCGTAAAGCTGGAGATAGACCCCGACATGGTCATACCCAACCGGGACCTCTCCATCGCCCAGGGCGCCATTCACCCCGGTTGGTGGCTTTCCTGGCACATGGGCGAGCTGGAGATGCTGGCGCAGCGCTACGGCTTCTCGCTCAATACCACGGTCAAGGACTTGGGTGAGCGCCATCTGAAGCTGGTGCTTTACGGGGAGGGTGGGGAAACGGTGAGGTACAGGGGCCGCTACGGTCGCGTCAGGGAGTATTCCTCCGGCTACGAGGGCGTCATTCCCTACCTGGAACGCCTGGCCCGCGATACCCAGTCGGAGAACACCCGGTCCGAGATTGAGCGGTACATGGTATCCCGGCCGTGCCTGGTGTGCAATGGCAAGAGGCTCAAGCCGGAGCCGCTGGCGGTGACCATCGGCGGCAAGAATATCGCCGATGTCAGTGCTATGTCCGTCACCCAGGCTCTGGACTGGGTATCCGACCTCAGCGGCGATAAGTCAATACTGACCGAGCGGGAGAAAATGATAGCCCGTGAGATTCTCAAGGAGCTCCGCTCCCGTCTGGGTTTCCTCAAGGATGTGGGGCTGGAGTATCTTACTATTGACCGCGGCTCGGCCACCTTGAGCGGCGGCGAGGCGCAGCGTATCCGCCTGGCCACCCAGATTGGCAGCGGCCTCATGGGTGTGCTCTATATCTGCGACGAGCCGACGGTAGGCCTGCATCCGGCTGACGACTACCGCCTGATTGATACCCTGAAGCGGCTGAGGGAGCTGGGCAATACTATCCTGGTGGTGGAGCATGACGAGGCCATGATGCGGGCTGCCGACTATATCGTTGATATGGGGCCGGGGGCCGGAGAGCACGGCGGCGAAGTTGTGGTCTCAGGGACGCTGGCCGATGTTCTGAACTGCAAGGAATCGGTTACCGGGCAGTACCTCAGCGGGGCCAGGCAGATTCCGCTGCCGCAGCGGCGCCGCTCAGGCACAGGCGCTGAGATTGTCATAAAGGGGGCCAGGCAGAACAACCTGAAGAACATAGATGTGCGCATTCCTCTGGGCATGCTCGTCTGCGTGACCGGCGTTTCCGGCAGCGGCAAGAGCACCCTGATTGCCGACATCCTGCATAAGCGGCTGGCGCAGATATTTTATCACTCGAAAGAGAGAGCTGGCGAGTGCGACGATATCATCGGGGTAGAGCATATCGACAAGGTCATCAGCATTGACCAGTCCCCCATCGGGCGTACCCCGCGCAGCAACCCGGCTACCTACACCGGCACGTTCACTCCCATCCGTGAGCTATTCGCCACCGCCCCCGAGGCCAGGATGAGAGGCTACACGCCGGGCCGGTTCTCCTTCAATGTCAAGGGCGGGCGCTGTGAAGCCTGTCGCGGGGAGGGTTTTATCCAGATTGAGATGCAGTTCCTGCCCGATGTCACCGTCCCCTGCGAGGTGTGTCACGGCCAGCGCTATAACCGGGAGGCACTGGAGATAAGGTTCAAGGGCAAGAACATCGCCGAGGTGCTGGATATGACCGTGGAAGAGGCCCTGGGCTTCTTTGAGCATTTCCCCAGGGTGCGGGCCAAGCTGCAGACCCTGTATGACGTGGGGCTGGGCTATATCCGCCTCGGCCAGCCGGCGCCCACCCTCTCCGGCGGCGAGGCGCAGAGGATAAAGCTGGCCACCGAGCTATCGCGGCGCTCCACCGGCAGGACGCTGTACATACTTGATGAGCCGACCACCGGGCTTTCCTTTGATGATGCGGCTGCCCTGCTCCGGGTGCTCCAGCGTCTGGTCGATGCTGAAAATACCGTGGTGGTCATCGAGCACCACCTGGATGTGATTAAGAACGCCGACTGGATTATTGACCTCGGGCCCGGGGCCGGCGAGCGGGGCGGCTATGTCATTGCCACCGGGACACCTGAGGAGATAGCCCGGCACGAGTCCTCGGCCACCGGCCAGTATTTGGCCCGGGTGCTGCAAAGAGGTAAAAATGTTGAGTATGCGCTTCGCGATTGATTGGCCACTCTGGAAGTGCCGGTTTCCGTGAGCATTCTGAATGATTAAGAGGGATGCGCCTTGTTGCAGCCAGGCTTGCTATTGACCCCGTCGCCGAAGGCGGGGTTCTTCTATGGCTACTATATCGTCCTGATGGCCTGCCTGGTACTGATAACGGTTGGCGCTGCCCTGTACAGCTTTAGCGTCTTCTTCGAGCCGATATTGACCGAGTTTGGCTGGTCCAGGGCGGCCACTTCAGGGGCTTATTCGCTGTTTCTCTTTTTGCAGGGATTGCTGGCGTTGCCCATGGGCCGGCTGACCGACAGGTTCGGCCCCAGGCTGGTTACTTCCGCCGCCGCTGTCTCTCTGGCCCTGGGCTACTTCCTGCTGTCACGGCTGGACACCTTATGGCAGCTTTACCTCTTCTATGGGGTGGTGCTGGCGGCAGGGGTCGGCATCTGGGTGCCCATGCTGTCCGTGGTGTCCAGGTGGTTTGTCAGGAGGCGGGGGCTGATGACCGGCATCACCGTGGCGGCGGCAGATTTCAGCCTGCTGGTATGGCCGCCGGTGAGCAACCTGCTTGTTTCCGCCTATGGCTGGCGCACCTCTTATATCATTATTGGCATCGTCACCTTAATCGTGGTCATGGCGGCCGCCCAGTTTGTCAGACGTGACCCTGGCCGGATGGGGTTGCAGCCGGATGGGGAAAGCGGCGCAGTGGCGGCAGACCTGGACTTGCAGGCCAGGGGATTTCCTTTCCGCAGCGCCGTCCGTACCCGGCAGCTCTGGCAGCTCTGCGGTATTTTTTACTGCCTTTTCTTGCTGGCTTATACCATCCCGGTGCACATGGTCATTTATGCCACCGGGCTGGGAATCTCGTCCACCAGTGCGGCCAATATCTTGACCGTTGCCGGTGCCAGTACTATCAGCGGCGTCATAATGGGCCTCACCATTGACCGGCTCGGAAATAAGCGGGCGCTTATTATCACCTCCCTGCTATTCGTGCTCTCACTGGCCTGGCTTTTGGCAGCCAGGGAGCTGTGGATGCTCTATCTTTTTGCCGTTGTCTTCGGCTTCGGCTTCGGCTGCCTGTGGGTGCTGGAGACGCCGGCGGTGGCCGAGCTATTCGGGCTGCGCTCTCACGGCGCCATAACTGGCTTCATATACTTCGTCGCTACTCTCGGTGGCACCACCGGCATCGTCCTTGCCGGCTATATCTTTGACGTCACTCAGAGCTACCAGCCAGCCTTCCTGGTCGGCCTGGGCATTGCCGTAATCGGCCTGGCACTGGCCGTATCGCTGAGGCCGTCCGATAAGGGGGAAAATTCGCCTTGAGTAGAACGGGAAAACCGGGGTTTTTCTACGGATACGTCATAGTCTTTGTCGCCTTCTTGTTCGAGGTGCTGAGCTGGGGGATGTGGGCCACCTTCCCCATCTTCCTCCAGCCGATGCTGGATGAGTTTGGCTGGAGCAGGGCAGCCACCTCAGGCTCCTTTTCCCTTTACCTCATGGTCACCGCCCTGCTGGGCATTGTCATGGGGAGGCTTAATGACAGGGTCGGGCCCAGGGTAATTACAACCGCCTGCGGCCTTTTCCTCGGCTTGGGCTACGCGCTGACCTCTCAGGTCAGCGCTATCTGGCAGCTTTACATCTTCTACGGGGTGATGCTGGGCATCGGCCAGAGCGGCTTCGTGGCCACCATATCTACGGTGGCCAGGTGGTTCCTCAAGAGAAGGGCGCTGATGGTGGGCATCGCCGCTTCAGGCGCTGCCCTGAGCCTGGGTGTTATTCCGACGCCGGCCACCTGGCTTCTATCCGCCTACGGCTGGCGAAACTCCTACATCATCATCGGCATTATCACCACGGTGCTGATTGTAATCTCCGCCCAGTTACTCAAGCGCGACCCGGGTCAGATGGGGCTGTCGCCCTATGGCGCCGATGGCTTGACGGAAGAGACCTCGAATTTACAGGTGAGCGGCCTTTCCTTCCGGGACGCAGTCCGCACCAGGCAGTTCTGGATGGTCTGCGCCATAGATTTCCTTTTGCTGGTGTGCTACTCCGCGGTCATGATTCATATCGTCATCCACGCTACTGGCATCGGAATTTCACTGTCTGCTGCCGCTAATATACTGGTCATCACCGGCCTGGTTGGCATCCCCGGCGGGGTGGTGCTGGGCACCACTGGCGACAGGCTCAACAACCGGCGCGCGCTTACCGTGGTCTGTCTGCTGGTGGCGCTCTCGGCGGTGTGGCTGCTGGTGGCCGATGAGCTGTGGATGCTGTACCTCTTCGGCATCGTCTTCGGCTTTGCCTACGGAGGACTGTGGGCGTTGCTGGCGCCGGTGATAGCTGAGCTGTTCGGGCTTAAGTCCCACGGCGCCCTGCTGGGGCTGGCCAATTTCAGCGGCATGACCGGGGAGGCCATCGGGCCGACCATGGCCGGCTACATCTATGACACCACCAGGGGCTATCAGCTGGCCTTCGTGGTGGCGGCAGCGGCGAGCATCGCCAGCTTTGCTCTGTCGCTGCTTTTGAAGCCAATCGGCGGGAAAGACAGGGGAGATAAAGCGGCGGCGGGCTAGGCATTGAGCTTGATGAAGCTCATCGGGCTGAAGGCGATGCCGGGGGTTGCCGCCCCGGGTCTATAGATAGCTTACCTGGAGCGTGGAGCCCTGGGCGGTCTTGGTGACGTCAATGCGGACGGGGAAGGCGTCCTTAAGCTCATCGATGTGGGTTATGACCAGTATCTTATCAAAGTCGTCCTGAATGGAGTTGATGGCCTCCTTGAGCTTCTCTATGCCGGCGTTATCTTGAGTGCCGAAGCCTTCATCAATGATGAGGGTGGGCAGCGGCGCCCCGGCCCGCCTGGCCAGCAGCCGTGACAGGGCGATGCGGATGGCAAAGTTGATGCGGAAGGTCTCACCGCCGCTGAACATTTCGTAGTTTCGCGTCCCCAGCTCGTCGGATATATTGATGTCCAGGGTCTCGATGACATCGCCCTTTTTGCTCTCCCGCTGCGTTTCCATTTTCACGTGCATCCGGCCGTTGGTCATGCGAGCCAGCAACCGGTTGGCCTCCTCCTCAATTTCGGGAAGCGCCATTTCGATGAGCAGGGCCTGTATCCCGTTTTTGCCGAAGGCCTGGGCCAGGTCTTTGTAGATTCTCTCCTGCCCTGACGCCTCTTCCAGCAGGCTCGCCTTTTCCTTCCTCTTCGTCCCCATATCGGACAGGTGCTGGAGCTTTGTCTTCGCCTGCCACATGGCCGCCTCGGCTTGCCTTCGCCGCTCGGCTAACGCCTGGTACTCAGCTTCGGCCTGGGATAGGGCATCAGTTACCTGAGGCAGTGAGACAAGCTCCAGGGCCAGGCCCTGTTTATTCTGCTCGTCGGTCTCCAGGCTGTGCCGCAGCTCGCTGATGGCTTCCTCAGCCCTCGCGGCGGCCTCCCTTTCCTGGCTGATGAGCCGGTCGGCTTGCTCCAGCCGTCGTCTGGAAGCCTCGAATTGTTCCATCTCCGGCAAGCGGCTGCGTGCCTGGTCGTGCTGCTGCGGGTCATAGTTTAGCTTGGCCAGCTCTTTTTCAATCTCCTGTAGCGCCTCCTGCTCGGCGGCGGCGAAGTCCTTCCTGGCCAGGCGCCCTTCAATCATGGCCACCCTTTCCCTTTCTCCGGCGAGCTGGTGGCGCGCCTGCTCCGCTTCTGCGATTGCCTGGCTGAGGAGGCTGGCCCGGCTCTGGAGCGAGTCCCGGTCTTGACTCAGCGTTGCTTCCAGCCGGGATATATCCTTCTCCAGCGACTCCGCCTCGCTCCTCTTACCGGCCAGGTCGGCCTGGTTTGACTTTAAGGCATGGGCTTTGGCCTGCCTGTCGGCGGCGTACTTGTTCTCGATGTGCTGCCTGCCCTCCGGGCCCAGTTCAGCTTCACATAAGGGGCAGGTTGCCCCCGGTTCGGCGGCGAGCAGGGCGAGCTTCTCCGCTATTTCCCCCATTTCCCGCTCCAGGCGGGCATTGTCAGATTCGAGGTGATGGGCCCGGGCTTTAAGCTCCTGGCTGGCCTGCCTCTTCCGGCGCAGCGTTTCTTCAGCCTCGGCCAGCCGCTGCCACTGGGCCTGCCACTGTTGCTGCTCCTGTTTGAGGCGTGATAGCTGGTCTAGCTTGGCTTCCAGTTCCCCGGTGCGGTTCTGGGACAGGGCGTGTTCTCTGACCAGGGCTTCGCTGGCCTGCACTATGGCGAGTTCCAGGCGGTGCTTGCGCTCGTTCATGATGGTTAGCTGCCTGAGCTTCCGTTCCAGCTCATCGTTCAGCCGCCTGGCCTCGGCCAGCCGGGCGTAGCCTTCCTCTATGGCGGCACGCTGGGCGTTCAGGTCCTCATATTCTTTGAGCCGGGAGCGAAGCTGTTCAAGCTGCTCTTCCCAGCGCTCCAGCCCTCTCCGGCTGCCGGCCAGGCGGCGCTCCAACTCGGCAAGCTGCCGTCCCTTGTTTTCCAGCGCCGCCTTTTCCTGTCGCAGGCGATTGAGACTGGACTCCTGTTCCCCGGTCAGCTTTTCCAGGTGGGCCAGGCCGCTGAGAGCGGCCTGAAGCTCAGTTTCGCAGGCTGGCCTCTCCGCCAGCGCGCGGTCAATGTCCTCGATGGAGATGGCCAGTTGCACCTTCTCCGTCTCCTGCTGCCTGGCCTGCTCCCTGGCCTGCTCCTCGAGCCGGTCGTAAAAAGAAAGTCCCAGGATGTCAGCCAGCACATCCTTGCGCTCCGCCGGCCGCTTGACGGTGAACTCGTCAGCGCGGCCCTGGAGCAGGAGAGCGCTATTGATGAACGTGGGGTAGTCCATGTGCAGGACTTCGGTGACCTTTTGCTGCGTCTGTGTCAGGCTGTTGCCCGCGATGGACTTAAAGCCGCCGGCGGTCTTTATCTGGAAATCCAGCATGGTCTGCCCGGAGCGGCGGTGCGTTTTAGGCCGGGAGTGTTTCCGTATGACGCGGTATATTTGCCCGGCTGCGGAGAAATCGAACTCCACCTCCGTTTCAGCCTCACCGGCGTGAATAAGGTCGTCATCGCTCCTGGCCCGGGCGCGTCCCCACAGTGCCCAGGTCATGGCGTCAATCAGGGCGGACTTGCCGTTGCCGTTGTCGCCGCTGATGCAGGCGGTGTGGATGCCGTCAAAGTAAAGAGGCGGCACGTTGTCCCGGTAGCACATGAAGTTACGCATCGCCAGCTTGACCGGAATCATAGCGGACGCTCCTTGATGTCAGGCCGGATACTAAAAAGGGGGAGGATGGCGCTCCCTCAATGCCATGACGGGGCCCAGGCTGGCCCGGTCACTCCAGGAAGTCCTTCAGCCTTCGGCTGCGGGTGGGATGGCGCAGCTTGCGCAGCGCCTTGGCTTCAATCTGGCGGATTCGCTCCCTGGTCACGTTGAACTCTCTGCCCACTTCCTCCAGGGTGCGGCTGCGCCCGTCCTCCAGGCCGAACCTGAGCACCAGCACTCGCTGCTCGCGCGGGGTAAGCGTGGAGAGCACATCATCAATTTGCTCCTTGAGCAGTTGCTTGGATGCGGCATCGGCAGGCAGCAGGGCATTGCGGTCTTCGATGAAGTCGCCCAGGTGGCTGTCTTCCTCCTCGCCCACCGGCGACTCCAGCGATATGGGCATCTGTGACGCCTTGACTATCTCCCTGACCTTGTCCGGGGTTACTTCCAACTCGGTGGCGATTTCCCTGGAAGTAGGCTCTCGACCATATTGCTGGGCGAGGTTGCGGCTTACCTTCAGCAGCTTATTGATGGTCTCGACCATGTGCACCGGGATGCGGATGGTGCGGGCCTGGTCGGCTATGGCCCGGGTAATGGCCTGGCGTATCCACCAGGTGGCGTACGTGCTGAATTTGTAGCCCTTGCGGTAGTCAAACTTCTCCACCGCCCGTATCAGACCGATATTACCTTCCTGGATAAGGTCAAGGAGGGACATGCCTTGCCCGGTATGCTTCTTGGCTATGCTCACCACCAGGCGCAGGTTGGCTTCAACGAGATGCCTTTCGGCTTTTTCCGCCTCTTGCGCAACGTTATCCAGGTGGGCTTGCAGCTTTCTCTCCTGCGCCCTGAGAGAGCTGACGAAGGCCTCGTCCTTGACCAGGCCCTGGATATCAGACTGAGAGGCGCCGCCGATGGCATCAAGCACTTCCTGGGGCAATACGTTGCAGTTGATTTCCAGGTTGACCAGGAACTGCTCCGCTTCAAACAGCGGCTTAGCTGTCTGCAGGGCGATGGCCTGAATCAGTGGCTGCTTCAAGATGGCATCAGGCTTTTCGTGCGCTCTAATGGCGGCGACGGCATCCACAAAGCTGGCAGTGGTCGGTAAGCCCAGGTACTCTTGCAGCAGTACCAGGGTGGCTGAAGCCTGCCCCAGTTCTTCAAGCGCGGTGAGAATTGTTTCGCTGGCAGAGGACGCCCGGCCGTACTTCTGCAGCCAGCTTTCCTGTATCCCGGCGATGCGTTTGCCTTCCTCCATCCTTCTTGCCAGATATCTCTCGTCCTCGGCGGTAAGAAGAGGCACCCTGCCTATCTCATGAAGGTACATGCGAACCGGGTCGTCAGCTACCTCTTCTTCCTCGACCACCTCCAGCGGCGCTTCCAACTCCAACTCGGCCAGGGCTTCGGGTTCGGGCTTCTCCTCAAGGCCTTCTTCCTCTTCTGACCATGGCTGGACCGGTTCGGCCAACTCCTCCTCGGCTGCCTTTTTCTGAGGCTCGAAGGAAGGCTCGGCCAGGATGTCCAATCCCTTGATTGCCTCCGGCTTATCACGTTCGGACATCTCTGCCTCGATATCCAGTGGCAAGGAGTCTATTTTGTCCTTTTCATTTTCCAGATTATCGGCATCCATTCCTCATCACCCCGCTCCCGGTTTTCTATGACCTTTCCGGGCAAAGAGCTCCCCCAGTTGCAGGCTAATTTCGATTCCCTGCTCCTCCAGTTTGGCCAGCTCGGCTGCGGTCCCTCCCGCCTCTGCTTCCAGGGCTCGCACCTCCGCCCTTTTTATTTCCAGGTTGCGGAGGAACTTTTCCTGCAAACGGGCCACACAGCCGGAATACCGCTGCTCCATCTGGTTGGAAAGCAGGCTCTTGCCCAGAATTGAATCGAAATGCTCGCGCACTGCGGCGTCGAGTTCTTCCCTAATTAATTTTACATCCTCAGCCTGCTGATAGGCAAGAAAGACCTCGCGGTTCTCGCTGTTTTCAAAGTATTCGGGAGGCAGGTCCCGGCAGCGGGCTTTGAGCTCCGGGTGCTGGAGAAGAAGGGCCAGGCAGTATTCCTCAACGGGGCTGGACAAGAGCGGGCGCAGGGCGGAAGCCGCCGTCTCCCGCCCGGCCTCCCCGGCCCTGCGGCCGGGCATGAGCCTATTCAGGGTGACCTCCAGCCGGGCTTCGCTGACCCTGAGCAAACGGGCCAGCTTTTGCAGATAGTGGGCCTGGCGCACGGTGTCCTTCATCTGCGCGATGACGGGCAATAGCCTCTCCGCAGCCAGAGATTTATCCCTGGCCAGGCTCAGGTCGAGCCTGGAGGTAACTATGTCGAAGGTGTAGTCTATCACCGGCAAGGCTCGCTCCAGCAGATTCGGCCATGCTTGAGCGTCTTCCCGGATAACGTCGTCCGGGTCTTTCCCCTCCGGCAAGATGATGACCTTTACTTCAGCGCCGATGGTGTTTTCATAGCTTGCACAGCGCAGCATGGCTTCCTCGCCGGCGGCATCGGCATCGAGGGCCAGGACCATGTTTTTGGTCAGCCTCTTCAGGGTGCTGACATGCTTTTCGGTGATGGCTGTTCCCATGGGGGCGACCACATTGGGGAAGCCATGCTGGTGGGCAACGATGACGTCCATATAGCCTTCCACGATTATGGCGGTATCCTGCTGCGGGATAGCTTTGTGGGCCAGGTTTATGCCGTACAGGCTGCCGCTCTTATCAAAGACCGGGGTCTGCGGCGAGTTGACGTACTTGGGCAGCGATTCATCGAGCACCCTGGCCCCGAAGCCGGTGACACGCCCCCGGCTATCAAATATGGGGAACATCAGGCGGTTGCGGAACCGGTCATGGGTCTTGTTGTCCTCGGCTGCCACCAGCAGGCCGGCAGCTATCATCTCGTCTTCGGAATAGCCCGCGTCAATCAGGTGTTGCTTTAGCGCCTCCCAGCTATTGGGACTGAAACCGAGCTGGAAGGTGGTCACTGTCTCCAGGGTAAGCCCCCGGCCGGCCAGGTAGCTCCGTGCCTTCTCCCCGGCAGGGGAGTTGAGAAAGTGGTGAAAATACTCGGCGGCGGCCTGATTGACCTGGTATAGCCGTTCCTTTTCCTTGCCTTTGGCCTCGGGTTCAAACCTTGAAACGAGGGCGATGCCTGCCCTCTCGGCAAGAAGGCGCAGCGCTTCCCCGAAGTCGAACCCCTCCTTCTTCATGATGAAGGAGAAGACATCGCCGCCGGTGTTGCAGGCGCCGAAGCAGTGCCAGCTCTGCTGGTCGGGATAGACAAAGAACGAGGGGTGCTTTTCGCTGTGGAACGGGCACAGTCCTCTAAAGGTCCGCCCCGCCTTGGCCAGAGAGGTATACTGGCCGATGACCTCTACGATGTCCGTCCTTTGCTTTACTTCGTCAATGACGCTCATCGTGCCCTGGTGAACTGCCGCCAGCAACGGGCGGCCAGCCTAGACATGCCTGGAGCATAGCTCTTCAGCCAGCCTCAGGGCGTACTGGTCGGTCATGCCGGCGATGTAGTCAACCACCTGGCGCTCGGCTTCATGGCTGTGAAGGCGGTATTCCGCCGGCAGCTTGTCAATATGCCGTTTGAAGTACTCATATAGTGAGCGAATCACGTCTCGGGCCTTTTCCGTATCTTCCTGGGCGGCATGCCAGTTATATACCCGCTCGAAGAGGAATTCACGCAGGGCGTTGGTCGCCTCCAGGACCTGGCGGCTCATCTTGATAGTCGGGCTCTCGGCTTTGCCACGGCCCGTCACCGGCCAGGAGTGATATATAACGTCACAGACCATGGTATTGACGCGCTGGGAATGGAAGCGTCCCAGCACGGAGATGGCTGACAGGGGCAGGTCGTTCTCGGCGAGGATGCCCGCCCTGACGGCGTCGCCGATATCGTGGTTGATGTAGGCGATGGCATCGGCAATCTTGCATACTTGTCCTTCCAGGGTGCTCGCTTTCGCCTGGTCTTCCCCCAGTATGTCAGCCCTTATCTTGGAATGGTTCAGGATGCCGTCCCTCACCTCCCAGGTGAGGTTAAGACCCCGGCCATCCTTTTCCAGAAGGTCGACCACGCGCAGGCTCTGCTCATTGTGCCTGAATCCCTGGGAGAAGAGCTCATTTAGCACTTCCTCGCCCACATGGCCGAAGGGGGTATGGCCCAGGTCATGCCCCAGGGCGATGGCCTCGGTCAGGTCTTCATTGAGGTTGAGGGCGCGGCTCAGGGTACGGGCTATCTGGGAGACTTCCAGGGTATGGGTGAGCCGGGTCACATAGTGGTCGCCCGGCGGGGCGATGAAGACCTGTGTCTTATGCTTGAGGCGGCGGAAGGCCTTGCTATAGATGATGCGGTCACGGTCGCGCTGGAAGGCGGTACGTACCGGGCATGGCTCTTCATGCCTCTGCCTGCCCCGCGTCAGCTTGCTCCTGGCGGCATGGGGAGATAGACTTTCCTCTCTCTCCTCGGCCGCTTGCCGGATATTAAGCTCGCTTATCACCTGATGTTCAACCTTGCCTCGGCCTTGGCGATTATCTCCCTGGTAGTGCCAATCATATCCGGGCTTACTGATACCGAGGTAATGCCCCATTCCACCAGCTTTTCAGTAAGCTCGGGGTATACCGATGGCGCCTGGCCGCAGATGGAGGAGGTTATCCCGGCGGCCCTGGCAGCCTTGATGGCACGCTCCAGGGCAATGAGCACCGCCTCATTGCGCTCATCGAATATGTCCTGCAGCTTGGCGCTATCACGGTCGATGCCAAGGATGAGCTGGGTGAGGTCGTTGGAGCCGATGGAGATGCCGTCAATGCCGACGGCGATGAATTTCTCGATGAGGAAGATATTCGATGGCACCTCAACCATCATCCACAGCTTGAAGTCCTCGGAGCTATGCAGTCCCCTGCGCTCAAGGTGCTTCTTGACCCTGGCCATTCCCTCTACTGTGCGCACGAAGGGAATCATGACCCACAGGTTCTTATAGTCCTGTCTCACCCGTTTTATGGCTTGTATCTCCAGGTCGAATACGTCGGTGTCCCGGTTATATCGGGAGGCCCCTCGGTAGCCAAGCATGGGGTTCTCCTCAAGCTCTTCATATTTCTGCCCGCCTTTAAGCTCACGGTATTCGTTGCTCTTAAAGTCGGTGGTGCGGTAAACCACCGGGCGGGGTTGGAATGCCCGGGCGAAGATTTTAATATCTTGATATAGCTTTTCGACGAACTCATCACCGCGGTTCTGTTCTATCATATACTTGGGGTGTTCACCTATCTGGGCAATCATGAATTCGGCCCGGAGCAGGCCGACTCCGTCCACGTTGCGGCCAGCCACCGTCTCGGCCAGTTCTGGCTGGGCCAGGTTCACATAGACCCTGGTCCTGGTCTTGATTTTTTCCTTGAGCAGGTCGGTGATTACGGTTACCGGCTCCCTGGCTACCCTGCCATTGTACACTTTGCCCCGTGAGCCATCCACGGTGACTACTTGACCGTCTTTCAAGCTGGCTGTCGCCCGCTCAGAGCCGACGACGCAGGGAATGCCCAGCTCCCGGCTGACGATGGCGGCATGGGCGGTCCGGCCGCCTTTGTCAGTGACGATGGCTACCGCCCGCTTCATTGCCGGGACAAAGTCCGGGGTGGTCATCTCAGCGACCAGCACGTCGCCCTTCAACACTTTGTATATTTGTGAGGGTTCGGTCACTATTTTGACCGGGCCTGATGCCATGCCCGGGCTGGCGGGCGCACCGGTAAGGAGCACCGGCTCTTTAATCTCAGGTTCTGCCTCAGCCATCTCCTTAATGGTGGTCACCGGACGGGTCTGTATGATGTAAAGCTTTCCGTCCTCCTTGGCCCATTCAATGTCCTGGGGGAACTGGTAGTGGTCTTCGATGAGCTTACCAACTCTGGCCAGTTCGCTTATCTCTTCATCGGAAAGCTTCTGCCGTGTTTGAAGGGATGGTTCCAGGTCCACCCGGATATTGGCCTCTTCATTTCCGGCAGCCGGGTTCCTGACCAGGTGCCACTCCTGTCTGGCCACGTTCTTGGAGGTGACCGTGAACTCGTTTTTGTCCACCAGGTACAGGTCGGGCGTTGTCTCCCCGGAGACGATGGCCTCGCCAAGCCCGAAGATGGCCTCGATGACGATTTTGCTGGAATCGTTGGACACCGGCTCCACGGTGAACATCACTCCTGATAACTGTGACTGCACCATCTTCTGGACGGGCACGGCCAGCCCTACCTTCATGTGGTCGAAGCCCTGCTCTTCCCGGTAGAAGATGGCTCTGGGCTCAAAGAGGGATGCCCAGCATCCCTGTACGGCAGCCAGCACCTTTTCCTCGCCAGCGACGTTGAGGAAGGTGCTCTGCTGACCGGCAAAGGAGGCCTCGGGAAGGTCCTCGGCGGTAGCCGAGGAGCGGACGGCAACCGGGCCGTCGCCCATCTTGGCATAGGCTTGCTTGATGGCCGCGGCGGTGTCTGCTGGCATGGGCGCTTCCATGATGAGGCGCTTGATTTTATCGGCGACCTGCTGTAGCCTTTTGGAGTCGTGCACGTCCAGCCTCTTCAGCAACCTGTCAATCTTGTCAGCGAGGCTGGCTTTTTTTATAAACTCAAAGAAGGCGCTGGCAGTCACGATAAAACCCGGAGGTACGGGAATACCGGCCCTGGTCATTTCCCCCAGATTTGCCCCCTTCCCACCTGCCACAGCTACGTCCTGCTTGGTGACTTCGTCAAACCACATGATAGCCTTTTGAACTTGGTGCATCAACTGCCTAACCCCCCTTCGACTGTTTGGCGTAATTTTTATTATAGCATAACCGCTATCGTTGTCTAAAGGCGCTTATAACCGTGCTCAAAAAATCGACCTTTAAGCCGATGGCCGTATTGTGATATAGTAAATTATAGTGGAGGGGTCGCATAGTGGTCTAGTGCGGGCGCCTGCTAAGCGCTTGCCCTGGGTAACCGGGGTCGTGGGTTCGAATCCCACTCCCTCCGCCATTATTTATCGGTAACTCCGTGCCGGGACCAAGACGTAACACCCCCCAAGGGGTTAATTTTGTACTGGGGATAGACGTAATGCCGGGGTACTACATCTGGACCGTAGGCTGCCAGATGAACAAGGCTGAGTCAGAGCGCATCGGCAGCTACCTGGAGCAACTGGGCTACCAGCCCAGGGAAAGCGCCGGGGAAGCCGATTTGGTGGTGGTCAATAGCTGCGTGGTGCGCCAGAGCGCTGAGAGCCGCGTCGTCCATAAGCTCGATGCGCTCAGGTCGCTCAAGAATTCCTGTCGCGAGGTGACCGTGGCCGTCACCGGCTGCCTGGTAGACTCAAACGTCGACCTGCTCAGGCAGAGTTTCCCCCACGTGGACCACTTCTTCAAGCCAGGGGAGCTTCCCCGCTGGGTGGCGCCTCAAGGGACTGAGACCGTCCCGGCGCTGCCACGGCATCCTTCAGCCAGCACGTTTGTCCCCATCATTCAGGGGTGTAACAACTTCTGCTCTTACTGTATCGTTCCCTACCGCCGCGACAGGGAGAAGAGCCGGCCGATGGCGGAGGTGGTCTGCGAGGTCAACGAGCTGGTGCGCCGGGGGGTAAAGGAGGTCATCCTGCTGGGGCAGAACGTGGACTCCTACGGGCATGACCTGCCTGGCAGTCCAGACCTGGCCGACCTGCTGGCTGAGCTGGACGGCACAGATGGGCTGGCCCGGGTACGTTTCCTGACCAGCCATCCCAAGGACATGAGCCTGAAGCTTATCGAGGCGGTAGCCCGCCTGGGCAAGGTCTGCGAGGATATAAGCCTGCCCGTCCAGTCAGGTGACGATGAAATTCTGAAGGCGATGAGGCGGGGCTACACCGTGGAGCATTACCGCCAGCTCATCGCCGGGATACGCCGGAGGATACCTGGCATAGCCCTGAGTACCGATGTCATCGTCGGCTTTCCCGCTGAAACCGAGCAGCAGTTTGAGGGGACGGTCAGCCTGCTCTCAGAGCTGAGGTTTGATACCGTCCACGTGGCCGCCTATTCGCCGCGGCCGGGGACTTTCGCCGCCAGGGAATTCAGGGACGATGTGCCCCGCGCGGTGAAGCGGGAGAGGCTGAACAGGATTGAGCAGCTTCAGAAGAAGGTCGTTGCTGAAATCAACGCCCGGCTATTGGGCAGGACGGTGGAAGTCCTGGTGGAGGGAAAGAAAAAGGGCAAGTGGCAGGGCCGCACCCGTGGCGGCAAGCTGGTGTTCTTCAGTAGCGACGGCGACCTTCCGGGACAGGTGGTAAACGTCAGCATCGAGAAGACGGGCCCCTGGTCACTTCAAGGCAGTATCGAATCTCGCAATGTCAATTTGGATAAGGAGGAGAAATGGGGAACAGTATCAAGGTGAAAATTGGGGCAATAGTGGGCCTGGTCGGGGGCCTGGGATTTATCGGGGGCTGCCTCCCGGCCAGGGAGCCGACGGAAGGCTTCGACTGGTCGATAATTATCTTCCTCGTCTTCATTTTCGTCGTTTTCTATTTTCTGCTTATCAGGCCGCAGCGCAAGAGGCAGAAGGAACACCTGGAAATGGTGCAGGAGATGAGGAAGGGTGATAACGTAATCACGGCTGGTGGTATCTATGGGGTGGTGGAGAGCATCCGTGAGGATAGCGTCGTCATCAAGGTAGAATCGGGGACGACGATGAGGGTGGCCAAGGGGAGCGTAGTCGCCCGGCAGCAAAAATAGTAGCCGGTATCCCTCTTTATGAATATTCCAGGCTTGGCCTTCGCCTATCTGATTGGCCTCGGAGCGGAGCAAGGTGACAATGAATCGGTATGACTACGTCATAGTGGGCAGCGGCATTGCCGGGCTTTATACCGCCCTGCAAGCCAGGGAGCACGGTAGCGTTCTCATCGTAACCAAGGGCAGGATTGATGACTGCAATACCAAATATGCCCAGGGGGGTATCGCCGCCGCCATCGGCAGGCATGACTCCCCTGAGCTTCACTTCAGGGATACCATAGCCGTCGGAAACGGCCTGTGCAATGAAGAGGCGGTGCGCATCCTGGTGGAGGAGGGCCCTGACCGTATTGCCGACCTGGTCAATCTGGGGGTGCCCTTTGATACTCTGGACGGGGAGGTGGCCCTGACTACGGAGGCGGCCCACAGCGTGCCCCGTATCCTGCATGCCGGTGGCGACGCTACCGGTGAGCACATTGAAGTTACCCTGAGCAACCGGGTGCGGGCAGCTAGGATTCCGGTGCTTGAGCAGTGCCTGGCCGCCGAGGTCATGATAGAAAACGGGCGGGTCAGGGGGATAAAGACGCTTGATTGCTGGACCGGCTCCGCCGATGAACTTGAGTGCCGCTTTCTGGTCCTGGCCACCGGCGGTGCCGGACAGCTATACAGGTTCAATACCAACTCTGAAATAGCCACCGGTGACGGCGTCGCCCTGGCCTTCAAGGCCGGGGCGGACATCATGGACATGGAGTTTTACCAGTTTCATCCTACCGCCCTCTACCTGCCCGGCGTTACCCCCTTTCTTGTCTCGGAGGCGGTAAGGGGCGAAGGTGGGGTGCTGCGCAATATGCACGGCCACCGCTTTATGCCGGACTATGCCCCGGAAGGCGACCTGGCCCCCAGGGATGTGGTCGCCCGGAGCATGGTCTATGAGATGAAGAAAACGGGCTCAGACAGGGTCTTCCTTGATGCCACCCATCTGCCTGCCCATGTCATAACCACCCGCTTTCCCCAGATATACCGCTTCTGCCTTGACCACGGGCTGGATATCACCAGGGCGCAGATACCGGTGGCCCCGGCAGCGCACTACATGATGGGCGGAGTCAAGACTGACGTCTGGGGTGAAACCAGCATCGCTGGGCTGTTTGCTGCCGGCGAGACCGCCTGTACCGGGGTCCACGGGGCAAATCGACTGGCTTCAAACTCTATGCTTGAGGTGGTGGTGTTCAGCAAGCGGATACTGGAGAAGACCACGGCGAAGACGGAGACAAAGGGGGCCGCCACCGGCCGGGGCGCCGAGCTCCGCCGCGCGATAAGCCGGCGGCGGGCCCGCAGGACGGTGCCTGCTCCCAGCCTTTCTGCCCTGCAGCGGCTGCTGTGGGATAAAGTGGGCATCATCCGTGATAAAGATGGCCTGGCTGAAGCGGCTGATATCCTGTTTGCTTGGCAGCAACGCCTGCCCCCGCCCGCTGACCGCCCCTCCTACGAGCTGAGCAACCTGGTGCTCACGGCTCGTCTGGTGACTGAGGCGGCGCTGCTGAGGGAAGAGAGCCGCGGCGCCCATTTCCGCTCCGATTTTCCCGACCGTTCGCCGAAGTGGCTGCGCCACATCGTGTTTACATCGAAAGCCCCCCTTTCTTTCAAAGAAGAGGGAGATACGAAGGGGGTGAGGTAGATAGATAATCTCCAGCTATCCGAGGAGCAAATCGGCGATATCATAGACCTCGCCCTGGCCGAGGATGTCGGCCACGGTGACCCGACCAGCCAGGCGCTGCTCCCGCCTGAACTCCAGGGTGAAGCCTCGGTGATGGTCAAGGCGGACGGGGTAGTGGCCGGCATTACAGTCGCCGGGCAGGTCTTTCATAAGGTAGACCCATCGCTGCGCTTTGAAGTGCTTATTGAAGACGGTACCAGGGTGAAGCCGGGGGATATAGTCGCCACCGTTTCCGGCAGCGTAACCAGCATTCTCAAAGCCGAGCGGGTAGCCCTCAATTTTCTGTGCCGGCTCAGCGGCATCGCCACGCAGACGGCCAGGTTTGTGGAGCGGGCGCATGGGCTTAAGGCAGCCATCACCGACACGCGTAAGACCACCCCCGGCCTCAGGTTGCTGGAAAAGTATGCGGTGCGGGCCGGCGGCGGGCATAACCACCGCCTTCACCTGGGCGACGGCATCCTGATAAAGGACAACCACCTGGCGGCGCTGCGCGCCCTGGGCATGAGCTTTAAGGAGATTGTGGCCAAAGCCAGGCAGAATGCCCCCCGGGGGCTAAGGCTGGAGGTGGAGGTGAACACCCTTCAGGACGCCCTCGATGCGGCGGATGCCGGCGCGGATATCATCATGCTGGACAATATGAGCATTGAGGAGATGCGCCGGGCGGTGGGCGCGCTCCACGGCCGGGTGAAGACCGAAGCCTCAGGCGGTGTTACCCTGGACAACGTCCGGCAAGTAGCCGAAACCGGGGTTGACATCATCTCCATCGGCGCCCTCACCCACTCCCCCAAAGCGCTGGACATCAGCCTTGAGCTTGGGTTATAGACACGTAAAGCTCAAGCAGCCTGAAAATAATTGGCCTCCAAGATTCACCTGCCCCTGGCGGACGTCTTTTGCAGCACCATGATGGGGATGGCGATTGCCATGACTACCAGCGAAATCCACTGTGCCTGGTTTAGATTCAGAAAGACGGTATTGCTATCCAGCCGCAGAAAGGAAAGGAAGAACCGGCCGGTGGAGTAAAGGGCGAGGTAAAGCAGAAACAGCATGCCGTCGGGTCGGGCACGGCCCAAAATCTTCCACAGCAGGCCGAAGATGAACAGGTCCATGAGCAGCTCATAGGCTACCGCCGGGTGCGTCGGCGGCAGGCCATAGCTGGGGCTGCCAGGGTGGGTGTAGACTACTCCCCAGGGCAGGCTGATGGTTGTGCTGATGTGTTCCCCGTTGATGATGTCCCCGATTCGTCCTATCGCCTGGGCCAGGATAAGCCCGGGAGCGACCCGGTCAGCATAGCGGCTGAAAGGAATCCCCTTGATTTTGGCGAATAACAGCCCGGCGAGTGTTCCGCCCAGGACGCCACCCCATATAGCCAGCCCCCCTTCCCAGATGGCAAGGATAGCCCCGGGATTAGCTGAATAATAGCCCCAGTAGTCGATTACATGCACCAGCCGGGCGCCGATAATGCCGCCGGGGATTACCCATACCGCCAGGGAGTACATCGTGTCCGCCGGCAGTCCGGCCCTGGCGGCGAGGTGAGCCGAAAGCCACACCGCTGCCGCCATGCCTACTACTATAAACAGGCTGTGCCACGCCAGCGAAAACGGCCCTATGGTGAGCAGAATTGGGTCAATGCCTATTTCTATCATCTGCCCTCCTCCTCCTTGGTAATTGGCAGCCGGTGGTCATGCCAATCCAGCCTGCGCCTGAATACCGTCAGCTTGCCGGGAAGAAAAGCCCGGCGGTGAACCCTATCTGCCAGATAATAACAAAGCCGAGGGTTATGCTGACGATGCCAGCAGCCCCCTGGAACCACTGGTGCAGTCGCAGCGAAACCCCGGCGGTGAGCCTGAAAGGGATGGCGATAAGTCCACTGAAGAGCAACATGCCAATAATGGAGCCCATCCCGAAGAGAAGCAGGAAGAGGAGTCCCTGGGCCACCGAGGACATAGCTCCCAGGACGAGCATGGTGAGCGCCCCGCTCCCGGCCAGGCCATGGACCATCCCAATCAGCAAAGGACGTCTGACGTGTTTATGGTCATGGTCCGGCATTTCCTGATGAGAATGGGGATGCAGATGAAGCCTGCCATCGTGCCGGTGCGCGTGGGCATGAATCCTGCCCCGCACGAGCTTGATTACAAGAGGCACGCCCAGCAGGATGAGGATTATCCCGACGACTAATTCCATCGACAGGGCCAGCTTGTCGGGGATGGTCAGCTTAAATACC
Organism: Chloroflexota bacterium; assembly: GCA_016202545.1. GTDB lineage: Bacteria > Chloroflexota > Dehalococcoidia > Dehalococcoidales > JACQON01 > JACQON01. The sequence continues at coordinate 35,709 of JACQON010000021.1, forward strand.
AGGACTCCGAATCCCGCCGCCAGGAGGGTCAGGGTATGGCCTATGCCCCAGCTCAGGCCCGTCAGCAGCGAGCGTGGCAGGCTGCGGCTGCGGCTGACAATGGTAGTTACCGCCACTATGTGGTCGGCGTCCAGGGCATGTTTGACCCCCAGCAGAAATCCCAGGAACAGGGCGGTCAACACTGTAGCTTCTGTTATGCTTTCCATATCTCAAGCCTGCTCCTTACTATCCAGCATTATGGTCACCGGGCCATCGTTGTGGATTTCTACCTGCATGTACTGCTGAAAGCGTCCGGTCTGCACCTTCAGTCCACTGGCGATGACCTCCCGGACGAAGCAGTTGAATAGCTGCTCGGCTTCGGGCGGCGCTGCCGCTGCGGTGAAGCTGGGGCGGCGGCCCTTCCTGGTATCGGCCAGGAGGGTGAACTGGCTTATAACCAGTAGCTCACCGCCGATGTCCAGGGCGGACAGGTCGAATTTCCCTCCTTCATCGGCGAAGATGCGCAGGTTGACTGTCTTCTGTGCTAGATACCGGGCGTCTCTTTCAGCGTCCCCGGCGGCCACACCTACAAAGGCTACCAGTCCCCGCCCTATCTTGCCCACCACCTCTCCGCCGACGCTAACTGAGGCTCGGGCAACCCGCTGAAGCAGCGCCTTCACGACTGTCTCCTGCTCTTTTTCCTCTGGCCCGGCTGCCTTGCGTCCTTGTCCTACACAGAGTTTACCGCACCGGCCTGGCTCAAGGCAAGTCCAGGCAGCCCTTTTGCCTGCCGCTACATTTGAGGCTCGGCCCAGGCTGTGCTATGATGATATTGGCAATATGGATATCAGCGTCCTCATGGACATGGAGCTAAGGTGAAGGTACTGGGTATATCTGGCAGCCCGCGGCGCGGCGGCAACACCGACCTGCTGCTGGCGGAGGTCATGACAGGCGCCGCCAGCAAAGGGGCTGAGGTCAAGACCATCGCTGTATGTGCCCTCGATATCGCTCCCTGCGAGCACTGTGATGTCTGCCTGAAGACCGGCGAGTGCAAGATACAGGATGACATGCAGATGGTGTACCGGGAAATGGAAGAGGCCGACCGAATTGTGCTGGCCTCGCCGGTGCATTTCATGGGCGTGACTGCCCAGATGAAGGCGATGATAGACCGCTGCCAGTCGCGGTGGGCGCGAAAGTACGTGCTCAAGCGGCCGCCTCTGGGCAGCCAGACGGGGAAAAAGGCCGGGCTGTTTGTCTCCGTCGGTGGCAGAGAGAAAGGCAACCTCTTCGAGCCAGCGCTGGCCACGGTAAAGTCCCTGTTTGCCAGCCTCGACATCCGCTTTGCCGGCGCTCTGCTATTCTCCAGCGTGGACGAGAAAGGCGCCATAGCCAAACGCCCGGAGGCGCTAAAGCAGGCCTTTATCGCCGGTCAGAAGCTGGTGGAGGGAATATCCTGAGCCGCTAGCCCGGTAATCCGCTCCCGGTCAGGGGTGACCACGCAGTTGGCCAGCCGCTCATTGCTTTCCACTGCGGTGCCGCTGACGATGATGCACTGCCTGACGCTGACGCCGGCGCCGATGTCAACCCCGCTCCATATTATGGACGTCTCCACGGCGGCGCCCTCGCCTATAGAGCATCCCGGCCCGATAGCCACTGGCCCCTTGATACAGGCTTCCCGGCCTATCCGGCACCCCTCGCCGACCACCACCGGGCCGACCAATCTGGCTGAGGGGTGTACCGAGATGTCGCTCTCGCAACGCACCTCATCGCTGTTCAGGCTGCCGGTAAGGGCGCTGCCGACCCTCGATTGCAGCAGGTCATAGTTCAGGCAGAGGTACTTTGCCGGCGTCCCCATATCAATCCAGTACCCCCTGGAAGCGTAGCCGTAAATGGGCTCACCGCGCTCCAGGAGAAGTGGAAACAGCTCCTTTTCAAACATGTGCGGCGTATTGGCCGGGACATGCTCCAATATCTCCGGCTCAAGGATGTAGATGCCGGCGTTTATCCACTGGCTGGTCACCTGCTCAGGGGACGGTTTCTCGGTAAAGCATCCGACCCTGCCCTCGCTATCGGCATCAATCATGCCGAAGGCGCAGGGATTGTCCACCCAGGCCAGGGCCATGGTCACCTTGGCCCGCCTGCGGCGGTGAAAAGCGAGCATGTCGGCTATATCAATATCGGTGAAGATATCCCCGTTGAGCACGACGAAAGTGCCGTCCAGGTGCTGCTCGGCGTTCTTTATGGCGCCAGCAGTGCCCAGCGGAGTATCCTCCACGCTATAGGTCAGCCTCACCCCCCGGTCACCGCCATCCCCGAAGTATCCCTGGATGGCCTCAGGGATATAGCTCACGGCAAGGATGATGTCCCCGATGCCGTGCTTTCCGAGGTAGGCCATAGTATGCTCCAGAAAGGGATGATTGAGCACCGGCACCATGGCTTTGGGCGTGTAATAGGTGAGCGGCCGCAGGCGCGTGCCCTCGCCGCCAACCAGGATGACCGCTTTCAACGGGGCTGTTTGCCTCTGTCCCATTTTGAGATTTCTCCCGTCCTTTAATCCGCTGGGTTCCTGTTCCGGCGTCTCTGCCCGAATATCCCGGTCCCTATCCTCATTATGTTGGCCCCCTCTTCAATGGCAATTCTATACGAGTTGGTCATTCCCATGGAAAGATACCTCATCTCCACGGCGGGTAAGCCGAGCTCCTTGAGCCTGTGGTATAGCCTCCTCGTCTCCGCGAAGCAAGGTCTTGAGTCCTCAGGGTCGCCGAACCGGGGGCCCATGGTCATCAACCCCATCACCTTTATATTTGGAAGGGCTGAAATCTCCCTGAGCAGTCGCTCAGCATCTTCCGGCAGCACGCCTGTCTTTTCCCGCTCCCGGCCGCTGTTTATCTCGACCAGCACCGGCATCACCTTGCTGCTCTGAGCGCATCTTTTGTCAATCTCCCTGGCGATTTCAACCGAGTCAATGGTCTCAATCATGTCAAACAGGGCCGCCGCTTTTTTAGCCTTGTTTTTCTGGAGATGCCCGATAAAGTGCCACTTCGCCCTCCGGCCCACCACGGCGAAGGCCTGCTCCGCTTCCTGGACATAATTTTCGCCGATGCTCTTTACCCCCGCCTCCACCGCTTCCAGGACTTCTTCCGGCGTTCTCCCTTTGGCCGCTGCCACCAGCTCCACGCCCTCTGGCAGCTCTCTCAAAAGTCTGCGGATGTTTTCCGTGATACTCAATATGTGACGTCCCGTCTTTTATGGGCTATTTCAGCATGGTCAGCAATGCGACGCCCTTCATCTGGCGGAAGGTGGCCCCCTGGCTGGCGGAGCGCAGCGCTGCCTCGGTATCAACGACCTTTATGCCGGAGATGGCATCCACCCCGTAGTCGAACAGGACCGGAGACAGCGGGGAGGTAGGTCCCATGACCACCACATAGGCCTCGGGGCGGCACAGGCTGAGGAGGTGCTCAATGGTGTGGTTGGTGAAAGCGCTGGCGGTGATGCCCACCACGTCAGCCCGAGGGATGAGGTCCTCCGCCTGGTCTTCGGGTAAGTCCCCCTCGCCGGGATGCTTCTCGATGACCCATAGCTCCTCTACCGCCTTGCGAAGCCCCGCAACAAAGGGGAAATGCCCCACCACGGCTACTTTTTTGTCTTTCCCTCTCTGAGCCAGAAGGTCGCTGGCATTGAGGTCGGCGCAGCGCCCCTGGTCAATCTCAAGGAGGGAGTTGATAGTCGCCATGCCTATGGCCGCCTCCATCGGGCTATCGGAGTAGATTAACTGGGCTAGCTCCAGGGCATACCGACCAATGAGGAACCCGGCCTTCTTTATCGGCGGCCCGGCCTCCCCGTGGACGGCTTCCCGGCGCGGCGTTGATGCCAGGCCACAGCCGTGGGTCAGTACCGCCGTCTGAAATGGACCCACGCGTATGTCCGTTACCCTCGCCTCATGGCTCAGCGTGGAAATTATGTCGTCAATGACCTTCATCACCATGCCCCGGGCTGTAACGACGCTTTATAATAATGATAGCATAATGGTACTATAATAGGCACGTTAGAATATGTGAGGGTTCTTTGACGTTGAGCGGAGAAGTATTGAAGTCCAGGTTCGCGGGCGCTCTGGTCGGGACCGGCATCGGCGATGCCCTGGGGGCGCCCTTTGAAGGGCGGCGCATGGTCAGCCCGGAAGAGATTGAAGCTGTGGCCGGGAGGCGAGAGGCGCTGACCTATACCGATGATACCCATATGACCATCGGCCTGGCTGAGTCGCTGCTCCGCAGCCGTGGCTTCGATGCCGATGACCTCGTCCAGACCTTCATGGCGAACTACGACCTGGAGCCTTACCGCGGCTACGGGCCGGGGCCGCCCCGCCTGTTCCGCCTGGTAAGGGCGGGCACACCCTGGCGCAAGGCTGCCCTGGAGCTGTACCGGGGCGGCTCCTACGGCAACGGCTCAGCGATGAGGGCGGCTCCCATAGGCGTATTTTACTACGATGACCTGGAGACGCTGAGGGATGTCGCCTGGAGGTCGAGCGAGACCACCCATGCCCATCGCCTGGGCCGGGAAGGGGCCGCCTTGCAGGCGTGCGCCGTCGCCCTGGCCACCGGCCTTGAGCCAGGGGCGGCTTTTGACCGTGACGCCTTCCTGTCCGGGCTGTCCGGTTTCGCGCCGGAAGGGATTTATCGGGAGAAGCTGGACGGGATAAGAGGCCTTCCGACTGAACCGGACACGGCCGGTGTCGCCGGTGAGCTGGGGAACGGGATAGAGGCCTTCAACTCGGTGCCGGCGGCCATATTCTCCTTTCTTGCCCACCCCGATTCCTTCGCCCAGGCCGTTCTCTACGCCATCAGCCTGGGCGGAGATACCGATACCATCGGCGCCATGACCGGGGCTATCTCCGGCGCTTACCTGGGCATAGGGGCAATCCCTGACAGGTGGAAGAATAAGCTTGAGAACAGGCATTACATGGAGCAGCTTGGAGAGAGATTATGGGAGATGAAAGGGCAAGACCGATAGAGTGGCTAGGCGACCATGTCAGGCTCCTCGACCAGACCAGGCTTCCCGGCGAGGAAGTCTACCTTGAGCTTGATAGCTATCAGGGCCTGGCTGAAGCTATCAGGGAGCTCAGAATCAGGGGCGCGCCGGCCATCGGGGTGGCTGCCGCCTACGGGATGGCCCTGGCTGCCCTGAAAATAGAGGCCGGGAGCAGGGACGATTTCCTGACCAGGCTCCGCCGGGCAAGCCGCGCCCTCGCCGCCACCCGGCCCACCGCCGTCAATCTCCGCTGGGCCATCGAGCGCATGAAGAAGGTCGCCGCAGCGGGCCGGGATATTGGCCGGATTAAGCAGGCCCTGGTTGAGGAGGCGGTCAGAATTCACCGAGAGCAGTTTGAGGCCGACCGCAGGCTCAGCCAACTCGGCGCCGGGCTGATAAAGGACGGCTCTGTCATCCTGACCCATTGCAACACCGGCGCGCTGGCCACTACCGGCTGCGGCACGGCGCTGGGGGTAATCGGGGCGGCGGCGGAAGGGGGCAAGGCGGTAAAGGTGCTGGCCACCGAGACCCGCCCGCTGCTCCAGGGGGCGCGGCTGACCTGCTGGGAGCTCCAGCGGGCCGGTATTCCGGCCACCCTTATCACCGACTCCATGGCCGGCTACTTCATGAGCCGCGGCGGGGTTGACTGCGTCATCGTCGGCGCCGACCGTATCGCCGCCAACGGCGATACCGCCAACAAGATAGGCACCTATACCCTGGCGGTGCTGGCCAGAGAAAACGGCATCCCCTTCTATGTGGCCGCCCCCACCTCCACCATAGACCCAACTCTCGCCGCCGGCGACGACATCCCCATCGAGCAGCGCCGCCCGGAAGAGGTGACTCATATCCGGGGAGTGCCCATCGCCCCCGAAGGTTGTCAGGCCGCCAACCCCGCCTTTGACATCACCCCCCATAAATATATCACCGCCATCATCACCGAGCGTGGTATAATTAGAGAACCGTTTGGGGAGGGGATAAGGAGAATCTTGTGAAGCAAAAAGGAAAGACTCTTTCTTTACCCACCAAATACGTGAACTGTCCACACAACAAGGGCAATCATCAAGACTGCAATCGCTAAAGTAATCCAATCCCTTCTATTCATGGTTGCATACTCATGCTCGGTAACTGTTTGGCTTGTTTGTGGTTGCCCTTCTTGTACACCTGTCTTTCTAAGTTCTTCTTTCATAGTTTCAGCTTTTGCAGACTCTTTCTGTTCCGATTCTTTCATCAGCTGAGCGCCACAGCGAAAGCAAAACTTGTCCTCTCGGTTCACCTCATTCCCACAATTTGCGCAATAAGGCATAGTACAACTCCTATCCTATCGCATGTGCAATTATTTGGCTTTCCTTTGGGATAGTATTAGCTCTGGTTTAAAACTATTACGGCGATTGCCCAAATTGCCAAAAGGATAATGAGGGGGATTAAACCCCCTAATGCCCACTGTTTTTGCACTTCTTTGAAATGTTTGATACTATCCCATCGCTTGTTACGCCAAGCCCATTCATTTCCCTTAGCACCTAAGACAAATGGCATGATAATCTGCACAACAGGAATAAAGGTTAGAAAAGAAATGTAGGTTTTATTCCCTATCCCCCAAATCCACCATAGTAGGAATGCTCCCCAGTTCCAGCCTTTGATCTCAGCAGGGACTACCGCCTCAGTTCTTCGACCAGACGTGTTTTCTACCGAGCTGGCGATTGGAATGGGTAGTTCTTGCCCACAACTAGGGCAATATACCATTCCACTAGATACTCCCTTGCCGCAATTGGGACAGAAAGGCATGACTCACTCCGACCAGCAGCATAGCTAGCCTGTTAGTCTTTTACCACATTGCTGGCAAAATCCCATTTCCTCGCTTACCTTGCACCCTGTGGTCTTACAGGAGGGGCATTCCCAAATAATGTAACCTAGCCGGTCATGATAACCTCTGTTGCCCCAGATGAATACCATCCGTACTCTCCAAGCGCTTAACTGCCTTTCATTTTGTACTTCTCTTATACTCCGAATAACGCCCTTTTGTCAATACATCCGTTAAGGTTATGGTAATTATTGGACAGTGCTCAAAGTTTCATAGTTGCCACTTGGCAACCATGGCGATAGCGGGTTCAGTAGTCTTCGGTCGATACAAACACGCCGAAAAATCAGCTATAATAAGGTAAGATATTTTATGGCAGAGGCTGACGGTGAAGGTAAATGAACTCAGTGTGGAACAGCTGAAAGCGTTGATTCAGGATACGATAGAGGCGACGCTGCGGGAGTACCTGGGCGACTCTGATGAGGGGTTGGAACTGAAAGAAGAGGTCATCCAGAGACTGAAAGCTCGCAAAGCATTTAAGAGGCCGAAAATCCCAATGGAGCAAGTAGCCGGGAGGTTACCTAATGCCGCAGGCTAAAATCGGCGTTATCGGCGGGAGCGGGCTGTATGATATTGACGGGCTGACCGGGGTGGAAGAGGTTGATGTAAGCACCCCCTTCGGCAGGCCGAGTGACGCCATCGCCATCGGCAGGCTGGAGGGGATGGGGATAGCCTTTTTGCCCCGCCACGGCAAGGGGCACCGCATCTCGCCCGGCGAGATTCCGGCCAGGGCTAACATCTACGCCCTCAAATCGCTGGGGGTGGAGTGGCTTATCTCGGTCAACGCCGTGGGCAGCTTCAAAGCGGAAATCAAGCCCGGCGACCTGGTCATCCCCGACCAGATGATTGACCGCACCCGCGGCCGCATCAGCACCTTCTTCGGCGGGGGCATCGTCGTCCATATCCCCTTCGCCAACCCCATCTGCCCGGTGCTCAGCCAGATTGTCTACCAGGCAGCGGTCGAGGTCGGCGCAGCCGTGCACCGCGGAGGCACCTATCTCGTTATGGAAGGCCCGGCCTTCTCCACGCGGGCCGAGTCCAGGCTGTACCGCTCCTGGGGTGCCGACATCATCGGCATGACCGCTCTGCCTGAGGCCAGGCTGGCGCGGGAAGCCGAGATGTGCTACGCCATCATCGCCGGCGTCACTGACTATGATAGCTGGCGTGAGGAAAGCGAGCCTCTGGCCATAGATGCCATCATCGCCGTCCTGCGCCGGAACATCGACAATATCAAGCAGATTATCAAGCTGGCCGTAGGCCGGATACCAGAGGCACGCCAGTGTGAATGCGCCACGGCATTGAAGACGGCCATCGTCACCGACCCCGGAATGGTGCCGGCCCGGCAAAAGACAAAGCTCAAACTGCTGCTGGGCAAGTACGTCGAGTAATAAGACGTGCCCGGCCGCGGGAGGGCCTTCCCCGGCCGGCGGATTTATGCTTTAATATAGGCGTGGGATTGACGGACTTAGAAAGGCCCGGCCTTTATGCCTGACACCGATTTCGGCTGCCTGCCGACAGTCATCGGCAGCATGCCCCACACCGACCCGGAAAGCGCCTGCGCCCAGGTCATCACCTATCTCAAGGACATCCCGGCCTGGCCCCAGTTGCCCAGGCGCTCCTTCCTGGAAAATATGTGCGTCCAGTATAGCCAGGGCTTCCCCGGGCTGGTGACGGAAAGCGAGCGCATCTATGTCGACCGCTCTCAGGACCTGAGCCGACCCCTTGAGCGGCTATATGCCGCCTACCTGAAGAACGACATTGACGAGTACCCCGTCACCCCTGAGTATGCCGCCGGACTCCACAGCTTCCTGGCCCTGGCTGGCCTGTCTCCGCTGGCGGTAAAAGGGCAGGTAACCGGCCCGGTCACCTGGGGTCTGACCGTCACCGATGAGACCCGCCGCGCCGTTCTCTATGATGACACCCTGGCCGACGCCGCGGCCAAGCTGCTCAGGCTGAAGGCGGGCTGGCAGGAAAAGAAGCTCAGGCAGATTTCCAGGAACACCATTATCTTCGTTGATGAGCCGTATATGGAGGCCTACGGCTCCAGCAGCTTCATCGCCGTGTCCAGGGAGAGGGTAATCAGCCTGCTGGAAGAGGTCTTTGGCGGCATCAGCGGGCTCAAAGGAGTCCATTGCTGCGGCAACACCGACTGGTCGGTCCTGCTCGATACCAGCGCCGATATAGTGAGCTTTGACGCCTACAATTACGCCCGGTCGCTGAGCCTCTATCCCGCCGAAGTAAAAAGGTTCCTGGACAGGGGAGGCGCTATAGCCTGGGGAATAGTGCCCAATAACGAGGAGGCCCTGGCCAAAGAATCGGCGGCCAGCCTGAAAGACCGCCTGGAGGAAGCCATGGCGCCTTTAACCAGGAAGGGGATTCCCTTCAAGCAACTCATCGAGCGGGGATTGCTCACCCCGAGCTGCGGGCTGGCGTCTGTGTCCACTGAAGAAGCTTCTGCCCGGGCGCTGGAGCTGCTGGTTGCGCTCTCAGCCAAGATGAGGAAGCGGTATATCTAGCAGGAAGACGCCGCGGCCGCTCTTTCGCCTGTTTTATCGGCACCTGTGGCCACCGGGCCGTATGGTAAAAACGCCGGCTTTGGTGTATACTACTAACTTAAAAAGCCCGGAGTTCCATGGGGCAAGTTTGTCTGCTTACCGGCAAACCAGGGACGGGGAAGACCAGCATCATCAAACAGGTGGTGGCCGGGCTCAAAGGCAAGGCCGGTGGCTTTTACACCGAGGAAATACGGAGGCAGGGAATCAGGGAGGGCTTCAGGCTGTTCACCCTGGACGGGCAGAGCGCCATACTGGCCCATGTCGATATCGAAAGCCCCTATCGAGTAGGCAAGTACGGGGTTGATGTCGACAGCCTGGAGCGGGTGGGTGTGCCCGCCCTGCGCCGCGCAGCCGGGGACTGCGACCTAGTGGTGATTGATGAAATCGGGAAGATGGAGCTATTCTCCGCCAGCTTCAGGGAAACCGTGTGGCAGATAATAACCAGCGGGAAGCGGGTGCTGGGAACTATCATGCTCCAGCCCCACCCGTGGGCGGACGCCATCAAGCGCCTGCCTGGTTTAGAGCTGATAACGGTTACCAGGACCAACCACCGGGAAGTGCTGGAGAAGTTATCCGCATAGGGGAAGGAGGCAATAGAAATGAACCTGAAAAATAGTGACGAGGCCAAAGAGTATGTCCGCAAGATGGTCAAGGAGCGCGATGTAAAGTTCATCCGGCTGTGGTTCACCGATATCCTGGGCTTCTTGAAGGGCTTTGCCATTACCGTGGAAGAGTTGGATGGCGCCCTGGAGGAAGGGATGGGGTTTGACGGTTCCTCGATAGAGGGGTTCGCTCGCATAGATGAGAGCGATATGGTAGCTATGCCCGACCCTAACACCTTTGTCGTACTCCCCGAAAAGCTGCGAGAAAAACACGGCATAGCCAGGATGTTTTGTGACATTCTGCGGCCAGGAGGCAAGCCTTTCGAGGGTGACCCCAGGTATGTTCTCAAGCGGAACTTGCAGCGGGCGGCGGACATGGGCTTCACTTACTACGTGGGGCCGGAACTGGAGTACTTCTACTTCAAGGACTCCAAGGGGACCGAGATACTGGATGAAGGGGGCTATTTTGACATGGTCCCCCTGGATGCCGCCATCGGCCTGAGAAAGGAAACCGTGCTCACGCTGGAAGAGCTGGGCATCGGCGTGGAATACTCTCACCATGAGGTAGCTACCAGCCAGCACGAGATAGATATGAGGTATACTGACGCCCTGACCATGGCGGATAGCGTGATGACCTACCGCCTGGTGGTCAAAGAGGTAGCTCTCAAGCACGGCGTCTATGCTACCTTTATGCCCAAGCCGGTTTTCGGCATCAACGGCAGCGGTATGCATACCCACCAGTCGCTGTTCCGGGGCGAGCGGAACGCCTTCTTCGACTCGAAAGACCCCTATTGCCTTTCCGGGATGGCCAGGCACTATATAGCCGGTCTGCTGAAGCATGCTCCTGAAATTACCTCTATCACCAACCAGTGGATAAACTCTTACAAGCGGCTGGTTCCCGGCTACGAGGCGCCGGTATACCTGTCCTGGGCACGACGCAACCGCTCTGACCTGATTAGAGTCCCTGAGTACCGGCCGGGCAGGGAAAAGGCGACTAGGATTGAATTCCGCTCTCCCGACCCGGCCTGCAACCCTTACCTTGCCTTCAGCGTGATGCTGGCCGCCGGGCTGGAAGGGGTGGAGAAGGAATATCCGAGCCCCGACCCGGTCGAAGAAAATGTGTATGAGATGACCGAGGAGGAGAGACAGAGCAGGGGGATACGTTCCCTGCCTGCCAGCCTTCTGGAGGCCATCCAGCTCACTGAAAAAAGCAAGTTGGTGCGAAAAGCTCTCGGCGACCATGTTTTTGATGCTTTCATCAAGAACAAGAAGATAGAGTGGGACCAGTACCGGACACAGGTAACTGAATATGAGCTTAAGAGATACCTGCCAGTGCTGTAGGTCAGACTCACACGGCCAGCGTGACGGAGGCAGCCTGTGAAGCGGGCGGTCGATATGCACCGGCTGCGAATCGGCATGGCCCAGATTAATGCCACCGTTGGCGACTTCAAGGGCAACGTCGGCAAGATTCTGGAGGCTATTGACCGGGCGCGCTCTCTTGAGGTTGACCTGCTCACCTTTCCTGAGCTGGCCATCTGCGGTTACCCGCCGGAAGACCTCCTGCTCAAGCCCCAGTTCATCAGGGAGAACCTGAACTCCCTCAACCAGGTCATCGAGCATTCCTCAGGTCTGACCGTGGTGGTGGGATTTGTTGACGTCAGCGGCGATATCTTCAACGCCGCCGCCGTCATCCACGACGGGAAGCTGGCCGGCGTCTATCACAAGATATACCTGCCCAACTATGGCGTCTTTGATGAGAACCGCTATTTCCAGTCTGGTAAAGAATGCCCCATCTATGTCATAAATGGCGTCGGCGTGGGGGTCAATATCTGCGAGGACATCTGGTACGAGGCCGGCCCGGCCACGACACAGGCCTACTTCGGGGCTGAGGTTATCGTAAACATAAGCGCCTCGCCCTATCATCTGGGCAAAGGAGATTTCAGGGAGAGAATGCTGGCGACACGCGCCACTGATAATGTGGCCATCTTTGCCTACAACAACCTGGTGGGCGGACAGGACGAACTGGTGTTTGATGGCAACAGCATGATAGTGGATGAAAAAGGGCAGGTGGTGGCCAGGGGCAAGCAGTTCGAAGAAGAACTGATAGTAGCTGACCTGGGTGTGGAGGCAGTGTTCCGGGTACGCCTTCACGACCCGAGGTGGAGAAAGGGGATGCCGCTGCTGGAGACGCCACGCTGGCAGGCGACCACGGCCGCGATATCAGAGGCGCCCTCGGCGGTGCCCAAGCCGCCGCTCCCCAAACGCCAGGTTGAGGCGCGCAGCTTCCCTGAGGAGGTCTACGATGCGCTGGTGCTGGGCACGCGGGACTACGTGCTCAAAAATGGCTTCACCAAGGTGTTGATTGGGCTGTCAGGCGGTATAGATTCCAGCCTGGTAGCTACCATCGCTGCGGACGCTCTGGGAGCGTCAAACGTGGTCGGGGTATCTATGCCTTCCCAATATTCCTCGCCCGGCAGCATGGCGGATGCCAGGTTGCTGGCCGATAACCTGGGCATCACACTGCTTAGTATCCCCATTACCCCGATTTATCAGGCGTATCTGGAAACGCTGAAGACACCCTTTAAGGGAACTGAGCCCGGCGTGGCTGAGGAGAACATCCAGGCCCGCATCAGGGGCAACCTTCTCATGGCCCTGTCTAACAAGTTCGGCTGGCTTGTCCTCACCACGGGCAATAAAAGCGAGATGGCCACCGGCTATTCCACCCTGTATGGAGATATGGCTGGCGGCTTCGCCGTGATAAAGGACGTGCCCAAGACCATGGTCTATGAGGTAGCCCGCTACCGGAACTCGAAGGCAGGGCAGGAGCTAATACCTGCCACGGTGCTGGAGAAAGTGCCCTCGGCTGAGCTGCGGCCGAATCAGAAGGATACCGATAGCCTGCCTCCTTACGAGCTGCTTGACCCGGTGCTGAAAGCCTATGTTGAGGAAGACAAGAGCGTGGAGCAAATCATCGAGCTGGGGATGGAGGAACAGGTGGTCAAGCAGGCCGCCCGGCTGGTGGACAACAGCGAGTATAAGCGCCGCCAGGCATCACCGGGGATAAAGATAACCCCCAGGGCGTTCGGCCGGGATAGGCGTTTGCCCATTACCAACCGCTTCAAAGGGTGGTAGTCGGCTATATCCATACCACAACGCCGAAAGGAAGCAGCCCGTGTCACAGTTGCCAGCGCTGGTGGAAGCGCTACTGGACCCGAAGGCCTACCCCGAGCGACCACGCCGGATAGACCTGATTCAGACCCAGATGTCCTTCGTTTTCCTGGCCGATGACTATGTGTACAAGGTTAAAAAGCCGGTAGACCTGGGCTATCTGGACTATACCACTCTGGAGAAGCGCCGTCTTTACTGCCGCCGGGAAGTTGAGCTTAACCGTAGGCTGTGCCCTGATGCCTACCTGGGCGTAGTGGCAATAACCGGCGAAAAGGGCGCTACCGTAGGCGGTCAGGGTGAGGTGGTGGAGTATGCGGTGAAGATGCGCCGCCTTCCCCAGGAAAAGATGATGAACGCGCTGCTGGCTCAGGGCCAGGTGTCAGCAGAGATGGTGGTCAGGGTGGCCGATAAACTGGCGGAGTTTCACCGCAGCGCCGAGACCAGTGCCGCTGTCAGCGTCTTCGGCGACCTTGCCGCCATCATCCAGAACACTGCCGAGAACTTCGCCCAGACGGAAAAGTATATCGGCAATACTATTCCCCTGGAGAGATATCAAAGCATCAAGGCCTACACTGACGGCTTCATCCGGGGAAATGCGTCCTTGTTCCGTAAGCGGATGGCTGACGGCAGGATAAGGGACTGTCACGGAGACCTTCACGCGGCGCACATCTGCTTCACTGACGGCATCTGCATTTACGATTGTATAGAGTTTAACGACCGCTTCAGGTACTGCGATATTGCCTCGGAGGTCGCCTTTCTGGCCATGGACCTGGACCATTACGGATGGCCTGACCTGTCACGCGGCTTCGTTGACGCTTACATGGTCTACAGCCAGGACAGGGAGCTGCCGGAGCTGCTCGATTTCTATAAATGCTACCGGGCCTATGTCAGGGGCAAGGTGGAGAGCTTCAAGCTGGATGACCCCCACATACCTCCACAGGATAAGATGAAGGTTAAGGATATTGCCAGGAGATACTTTGAGCTTGCCGAGTCATATATATGACTCGGGGTCATCGAGATTACGGGTAAGCCAGGCAGTATAAAAGGTCACACATGATGACTAATAGGAGCTTGGCCAGATGGAAATAATTGATTTAACGGACGAATACAAGCAGCTATATTTTGTCTGCCTTGAAGACTGGTCAGAAGCTTGGCGACAGGGTAGTGTTTCAAGGGGTCAACACATTTGACAGTGAGGCCCTCCTGGAATGGGGAATTGCCGACGCCCTGCTTGTAGATGGCAGGCCGGTGAGAACGGGAACGCCTCCTCCATACGAGAGAATAAAGCGGCTCATCGCCAAAAGGGTTAAAAAATTAAAGCCCTGGGCTATAAGTGATTGCTTCGCTCGCAATAGCGGGAAAGCGTAATTAGTTGCTGCCCGGCGGGGCAGCAGGACACATAAGGGGGCGATAAATTGGGAGGACCGCTCATGGAATTCATTGAGGCCGAGCTAAGAGACGGCTTCTTGCTTATCACCTGCGGCCTCCCCGGTACGCTGAAAACCGCCATAGCCGGGGAGATATCCAGGGCCAGGGGTTATCCCGCCCTGCGGACTGACCTGCTCAGGCAAGAGGTACTCAAAGGCGAAGACATCTTCGACGAGGGCGTGGCTTCTGATATGGAGCGGCGGGTCAGGGTCTACGAAGAGATGTTCAAGCGGGCGGATGAGGCCTTAGACAAGACTGATGGGGTGATACTGGATGCCACCTTCATCACCCAGTCGCTGCGCCGGCGGGCGGCTGAAATCGCCGCCAGGCACAATAAGGCTTTCGTCATCGTCCAGACTGATTGTGCGTGGGAAGTGGCGGTTGCCCGCATACTGAGGCGGGGTGGGGAAGGCTACCGGTCAAACGCCGTCACCGAGCGGGCTTACCTCAATAATAAAAAGGAGTTCGAAAAGGTTGACCTGGAGGACTTCAAGACCCTGTACCCCGACCTCGATGTCGTTCATCTGGTAGTGGATGCCAGCCAGGAGCAGCCGCCAAGCTGGCATGTCATCAGAGCGCAGATGAGATAAGCCGCCGCTGCAATTATCCAGATAGATATGCTAAACTATTACTTAAGCGTTTTAGGCATCAGGTGCCAGCAGTCAACAGAAGATAGCATAGTGAGGCCAAATGATTACTAAACACTATGACATTAAAGACCCATCATTAGCCCTCGAAGGCAGGCAGCGGATAGAATGGGCTTCCCGCGAGATGCCGGTAATCAGGCTGCTCAGGGAGAAGTTTGCCCATGACAGGCCATTTGAGGGCATCAGGATTTCAGCCTGTCTTCATATCACCACCGAAACGGCAAACCTGGCGCTGGCTTTGAAAGAGGGCGGGGCCAGCCTGATGCTGTGCGCCTCCAACCCGTTGAGCACCCAGGATGATGTTGCCGCTGCCCTGGTGGAGTACGGTATACCCACCAATGCCATCAGGGGAGAGGACGAAAAGACTTATTATGCGCACATCGAGGCTGCCTTGAACTTCGGGCCGCAGCTTACCGTTGATGACGGGGCCGACCTGGTTACCACCCTTCATACCAAGCGAAGTGAGCTAATTAAAGGTGTCATTGGCGGCACCGAGGAGACGACCACCGGCGTCATCAGGCTGCGCAGCCTGAGTCAGGCAGGGAAGCTAAAGTATCCCATAATCGCTATCAACGATGCCCAGACCAAGTACCTTTTCGATAACCGCTACGGCACCGGTCAGAGCACTATTGACGGTATTACCCGCGCCACCAATGTCCTCTGGGCGGGAAAAAAGGTGGTGGTCTGCGGCTATGGCTGGTGCGGGCGGGGCATAGCCATGAGAGCCAGGGGGTTGGGCGCCCATGTTATTATAGCTGAGGTGGAGCCGGTGCGGGCCCTAGAAGCGGTCATGGATGGCCTCCAGGTCATGCCCTTAATCGATGCTGCCAGGCTGGGAGACATCTTCATCACCGCCACCGGCGATAAGAGCGTCATTGACCGTGCTCATCTCCAGGTGATGAAGGATGGTGCCATTCTGGCCAACAGCGGGCATTTCAATGTTGAAATCAACATACCGGCCCTGGAGAGGTTAGCCGGTCACAAGCGGCGCATACGGCCTTTCGTTGATGAGTACGTCCTGGAAGATAAACGTCACGTTTACCTTCTGGGGGAGGGGAGGCTGATAAACCTGGCAGCCGCCGAGGGACATCCGGCCAGCGTCATGGATATGAGCTTTGCCAATCAGGCGTTATGCCTGGAATACCTGGTCAAAAACCGTGGCGGACTGAAGCCCGGGGTATACCAGGTGCCTGAAGATATTGACCACCAGGTAGCCAGGCTAAAGCTCCACTCCATGGGGGTTAAGATTGACGCTTTGACGACAGAACAGCAAAACTACCTGACCAGTTGGGAAGAAGGCACATGAATGAAAGGGGCACAGATGACTAACAGCTTCAGCAATTCGGCCAAGTATTTGCTAACCTCAGAGTCGGTTACCGAAGGGCATCCTGACAAGCTCTGCGACCAGATATCGGATGCCGTCGTAGATTCTATCCTCGGCCGTGACCCCCATGCCAGGATAGCCTGTGAAACAGGGGTGACCAATGGCCTGGTAGTAGTTATGGGTGAGATTACTACCGACTGCTACACTGAGATTCCCCGGGTAGTACGTGAAGTGGTCCGTGATGCGGGTTATGTCCGTCCGGAATATGGCTTTGAATATCAGTCCTGCGGGGTGCTGGTCTCCATCAAGGAGCAGTCCCCAGACATCGCCCTGGGGGTGGACCGCTCCCAGGAGGCAAAACAGGCCGTGGCCGGTGACCCCTTTGACCTGGTTGGCGCTGGCGACCAGGGGATGATGATTGGCTTTGCCTGCAACGAGACGCCTGAGCTTATGCCTCTGTCCATTTCCCTGGCGCACAGGCTATGTAAACGCCTCGCCGAGGCGAGGAAGAAAAAGATAATCCCCTACCTGCGCCCGGACGGCAAGTCGCAGGTGACCGTTGAGTACAGCAACGGCCTGCCCAGGCGGATAGACACTGTGGTCATCGGCGCCCAGCATGACCCTGATGCCAGCTATGACAGGATTAAGCAAGACATCATGGAGCAGGTGATAAAAGACGTCATTCCGCCTCATCTGCTGGACAAGAACACCAAGTTCTATGTCAATTCTACCGGCCGCTTCGTTATCGGCGGTCCGGTGTCCGATACCGGATTCACCGGCCGCAAAATCCTGGTTGATACCTACGGAGGCATTGCCCGCCACGGCGGCGGCGCTTTCTCCGGCAAAGACCCGACCAAAGTTGACCGCTCGGCAGCGTACATGGCCCGCTATATTGCCAAGAACATGGTAGCCGCCGGGCTGGCCGACCGCCTGGAGCTTCAGGTGTCTTACGCTATCGGCGTCGCTCACCCGCTCTCAATATCAGTAGAGACCTTCGGCACCGGCAAAGTTGACCAGGAGACCATTCTCAATCTTATTCAAAAGCACTTCGACCTCAGGCCGGCAGCCATCATCCACAACCTTGACCTGTGTCACCCTATCTACCGGCAGACCGCCACCTACGGGCACTTCGGCCGGGATGACCTCAATCTCCCCTGGGAGAAGACAGATAAAGCCGAAATCCTCAGAAGTGAAGCGCGGGGCGAGTGATAGGCTGGCCTGTTCGGCAAGAGCTGTCCGGGGCTGCCTAAGGGGTAACAGGGATAAGGCCGCTGAGGCCGAGACCCTGGATAATCATGTTCACCGCTATGGCCGCCAGGAGCAGGCTGAATACCTTGGATACCGCCTTGAGCCCGCCTTGCCCCATGAACCTGACGATGTGGTCGCTCAGCAGGAAAATGACCCAGGCAATGAGCAGGTTCAAGCTAAAAGTGACCAGCACCATGTACAGCGAAAACTGGGCGCTCAGCAGCAGCAAGGTGGTTATTGTCGCCGGCCCCACCACCAGCGGGGTGCCGATGGGCACCACCGCCACCATCTCCTCCTTTATCAGCTCTACCATCTGGCCGGTCATGGTGTACCTGATGGAAAGCACCAGCAGGACTATCCCCCCGGCAATGGCGAAGGAGCCTACCGATATGCCCATTATGTCCAGGACAAACCGGCCGAAGAACAGGAAGCCGAGGCCGACAACGGCGGCGGTCACCATGGCAACGTGAATCATCCTCCGCCGCTCATGCCCGGACATTCCCTCGCTCAGCGAGATGATAAAGGGCAAATTGCCCAGAGCGTCAATAGCTATAAACAGGGGGACGAAGGTCAATACGAAAGATTGCAGCCAGTCGGGCATCGCTGTTTTGCCTCCTTCCTGCTTCTCCTAAATGGTAGAGTGGCCATGACCGATTGTCAATGGCCCATGGCCTGAGGTTGTTTAGGAACTCACCCTGTCATTGCGAGGGCAACCTGCTCGCCGAACAGGTTCTCTGGCAGGCTTCAGCCTTCAGGCCGAGCTTCAGTCCGAGGCCCGAGTTCAGCCCGAGGGCGAGAGGCCGAAGCAATCTCGCCCGTTGCTCTGTGTGTTGATAGAGATTGCTTCGCTAGACTCGCAATGACACAATAAAGCTTCCGTTTAATGAAAGCCTCCCGCCGTCGCCTTGCCCGGAGCACGCTTAAGAAGGTAAGATGATACCAGTGGATAGTCTCATAAATAGGGTTCATTAAACGACCGTCAGGTTTGAATGTCACCCTGAGCGATAGCGAAGGGTCTCTAGATTCTTCACTGCGCTCAGAATGACAGCTTTAGTGAAAGGTATTTTCGGGACTGCACTCTAGAGACAAGGAGGAAGGCTTGAAATGGCAGAGCAACTGGGTAAGTTGGAAAAGCCTGAGGCCGGGAGTTTCAGGGGGAAGAGAAAGCTCTACGTGGTCCCTCTTCTATTCTCCGGGGAAAAGGCGCCGCCTGAATATGAGGAGAAATTCGCCCTCTACTGGCAGCAGGTCAGCGAGCATATAGCCCATCTGGAATCAAAAATAGGCAAGGTCAGCCATATCTTTCACGAAGCAATCTTCCTGGCGGGGGAGGAGGGACTCGAGGTGGTGGAGAAGCTGAACTCCTCCAGTCACCGCATCGCCGAGGAAAAGTGCCAGGGGGGCGCCGAGGTGGAGGCAACCGAGGACAAAGAGCTGGCTGAAGAGAGCATGGACTGGGAGAGGTGCCTGCTTATGGGATTTATCAGCCAGAAGGTGGCCAGGATGGTCACCGGGTTCTACGTTGAGGCGATAAGGAAACGGTATGAGCACATCGCCCGCCGGATAGATGAGACGCTTAAAGAGGATGAGGCGGGGATGCTGTTTATCAGGGAAGGTCACATGGTCCAGTTCCCCGGCAGTGTGGAAGTATTCAGCGTAGCGCCGCCGGCTTTGGATGAGATTCATCGCTGGCTGCGCGACCGCTCGGCGGAGAAGGGGGCTGAGACAGAGGACGAGCACCCTGAATGATTTTGCTGCCTTGCCCGGGGTTACTAAGGGACATACGCAGCGGCCTCTGGTCACCGGCGGGCGGCGCCGACCAGGTCGGCGATGTCCGTTATTCCCTCGCGCTGCATGAACTGCTCTATCCCCTCCAGGACGTCGAGCGGGGCGCGGGGGTCGGTGAAGGCGGCCGTGCCCACCTCGACGGCGCTGGCTCCGGCCATGATGAACTCCAGGGCATCAGCGGCGGTGGCGATGCCGCCGCAGCCGACCACCGGCAGGTCTACCGCGCCAGCCACCTGGTATACCATATATAGCGCTACCGGTTTTATGGCTGGCCCGGACAGTCCGCCGGTGATATTGCCCAGCAGCGGCCTCCGCCTGGCCACGTCTATAGCCATCCCCTTGAGGGTATTTATAAGGGATAGGGCATCGGCGCCAGCTTCAGCCACGGCCACAGCCACTCTGGCAATATCGCTGGTATTGGGTGTCAGCTTCACCAGCACCGGCAGAGAGGTGGCTGCCCTGACCGCGGCGGTCACCTCGGCAGCCAGCCCGGGGTCGGCGCCAAACTCGGCGCCGCCGGCCTTGATATTAGGGCAGCCGATGTTCACCTCAACGGCGCTGACTCCGACCACTCCGTCCAGCTCGCCAGCCAGTCGGGCGTAATCGTCAACGCTTTCACCGGCGATATTGACGATGACCGGCACCCGCCAGGTTGCCCAGACCGGCGCCTTCTCCCCGATGACCGCCTTGACCCCGATGTTCTGTAGCCCTATCGAGTTGAGCACGCCGCAGGCGGTCTCGGCCAGCCTGGGCTGGGGGTTGCCTTCCCTGGGTTCAACGGTGGTCCCCTTGCATACTATGGCGCCCAGCCGCTGAATATCAAAGAGGTGGCCGTGCTCTGTCCCGTAGCCGAAAGTGCCCGAGGCGGTCATCACCGGGTTGGCCAGCAATAATCCTGGCTTTCGCCCCGGGGCCAGTTGGGCCGATAGGTTCATGATGTCACCGCCATGCCGCTAACAATTATAGGCCGCTGTTCCAGCCAGGGCAAGCTAAAACAGGATTTTACTGTCCAGGTTGAAGGTCTGCCCTGATATGTTGGCCTTCTGGCTCAGGTAAACGATGAAGTCGGCGAACTCCGCCGGGTCTGACAGCCGACCCAGCATGGTATCACGGAGGGAGTTCTCGATTTTAGCCTGGTACATGCCGGTGCGCTCGTGGACTATCAATCCGGGGCAGACGGCGTTGACCTTGATGTCATATTCGCCCAGTTCCCGGGCGGCCGCCTTCATCAGGCCAAAGACGCCTGCCTTGGCAGCGGTATAGCTGGACATCAGCCAGCCTGGTTTAATTCCGCTCCCGGAGGAGACCAGTATTATGTGTCCACCTTTCTGCTTTATCATCTGCGGGGCCACCGCCTTGAGGCAGTTAAAGGTCCCCTTCAGGTTGACGTCCACTACCAGGTCCCACTCCTCCTCAGTGTGCTCCAGGAGCAGCTTGTCCGCCTTGCCGGTCAGCATGGCCAGGGTGCCCCCGGCGGCATTTACCAGCACGTCCACCCGGCCCCACCTCTCCACCGTCGCCTCTACCATGGCCTTCACCTGTTGGTAGCTGCTCACATCGGCGGCGTAGCCGAAGACCTTCCCCGGCCCTTTATTCAGCTCGCCTGCCAGTCGCTCAACGGTAGCCTGCGTCCGGCCGTTCACCACCACCCTGGCGCCAGCCGAGCCGAATCTTCTGGCGATTTCAGCCCCCAGGCCTCCGGTGGCGCCGGTAACAATGACCACCTTTTCCATGTGAGCCTCCTTGGCCACTCTTAAGATAGGCAGCCGCAACGCTGCTCTTACTTCTTGACCGCCGAATTATGCCGCACTTTGAGAAAGTGAAAGACCACCTGGGCGAAGCCCTCCCCGGAGGGAAGGGCGCTCTCATACCTGGCAGCCTTCCGCAGTATGTCATCCTCCGCCGAAAGCACCGGATTGGGGATAAGCACGCTGTGCGGGAACAACTGGAACAGGGAGACATCGGTAGGAGAATCGCCAAATACCATCACCTGCTCCGGGGATAGCCCGCCGGCTATCCTGTCTAACAGCCTCATCAAGGTCCTCCCTTTGCTCACTCCCTGTGGTAGCAGATGCAGCATGTAGCCGGAATCGAGGAGCTGAGCGCCTTCCAGGTGCCGGCTTAGCTCGGTTACGGATACGCCATTAACTCGAATCACGTAGTCAACCAGGCGCGCCGGGTTATATTCAGTGTCCTCCACGGCATCGGGGAACAGCCGTTTCAGTTTCTGGAAGGCGTCAACGGCAGGCTGGCGGGAATAGCCCAGGTCTACCGGCTCTCCTCCTGCCTTTAGCTTGGCCACGCCGCCGTTTTCGCCAATCAAAGGCCCGTTGACTGCCAGCTCAGAGGCCAGGGATTCCAGCCTCTGCATGTTCCGACCTGAAATCAGGCCGACCAGGATACTCTCTCTTTTAAGCTGGCGGATAGCCTGTGAGACCTCAGCGTTGAAGGAACGGCCGTCCGAGGTAAGCGTGCCGTCAACGTCGGTCATCACCAGCCTTATCGAGCTGGCTACCTCAGGGCTTATCTGAAGATAAGATACCGCCATCCATACGCATCTTATCCCAGCCAGCAGATGTTGTCAAAAGGGTGATCCTCTTTATTGATTGACATCATTACCCTCTAGTTTGTTGTGATTGACAAGGATAGCTTATCCGCCTTCGCTCTCAAGGCTTAATTGCTAACTGTAGTATGTCGAATTATAGTTAGCATCTGTATATACTATAGTTATCATTTATCTAAAAACAAAAAATGCCAGATGAAATTTTAGTCCAATTTGGTAAGAAGGTCAGAGAGGAAAGACGCAAACAACGCCTTTCCCAAGAGCAACTTGCTGAAAAGGCCGGTTTGCATCGCACCTATATTGGAATGATAGAAAGAGCCGAGAAGAATATTACGTTGGAGAACATCAATAAAATTTGTAAGGCTCTTGCCCTAGACCTTAGTGCTATATTTAAGGATTTACATGACTGCTAGCTGGATAGATAGAATTATCGAGTATTGCCAGGAATATAGCATACCTATCGAATATTTGGCTGACACTCTTTACGAACCCAAAGTTGTGCCCATGATTCGGGGCAAAGCTTTCGAGTATTCTGTAATGAAGAAATTACAGACAATTCTTCTGTCTAATGAATGGATTGTCAGTAAAGCAACCGCCGGTGAAGAGGCTTTTTATCACGATACAGATGTTAGGGTTTTCCACAAGAGAACTGGCAGAACTCTTCGTCTCGAATGCAAGCTTTCAAAAAAAGAGGGATACCGCATTTTTGATGATGGTCATGCTGAGATAAAGGTTAAATGTATGCGCAGCCGTACACTCGGTGATGCTAAGGTCAAGGCATTAGCTCCCAAACTTGGTGTAGATGAGAAGGCTTTAGGCGCACACCGCGACCAATATGTAGCAGCTGATTTTGACATTGTCGTTACTTCTATTGGAAATGCCTTTTATAGAACAGACAGCAAGAGTCATTTATATGTCTGGAAACCAAAGAAAGCAGAACAGGAATTCTTGGTCAAGCTAGGTACTACCGACCCCGATTCTCAAAAGGACTTTGCTTTCAATACTATGTTTATTGCCAAAACCAAAGACCTTATTGCTAGTTCTTCTACCGGAGTAATTTGTACCAGAAAACAATGCACTAACAAAACTAACTGCGGCTTTATTCCGAACTATCCCACGATTAGATTTGAACCAACTTCTATTCAGCCGTCATATCCCTGGGTATCTATCGACCAATCTCAGACCTTCTTCAAATCGATAGTGCTTGCATAATCAAGAAGGTCTAACTGCACACCGTTCTTTTTCGAGCATTCATAATTCATTATGAAGACCTCTTTCCCTTTATATCTTGTACCCTTCTCTTTTGTCCCGTTCTTCTGGTCATCAGTTCTATTTATTGTGTAATTCCATTCTTTAGCAAGTATAGTTTTGCACCATGAATATAATTCTCTTATTTCTGGACCATCGTCATATGTGAGTAGGAAATTGAATCGACTATTATCTTCCCTCAGTACTTCGCATAAACGAAAATGGTCTTCTTTATTGAAAGCGTGAGTATAGAATTTGTCTTGGTCGGCGTTGAAATAGGGCGGGTCAATAAATAGAAAAGAATTATCCGATACCTCTCTTATTACCTGCTCGAAATCGACTGACGTAATTTTAACGCCTTGCAGTTTTCGTGATGATTGGGTTATGTTTCTTGGCCAGTTCTCCGGTCTCATGCTATATTTGTCTCCATAACCCCAATAACAATTCTGCATATTCATAATTCCTGAATAAGAAGTTCTATTCAGGTAGAACCATCTTATTGCCTTTTCTAATTCATTTCTAGGATTAAATTCATTTTTATAGTATCCGTGCCGCTCTTTTGTCGCGGCTTCTCCGGATAACCCTTTTATAAGCTCATCTGGTCTATCTCTGATAATAATTAGGCAATTAGCCAAATCCGAGTCAATGTCATTTAGCCAATTGTTTTCTACTTTTGGCTTAGCGAAAAATATTGATGCTCCGCCTGCAAAGGGTTCGATGTAATATAAGTGATTTGGCGGGATATGCTCCATAATCAGCTTTCGAGCATAGAACTTGCCGCCTGCATATCTAAACGGAGAATTCATTCCTTCCCCTTTTCAATAAATGCTAACTCTAGTATACGTGAATACAGTGGTATAAGCAAGTGCTTTCGCCAATTAAACCTATATATTGCCATCACTGTTAATGCCTAAAAAATTCAACTTGACCCACTACCTCAAAAAGCGCAACCTTGACTTGTCGCTCGATATAAGGTAAACTAATACTTGGGCATTGGTTGGCGAGATGAATTAAAGCTGAGACTTCAGGGGAAGCTCTCAGCTTTAATTGTGCAGATTATGACAAAGAAAAGGGCGTGATGAAGATTGCTATCAGCGGAAAGGGCGGCGTAGGCAAGACAACGCTGGCCGCACTCCTTTCCAGGGCTTTTGCTGAATCTGGTTACTCCGTACTAGCTATAGATGCTGACCCCAACGCTGGCCTGGCTGCCACCCTCGGCTTCCCCCACCCCGAGAAAATAACCCCCATATCTGAAATGAGCGCTCTCATTGAAGAGAGGACAGGAGCGCGACCCGGCCAGGTGGGGGCTTTTTTCAAGCTGAACCCCCGTGTGGATGATTTGCCCGATAGATACAGCGTGCAGTATAATGGTATTAGACTGATGGTGATGGGGGGGGTCAAAAGGGGAGGCAGCGGCTGTTACTGCCCGGAGAACACGTTACTGGCATCCCTTATCACCCACCTTCTGCTGGCAAGAGACGAGGTAGTCGTCATTGACATGGAGGCGGGGATAGAACACCTGGGTCGGGGGACCGCCAGGGCAGTAGACAAGCTTCTTATAGTGGTGGAGCCAGGACGGCGAAGCATCGAGACCGCTTTCAGAATCGACCGGCTGGCGCGGGACATCGGCCTACGGAATATTGCCGTCATCGGCAACAAGATTCGCAGCCAGTCAGATAAGGAATTCCTTATCTCCAGCCTGACCGACTTTGAGCTCATCGGTTTCATTCCTTATGACCGGGCGCTGGTTGATGCTGACCTGGCCAACCGGCCGCTGGCCGATTCCAGCCAGCAGGTCATCGCCGAAGTGAAAAACGTCTATCATGCCCTGCTGTCAACCGCCGGGAAGCTGGCAGAGCGGGGAAAGCAGGTCTCATAACCAAGAAACAGAGGCCAATCACCTGGTATAGCGGGTGTAAAAGTAATAATCAAGGTCGAGCCCTGGAAAATATTTTAGGATAAGGAGGACTGTGTGCCCTACGATGCAACCAAGCTGAAGGACTGGCAGATTGCGGAACTTGCCGAGCAGAATATGCCAATTCCAGATGACTGGCGGGAGAGGCTGGGTCTGCAAAAGGACGAAGTCGTTCCCTATGGCAGGCTGTGCAAGCTGGACTTCATGAAAATCATGAAGCGCTTGAAGAACAGGACGGATGGCAGGTATATCGAGGTCACCGCCATAACCCCGACGCCACTGGGTGAAGGTAAGAGCACCACCACCATGGGTATTATAGAAGGCCTGGGCAAGCGGGGCGTAAATGTTGGCGGCTGCATCCGCCAGCCCTCTGGCGGCCCCACCATGAACATCAAAGGGACCGCCGCCGGCGGCGGCAATGCCCTGCTTATCCCGATGACGGAATTCTCCATGGGTCTCACCGGCGACATCAACGATATCATGAACGCCCATAACCTGGCCATGGTCGCCCTGACCTCCAGGATGCAGCACGAGCGTAACTACGATGATGAGCAACTGCAGAGGCTCACCGGCATGCGCCGCTTGAATATAGACCCGACCAGGGTGGAGATGGGCTGGATTATGGACTTCTGCGCCCAGAGCCTGCGCAATATCGTCATCGGCCTCGGTGGCCGCCAGGATGGCTATACCATGCAGTCCAAATTCGGTATCGCCGTCAGCTCCGAGCTAATGGCGATGCTGGCCATCGTCAGAGACCTGGCTGACCTGCGGAAAAGAATGGACAAAATCACCGTAGCCTTTGATAAAAAAGGCAATCCGGTTACCACCGGCGACTTGGAGGTGGGTGGGGCCATGACCGCCTGGATGCGCAACGCCATCAATCCCACGCTGGGCTGTACCGTGGAGTATCAGCCATGCATGGTGCACGCCGGCCCGTTCGCTAATATCGCCGTGGGGCAGTCATCCATTATCGCTGACCGTCTCGGCCTGAAGATGTTCGATTATCACGTCACCGAGAGCGGTTTTGCCGCTGACATCGGTTTCGAAAAGTTCTGGAACGTCAAAAGCCGCCTCAGCGGTCTCAAGCCTGATGTATCGGTCCTGGTTACTACCATTCGGGCGCTGAAAATGCACGGCGGCGGCCCCAAGGTGGTAGCCGGCTTACCTCTGCCTGATGCCTACGCCAAAGAGGACTTGAAGCTCCTTGAGAAAGGCCTGCCCAATATGCTGCATCACATCAACACCATCCGCACCGCCGGCATCAGCCCGGTGGTATGCATCAACTGCTTCCACACCGATACCAAGGACGAGATTGCCATGGTGCGGAAGGCGGCTGAAGCCGCCGGCGCGCGCTGCGCTGTGTCCACGCACTGGGCCGATGGCGGCGACGGCGCCCTGGAGCTGGCCGATGCCGTGATGGATGCGGCAAAGGAGGAGTCCGAGTTCAAATTCCTCTATCCTCTGGACATGAAGCTCCGCCAGCGCGTAGAAAAAATCGCCAAAGTGGTCTACGGCGCTGATGGTGTAGCCTGGAGCCCCGATGCTGAGGCCAAGGCGAAGGCGCTGGAGTCTGACCCCAAGTACGATGACTATGCCACCATGATGGTCAAGACCCATCTTTCCCTGACTCACGACCCCTCCCTCAAGGGTGTCCCCAAGGGGTGGACTCTGCCCATACGCGACGTGCTGATTTACTCCGGAGCCAAATTCCTTTGCCCGTGCGCTGGGGCTATCAGCCTGATGCCGGGGACTTCATCCGACCCGGCTTTCAGACGGGTTGACGTTGATGTCAAGACCGGGAAGGTGACCGGGCTATTCTAACCGTTAATTCGAGGGGGTAACAGGTGAGCTTTAGCATCGCTGTGGCTGGAAAGGGAGGCACTGGCAAGACCTCCATCACCAGCCTGGTTATTCGCTACCTCGCCAGGAATGGCAAGGGGCCGATTCTGGCGGTTGACGCTGACGCCAATGCTAACCTGGGGGATAGCCTGGGGTTGAAGGTGAGCCAGACCATCGGCGCGATAATCGCCTCATTTAACCAGGAAAAGATAAACATCCCTCCCGGGATGACCAAGGAGGCCTACCTGGAGTTCAAACTGAACGAGGCTATCATGGAGAACCCGGGGCTTGACCTGATAACCATGGGGCGGGGAGAAGGCCCGGATTGCTACTGCTACCCCAACCTGCTGTTGAGAAAGTTCATTGATAGCCTGTCCAGGAACTACGCCTATATCGTTATGGACAACGAGGCCGGGATGGAGCACCTGTCCCGGAGGACCACCCAGAATATTGACGCCCTGCTCCTCATCTCCGACCACTCGGTGAAGGGAGTGCGCACCCTCGCTCGCATCAGAGAGTTGGTCTCCGAGCTCAACCTGGCGGTCAAGAGACAGGTGGTCATAATCAACCTTGTGCCCGGCGGCATAGACCCCCTGATTGCCGGGGAGATGGACAGGCTGGGAATCAAGCCCACGGCCACCGTGCCCCTGGACAAGGAGATATATGAGTACGACCTCAAGCAAAAGAGCCTGCTTGACTTGCACGATGGCTCGGCCGCGGTGAAGGCAATAGATGATTTGATGGCCCAAATCCTTCAAGGACAGGTTACCGCTACAAGAACGGGTTAGGAGCGTTAAAGATGACGGCACAGATTATCAGCGGCACTGAGATTGCCAAACAGATTCGAGAAGAGTTGAAACAGGAAATCGCCGGGCTCAAGCAGAAACATAACCTGGTGCCGGGGCTGGCCACTGTCCTGGTGGGTGAAGACCCGGCATCCCAGGTCTACGTTGGGCAGAAGGAGAAGACCTGCCAGGCCCTGGGCATGTACTCGGAGAGGCATGACCTGCCGGCGGATACCGCCGAGGCAGCGCTGCTCTCTCTGGTGGACAGGCTGAATAAAGACCCTAAAGTTCATGGCATCCTGGTGCAGTTACCCCTGCCCAAACACATCAATGAGACCAGGGTGCTGTATGCCATCGACCCGAAAAAGGACGTTGACGGCTTCCATCCGGTGAACGTGGGTAAGCTGATGATAGGCGAGCCGGACTATATACCGTGCACCCCTCACGGAATCTGGCAGCTCCTGGTGCGCTCCGGGGCGCAGGTTGAAGGGGCGGAGGTTGTAGTCGTTGGCAGAAGCAATATCGTGGGCAAGCCCATAGCCAATATCCTGCTTCAAAAGAAGAAGGGAGCTAATGCCACGGTCACCGTATGCCATACCGGCACCAGGGACATCGCTTTCCATACCAGACGGGCGGATATACTTATCGTGGCCGCGGGTAGGCCCAAGGCGGTCACCGCCGATATGGTCAAGGAAGGCGTGGTGGTGATTGACGTGGGCGTCAACCGGATAGGGAAGGCTGAATCGGGCAAGGATATACTGGTGGGAGACGTTGACTTTGATGCCGTCAAGGAAAAGGCCAGTGCCATTACTCCGGTGCCCGGAGGCGTAGGGCCGATGACCATAACCATGCTAATGCTGAATACGGTCAAGGCAGCCAAGCTGGCTGCCGGACTATCCTGAGGGGGTGACAGAGCTATGAAGTACAAGGTTAAAACACGGAAGTCGCCCGGTCGTGAGACGGTAGAGGTGCTGGGAGAGACCTTTGAGCAAGGTAAGCCCGAGGACAAGGACATGGGCAGATGGAGACAGAAGCTGGGCAGCAGAGGGGACCGGCTCAAGTACCTGGAGACCGGTGAGAGGTACTGGTTCGGGAAAGAGTGGTATGGCAGCGAGAAGCGGAAAATCCCAGCATAGGCAAGGAGGCAGATGATGGCGCTTGATATTCCTAAAGTAGCGTATTCCGGCAAGATTAGGGAGGTAAAGCTGGGCAGCGGCGCCAGGGCGGTCACCGTTGGCGGAGAAACAGCCTATCCCTTTCACCTGTTTGAAGGGGCAATGCCCAACTTGCCCGTGATTGCCATGGAGGTCTACGATGCCCCGCCGGCAGAGTGGCCGGAGGCAGCGCTGGAGCCTTTTGCCGGGGTGACCGATGACCCGGTCGCCTGGGCGAAGAAATGCATAGATGACTACGGGGCGGAGATGATTTGCCTTCAGCTAATCAGCACCGACCCCAACGGCCTCAATCGCAGCGCTGAGGAAGCCGCCGCCGTGGCAAAGAAGGTGGCTGATGCTATTGATGTGCCGTTAATCGTCTGGGGCACCGCCAACCATGACAAGGATACCGAGGTTCTCAGAAGAGTATGCGAGGTATGCCAGGGAAAGAGCCTCATCATCGGACCGGTCGAGGAAGGAGACCACAAGAAGATTGGCGCTGCGGCCATCGGCTACCGCCATACCGTGACGGCGTCAACGCCGATAGACATAAACCTGGCCAAGCAACTCAACATCCTGCTCGGCAACCTGGGCGTACCTGACGAGCTGCTGGTGATGGACCCCACCGTCAGCGGCATAGGCTACGGCATTGAATATGCCTATTCGGTGATGGAAAGGATAAGGATGGCCGCCCTGACCCAGCAGGACGAGAAGCTCCAGTTGCCGCTCATCTGCAACCTGGGCAAAGAGGTGTGGAAATGCAAGGAGGTCAAGATTCCAGAGGCAGATGCCCCCGCGCTGGGGGATGCCAGGAAGCGGGGCATTTTGCTCGAAGCCATGTCAGCCACCTGTCTGCTTATGACCGGGGCTGATGTGCTCATCATGAGGCACCCGGAGGCGATAAGGCTGGTACGGGAGACCATCGCTGAGCTTGCCGGGAAGACCAAGTAGAGATTGGAGGGGTATGATGGCAGAGAAAGAAGCTAAAAGCATTGACCAGGCTACGCTTGAGATGCTGGAAAAGGCGGCCCAGGATGGGGCCCGGGTTGTCTTTGAGCGGGCGGAAACCACCAGGCCCTGTCCCATCGGCGCTGACGGCATGTGCTGCAGCCTATGCGCCATGGGGCCGTGCCGGGTCCAACCGCCTAAAGGTAAGGAAGAGACGCTAGAGGAGAGGCGAAAGCGGGTCGGCGTCTGCGGCGCTACTCCTGAGACCATCTCCGCGCGTAACTTCGTCCGTAAGGCAGCCGCCGGGACGGCGTCCCACGGCGACCACGGACGTGTCATGGCCAAGTTCTTCCTGGCGGTGGCCAAAGGCGAGGCTCCAGGATACGAAATAAAGGATGAGCAGAAGCTGCTGCAACTGGCGCTTGACCTGGGCGTCACCATCGGCGACCGCAGCAACGAGGAGGTAGCCATTGACATCGCCAATCTCCTGGTAAAGGAGTTCGGCAAGCAGGAGGGAGAGCTGCTGTTCCTGAAGCGGGCGCCCCTAAAGCGGCAGGAGCTGTGGCGGAAGCAGGGCGTCGCCCCCCGCGGCATAGACATAGAGGTGGCCGAGTCCATGCACCGCACCCATATGGGTACTGACCAGGACTACCAGGACCTCCTTAAGAACGCCGTCAAGGTATCCCTGGCTGACGGCTGGGGAGGCAGCATGATTGCCACCGAAGTGCAGGACATTATCTTCGGTACGCCAGCGCCGCTGCTGAGCCAGATAAACCTCGGTGTGCTCAAGGATGACGAGGTAAATATCATCATCCACGGCCACGAGCCGCAGTTGGCGGAGATGATGGCCGTCGCCGCTCAAAGCCCTGATATGATAGCCTACGCCAAGTCCAAGGGGGCCAAAGGGATAAACCTGGCCGGCATGTGCTGCACCGCCAACGAGATGCTGATGCGCCACGGGGTGCCCATCGCCGGGAACTTCCTCCAGCAGGAGCTGGCGATAGTCACCGGGGCACTAGAAGCCATGGTGGTTGACGTCCAGTGTATCATGCAGGGGCTGGTGGACACGGCCAGGTGCTACCATACCAAGGTCATCACCACTGACCCCAGGGCCAAGATTCAGGGCGCCACCCACATGGAATTTCACGAGCATGAAGCCCTCGAGTCGGCCAAGGCCATAATCAAGATGGCGGTGGACAACTTCGTCAACCGGGGCAAGAACGTCCGCATTCCCAAGCAGAAAACTGACATGATTGCTGGCTTCAGCCACGAGACCATTAACTACCTTCTGGGCGGCCTGTTCCGCGCCTCTTACCGGCCATTGAACGATAACATCATCAACGGACGCATCCGTGGCGTGGCCGCCGTGGTTGGCTGCAATAACCCGCGGGTGACCCATGACAGCGGCAACCTGGCTATGGTCAAGGAGCTTATTAAGAACGATGTCCTGGTGCTGCAGACCGGGTGTATGGCCATGGCCAGCGCTAAAGCGGGGCTGATGCTGCCGGAGGCAGCCGTCCAGTTTGCCGGCGACGGGTTAGCCTCGGTGTGTGAGGCCGTCGGCATACCGCCGGTATTGCACATGGGCGCCTGTATTGATAACAGCCGCATCCTGATGTCGGCCACGGCTATGGTCAAGGACGGCGGCCTGGGCGATGACATCAGCGATTTGCCCGTAGCCGCGGCAGCCCCTGAGTGGATGAGCGAGAAGGCAATCACTATCGGCCAGTACGCCGTTGCTTCAGGCATATTCACCGTGTTCGGAGTCAACTGGCCCACCATCGGCAGCAAAGAGGTGACCGATTTCATGTTCAAGGACTTCGAGGAGATATATGGCGGCATGTGGGCCTTCGAGCCTGACCCCGTCAAGGCGGCCCATCTCATGATTGCCCACATTGATAAGAAACGGAAGGCGCTCGGAATTGACAAGGCCAGGGAGAGGGTTCTCTACGATATGGCGATGAGGCGCGAGCTTGTCTAGGCGCCGGGCTGAGCATGATACAGGAGGGAGGTTGACATAGATGTCCAAGATTATTGCCTCAGCAGCAATCAGGGGGGCTCACAAGATTGTGGCTCAGGCCGAGAAGAAATGGCAGCAGGCCATGGACAAATGGGGAGCCAATGAACCGGTAGGCTTCCCTAACACCGCCTATTACCTGCCCGTCATCTACGGAATGCTGGGCGAAAAGGTGGAAAAGCTGGGCGATATGGAGCGCATCCTTAAAAGGTGCCAGGCCCTGCTGCCACCGCCGGTAAGGGAAGAGCATCCATTGCCCTATCTGGCGCCAGCCCTTGACGCCGGGATGGCAACTTTCTTTGCCGAGGAAATTATCGAGGCCATAAGATACCTGGAAGAGCCCAACTTCTATACCAAGCAGGAGGATATAGCAGAGGGCAACATCTGGCTGGGTGCCGCCGATGATGTCATCTTTAGAAAGAGAGGCATTGAGTTCGTTGACGGCACCGCCCCCGGCTTCGCCGCTATCCTCGGCGCCGCACCAAGCAAGGAGATAGCCGCCAAAATTGCCCAGGAGCTACAGCAGAAAAACATCTACGTCTTCATGTCCGCCGAATATAACGGACAGAGGTTCGCCGAGCAGCTCGTGGAGGCGGGAGTGCAGATTGGCTGGCCGACCCGCCTGGTCTCCTTCGGCCCGGATGTTACCGCCACCGTATTCGCCATGGGCTTTGCCACCAGGGTAGCCATGTCCTTCGGCGGCGTCCAGGCCGGCGACTATAGAAGGATACTTATCTATAATAAGGACCGCACCTTTGCCTTCGCCCTGCCCATGGGCTACGTCACCGACGAGTGGTATGCCAATGCCGCCGGGGCGGTCAACTGGGGATTCCCCACTATTGCCGATACTCCGATACCTGAAATCCTGCCCAGCGGAATCTGCACCTATGAGCACGTTGTCTCCAACATCCCCCATGACAAGCTGGTGGCCAAGGCGATAGAGGTCAGAGGGCTCAAGGTTGCCGTGGCCGCGGTTCCCATACCGGTGGCCTTCGGCCCCGCCTTCGAGGGGGAAAGGGTCCGCGGAGATGACATCTATCTGGAATGCGGCGGCGGCAGGACCGCCATGGTGGAGTGGGTATCCAGCAAGCAGATGGACGAGGTGGAAGACGGCAAGATTGAGGTCATTGGCCCTGAGCTAACCGATGTTCCGCCCGGCTCTAAACTGCCCATGGCCATAGCCGTTGAGGTCGCCGGCAGGAACATGCAGGACGACTACGAGCCGATTCTGGAGCGGCAGATTCACCACCTGATAAACTATGCCCAGGGAGTAATGCATATCGGGCAGAGGGACATCGCCTGGCTGCGGGTCAGCAAGCAGGCAGTGGACAAGGGCTTCAGGATAAAGCACATCGGCACCATCCTCCACGCCAAGCTGCACCAGGATTTCGGACGGATATTCGATAAGCTCCAGGTGAAGATTTATACCCAGGAGGACAAGGTAAAGGAAACACTGCAAAAGGCCAGAGCAGTATATGGAGTCAGGGATGCCCGCATCGAAGGCATGACTGATGAGACTACCGACATATTCTACTCATGCACCCTGTGCCAGTCCTTCGCTCCCAGCCATGTCTGCGTCATCAGCCCGGAGAGGACCGGACTTTGCGGCTCTTACAACTGGATGGACTGCAAGGCCGCTTCTGAGATTAATCCCACCGGGCCCAACCAGGCCGTGCCCAAGGGAGAGAGCATTGACGCCAGGCTGGGGCAGTGGGTGGGCGTAAACCAGTTTGTGCAGAAGGCATCCCGGGGCAAGGTTGACCACTATAATTTCTACAGCATAGTCAACGACCCGATGACCACCTGCGGCTGTTGCGAGTGTATCGCCGCCGTGCTTCCCCTGTGCAACGGGGTCATGACGGTGAACCGGGAATACACCGGGGAGACCCCTTCCGGGATGAAGTTCACCACCCTGGCCGGCACTATCGGCGGTGGCGTAAGCACCCCCGGCTTTGTCGGCCACGGCAAATATAACGTCACCCAGAGGAAATTCCTCGCTGGCGATGGTAGCCTGCTGAGAATGGTATGGATGCCCAAGATGCTGAAGGAAGTCATCATGGAGCGGCTTAAGAAGAGGGCTGAGGAACTGGGTGTCCCCAACTTGCCGGATATGATTGCCGATGAGACCATCGGCGTTACCGAGGAAGAAATCCTCCCCTTCTTGCAGGAGAAAGGGCACCCTGCGCTCAGTATGGAGCCTATCTTAGGTTAGGAAAGGAGCTCTTCGATGCCACTTACCGGAATAGAGATATTCAAGCTGCTGCCCAAGACGAACTGCAAAGAGTGCGGCGTGCCTACCTGCCTTGCCTTCGCCATGGCCCTGGCGGCGGGAAAGGCGTCGCTCTCCCAGTGTCCGCACGTATCCCAGGAGGCCCAGGCCAAGCTGGCCGAGGCATCAGCGCCACCTATTTTGCCCCTCACCATCGGCATCGGCAAGCGGGCGCTGAAAATCGGCGGCGAGACGGTCATGTTTCGCCACGAGAAGAGATTTGAGAACCCGCCTGGCCTGGCCATGCTTATCAGCGACACCCTGGAAGACTCCCAGGTCAACGCCCGGCTGGAGCGGTTCAAGCAGCTCGAATATGAGCGGGTGGGACTCACCCTCCGCCCGGAGCTGATAGCGTTGAAGGGGGAATCGGGGGATGCCGCCAGGTTTGCCGCCGCGGTCGGGAAGGTAGTGCAGGGCAGCGATGCCAACATCATCCTGATGAGCGAAAACGCTGAGGTGCTGGCCGCCGGCGTGAAGGCATGCGCTGACCGCAAGCCGCTGCTGTGTGCCGCCACCGCAGAGAACATGGGCCAGGTGGCCGAGCTGGCCAAGCAGAACTCATGCCCGGTAGTGGCCAGAGCCCCCGGCCTGGAGAAGCTATCCGAGCTGACCACCAGGCTGGGCCAGGCCGGCGTTAAGGACATCGTCCTTGACTCCGGGGCCAGGACGGTTCGCCAGGCCTTCGAAGACCAGGTAATCATCAGGCGTTCGGCGCTGGTCAAGAAGTTCCGTCCGCTTGGTTTCCCCACTATCGTCTTCCCCTGCGAGATGACCAGTGACGAACTGAAGGAGGCGGTGATAGCCTCCGCCTTTGTGGCCAAATACGCCGGCATCATCGTCCTCTCCGATTTCCAGGGACACAGCGTGTTCCCGCTGCTGGTGGAGCGGATGAACATCTATACCGACCCGCAGCGGCCACTGGCTACCAGCGAGGGAATTTACCAGATTGGCATCCCGGATGAGAACTCCCCGGTGCTTCTCACCACCAACTTCGCCCTCACCTACTTCCTCATCTCCGGCTATATCGAGGCCGGCAAAGTGTCCAGCTATCTCCTGGTCAAAGATACCGAGGGACTGTCAGTGATGACCGCCTGGGCGGCAGGGAAATTCGTGGCTGACGCCATCGCCCCCTTTGTCAAGAAGTGCGGCATCGCCGACAAGGTCAAGCACCGCAAGCTGATAATCCCCGGCTACGCCGCCGCTGAAAGCGGTGGCCTGGAAGAGGAGCTACCCGGCTGGCAAATCCTGGTTGGCCCCAGGGAGGGCGCCCATATCCCGGCCTATCTTAAGACGTGGAAACCGTAGGAGGAAATGATGTTCCTTATTGCGGAAAGCATCAACATCATGTCCAAGACCATCGGGCCGGCGCTGCGGGAGCGAAATAGCAGGCCCGTCCAGGAACTGGCCGTGGAGCAAATCAAGGCCGGGGCCGACTACCTGGACATCAACATCGGGCCGGCCCGCAAAGCCGGAGACGAGCTGATGCAATGGGCGGTCAAGGTGGTGCAGGAGGTCACCGATAAGCCGCTGTCCCTGGACACCACTAACCCGGTGGCCATGGAGGCCGGTCTGAAGGTGCACAAGGGCAGGGCGCTGATTAACTCCATCTCGCTCCAGCCGGACCGGCTGGCGGCGGAATTGCCCCTGGTCAAAAAGTACAATGCCGAGATGGTGGGGCTGCTGTGGGGCGCTGAAGGAATGCCCCGTGATGCTGCCGAAAGGGGAGTGCTCATCGCCGAGCTCATGTACCGGGCCGGTGACGCGGGCATCGGCAATGAGGAAATATGGGTGGACCCTATTGTCAGCCCGGTGTCCGTGGAGATAAACCAGGTCAAAGCCTGCCTGGAGTTTATGAGCATGTTGCCGGACATCGCCCCCGGCTGCAAGTCCACGGTGGGCCTGTCCAATATCTCCAACGGCACCCCGGCCCACCTCAGACCCTACCTCAATCGCACTTACCTGATAATGCTGATGAGATACGGCCTCTACTCGGCGATAGTTGATATCTTTGACGCCGAGCTGGTCAAGATAGCCAGGGGAGACAGGCCGGAAATAGTCGACCTGGTGAACCGGATGATGGACGGCGAGAGACCCGCCCTGGCTTCCCTGACCGAGGAAGAGGCCAAGTACGCCAGGACGGTCAGGGTGCTCGCCGGCGAATCGCTCTATTCCCACTCCTGGCTGGAGATATAGCTTAGATAATTCCAGCCCATTCAGGGATAACCATTCAGAGCGCGCCCTTCAGGGTGGACCCCTAGCCCCTTTCTTTTATCAAGGAAGGGGGTAAATTTTTTGAGATGACGCTGAGGTATAATCAACTAGCTCCTATACTATATATTTAATTGCTCAAAGAGGTATAATTATCCTGTGCCGACGGTATTGAGGCTCAAAGGATTTCGTTTTTTCTTTTTCAGTAACGAGCTTAATGAACCTGCACATATTCATGTTGAGTCTGACGATAAATACGCCAAATTCTGGCTTGAGCCGGTGCAACTGGCTAAATCGGTTGGATATAGCGCCAGAGAGATGAGCGAGATAAGGGATCTGGTCACGGCTCGTATCGGCATCCTCAGGAGGAAATGGGATGAATATTTCGGTCACTAAGACTGAAGCAATGGCTTCCGAAGTATGGTTCGATTCTCATATGATGCATGTCCGGCTTCTGGAGGGCAGGGAAATCAATGTGCCAATCGAGCGGTTCCCTAAACTTCGCAGCGCTACTGAGGAGCAGAGAAAAAAGTGGCGGCTTATCGGCAGGGGCATTGGAATACACTGGGAAGACATTGATGAGGATATCTCCATCGCTTCGTTATCGAGAGCCGTTGAGAAAATTCAAGAGCAGGCCGAGGGGCAAGCTGGGCACCCGCTGGAGAATTTCCTGATGCAGGCTGAGAAGGCCTATACAGCCTACATGGAAGCACAGAGGCAAGTTGCCAGTGCTTATAAGGAGAACGAACGGCAGATAACCCACGCTTATAGGAGATCTGAAGAGCAGGCTAAGGTTGCTTGCAGCGGGAGCATAGCGCAAGCCTTGAAGGCCCGTGAAGAAGCTACAGCTCAGGCGTTAAAAGCTCGCGAGGAGGCTGAGCGTCAGGTAAGAGAGGCCTACGCACAGGCTGTTGAGGAAGCTGAAAAAACCTGTGATGAGGCCATAGCTCAGGCTCTTAGGCTTCGTGATGAGGACTTGGAGCGGGCATGGAAGATACGCCAAGAAACTATGGAGCAGGCCTGGACGATTTACGCTCGGCTTATAAAATAAAAAGAGAAGCAATCACTGCAAATAACGCTAGTTGTCCTTTGAATAGACCAAGCGCGACTGGCCTACAGAAGCGATGGTATGTCCCGTAAGGTAGCTTCAACTGTTTCATAGGTGCTCTCTGTGGTTTGCCGCCTCTTTTGGTTAGCAGAGATGAGTAGGCCATACCACTGTCCCGACGGGGAGTGCCAGCTTAAGAGGGGCATTAGCCCCTCTTTCTTTTTCTTCCCCCCCTCAAATCCCTCTCTCAATCTCTCTTTACAAAAGGGAGAAGTTTATTTTCCCCCTTTGAAAAAGGGGGACTAAGGGGGATTTAATAATAAAGAGATTGCTTCGTCGCTGAGTTTATACTGAGCGAAGCGAATGTGCTCCTCGCAATGACAGTGTGGGAAGAGAGAAAAAGGGGCCGATAAAAAGCTTCGGCTCAGGCTAATCTGGAAATCCCGGGCGGGCTGGGTTATAATACTTATATTATTGAAGATGGGAATATCGCCCTGGAATGGTCAAAATAGGCATCCCCAGAGCTCTGCTTTACTACCAGTACTATCCCATGTGGAAGAGCTTCTTTGAAAACCTGGGAGCGGAGGTGGTGGTCTCTCCGCCTACCACCCAGGCTGCGCTGGCTTCAGGTTCGTCACGGGTAGTGGCTGATACCTGCCTGCCGGTGAAGGCGTTTCTGGGCCATGTCCTGGCACTGGCGGATGAGTGCGATTACATCTTTATCCCCGCCATCCGCAGCATGAAGCCTAAAATCTACACCTGCTCCAAGTTTCTCGGCCTGCCTGATATGACCAGAGCGGTCATCCCTGGATGTCCTCCTATCCTGGACATAGACATCGATATGAGCAAGAGCAAGCGCAAGCTGTACCAGGCCATCTACCGGCTGGGCCGTCACTTTACCTGGGGCCCGTTCAAGGTGAGGCGGGCCGCCGTGGCCGCCTGGCAGGCTTACCTGGACTACCGCCGGATGATGTCCAGCCAGCGGTTGACCTCCGTTGAGGCGATAGACCGGCTGTCAGGCCCGCCTGCCATAGTACCTGTACGGCGAGCAGGCTCACACGCCGTGGAGCGCCAGCCTGAGCAACCGCCGCCCCGGATGACCATCGCCGTCATTGGCCACCCCTACATCTTTTACGACGAGCTCATAAGTCACCGCATCAAGCAGCGCCTGGAGCAGGCGGGCTGCCGGGTATTGACCCCGCAGATGCTCACCGGCGATGAGCTGGAGGCGGCCACCGCCAGGCTGGTGGGCAGGGCCTACTGGACATACGAAGAGGAGGTGGTCGGCGCTGGCGAGCATTACCTCACCGGCGGGGTGGACGGCGTTATCGGCCTGATGACCTTCGGCTGCGGGCCGGACTCGCTGATGATGGACGTGCTCAAACGGCGGGCAGCCGCAGCGGCCGCTCCCTTTATGAGCCTCACCGTTGAGGAGCACACCTCTGACGCCGGCATCATCACCCGCCTGGAAGCCTTTATCGATATGATTATGATACGGAGACGGGCAAGGAGAGCGCCGCAGACATGCGCATAGCTATGCCCCATATGGGCAACCTGTATATACCCTTTAAGGCGCTGTTTCAGCGGCTCGACATTGATTTTGTCGTGCCGCCGCTCAATAACCAGCGTACCCTGTCTCTGGGTGTCAGGTACTCCCCGGAGGGCATGTGTATTCCGTTCAAGCTGACGCTGGGCAACCTGATTGAGGCCGCTGAGCTGGGCGCTGATACCCTGATAATGCCCGGCGGCTCTGGCATCTGCCGCCTGGGCTACTACGCCCGGATACAGGAGCAAATCCTTCACGACCTGGGATACAACGTGGAGATGGTCCAGGTGGGAGTCTCGCAGCGTAAGCTGGTCGGCATACTGGCACTGGTCAAGCGCTTGTCAAATAACGCCCCGTGGCTTAAGATAATATCGGCCTTCCGCTTCGGCCTGAGCAAGCTGAATGCCCTGGACAGGGTGGAGCAAGCGGTGCAGAAGATGCGTCCGGTAGAGCAGACCGGAGGCGCTGCCAACCAGCTATACGGCCAGGCCGTGGCCGCCATTGACCAGGCAGATGATGACGCCGCCCTCAGGAAAGCGGAGGCGGAATACATCGGCCGGCTTCACCGGCTGGATAAGAAGGCCAGCGTCCGGCCGCTGGTGGTCGGCGTCATCGGCGAGTTTTACGTGGTGCTGGAGCCATTTTCCAATCTTGATGTGGAGGTCGAGCTGGGCAAGCTCGGCGTGGAAGTGCGGCGGACGACCTTCATTTCAGGGTGGACCAGGTTCAGCCTGTTCCTCAACCCTCTGGGCGTGAATGAGAAGGACAGGCTGCATAAGGCTGCCCGGCCTTACCTCAAGCGCGACGTCGGCGGCGAAGGCTGGGAGTCAGTGGGGGAAAAGGTCCTCCATGCCGGACACTATGACGGGCTGATACACCTGGCGCCCTTCACCTGTATGCCCGAGATAGTGGCCCAGAACATCATGTCCCGGACCAGGGAGGATATCCCGGTGCTGACCATACTGTGCGATGAGCAGATAACCAAGACGGGCATGCTGACCCGGCTGGAGGCATTCGTTGACCTGCTGGGACGCCGGCGCCGGGCGAAGCAGCTTGTCGGAGCAGGGTGCGAATAACCTATGGAAGCCTACCTGGGCATTGACGTTGGCTCGGTGACCACCAAGCTTGCCGTGTTGGACAAGGGCAGCGAGGTTATCGCTCATCTCTACATGCGGACGCAGGGCAACCCGGTGGCCACGGTGCAGCGGGGACTGGAGCAGGTCAGGGCGGAGCTGCCCGCAGGCGTCGAGATTTGCGGCGTGGCTACCACCGGCAGCGCCCGTTACCTGGCCGGGGTTATCGTCGGCGCTGACCTGGTCAAGAACGAGATTACCTGTCACGCCGTGGGGGCCCTCTCTTATGTGCCCGAAGTGCAGACCATCATCGAGATTGGCGGGCAGGACAGCAAGATAATCATCATCAAGGATGGAGTGGTAACCGATTTCGGCATGAACACGGTATGCGCCGCCGGCACAGGCAGCTTCCTCGACCACCAGGCGGAGCGCCTTAATATGGGCATCGAGGACTTCAGCCGCCGGGCGCTGGAGAGCCGGACGCCAGTGCGCATCGCCGGGCGGTGCACCGTCTTCGCCGAATCGGACATGATACATAAACAGCAGATGGGGCACCGGATTGAAGACATCCTTTACGGGCTGTGCCAGGCGCTGGTGCGCAACTACCTTAACAACGTGGGCCTGGGCAAAGAGGTCAGGCCGCCGGTGGCGTTTCAGGGCGGGGTTGCCTTTAACCGGGCCATAGTCAAGGCGTTCCAGGAAGAGCTGCACACCGAGATTGTCATCCCGCCCCGCCACGAGGTCATGGGCGCCATAGGCGCCGCCCT
The DNA here is from genome assembly GCA_016202545.1 of Chloroflexota bacterium. GTDB lineage: Bacteria > Chloroflexota > Dehalococcoidia > Dehalococcoidales > JACQON01 > JACQON01. The sequence continues at coordinate 76,708 of JACQON010000021.1, forward strand.
GCTGGTGCGTGACGAGGTATCAATCTCCGGCCGCGCCAGCGGGTTCAAGGGGTTTGGCATAAGCGGTATAAAATACCATACCTCATCCTTTGAATGTAAAGCCTGCCCCAACGTGTGTGAGATAGCCCAGCTATCCCATGAGAAGAAAGTCCTTGCCCGCTGGGGAGGTCGCTGTGACCTGTGGGAGAGAAATCAGGGCAACTGAAATCTTGAGCCGAGGAGTCCGATGCTGATTGCCGTTGATGCCGGTGGCGTTGAACCCGCCCCTCACCAGATAGTGGGAGGGGTCATAAAGGCGGCCCACGAGTACGGGGTGGACATCGCCCTGGTGGGGAGCAAAAGCTTGCTCCACGTGCTCGCCGGGCGCTCGTTAAAGAAACTGGGAATCAGCATAATCGAGGCCAGCCAGGTGATTGCACCGCACGAGTCGCCGATGAAGGCCGTCCGCAGCAAGCCGGACTCCTCGATAGTGGTCGGCGTTAACCTGGTGAGGGATGGCGTGGCCTCGGCCTTTATCTCGGCGGGCAACACCGGGGCCGTGGTCTGTGCCGCCCTGCTCAACCTGGGCAAGATTCCCGGCGTTGAGCGTCCTGCCCTGGCCAGCATCATCAATCTAATCCCGTCCGCCCCCGTCCTGCTTATGGACGCCGGCGCCAATATTGACTGCCGTCCGTCCCACCTGGTGCAGTTTTCCCGGCTGGGCTCCATTTACGTCAGGGAAGTCCTCGGCATCAGCTCCCCGCGCGTTGGCCTGCTCAGCAACGGTGCGGAGGAGACCAAGGGCACCCAGCTGGTCCAGAAAACCTATAAGCTGCTCAAGAAGACCGACCTTAACTTCATCGGCAGCATCGAAGGCCACGATATATTGAAAAAGGCCGCCGATGTCATCATAACCGATGGCTTTACCGGCAACATCGTGCTTAAGACCATTGAAGGAATCAGCGATTCCTGGCTCTTTTCACTGAGGCAGGCCGGGGCTGTTTTCGCCAAAGCCTACCGCCTTCCGTCACGGGCTTTACACCGTGATATGGGCATAGAGTCATGGGCCAAAAGGCTGGACTACAGGGAATATGGCGGCGTCTGCCTGCTGGGAGTAAACGGGAACATCATCAAGGCCCACGGTCGCAGCCAGGCCCACGCTATCAAGAACGCCATCGGCACGGCGAAGCGGATGGTGGAACAGGACGTGTTACAAAAAATGAAGGAGGGAGTAAGTGAGCAAGCCAATGGAAGTGCATGACGCCGACTTTGAGCAGACGGTATTGAAGTCAAAATCGCCGGTGCTGGTTGATTTCTGGGCGCCCTGGTGCCATCCCTGCCGCATGATTGCGCCAATACTGGATGAGCTGGCCGAGGAGTACAGCGGCAAAGTGAGCGTCGCCAGAATGGATGTTGACCAGAACCCGAATACGGCCAGCAAGTACGGGATAATGAGCATCCCCACTCTGCTGCTGTTCAAGAACGGGGAGCCGGCCTCACACATTGTCGGCTTCAGACCCAAGGACGAGTTGAAGCGGACCATAGACACCGCTATCAAGTAGCCTGCCATGCGGGTCGTAATCGTGGATAACAGCAGGGGTGAGGTATGTGATGCCGGCTGCGGCGCCGACTGGTCATCGGCGGAGGTCATCGCCCTGGCCAGGCAGCGGGTCAGGGATAGCTTCGGTGAGGGAGTACAACTGGAATACCTTGACCTGGCTGGTCAGCCCCACAACGCCGCCGAGCTGAAACGGATAGTCGGAGACAGGGCGCTGCCGCTGCTGGTCATTGATGGTCAGGCCAGGATAGCGGGGCAATTTGACCTTCGCCAGCTACTGGACGCCATCAGCACCGAGGCCGAAATCAAATCGCAGAATTCTGTCTAGCAAGAGGGAGATTTGAGCGATACAGCATACCAGGTGATAATAATAGGCGGCGGTCCGGCCGGGCTTACTGCCGGACTCTATACCTGCCGGGCCAGGCTTGGCAGCCTGCTCCTGGAAAGAGGAGCGGTGGGCGGTCAGATTACGGTTGCCGAACAGGTGGATAACTACCCCGGTTTTCCTGAAGGCATCAGCGGCTACGACCTGGGCCAGCTCCTGTATGAACAGGCAACCAAATACGGGCTGAAGGCCATCTTCGCCCAGGCCACCGGCATCGAGCTCCGCGGGGGGCAAAAGGTGGTCAAGACCACCCAGGGCGACTTTGCTGCCAGTGCGGTGATTGTGGCCAGTGGCTCGGAGCGTACTAAGCTGGGGGTGCCGGGAGAGGACAAATACACCGGCAGGGGGGTGTCCTATTGTGCCACCTGTGATGCCGCCTTCTTCCGGGACAGGCCGGTAGCCGTGGTCGGCGGCGGCAATGCCGCCGTCTCCGAAGCCCTTCACCTGGCCAAGTGCGCCTCCAGGGTTACCGTCATCCACCGCCGCAACCAGCTTCGCGCCACCGGCGTCGTGCGGGAGAAAGCGTTCGCCCAGCCAAACATAGACTTCCTGTGGGATACCGTGGTTGAGGAAATCGCGGGCAAGGACTTCGTTGAGAGCATCAGCCTTCGCAACGTCAAGACCGGGCAAAAGTCAGCCGTGGATATAGCCGGGGTCTTCGTCTCCGTCGGCTTCAGGCCGAATACGGACTACTTGAAGGGGCTGCTGCCTCTTGATGCCACCGGGGCCATCATCACCGATGTCAGGCTGGAAACCGGCGTGCCGGGCATCTTTGCCGCCGGCGATGTTCGCCAGCACTCTGCCCGGCAGGCCATAGCTGCCGCCGGAGACGGCGCCACCGCCGCCATCTACGCCGAAAGGTTCATCGAAGAGCACGGAGACGGATAGAAGTCTCCCCGGCCCTTCACTTACCCCGCTTGGTGGGGTATAATCATTGGAAAAGGGACTACTGTCGGTAAATAACTTGGAAAAGGGGAAACGGTGAAGGTTGTCTTTCTTCAGGACGTGCCTCATGTGGCCAGAGCTGGCCAGACAAGAGAGGTGGCTGACGGCTATGGCCGGAATTACCTTCTGCCGCGGAAGCTGGCGGCAGTGGCCACCCCGGCGGCTGTAGCCGCCATAGAAGCCCGGCTCAAGACGGAGGCCCGCAGCCGGGTGCTGTCTGAGGCTGAGGCGGCCGACCTCGCCCAGCAATTGGACGGCGCTGAAATCAGTCTCAAAGCCAAGGCCGGGGCCAAAGGCCGGCTGTATGGTTCAGTTACCACCGCCGATATTGCTTCCGGAATAAGCAGCGCCATGGGCGTGGTTGTTGACAAGAGAAAGATAGAGCTGGCCGAGGCCATCCGTGAGCTGGGCACCTACGAGGTGCCGGTAAGGCTGGGCCGCGAGCTGGTGCCCAAAGTAAAGGTCACGGTAACGGCAATGGAGACGGATTAGGTGAACGGCGAGAAATTGCCGCCGCATGACATTGATGCTGAAGAGGCGGTCATCGGCTCTCTGCTCATAGATGGCGGCGCCATTTATAAGATTATCACCGTGGTCCAGCCGCGGGACTTCTACGGCGAGCAGAACCAGTGGCTCTATGGCTCATGCCTGTCGCTTTACCAGCGCAACGAGGCGATAAATCAGATTACCCTGGCCCAGGAGCTGGCGCGGCAGGGGAAGCTGGATGGATGTGGCGGCACCGCCCATCTAAGCCACCTGATAGCCACCTGCCCCACCTCGCTGGATATTGAGCACTACGCCCAGATTGTTTATCGCCTGTCCGTTATGCGCCAGTTGGTGGATGCCGGAAGGCAGGTTGCCGCCATCGGCTATGCCGCCGACCCTGATGTGAACGCCAGCCTGGACCGGGCTGAGGATACCCTGTTCCGGCTGCGTCATGGCCAAAACGCTCAGGGCCTGATTCATATCCGCCAGGTGCTGGACCAGTTTTTTGAAGCGACCGTGCCCGAAGATGGCAAAGACCATGCCCAGGCGCTGGCCAGACACGTTCCCTCCGGATTCATAGGCCTGGACGAATTTCTGGGTGGATTTCAACGCTCGGACCTGCTCATCATAGCTGGCAGGCCCAGCCTGGGCAAGACCAGCTTTGTCCTCAATCTGGCCAGAAACGCCGCCGTAGAGAACAAGGCGTGCGTAGCCATATTCAGCCTGGAGATGTCGCGGGACTCAGTAGTGCAGCGCCTGCTGGCCAGCGAGTCCGGGGTTAATTCAAGGCGCATCCGCTTCGGTTTCCACAGCGAGGACGAGGAGAAACGGCTCATGGATGCTACCGGCATCCTGTCTGAGGCGCCGGTTTACGTTGACGACTCTCCCCAGTTGCGGGTGGTCGAGATGCGGAGCAAGGCGCGGCGGCTCTATTTCGAGCGAGGCCTGGACCTGATTATCGTCGACTACCTGCAGCTGATGCAGTCAGATGGCAGGGCGGAAAATCGGGTACAGGAGGTGAGCTTTATATCACGCTCCCTGAAAGCACTGGCGCGCGAGCTTAACGTGCCAGTGGTAGCGGTATCGCAGCTCAGCCGGGCCGTGGAGTGGCGGGCGTCACACCGGCCCCAGCTCTCTGACCTCCGCGAAAGCGGCAGCATCGAGCAGGACGCCGACGTGGTCATGTTCATCTATCGGGATGAGGTCTACTATAACGAAGAGGAGTGGGAGAGAGAGCATCCCGGCGAGGACTATCCGCAGGGCATCGCCGACATCATAATCGCCAAGCACCGCAACGGGCCTACCGGCCAGATAAAACTACGCTTCCAGCACAGCCTGGCCAGGTTCGAAAACATAACCTCCGGAGAGCCAAGCGTGCCATGAACCAGTTCAACGGCTTTCCCCAGAGGATGCAGTTTACCCCTATCCCCAATTTGTTCCTCAGCGCTCTCCTGCCGCAAATTGACGACGTCGCCGAGCTAAAGACGGTACTGCACCTGTTTGCGGCGCTCTATCACAAGCGGGGCTATCCCCGCCTTGTCACCCGCGGGGAGCTTCTGGAGAATGCCGGACTGATGAGCTGCCTTAAAGGGGGGGCAGAGCCGCCCGGGGAGACGCTGCGCCGCACCCTGGAGATGGCCGCCAGGCGGGGCATCATCCTCCACCTGGCGCTGGACAAAGACGGAGAGGCTGAGGATGTGTACCTCCTCAACACCGCCCGCGATAGGGATGTCATCGCCAGAATTCAACGGGGCGAGCTCCGCCTGAGCGGGCTCAAGCCCCGGGGGCAGGTCCCCGTTGACGCCGGTGAGCGGCCTGACATCTTCACCCTCTACGAGCAGAACGTTGGCATGTTGACCCCCATGCTCGCCAACGAGCTAATCGAAGCCGAAAAGCACTATCCCGCAGCCTGGATTGAGGATGCCATCAAGGAGGCGGTTGCCGCTAACAAGCGGAGCTGGCGGTATATCGCCAGCATCCTGGAGCGATGGTCAGCAGAAGGCAAAAGCGATGGAACACATAGGCGAGGTCCTGCGCCGGGGACAGACCCGGACAAATATATCAAAGGCAAATACGGACACATGGTCGGACGCTAGGCAACCTGAGCCGCCATCCGGTGCAACCTGTCCCATCTGTAAAGGCGCCGGGTTCGTTCATCCCCTCACCGACTCAGGGAAGCCCGACTTCGGCCGGGTGGTTGCCTGCCGCTGCGCCAAAGACGAACTGGGCAAAACGCACCGCGACCGCCTGGTCCGGTACAGCAACCTGGGCCTGCTGACTCGCTTCACCTTTGACAACCTGATACCACAGGGCAGAAGCGGTGACCCGGCCAACCAGGAGCTATTCAGCCATGCCTGTGAGGCAGCCAGAGCATTTGCCGCCGAGCCCAAAGGATGCCTGGTGCTGACCGGCCCCAGCGGCAGCGGCAAGACGCATCTGGCGGCGGCTATCGCCAACGCCTGTCTCGCCGGCGCCCGCCCGGCGCTGTTCGCCACCACCCCCGACCTCCTTGACCACCTTCGGGCCGCTTTCAACCCCAACAGCGAGATGCCTTATGACGAACTCTTCGACCGGGTGAGCAACGCTCCGCTGCTCATCTTGGACGATTTCGGCGTCCAGGCCAGCACGCCGTGGGCCAGAGAGAAGCTGGACCAATTGCTGAACCATCGCTTCGCCAGGGAGCTACCCACGGTAATCGTCGCCATTGTGCCCTTTGACCATCTGGAGGAGAGGATACGCACCCGGCTGACCGACCCCAGGCTATGTCACATCTGCGTGCTTGAGGGAGAACGGGCTTTCCTCCAGGATTACGCCGGCGGGCTGGAGCTAAAGCTGCTGCGGAATATGACCTTTGACAACTTCGACTGGAGGCGGGTCAATCTATCGGCAGAGCAGCGAGAGAACCTGGAACAGGCATTCCGCCTGGCCCTTGAGTTCGCCAAATCCCCCGAAGGCTGGCTGGTATTTACGGGCATGACCGGCTGTGGCAAGACGCATCTGGCGGCGGCTATCGCTAACTACCGTCTTCAGGCGGGTAAGCCAGCCCTGTTCATCGTGGTGCCCGATTTCCTTGACCACCTGCGCTCAACCTTCAGCCCGGAAAGCAAGGTGCCCTATGACCGGTATTTTGAAAGCGTGAAGAACGCTCCGCTGCTCATACTGGACGACTTTGGCGAAGAGTCAGCCACGCCGTGGGCCCAGGAGAAGCTTTACCAGGTCATCAACTACCGCTATAATGCCCAGCTACCCACGGTGCTCACCACCCGCAGCTCCCTGGACGAAATCGAGAGCCGCGTCAGCTCCCGGCTGGTAGACCCTAAAATCAGCCTGGTGTGGAATATCATCGTCCCTGATTACCGCGGTGATTCGCAGCCCAGCCAGGGACCCAGGGCAACGTACCGCCGCGGCAGGAAAGGACGCCAGAGCTAATGTTGTGTTAGAAAAATTGGTGGCCTTTTTCTACTTTGTTAGAAATGGCGGATGTGCCTTGATTCATCGGGGAACTTAATTGAACGCCCATCCCTCTGACCCCCTTCCCGACGGGAAGGGGGAGTTAAGTGAAAGAGAGGAGGCGCAGCCCCCTCTCCATAATCTCTTCCCCTTCTCCTTAAAGGAGAAGGGGATACTCGTTCCGATTACTCGTTCCGATTATCGTCAGAGTGAATCGTCAGAGTGAAAAGGGGATGAGGTCGACAGTAAACGGTAATGTGTGCCGCAGCGGTAATCGGTCCAGTAACTGACCTAACAGTACACTAACAGCTTGCAAGGGCCGGAAGGCTTTAGTAAAATGAGTAAGCTGCTGTGCAAAGAAAGCGCCGCCGATGATAAACCTTCCCGTGTTGGTGCTGAACCAGAGCTATGAGCCGGTAAACGTCTGCCGGGTCCGGCGGGCGGTGATGCTGCTTTACCGGGGCAAAGCCGAGATGATGGAGAACGGCAGCGGCGTTATCCACTCCGCCAGCGCGGTCTTCTCCGTGCCGTCAGTCATCCGCCTGGCCTACAGGGTAAAGCGTCCTCACGCACAAAGAAAGCTGACCCGCTTTGAGGTCTTTAACCGGGACAACTATACCTGCCAGTACTGTAGCAAGCAGAGCCGGCAGCTTACCCTGGACCACATTATGCCGCGGCACCGGGGCGGCCAGCATACCTGGGACAACGTGGTCAGCGCCTGTGTCCCCTGCAACCGCCGCAAGGCGGGCAGAACGCCTGAGCAGGCGGGGATGAAGCTGATGCGTCCGCCATTCCGTCCGCGGGATGGCTCTTTCTCCATCCCCTACCATTATCTCCAGGCCCGGCACGAGTGGCGGAAATACCTCCCGCAGTGAGACCCCTTCAGCCTGCCCCGGCTAGTATCGCGTCAGCCAAATAGAGGTACTATCAGACTTTATTGTCACTGTGCGAGTATGCCATCTTCGGCCTAGCTAGGGCGAACGCCCATCCCCTTCAGGGTTCACCCTGAAGGGGATAAAGGGGATGAGGTCGTCCGCAGATATGAGTGTGTGCGCAAAGGCTGGGCTTAAAGTACATGGATTAGCCTGGCAGGACACTAGGGCTCGTCCTCGATGGTGACCTCATCCGGAGGTAGCTCCGCTGTTTCCTGGCTCTCCGGCTCAACCAGCGTTTCCGGCACGGGGCCAGCTTCGACGGTGGCGGCTGTCCCGGCGGGGGTGGATATCCGTTGGCCCTCCTTGGGCGACTTCTCCTTGGCGGCGGAATAGTGCTCGCTTTCGAAACCCAGGCAGCAGCATAACCGGCCACAGGCTCCCGATATCTTCATCGGATTAAGGGCCAAGCCCTGTTCCTTGGCCATCTTGACCGAGACTGGAGCAAAGTCGGTCATGAAAGTGGCGCAGCACAGCGTGCGGCCACACCTGCCAAAGCCGCCTACCAGCTTAGCCCCGTCCCTGGCCCCTACCTGCCGGAGCTCCACCCGCACCTTCAGGTGGCTGCTCAGTTCACGAACCAGTTCCCTAAAATCAATCCGCTCGGCGGCGCTGAAGAAGAGGAGCAGGTGGCTGCCGTCAAGGCTATATTCAGCCGAGATAAGCTTCATTGGCAGGTTCAGCCTGGCAATCAGCTTGCCACATTCGATGAGGGACTGTTCCTCCTTCTCCTCCATTTCCTGGGCATGCCTGGCATCCTCAGGCTCCGCCTTGCGCAGTACTGGCTTCAGTGGCTCGGTCAGCTCGCTATCCGGCACCTGCCGGGGGGCGATGATAACACGCCCCAGCTCCAGCCCTCGAGTTGTCTTCACCACCACCTGGTCGCCCGCTTCCAGGGCAATGCCGGCGGGGTCGAAATAGTACACTTTTCCGGCGCGTTGTAAACGCACGCTCACAACTTCAGCCATAGCTCGATTCAGGCGGGGAGGCCTTTCCTCACCCGCTCCTCCTTTCTGGGGATACTTAGCATCAGCACCTCCAGCACCAGCTGGGGATTAGCGTTTTGTTTAAGCTGCTCCCCGGCTGCCAGGATGCTTGCCACAACGTCTTTTATCTGAGAAATCCGGTAGTGCCCGGCCATGTCAGTCAACCTGGATTCGAGGTCAAGGTTGGTAATCGCTCCGGCGCAGCCCGCCTTGACCAGCAACAGGTCACGCCAGTAGCCAAGCCACATCTCCAGCACTTCATGGACTGAGCCTCTGTCCTGGCTGAACCGGGTCGCCAGCCGGGCGGCGTGGGTGAAGCGCTTCTCATAGTCGGCATCAATGATGTCGAGCAAGCCGCCCATTATCTCGGCGCGCTGGCCGAGCCAGCCGTTTTCGCCAATGGCTGACACCGCCTGCCCCAGACAGCCGCGACAAAGCCTGGCCAGGAGCCGGGCCTTTTGCGGCTCGACGCCCCAGCCGCGAACGAGGGCCGCCTCCGCCTCACCGGGCGCCAGCGGGAGTAGCTCCAGTCGCTGGCAGCGGGAGACTACCGTGGCCGGTAACAGCCTCTCATCGGACGTCAGCAATATGAAGACCACCCTGTCTGCCGGCTCCTCCAGCGTCTTGAGCAGGCAGTTGGCTGCCTCGATTGATAGCTGCTCAGCACCGTCGATGATGAACACCTTGCACCTACCCTCGAACGGCGGCAGGCTGGCGGCGTGCTGGAGCTGCCTTACCTGGTCGATGCTGACCTCCGTCCTGGTCCTGGCCGTGTTGTCGTCCTGGGCCAGGCCGATGACCTGGACATCGGCATGCCTGGCCGAGGCGATTTTCTGGCACGCGTCGCACTGTCCGCAGGGAGGGTTGGCCTGTTCGCAGTTCAGCGCCTGCGCCAGATTCAGGGCGAGGGTCATCTTGCCCACGTGCGGCAGACCGGCAAAGAGGTAAGCATGGGCCACTGCTCCCTTCTCCAGGCTGCATTGGAGAAAGGAGACCGCCCTACCCTGCCCAATCACCTGCCACACTGTGCACCCCCGTTTCGCTAGGCTAAGTCGCACCTGACCAGGTCATCGAGGGTTTCCCGGCGCCGGATAAGCTGCGCTCTGCCTTCCTTGACCAGGACGATGGCCGGCTTAAACGAGGCGTTGTAGTTGCTCGCCATGGGCAGACAATAGGCGCCAGAGCAGGGTATGGCGATGATGTCACCCGGTGAGACCGGCGGCAGGTCAATGTCCCTGACCAGTATGTCGCCTGACTCGCAGAACTTGCCGGCGATAGTCACCTTGCTGCTTTCCTTTTCGGCGGCCCTGTTGGCCACCATGGCTTCATACCTGGCGCCGTAAAGGGCAGGGCGGATATTGTCCGCCATGCCTCCATCTACCGAGACATAGCGCCGCACACACGGTATCTCCTTGACTGCCCCCGCCTCATATAGCGCCACTCCGGCCGGCCCGACTATCGCCCTCCCCGGCTCGATGACCAGCCGTGGCAATTCCAGCTTTAGCTCTCGGCATCTGGCTGTGACTGCTGACACGATGACCTCGGCGTAGGCGGCCACCGGCGGGGGCGGGGAGTCCACGGCGTACTGGATGGCAAAACCTCCGCCAACGTTCAGCTCCCGAAGCTCAAAGCGGTGTTTCCGCTTCATCTCGGCGGCAAAGCCGGTTACCAGTTCGATAGCCTTGTGGTACGGCTCGACCTCGAAGATGAGAGAGCCGAGATGGAAATGCAGGCCGACCAGGCGCAGGTTGGCCGCCGACATTGCCCGGGCCACGGCCTCCTCTCCCAGGGCCAGCGGAAAGCCGAACTTGCTGTCAACAACGCCGGTGGCGATATACCGGTGGGTATGCGGGTCAATCCCTGGTGTCAGACGCAGCAGCACCTCCGGCTTATAGCCCTTCCCGCCAGCAATTTCATCCAGCAGGGCAAGCTCATGGAAGTTATCTACCACCATGCGGCCGATGCGGCACTCCAGGGCCAGCCCGATTTCCGCGGCTGACTTATTATTGCCGTGGAAATAGACCCTGTCCATGGGGAAGCCCGCCAGCCGGGCGATGCCCAGCTCTCCCGCCGAGACCACGTCCAGCCCCAGCCCCTCCTCCTGGAAGATGCGCAGCAGGGCCTTGTTTACGAAGGCCTTGGCCGCATATTGCACTGAAGTTTCGGGATAGCGGCGGCCGAACTCTGTCCTGAACTCGGCGCATCTGCTGCGCAGGCTGACCTCATCGAAGATATACAGCGGCGTGCCAAACTGGGCCGCCAGCTCCACGGCATCGCAGCCGCCAATCATTATGTGGCCTTGCGTGTTCACCTCAGCGGTCTGCGGAAATAGGGATAGCCTGGGAATAGTCTGCCTGGTCGTCATCTCCGTCCCTCTTAATGGTAACAGTGCCGCATGGTGAAGTCAATTTGATACTATTGAAGACTGCTTAGCAGCCTATCCCCTAGCACTCAGAAAACTTAAGATTCTTCTTGAAGCCTCCCGGCTGGCCTCCACCTGCGTCCGTCGATTAACGCACCAGGCACTCTGGTGAGTTCAGAAATGTGGTATAATTCAACCAATATACACCACAATCTCTGTTGGGGCAAAGAGGTCAAGTGCTCGTCTTTATAAGCTACGAAACGACGACTGGGTTAAGCTACGCTAGTAACATTAAAGAGGCGCTTAGGAAGATAAACATATCCGCATTTGTGGCAGATGAGGATATTCCAAAGGGTGCCGAATGGAAAAAGATCATTGATAAGGCTATAAGCAACTGTAAATACCTTGTCGTCATCATGACTATTCTTGCAATCAAGACATCGGATGAGGTGAAAAGAGAGATAGAGATAGCAAAAATATTACAAAAGAATATTATCCCCTGCAAGCCTCGCAGAGTTGACAGATTCTTCACCTCCATGTTGCCTTTGGTAAGTGAATTGCAGCAAGTCGATTTTGATGGTAAAGAAGACCTAGCTGACCAAATAGTGACAGTAATCACAAATCAGGAGCAGGGAAAAACAGTTGTGCGGTCAGGTACACAAGAAACAAGAATAACGGAGCCCCCAAGTGAGGCATCAGCGAGAATGACGGAATATCATAACCTGTCATCAGCAGTAATTGCCCTGATGGTTGATAATAATTTGACGAGGATACCAAACTCGCATAATTTCGCTGGTGGCGTTGCTTACAATGATATGACGGTCTTCCCTGATTCAAATACATCAGTAGCCAACAAAGCATATACTGGATACACTGGAGTTGGTACTCCAAAAGCTGGATATGTGCTCTATGCTCATGACAAAATAGGCGCAGATACCACCACTTTTGAGCGTGTCAACTACGTTACTGAGGCGAAGGCAAGGTATTATTACACCTGTGAAGCTGATGGGACAATACGCCAGTTCAGTGATGCAGCCATGACGACTGAGTACACCGATTAACACAGTGGGGCGAATGAAAGATTTTGCCTAAAGACTTGTTCTACGCCTTCGATTTATCCACAAATCAACTCATTGGGTAAACACCTCCCAAAAGAAAAACCTCGGGGTCACCGAATAGGACGAGGCGTGACCAAAGTGCCAGTATAGATTCTTATAGCTGCATAAAATGTCATAATTGGCGTAGTGGCTGGGAGATACCGGATAAGCTTGCCGAATCGTCCCAAAGCATACGGCGATTGCCTGATTGGCTTCGGCTCCCTACAAAGTCTCCTCCCTTTGACAGGTGAGTCGAAGAGAGGCGAAATTGACACCAGACAGGGATGCCGTTAGAATTGGAATATTGTAGCGCCGAAAACGGCCAGAAGGGGCAGGAGATTGTACCGAAAGACGACTCTGGATAACGGGCTGCGCGTGGTCACCTCGACCATGCCCAACACCCGTGCCGTATGTATCTGTGTCTTTATCGGCGCCGGCTCCCGCTATGAGAGCGAGACAGAGGCCGGCAGCTCCCATTTCCTGGAACACCTGCTCTTCCGGGGCACATCAAGGCGGCCCACCGCTACGGACATTGCCGAAGCGATAGAGGGGACGGGTGGCATCATTAACGGCGGCACTGACAAGGAACTGACGGTCTACTGGTGCAAGGTGGCCCGGCCCCATTTCCCCCTGGCCCTGGATGTGCTTACCGACCTGCTGCTTCACCCCAGGCTTGACCCCCTGGACATGGAGAAGGAGCGGCAGGTCATCATTGAAGAAATACATATGAGCGTGGACTCGCCAGCGCAGCGGGTTGACATGCTGATTGATGAGCTGCTGTGGCCCAATCACCCCCTGGGGCGTGATGTCGCCGGCACCAAGGAGTCGGTGGCGGCCATCACCAGAGACTCGATACTCGGCTACCAGGCGAGCCACTATCTCCCCGGCAGCACCGTGGTCGCCATTGCTGGAGATGTTCAGCACGAGGAGATGGTGAATGCCGTCAGCCACGCTCTCGGCGAGTGGGCCAGCTCAAGTCCTCGCCCGGCATACTCGGCTTACCGGGAGCAGGCCGCCGTGCCTCTGCGCATCGAGACCAGGGATACCGAGCAGGCCCATCTCTGCCTGGGGCTGCCCGGCCTGTCGCTGTTTCACCCGCGGCGGTTCACCCTGGACCTGACCAATGCTATCCTGAGCGAGGGCATGAGCAGCCGTCTGTTCACCGAAATCCGTGATAAGCTGGGGCTGGCCTATAGCGTTCACGGCTACATCGACCACTTCCTTGATTCCGGCTCCGTGGTGGTCTATGCCGGGGTGGAACCACAAAAGCTGAAGATAGCCATCAGAGCCATACTGGAACAGCTCTCCCGGCTTAAGGAGCCAGTCCCTGAAGCCGAGCTATCCAAAGCCAAGGAGATGACCAAGGGGCGACTGATATTACGAATGGAGGACAGCCACAACGTGTCCGCCTGGCTCGGTGGGCAGGATGTCCTCACCAGCCGCATTCTGACCGTGGACCAGGTCATCTCGATTGTTGACGCCATCACCGCGGAGGAGATACAAGAACTGGCCCGGGAGCTGCTGGCGGATAGCCAGTTGCGCCTGGCGGTGGTCGGCCCGGTCAGAGATGATGAGCCGCTGGGAGAGCTTCTCAAGCTATAAAAAGAGCCGCAGCCGGAAGGCTGCGGCTCTTGGCTAGACCACGGGACGGTTTAGTATTCCATGCCGCCCATGCCGCCCATGCCACCGGGGGGCATCGCCGGCATCTTTTCCTTCTCGGGAATATCGGCCACCAGCGCTTCGGTGATGAGCACCATGGTGGCCACGCTGGCTGCGTTCTGGAGGGCGGACCTGACCACCTTGGTCGGGTCAATGATGCCCTTCTCTACCATGCCGCCGAACTCGTCCTTTTCGGCGTCGTAGCCGACTCCGCGCGGGCTCTTCTTGACCGCGTCTACCACCACCGAGCCGTCCTTGCCGGCGTTTATGGCGATATAGCGGATTGGCTCCTCTACCGCCTTTCTGACGATGTCAATCCCGGTAGCCTCGTCACCGCTGACCTTGAGCTTGTTCATGGCGGGGAGGGCGTTGAGCAGGGCGACACCGCCGCCGGGCAGGATGCCCTCTTCCACCGCCGACCGGGTAGCTGATAGCGCGTCCTCAACCCGGTGCTTCCGCTCCTTAAGCTCGACTTCGGTGGCGGCGCCTACCTTGATAAAGGCTACCCCGCCTGACAGCTTGGCCATTCTCTCCTGGAGCTTCTCACGGTCAAAGTCGGAGGTGGTCTCCTCTATCTGCGCCTTGATTTGCTTAATCCTGGCTGTGATCTGCTCCTCCGAGCCCTTGCCCTCAACGACGGTGGTGTTGTCCTTGTTGGAGGTCGCCCGCCTCGCCCGGCCCAGGTCCTCCACGGTGACCGAGTCCAGCTTCCGGCCCACTTCCTCGGAGATAACCTTGCCGCCGGTGAGGATGGCGATGTCCTCCAGCATTGCCTTGCGCCGGTCGCCGAAGCCGGGCGCCTTGACCGCCAGGACATTGATGGTACCGCGCAGCTTATTGACCACCAGGGTGGCCAGGGCCTCACCATCCACATCCTCAGCGATGATAAGCAGGTTCTTGGATACCTGCAATATCTTCTCCAGGGCTGGCAGAAGCTCGGCCACCGACGATATTTTCTTGTCGGTGATGAGGATATAGGGGTCTTCCAGCATCGCCTCCATTTTCTCAGGGTTGGTGATGAGGTACGGGCTGATATAACCGCGGTCAAACTGCATCCCCTCCACGTACTCAGTCTCGTACTCCAGGCCTTTGGACTCCTCGACGGTGACGACCCCGTCTTTGCCTACCTTTTCCATTACCTCAGCGATTAAATCGCCTATCTTCCTGTCCCGGGCGGTTATGGTGGCAACCTGGGCTATTTGCTCCTTGCCCTTGACCTCGGTGGACATCCGCTTCAGCTCTTCGATAATGGCCTTGACCGCCTTGTCGATGCCCCTCTTCAATGCCACGGGGTCGGCACCGGCGGCGATATTCTTGAAGCCATGGGTGATTATGGCGTGCGCCAGGACGGTTGACGTGGTGGTGCCGTCGCCGCAGGCGTCATTGGTCTTGGAGGCGGCCTCCTTGACCAGTTGCGCCCCCATATTCTCAAAGGGGTCGGGAAGCTCGATGTCTTTGGCGATGGTAACCCCGTCGTCAATCACTGAAGGGGCTCCCCACTTCTTGTCCAGCGCCACGCAGTGCCCCTTGGGTCCCAGGGTCACCTTAACGGCATCAGCCAGAGTGTCCACCCCTCTCTTCAGGGCATGCCTGACATCCTCACCGAATATTATCTGCTTAGCCATCTTTCCTCCTTAATATTATTTGGCTTTCTTAGCCAGTATATCGCTCTCGCGCAGGATAATCAGTTCCTCGTCTTCAACCTTGATTTCCATGCCGCCATACTTGGCGTAGATGACGATGTCACCCACTTTGACGTCCAGGGGTATCCTTTTGCCATCCTCGGACAGCCTGCCCGGACCAACTGCCAGGACTTCACCCTCCTGGGGTTTCTCCTTGACGGTATCAGGCAGTACGATTCCGCCCCTGGTCACCTCCTCTTTCTGAATCGGCTTGACCACCAGACGGTCGGCTAGCGGCTGAAGTTTGACCACCATGGCAACCTCCTTCCTCAATTTATTAGCAGTCCCAGGGCGAGACTGCTAATACTCTATAATAGCGTATGCGGCGTGCGCCTAGCAACTGGTAGTAGCGGTATCTGAGGTTAATAGTGGCGATATACAGGCAATGCCGTCGCTCTTGTTCGCTTTTTAACCTGCTAATCTCTTTATTTCTCTGCGGGATATGGGCAGCGCTACCGCATCCGATTTTGACAGTGAGCGCCGAATGGTGTACTATGCTAGCGTGGGCAAGGGAAAGCAAGCTCGCCGGTACCAGTGGGATGGCCGGGGCATCAAGGCGCTGCGGCGACACATGGGGCTGACGCAGGACCAGCTCGCCGGCAGGCTGGGCACGCGCCAGCAGACCATAAGCGAATGGGAGACCGGGATGTACAGGCCGCGCGGCACCTCGGCCACCCTCCTCTCCATCGTCGCCGAGCAGGCCGGATTTCAATATGAAGCCGCGCCTCAGAAACCGGGCAAGCCTTGACATCATACACTTTAGCGTGTATAATAAAGGCGAAAACGAACCCCGTCAAATGCGAATGGCAGAGATTGTTGACGAACGCTGGTCAAGCGGGAGCTTGAGACGCCATCGGGATAGGCAGACAGGATAGCGGGGGGCTTCTGCGGGAAAGCCCCTTTAATTAGGCACAGTGATACACGTTAGCGGATGATACCGGCGAGAGTCTTAGATGGCAGCCTATCCCCTTCAGGGTGAACCCTTCAGAGCGAGCCTTCTCGTTCCGATTAGTCGTCTTCAGACCGAGGTCAGAGTGAACAGGACGAGCCCTTCAGGGTGAACCCCTGACCCCCTTCCTTTAATAAGGGAAAGAGGTCAGGTTGACAATCCAAGCTGGAGGTTGATATTGTCTGAGAACCTGACCGAGCGCCATGTCGTCGCCATATGGCGGCGGCTGTCGCTGAGCGGCGCCGAGCTGACCTCGGAAGAAGGTGAGCCGCTGCGGATAATCTACCCGGGGAAGCCCGGTGACGAGCCGGGGGCGGATTTCCAGAATGCGGTTATCAGCACCAGCCGTGGCCTGGTCAAGGGGGACATAGAAGTCCATGTCAGGTCCAGCCACTGGCGCGCTCACCGCCATCACCGCGACCCGGCCTACGACCGGGTAATCCTGCATGTGGTAATGGAGCATGATGCCGGGGCAGCGGCCACCGCTGCCAGCGGCAGGTCTATCCCCACCATTGCCCTGCACAGGTACATTGGGCCGGGACGGCTCTCACAGCCGGCCAGCGCCGGCCTCCCCTGCCTGAAGGCTGCCCGGCGCCTGACCGCGGAGGATGTGGGCCGCTGTCTTGATAGCGCCGGGGAGGAGCGGTGGCTGGCCAAGGCCGTCGCCTTTGGCGATGACCTGGGGCGGACCGGGCCGGGGCAGTGCCTCTACCAGGGGGTAATGAAGGCCCTGGGCTACTCCAGGAACGAGCATGCCTTCCTGGAGCTGGCCCGCAGGGCGCCGCTCCGTCTTCTGGAGTCCGTGGCCGCGCCCTCAGATGAGGACTGCCTGGCCCGGCAGCAGGCACTGCTCCTGGGAGCCGCCGGGCTGCTCCCGTCACAGCGCTGCGGCCAGCGCCACCAGCCGGGCGATGAGTGGGCGGACGAACTGGAGGGGCTGTGGGCTGAGTCCCGGCTGCCCGGAGCGATGCCTCCCGGCTCGTGGCACCTGTTCAGGGTCAGGCCGGCCAACTTTCCCGTCCGCCGCATCGCCGCCGTGAGCCACCTGTTGCTCCGCTACCGGGAGCGGGGCATATTTGACGGCCTGATGGCGGCGGTAGTGGGGACGGCCGCCGGCGAAGGCCCGCGCCGCCTGGAGGAGAGTTTGCTGGTCGTCACCGGGGGCTACTGGGCCAGCCACTTCGATTTCGGCCTTCAGGCCGAGACTTCAGGCCGAGGCCCGGGCGGCCATCTGAAGTGCGGCGCCCTCATCGGCCAGGGGCGGGCCGCCGAGATGGTGGTCAATATCGTCCTGCCCTTCGCCCTCGCCTGGGGAAAGCTGGCCCGGCCGGAGCTGGCGGAAACAGCCCTCGCCCTCTACCGCCGCTATCCCAGGCTGGCAGCGAACTCGGTGGAAAGGCATATGAACGACCAGCTCGGCACGGGCGATGTGGTCAACTCGGCGCGGCGGCAGCAAGGGCTGCTCCATATTTATTATACCCGCTGCATCCAGGGCCGGTGCCAGGGCTGTCCGCTGGAGGAACGCCGGTGTCCTGCCAGGCCAATAGGTGAAGCTTTATAAGAAACGGACGTTTCGCCTGGGTGTACCAGCGTGATTTAGGCGAATGCCCATCCCCCTAACCCCCTTATCTAACCCCCTTCTCCTGTCCAGGAGAATGGGATACCAGGGGATGAGGTCGTCAAGCAAGGGGTAGTTTTGTGCTGAAGCGCTCATTGGCACAGTGAGTAGCCGGATAAAGTACTAGGCCAGTTTGAGGCCGGCGACCACGTCCAGGTTCGGGCCGTCCGTCCTGCCCGCCTGAAAACGGCGGTAGCCGCAGGCGGCCACCATGGCGGCATTATCGGTGCACAGTGACGGCTCAGGAATCAGCACCGGGATGGGTGACTCGCCCAGCAGCCGCTGGCGGAGCCGGCCGTTGGCGGCGACTCCCCCCGCCAGCAGCACCTGTTCCGCCCCAAGCTCCCTGGCGGCGGCCACCGTCTTGGTCACCAGGACGTCGACCACCGCCTCCTGGAAGCTGGCGGCGGCATCGGCGGTGGTGGCAAACCTGGCCTCTTCACTCTGACCTCGGTCTGACTCGGTCTGAAGACGACTAATCGGAACGAGCTCCACCAGCCGCAGCAGCGCCGTCTTGACTCCGCTGAAGCTGAAGTCATAGCTGCCGTCCAGCCAGGCGCGGGGCAGCTTAATAGAGGGCGCGCCTCCGCGGGCCTCGGCCTGAAGTCTCGGCCTGAAGGCCGCCCGCTCCATGGCTGGCCCACCGGGGTAGCCCAGGCCCAGTATCCTGGCCGCCTTATCGAAGGCTTCCCCGGCAGCGTCATCCCGCGTCCGCCCCAGCATCAGGTAATCGCCGTGCCCCCTCATCAGCACCAGGTCGCTGTGGCCCCCGGAGACGATGAGGCATACCAGGGGAAAGCGGGGAGTATCGCCGCCCAGCCAGTTGGCGTAGATGTGGGCCTCCAGGTGGTTGACGCCGGTGATGGGCAGGCGGCGGGCCAGGGCAATGGCCTTGGCCGTGTTCACCCCCACCAGCAGCGAGCCGGCCAGGCCCGGCCCGGCGGTCACCGCGATGCCGTCCAGGTCACTCCACGCCGTCCCGGCCTCGGCCATGGCCTGCTTGATAACCGGGATAATGGCCAGCATATGCTGCCTGGAGGCCACCTCGGGCACAATCCCCCCGTAGCGGGCATGGATTTCCACCTGGGAGGCAATTTGGTTGGACAGGATGGTGACTCCGTCATCCACCACCGCGGCTGCGGTCTCGTCGCAGGACGTCTCGATGCCCAGGACTTTCATACCCTGGATTATAGCATATGCCGCCGCAGGCTGGCCCGCCTGCCAAAGCCTTGTGCGGCGGGCAGGCCCTCTCATGCGAAAGGATTAGCCTTTCCGCATCAAAAATCATCCTTTTGCAGGATTGTGGCCAGCTTTGTCCGGCAGTATGATGATAACGCTGACGCAGAAAGCGCCGTCTGGTTATCGTCCCCATGACTATGGGACTTATGACTAAAGGG
This sequence comes from Chloroflexota bacterium, assembly GCA_016202545.1. Taxonomy (GTDB): domain Bacteria; phylum Chloroflexota; class Dehalococcoidia; order Dehalococcoidales; family JACQON01; genus JACQON01. Next base: position 96,193 of record JACQON010000021.1, read on the forward strand.
CTACTAAAAGGCTATTGTGGCTATTGTAATATCGCAGGGGCGATATAAAAATAAGGTTCGGTAACTCGAAATATTTGTGCAAGGAGGTAAAAGATGAGGATACCGAAAAAGGGACAAAAGGGGTTCACCCTGATTGAGCTGCTGATTGTGGTCGCCATACTGGGTGTGCTGGCGGCGGTGGTCATCCCCAACGTGGGGCGCTTCCTGGGCCGCGGAGAGGCTGAGGCCAGGAGGACGGAGTTCCACAATATATCGTCAGCAGTCATCGCCATGATGACCGACAATGGCATCACCGCAATACCGAACCCAGTAAACGCTGCCGGGCTCGTAGCCAGTAATCAAATGGGGCTTGTAGGCTCCCCGGCTACAGACGGCTTCCCTGATTACAAGTCGGAGTGGACGGGAACTCCCGGCGGCAAGACCACAGACCCCGCCGGAGCCAGTTA
>JACQON010000022.1 GCA_016202545.1 Chloroflexota bacterium
TCTATTGGTCATATTTGGAAGAGCGCTCACCGAGGGCAGAGATTCCGCCCCCAGTCGGGCATAACTGACCGGATACGGACGTCTGCCCAGTTTCACCTTGACAGCATCAACCAAGCCGACGATACCGTGAGGCATCGCCATTACCACCACAAGCAAGACTATGCCGTACAGTATTGCCTGCATTGCGCCTGACATGCGCAGGAACTCAGCGATAAGAGTCATCGCTGCCGCCCCGACGATAGGCCCCCACAGTTTGTTTGCCCCGCCGACAACACACCAGACGATGATGAAGACGGTAAACAGCATCGAAAAATTCGTTGGGGCGACGAAACCAGCATAATGAGCGTACATACTTCCAGCAAATCCGGCAAACAGCGCTCCCACGGCGAAGGCTATCACTCGGTGCATGGTCACATTGATTCCGCTGACTTCCGCCAGGTCATCAGCGTCACCGATAGCCAGCAGTTCGGAACCAAACCTTGACCTGTCCAGGCGATACATAACAAAGATTGTTAGAATTGTGAACGCCAGGATTACGTAATAGTACGGCGTCACGGTTCCAAAACCCATTATTGATGGGATACCCTTGACCCCGCTGTAGCCTCCAGTCATAGTTCTCCACTGACTAAATACGGAATCGACTACTCCCAGGAAGGCAAAGGAGAAGAGAAAAAAATAAGGTCCCTTAAGCCTCCCTCCTATCCAAATGACGATTGCAGCGACTGCCGCTGCCATGATACCAGCCGCCAGAAAGGAGACCAAGAAAGGCAAGCCCAGCTTTATGGCAAGCAAAGCCGAGGCATAAGCTCCGATGGCATAAAAGGCGACATGGCAAAAGGAGACCAGCCCGGTTACATAGAGCAAGCGATAACCCACAGCCAGAGTGATGTTCAGAAAGGCGAGAATAAGCACATGGGTATAGAACGGTCCGGCGAACCAGGGTACGACCAAAAGAAAAAGACTGCCAACCACAACCGGGGCCAGCAAATACGTTCGGCTACCAGCTGCAAGCCTAAGCATGCCCCATCAACCCCCTCGGTCGGAAAGCTAGCATTAGCATAGCAAGCCCAAAGCTGACTCCCAGGCTAAACTGCGGCCCCAGGAAACTACTGGTAAAGCTTTGCTGGAAACCGATTATAAAGCCGGCTAGCAATGTGCCTATCGTGCTTCCCATTCCACCAATAATCACCGCAATAAAGGCAAAGACTAATGGCGTAGCACCCATCCCCGGAGAGACGACTGAGAGCGGCGCTAGCAGGGCGCCGCCCAGCGCTGCCAGCGCAGTAGCGATGCCTACGCTGAGGCCGGAGACAAACTTGACGCTTATCCCCTGGACAAGTGCAGCCTCACCATCCTGCTGCACTGCCCTGACCGACTTGCCAAGCCTGGTGTACTTGATAAACCACCCCAGAATCAATATAGCTGCCACGGCTGCGCCAACAATCAATAACCGTTCCGCCGTTACCGCAGCGCCAAAAATCTGCACCTGACCGGATACATATGTCGGGATAGTTTTAGAACTGGGACCAAATATCATCCAGGTCACATTACGGAAGATTAACAGCAGTGCCAGCGCCGCCAGACACCCGCCGATTAAGTTGCCGTAGAAACGCCGGAAGACAAGCCTGGATGAAATCCATCCCAGTAGACCGATGGCGATTATAGCCAGGACCAAGCTTAAAATGTTGGGAACCCCGGCCACACCTATCAGGTAGAATGAGACTACGGCACCCAGCATGTAAAATTCCCCGTGGGCGAAGTTTATCAGCCGCAGAATACCGAAAATCAAGGTCAGGCCTATGGCCATCAAGGCGATGGTTGCCCCCAGCACGATGCCATTTAGAATCACCTGGCTGAGCATTTTATGTCTCAAACCCTCTATGCATATATACGCATAGCTACAGTTTGTTTCTTACATAAAAGGCCTCATGGATAAAACCGGCTACATGGTAAGAGAGTGCAGCACATAAGGCATGCGTCAGGAGGCTGCACTCTCAACCTACCGGGTTATCTCACCCATGAGAGCAGCTTGCTACTTCGCGCCTTTGGGCACTGCAAGGTATACCTGGACTCGTTTCCCGCCTTTTACCTCGATAACCGGCACCTGCTCAATCATTTGCCGGCTCAGCCCCATGGTAGCTTCACCACCGTAACGAATCGTCCCCTTGGTGCCTTCGTAGGCTATCGTCTCCATAGCCTTGTTTACCTTTTCCATATCCAGGCTGTTGGCCTTCTCGAAGGCGAGCTTAAGCAGCCAAAGTGAATCATACCAGTAAGCAGGCCAGGGAGATTGGTCGCCTCCCGTTGCTGCAGAGTACCTCGTCATAAAACTCTTTCCAACTGCGGTGGGGAACTCGGTAAATTCACCGGCGCCTAGATAGCCCTCGAGTGCGTTCCAGCCGGCAATTCCAGCCGCTTCATCCAGGCCAGGCGTCCCAGCATAAGCAAAGGCTCCCTTGTAGCCAAGCTCCCTCGCTTGCTTTACCAACAAGCCTAGTGTCTCCCCGGTCACACCCGAAATATCAATTATTTCGGGCTTCTTGGCCAGTATGGTGGTAAGTACAGGGTAGAAATCGGTTGTATCTCCAGCGAAATAGGTGCTGCCAAGGTCTTGAAGGCCCGCCTTGCTGGCAAACTGCTGGCGCATAGTGTTGGTCTCGTACGCCTCCTCATCGTCATAATACGCCCCGGATACCTTGGCGCCCGGCTGCTTTTGGCCGAGGTAGTCATATAAAACCGCCAGCATATCAGCACGCCGGTAAAAGGCGTTAAATAGCCAGGGGTACTTGGCGCCGAGCTCACCGGTGCTGACCATCCCGATGATGGTCACCTTCTGCTGCGCGGCGAGGTCATAGTAAGCATCGATGATTGGACGGTCCCATGACAGTATGGCCTTAACCTTGTCATCGTATATTGCCTTCCGGGCCACGGTGGCGCCTATCCCGGGGTCATACTGGTGGTCGTAGTTAATCGCCCGCAGCGTGTATTTGTCCCCGCCAACTGTTATTCCACCGGCGGCGTTGATGTCGCCCACGGTGATGTCAACGGCCACTTTCCCCAGCTTCCCCCAGCCCGCTCCCGGCCCGGATAAGTCCTCTATGTCAGCAACCACGATTTCCTTCGGCCCTGACGGCCCGCAGCCGGCGGCGCCGGCAAGCAAGGCGGCCAATACTAGCCCTAATAACAGACCAACCAGAAGCTTTCTGAACCCTTTCACTTTACTCTCCTCCTTTTTAGTTCTATAGCTCCCAGCCTGGAGCACAAGTATTTTTCTATAGATGAACCTCAATCCGACACCTCCCTTTCAACATAGGTTAGAGCATCCTTTTCACACCACTGAACGCACATGGGCCCCCCTTCCGGCGTGGGCTCCCCGCACATGTCACATTTCAAGGCAATGCCGGTATCAGGCTCCTTGAAAAGCTCCCTGGTCGGGCAACTGGCCGGGCAGAGGGTACACTCTGGATACTCCTTGCCGTTAATCACCAGAGGATTTCTGCCCAGGCATTCCACGTCCGTATATGGCCCGGCAAACCTGGGGAAAAATAAATGGTTCTCCACATCCCGGAACACCCTGATTCTGGAGGTCCTGGGGTTATTGATGCTGTACTTTGGTTCAGCATGAAACGCCGAACATACCAGCTCACATGACTGGCAACCGGTACATTTATCAGCATCGATTTTTATCATCTTTATCGTCTTCATGAGACCTCCTTTATTCTGCAAATCTTCAAAGCCATGAAAACCGCATGACTGATAGCTTTTTAAGTAATTTCGTTTTACATACTAGGCAGCGGGAATCTGCTCCGCGACGTAGCCTAAATTCAGCTCCTCCAATTTCTTCCTGGTGGGGATACCCTCCATATCCCAGCCCCGGGCCTGGTAATATTCGTCTATCAAGGCTTTGAATTTGGCCTCATTTATTCCGATTACGCCGCGAGGAGTGGTCTTCTCGCCAAAGAAGCGGCGAGGCAAAGTATCGTCCTTACGGCGCATGCCCTCACGAACGTTAAATGCCTTTTCGATGTTGAAGATTCTCTCGCCCGCCTTTATTAGCGTATCGCCGTCCATGTCATATCCGGTAGCTGCGGAAAATAACCGGGCGAAGAGATGCTCGTCAAAGGCTCCCTCAACGAAGAGAAATGTGCAGCTCTCCAGAGAATCGATGACGGCTAGCATATCATTCTCCAGGGCAAGAAGCAGACCCTGGCCTTCGTATGCCGTGGAGTCGGTGCCACCCGTGAACCCTACACCCTTGACGTAGCCTATATAACCCAGACGTTTGGCGTATTCCGCACCCAGGGCCTTCACAATTCTGGGATGATTGCCGAGCATCAGGTAGCCTCCTCGGTGAAAGCTGCCGCCTATGGGTGTCGTAGCGAAGGCCAGCGCAACTATTTTGCTCTCCTTCTCCCCGGGGAAGAAGTTGCTGCATTCCAGCCCTTTGGTCTCCACCAGGCAGACTTCCGAGCCCTTGATTTGCCTGGAAGCCCCTTTTGAGCCTTCGGCCAGGATGTTGCCGAAGCCCTCGCGGTATGCGATTTTGCGCACCAGTTGTACCATGGTGTCGGTGTTGCCCCAGCTCAAATCCAGGCCGTCCGTATCCTCAGAATTGAGCAGGCCCCTTTCCCAGGCTTCCATAGCGAAAGATATGGTGCCTCCGCAGGAATGGGTATCAATGCCTAGCTGGTCACACATGGTAGTCAGAAATAGCGAAGCGGCCAGATTGTCACTGCCCACTTTGGTAGTAAAGGGATAAAGGGTGCCGTACTCGTTGGCACCGCCGCGGGTGGCAAATGGCCCGTCCTTGACCTCATAGCAGTGTTTACAGGCAATCGGGCAGCCGAAACAGGCCATGTGCCTGACCGCATACTGCGCCTCAAAGGCGTCAGAGGTCAACTTCTCCCATCCCTCTAAGCCGCCCGCCTGCGAGTTCCTGGTGGTGGCTGAGCCTTTCATGGCCTCCTGAAGCGGGAGATAGATGGTTCCCTCTTTGCTGAGCATCATGCAATACGGCGCAGCTATCACACGCTCATGGGCCTCTCTGGCCGCCTTGTAGAACTCCTCAGGCCTGGCTATGTTGACCGGCTTGGTCCCCCGCGCCACCACTGCTTTAAGGTTCTTGGAGCCCATCACCGCTCCCATGCCGCATTTCCCACCAGCACTGACCTTGTCGGATATCAGCTTGGCAATCCGCACCAGGTTCTCACCCGCCGGACCGATGCACAGCACACCGATATCATCGCGATGCAGCTCTTCGATGATGGAGTCCTGTGTTTCCCAGGTGGTCTTGCCCCAGAGATGTGACGCGTCTCTTAGTTCGATACGGTCGTCGTCGATAAAGAGGTAAACCGGCCTGGGAGACTGCCCGTGGAAGATAATCTGGTCATAGCCGGCATACTTAAGCTGTGCGGCGAAGGTCCCAGAGCCGCTGCCATTGCCGATTAGGCCGGTCAGGGGAGATTTGGCGCTTACCGTCCACCTTGCCATAGCCGGCGCCAGAGTACCTACCAGAGGACTCGCTCCTACCAGAAGGATATTCTCCGGCCCTAAAGGGTCAGTGCCCGGTCTTACTTCGTCAAAGAGCGCCTTGGATTGAAAACCTCGCCCACCAAGATATTCCAGGCGCAGGTTTTCCGGTGTTTCCTCCTTGACTATCTCACCCTCAGTCAAATTCACACGTATTTGCTGACCCGCCCAACCGTACATTTACTCACCCTCCTCCTTTTGTTGTTTATTATTCGACTCAGAGCGGCCAACAAGCAGAATATGTGCCCGCTGCCTAAGATGCGGGATTATAGCACAGTAATTTTCCGGTTGTCAATAGTTTTGTATACCATTTTATGAGTTATTTAATCTTTAACCAAAGACGTCATAATATAAAATATAACTGCTCAAATATGCCCATATATTTGAGCAGTTATAAACTATGATATATTCTCCTCTCAATGTCCACTAGACCAGACGGGATAATCAAAAGATAAGATGGCTAATAGATACTATGAAGACAAAAAACAACCAGTAAAAAGCCAAGTACTGTTTTCCCGCCGGAGAGCTAACAAACCCAGGGAGCCGGGTAAGCCGGCTCCCCTGAACCGCTGGTCTTACTTAACCTTGACTTCAATGTGCTTGGGCTTGGCTTCTTCAGCCTTGGGGAGTCTTATCTCCAGCAAGCCGTTCTCGAAGCAAGCGGAGATGTTATCGGCATTCACCGGGAAAGGAGTCATCTACCTTGTAGTTATTAAACACCCTCAAATCACCCTAACTCACCCCCTACGAAAGGGGGATTGAACGGGATTTTCAGCGCTGCACAGAAACCACAGATAGAACCAGATTTCTTGATAAGGCGGGCTGTCCGTGATAGTATTATTAATATCGGTGCTAATGCTGAAATGGGATTCCCGGCTACGCTCGTAATGACTATGCTGTCTGCCATCTTGAGCGAAGTGTCTCTTACCACCAGACAAATGACGCCTGCTTCTGCAACCAGGTGTTAGCGTGCAAAAGGCGTCTTTTCCCCGGAGGTAGGTGAAGCATGGCGGCAAAAAATAGGGGAACCAAACCAGGCGCGGCAAAAATCACCCAGGCTAAATCATCCGGGACCATGTCTGCCATACTGGAAAACGTGCCGGTAGCCCTGATGCTGGTGGACGGGGAAAGGCGGGTGCAGCAGGTAAATGACACCGCCGCCAGACTGGCCGGGCGGTCGGCCGGGGAGATAGTAGGGCTGCTCAGTGGGGAAGCCCTTCGCTGCCTTCACTCCCTGGATGACCCTAAAGGCTGCGGCTTCGGTGTCTCCTGCCAGACCTGCGTTATACGCCTGAACGTCCTGGATACTTTGCAAACGGGCCGGGCCCATCCCCAGGTGGAGGCCATGTTGCCACTTTCACACTATCAGGATAAGCTATCCCTGCTCATATCCACCGCGCCGCTCAGGGTTGATGGCCAAGACATGGTGCTGGTAGCCATCCAGGACATCACCGAACGCAAGCGCGCCGAAGAATCCCTGGCCAGGGAAAAAGACCTTCTGCAAGCCATCATGGACAACGCCGGTGCCATGGTGGCCTACCTTGACCGCGACTTCAACTTCGTCCTGGTCAACCGCGCTTACGCCGACGGCTCGGGTTATCCTGCTGCCGCTCTTATCGGCAAAAACCACTTCGCCCTTTTCCCCGACCAGCAAAACCAGGCTATCTTCGAGCGGGTGAGAGATTCCGGCATCCCGGTGGAGTTCCATGACAAGCCCTTCGAGTATGTGTACCAGCCGTGGCGGAGTGTCACCTACTGGGACTGGACGCTGACGCCAGTAAAGGATGCCCCCGGCCAGGTACAGGGGTTGGTGCTTTGCCTGGTGGAAACTACCGAGCGCAAGCGGCGGGAGCAGCAACTGGAGTTTCAGGCCAACGTCCTTGCCCAGGTAAATGACGCTGTCATCGCTGCTGACGCCGAGAACCGCATAACCTACTGGAACAAAGCCGCCGAGAAGCTATATGACGTTACGGCGGCAAAGGCCGTGGGCAATAAGATGGACGAGGTGCTTCAGCATCTCTGGCTCAAACCGGAGGATGAACAAGCCGTCCGTGAGTCCCTGGCCGGGACGGGGGCCTGGCAGGGGGAGGCTATCACTGCCAGAAGTGACGGAAAGGAAATAGATGTAGAATCATCGGTCAAAGTACTACACGACCAGGCGGGCAATCCAGGCGGGTGGATTGCGGTAACCCGCGACATCACCAAGCGCAAGCTGGCCGAAAAAGCAGCGCTGCAAAGCGCCAAACAGGTGCAGCAACTGTTCAACTTTGACATTATAGGAAGCGTGGTTGCCACTCTTGACGGCAGGATTATTGAGGCCAATGATGCTTTCCTTAAGATGGTCGGCTATGGCCGGGACGACCTTATCTCAGGCAAAATAAATTGGATCGAGATAACCCCTCCCGAATACGAACCTCTGGACCAGCAGGCGCTGGAGGAGCTTTTCGCAACCGGCTCATGCCTGCCATTCGAAAAGGAGTATATACGCCAGGATGGCAGCCGGCTGCCGGTGATGGTCGGCGCTACGCTCTGGGACACGGCCTACAAGACGCCATCATGGGTCTGTTTTGTCCTGGATATGACCAGGGCCAGGACCGCTGAGGCGGCACTGCGGCAGTCCCAGGCCCACTACCGCACCCTGGTGGAATCGGCCCCCGACGGCGTTTTCTGCCTGGACGGCAAAGGGCGTATCACGGACTGCAATGAGGCACTGTGCCGGATGCTGGGCCATGCCAGGGAAAACATGATTGGCAGGCCCATCCTGGAATATGTTTCCTCCATGACCAAAGAGGAACTGGACGCCTACCTCATCAAGGCCCGGCAGGGAAGCCAGCTTGAGGCTGAGTTTGAAGCCATCGCCCGCGATGACCGAACAGTGCCGCTATGGGCCAAGGCTGTCATCCTTTACAATGCCAGCGGGGATATAGCGCAGGTCATGGTATACGTACGAGACATCGAGGAGCGCAAGAAGCTGGAGCAGCTCAAGGATGAGTTCATCGGCTTCGTGTCCCACGAGCTGCGCACGCCGCTGACCATTGTCATAGGCGCCCTGCAGACAATCCTGACCGAAAACCTCTCCCCCGATGAAAGCAACCAGCTCCTCCGGGATGCCGCTGATGAAGCTATGCTCCTGTCCCATATACTGGAGAACCTGCTGGAACTCTCCCGGTCCCAGGCGGCGCAGCTTCGCCTGAGAACTGAGCCGGTCAACATCGGCGCTGTCGTCCAGAGCGCCGTGAGCAAAGTAAAGCAGCTATACCCCGAAGCCGACAACATAGTAGCAGACGTCCCCGGCGCGCTGCCACCAGCAAAGGCTGATTCCCTGAGGCTGGAGCGCATCCTGTACAACCTTCTGGAAAATGCCGTCAAGTACTCGCCTCCTGGCAGCGAAATAAAGGTCTTTGCCCGCGTGGATGATGGCCAGATGGTAATCGGCGTCAACGACCACGGACCGGGCATATCTCGCCATGACCAGCAAAAGCTGTTTCAGCCGTTTCACCGCCTGAAACAGTCGAGTCCCTATACGACCAAGGGGGCCGGCCTGGGTCTCATGGTCTGCTCCAGGCTGGTGGAGGCCCATGGCGGCCGTATCTGGGTAGAATCACAACCCGGACATGGCTCAACCTTCTACTTCACACTGTCCCTGGTATAAAAAACATAGCTGCTCCCTATCAAGAATCTTTCACCTATTCACTCTGACGCCTAATCGGAACGAGTAGCGCCGATAGATGCCATAAATGAAGCTGATTATATTCGACCTTGACCAAACCCTGGTAGACTTCATATCCGTGCATGATGAGGCAACCCAAGAGCTGTTCAAGAGCTTCTTCAGCGTGGACGCCCGCCTGACTGATATTGATTTCGCCGGCAGGAGCTTGAGTGACAACTTTCGGGAGCTAGGCAAGCTGAAGAATGTGCCTGATGCCACGTTCAATGAAAAGAGCAGCCGGCTATTTGAAGCCTATGAAGACGCCTTCGACAGAAAGATACCGGCAGACGCATCCAGACACATTTTGCTCGGGGCAAGAGAGCTCCTTGAGAGGCTATCCAGAACAGACAATATCATTGCGCTGTACACCGGAGACTCCCCGGGAATAGTCGCCTCGGTCTTTCGGGTCACCGAACTGGGCCGGTACTTCAGCTTTTGCCTGTACGGTACTGAAGTGGCCACCAGGGCTGACATGGTGAAGCTGGCGATAGACAAAGCAAAGAAGATGGCCCGCCGGAACTTCAAAGGCAAAGACGTTGTGATAATAGGCGACTCGGTCAGGGACATAGAATGCGGCAAGCTGTTCAACGCCCTGACCATCGCCGTGGCCACTGGTTTCCACTCAGCGGAAAAGCTCTCCGAAGCGGGGCCGGATTACCTCTTCGATGACCTCAGCGACAGCGCCAAAGTGATGCGGGCTATCGGCTGACCCTTTGGAGCGGGAGACGGGACTCGAACCCGCGACAACCTGCTTGGAAGGCAGGCATTCTACCACTGAATTACTCCCGCTCTTGTGCCCTTCGCTCCTACTACAATGAAGGCACAGCGAAGGTACTTGCTCCCTCAGATTTACATTATAACCGCTCTGCCAACCCGTGACAAGAAGACCCCCTATGGCATCCCTGCCAGGCAGGGGCGGCCGACCAGCAGTCTTTTGCGCTGCGATACGGAGTGCTATACTGCTAACTAGGGTGAACATCACATGGAAGACCTGACCAGGATAAAGGACAGGATAGAGCAACTAAGAAAGACAATTAACTACCATAACTACCGGTATTACGTCCTTGATAGCCCCGAAATCAGCGACGCAGAATATGACCAGCTGATGGCGGAACTCCGGCAACTGGAGGAGAAATACCCCCGGTTCCTGACCCCGGACTCACCCACGCAGCGGGTGGGTGCCGCCCCGCTGGAAGCTTTCAACACTGTGGAACACCGCTACCCCCTGCTTTCCCTGGGCAACGCCTTCTCCAAAGATGAGCTGCTGGCCTGGTATGGCAGGGCTTCGAAGCTGGCCGGCGGACAGTCCTTCGATTTCGTCTGTGAGCACAAGATTGACGGCCTGGCGGTAGCTTTGACCTACGTCAACGGGCAGTTCACCGTCGGCGCTACCCGCGGGGATGGCTTCCGCGGTGAAGATGTCACTCAGAACTTGAAGACCATCAGGAGCATCCCACTTTCCGTATCCCGGGAAGCCCCCCCGCGTTTTGAAGTGCGGGGCGAGGTCTTCCTGCCCAAAGCCGGCTTCCACAAGCTGAACCAGGAGCGGGCTGCTGAAGGGTCCCCCCTGTTTGCCAACCCCAGAAACGCCGCCGCCGGGTCAGTGCGCCAGTTGGACCCCCGCATCACAGCCAGGCGCCCGCTTGACATCTACATTTACGGCCTGGGCTATGCTGAGGGCAAGGCCACCCCACCAACCCACCGGGAAACTATGGAGTACCTGAAGAGCCTGGGCTTCAAGATAAACCCCCACAACGCTCCGGTCGCAGATGTTGAAGGCGCCGCAGAGTACTACCGCACCTGGATGGGAAAAAGGGAAAGCTTGCCTTATGAAGCCGATGGCATCGTGGTCAAAGTAAACTCCCGTGAGCTTCAGGAACGGCTGGGGAACATCGGCCATGAGCCAAGATGGGCGATAGCCTACAAGTTCCCCGCCACCCAGGCGACCACCCTGCTCAAGGAGGTCCGGGTCAGCGTCGGCCGGACCGGTACGCTTAACCCCTATGCCGTCCTGGAACCGGTATCCGTAGGCGGGGTGACCATCAGCAGGGCAGCCCTGCACAATGAAGACGACATCAGGCGGAAGGATATTCGCCAGGGCGACTGGGTCTATGTCCAGCGAGCCGGCGAGGTGATACCGGAGGTCATCGGGCCAATCAAAAGCAGACGCACCGGGGAGGAAAAGGAGTTCAGCCTGCTGGAGACGCTGTTCAACCCCGACAAGGGGCGCCCGGCGTGCCCGGCCTGCGGCGGCGAAGTGTATAAGCCGGAAGGCGAAGTTATGTACTACTGCGCCAATGCCGCCTGCCCTGTCCAGCTCCAGGAGCGATTGCAGCATTTCGCTTCTCGAACGGCCATGGACATCCACGGAATAGGCGAATCAATGAGCGCCACACTGGTTGGAAAACGACTGGTCAAAGATGTGGCTGACCTGTATTCGCTCACCCGGGAACAGTTGTCCAGCCTGGAACGGATGGGGGAAAAGAGTGCGGCTAATATCATCAGCGCCATCGAGGACACCGTAAGACACAAGCGACCGCTGTCCAGGATTATATATGCCCTGGGCATAAGGCACATCGGAGAGGAAATGGCAAACCTGCTGGCCAGCCACTTCAGCAGCCTTGACGACCTTGCCGCTGCCTCCAGGGAGAAGCTCACATCCATCCCCGGCGTCGGTCCCAAAATTGCCGATAGTATCATTGCCTTCTTCAGGCAGGAAGAAAATGAGGAAATCATCCAGAAGCTAAAGGACGCCGGGGTTAACCCGATAGGGGAAAAGGCCAAATCTGAAGAACTACGGCTGGCTGGTATGGAGTTCGTTATCACCGGCAAACTGGAAGCCTTCACCAGGGAAGAAGCTGAAGCCAGGATAAGAGCCCTCGGAGGAACGGGCAGGGACAACGTCACCCGGAATACCGCCTATCTGGTGGTTGGCGCCGACCCCGGCTCCACCAAGCTTGCCCGCGCCCTAGCCCTGGGCACCAGGCAGCTTACCGAAGAGGAGTTCATTCGCATTCTGGAGCAGGCAGCCTGATTATGAAGCTAATCGTCGGTCTGGGTAACCCGGGGAGTGGCCACGCCAATAACCGCCATAATGTGGGGTTTATCTGTCTCGCCCACCTGGCCAGGACACAGGGCATCCGCTTCGATAGAAAAGAGGCCAAAGCCAGGGTTGGCAGGGGCGAAATAGCCGGTGTCGAGGTGATGCTGGCCAAGCCCCAGACCTACATGAACTTGAGCGGCCAGTCGGTAGGCCGGCTGGTGGGAAAATTCCACATCAGCCTCAGCGACCTTATAGTCGTCCATGACGACCTCGACCTGCCGCCGGGTAAAATCCGCATCCGCCCTAACGGTGGCTCGGGAGGACACAAGGGAATAGAATCTATCGTCTCCTGCCTGGGGAGCCGTGATTTTCTCCGTCTCCGGGTGGGGATAGGGCGACCGGCGACCGGGATTGATGACGCCAGCGAAGCCGACATCATGTCTTACGTGTTGGGCGATTTCACTGCCGGGGAAAAACAGGTAATCTTCACGACCGCCCCGCTGGCGACTGAAGCCATCATTTGCCTCCTCACCGAGGGCCTGGCGGCAGCCATGAACAAGTATAACTAGCCCTATATCAGCCGCCCGCGATGGAAACCCGCCTCGATAGCCTCAAGCAACTTGCAGGGCTGCACGCAGTCGCCCACCGCGTATACCTCAGGAACCTTGCCTTCCAGCTTTTGCAGCAGGCCTTTATTCGGAACTGCGCCGACGGCCAGCACTACGGCATCGGCGTCGATGGTCTTCTTTACCGAATTCCTGGAGCAGATGACACCCGTATCGGTCACCTCTTCGAGCTTTGTCCCGGTCAAAATCTGCATCCCGGACTTACCCAGCCTGTCCAGCAGAAATATCCGCGTGAACGGCTCAACGTCACTGGCGATATTGGGAAGCATTTCAACCAGAGTAACCTTCTTGCCTCCGGCGAGCAAACATTCGGCTGTCTCACAGCCGACCATGCCCCCGCCTATTATCACCACCCTGTCGCCGACCTGCGCCTTGCCTGATAGAACGTCCCAGGCTAAAAATACGTTTTTCTTATTCACACCGTGAATTTTGGGCACCAGAGGCGCTGCCCCCGTGGCTACGATGACGGCGTCTGCGCCCACTTCCTTTATCTTGTCGATTGTGGCCTCTTCTCCCAGGCGCACTTTTACCCCCAGCTTTTTTACCTGACCGGTCAGGTATTCAAGAATGTTCCTCGTCTCTTCTTTATTAGGGGCGGCGCAGGCCAGGTTCGATTGGCCGCCTAGCTGGTTATCCTTCTCAAAGAGGACTACCTTGTGTCCCCTCAAGGCGGCTACCCTGGCCGCCTCCATGCCCGCTGGTCCGCCTCCCACTACCACCACCTTCTTCGGCCTTTCGGCGCGTTTCAGCTCATACTCCCTCTCATGCCCTACGGCGGCGTTCACCGAGCACTTGGCGGGCAGGGACATGAATATCTTCTCGGTACAGCGGTTGCAGGCGATACACTTTCTTATGTCATCCAGCCGTCCCTCGGCCACCTTCCGCGGCCATTCCGGGTCGGTGATAAAGGCGCGGCCAAAGCCAATCAGGTCAGCCTTATTTGCCTGCAAAACCCCTTCGGCAAACTCAGGGTCTGGAATCCTGCCTTCAGCCCATACCTTCGCCCTCTTGACCACCGCCTTAATTCCCTCGGCGAGGTGGACAAAGCAGCCCCTGGGCACGGCAGCCGGAGGAATTATGTAATGATAGTTATCATATGAAGCCCGGTGAATGCGAAAGGCGTCAACCCCCGCCTCTTCCAGCCGCGGCGCCATCGCCCTAGCATCGTCCAGGACAAGCCCGCCCGGGGTATACTCATCGCAGTTAAGCTCCCAGATAACGGGAAATTTCTCTCCCACCTTCTCCTTGATACGGCGGACTATCTTCAGGGCAAACCTCATCCTGTTTTCCAGGCTGCCGCCATACTCATCGGTACGCTTGTTATATAGCGGTGACAGGAACTGGTTCACCATGTAGCCACAGGCGGCATCGATATTTACCGCGTCAAACCCGGCGACCTTCGCCCTTGCCGTTGCCTCGGCAAAGGCCTCAACCAGCCGCTCAATCTGCTCAACCGCCAGCGCCCTGGTGATAACGCCCGGCTCGATGCCCGGTATGGCGGAAGCGGAGAATGGCGGCTTGCCCCCGGTGGTGGACAGGGGCGCATTCCTGCCGGCAGCATCAAGCTGTATGCCTATCTTGGCCCCATCCCCATATAAGTGAACGGCGTCCGTCATCTCGCTGTATGCGGGAAGATATTTGTCGCTATCGAAGCACTGACCGGCCGGCCCCCAGTTCCCCATATTGGTATCAACGCTGGCGGCCTCGACCACTATCAGCCCCACGCCATGTTTGGCCCGCTCCACGAAGTAGTCAATTTGCCGCTGGCTCACCGCGCCGGTCTCTGTGCCATATAGCATGGCCATAGGGGTCATTACAATCCTGTTCTTAAGCTCCAGCGCGCCTACATTGACCGGCTCGAACAGTTTCTTAGTCACTTTGCCTCACCTCTCTTCGTTAAGCGGAAGCTTTATGTAAAGTCTACAGCCAGAATTTGGCCTCTCCCCTGCCGTCCCAGCGCACGTTCCCCTTCTCGTCCACTGACTTTATGGCGTACACCGGGCACCGGGAGACACACATACCGCAGCCCCAGCATAGCTCCTTATGCTGGATGATTTTACCTTGCTCCCGGTCAATCCTCTCCAGGGAGCCATAGACGCATCCCTGCACGCATTTCCCGCAGAAGTTGCACAGCTCATAGTCAATCACCGGGGTTACCGGGCTGGGCAATGGGTAGACCTCCGGACATAGCTCTTCCAGGGAACGCACCCTGGGCAATAGCTTGCCACAAAACTCGCTGATGGAATGGTACCCCCTCTTGGTCATCCATTTCTCGACGCCCTTCACTATCTCCCCGAACACGTTCCTGCCCTTGAAGTAGGCGGCGGTGCATACCTGTACCGTCGAGGCCCCCACCAGGAGATAAGAGACCACGTCGCTCCAGTCCCAGACGCCGGAAGATGCGCTGAGTGGCACGCTGACTGTTTGCTTAGCCTCAACAACCCGGGCCATGGTATCCGGCACCCATGCCCGGCCATGCATATAGGCATTGATTATCGGTATGCCGTAAAACTCCTCCTTGTCCACATCAACGAATATGCCGGTGCTGCCCGTCCACACCGTTATCGCCGAAGCTCCCGCCCGCTCGCTGGCGGCCACGCAGTCAAGGAATATGTTCGGCCAAGCCGAGTTCATCTTATCAAAAATCGGGATGCTTACCGCCTCTTTCAAAGCCCTGACGTTGTCCGCCCGGGCCTCACAGTAGCTCTTGGGGATGTTGGGGTCGTTCGGACACAGGAATTGCGAGGCCTGAAGCATGTCAGCGCCAAGCTCCTCCAGCCTTTTGGCTATGTCCAACAGCGCCGTCATGTCATCTCCCACCTGGATTGATATCTGGCCGACGAACGGCACCCCGTTATCATGGCATATCTTGACCGACTCCGGGCCGAACCTCTTCAGCCATTCATCCGGCGGGTAGTAGTTGTAGCCTTCCGGCGAGAACCAGTTTCCCGTCTGATAACCCCTGCCGAAGCGCTCCAGGGAAAAGTAATAGGGCAACGGCCTTGTCCTGGAATACTGCTGGACGGATAGCCCTTTCATGACGATGCCCCCGGCGCCGCCTTCGACACAGTTACGTATCGCCTTGGTATCGCAGGTCAAATCCGAGGCAGCCACCAGCACCGGATTCCTGAACTTTACTCCGGCCACCTCAACCGACAGGTCTATATTCTCCATGTCTCCTTCCTTTCAAAAAGACTCCTTGCTATTATATGACAAAACCGCTCCCCCAGGCCAATTCTAGTGTACTGTCATGTTAATTACTGAACCAATTACTGCTTCAGCACGCATTATCGCTTACTGACGACCTCATTCCCTTTTCACTCTGACCTCGGTCTGAACTCGGTCTGAAGATGATAATCGGAACGAGTATCCCCTTCCCGCCGGGAAGGGAGTCAGGGGTTCACCCAGAAGGGCTCGTCCTGTTCACTCTGACGACTAATCGGAACGAGAAGGCTCGCTCTGAAGGGTTCA
>JACQON010000023.1 GCA_016202545.1 Chloroflexota bacterium
AGGTAGGAAGCGTTGGTCTTCTTCTTGAGGTACTCCCGGTCATATATGCCCAGCTCGTTGACCAGGACGTTGGCCATGGCCAGGCAGACGATGCCATCGGTGCCGGGCAGGATGGGCACCCACTCGGTGGCCTTGCCGCCGGACAAATGGCAGACCGGGTCGAAAGACACCGTTCTCATGCCGCGGGCGACGGCGTCTGCCCTTAGCCTGGCTATCTGGGACATGACGTCGGTGGCGCCCACCCCCAGATTTTGGCCGAAAAACACCGCGTAATTGCAGTACAGAAAGTCAGGGGTCAAGTTCCACGAAGCGTGGTTCTGAGCTGCGGCTGGATGGGTGGAATTGCCGCAGTACAGGCCGCCGCCGCCACAGGTCCAGTTGTAAGTGCCGAAGGCCGGGCCGAATATGGAGTCGTACATCAGGTAAGCGATTCCCCACTGGGAACGCTGAATGCCGGAGAAAGTCATTAGCTTGCCGGGGTTGTCCTTGCGAATCTTATCCAGCTTCTGGACTACCTCATCCATGGCCTCATCCCAGGAGATGCGCTGCCACCTGGGGTCGACGCCAATCCCCTTCTCCGGGTTGGTGCGCCTCACCGGGTAGTTGACGCGGTTGGGGTCATAGAGCACCTGAATCTGGGACATTGACTTAGGACACAGTCCGCCTTTGGAACCCCAGTCAGAGGCGGGATTTCCCTCCAGCTTCACCACTACCCCGTCCACAAGACGTGCCTGGATATTACAGCCGGCATCGCACGTAGTGCATACCGTTGGCACCCACCTATCCTCACCGACCCCTGTGACCGTTTCTGCCATGGCTTCCCCCTTTCTTTAACTGTAAATGTACGATTGCTCCGACCCTGCGCTCAAAAAAGCAAAATGCTTCCACCACCATAATCATGCCAGGGGTAACTGCCGGGATTGCCATATTTACTACGATAATTGTAAGGGAAACGTTTCGTATCTGTCAAGCTGAGCAATAGTGGGCGAGATATGTGCAGGTACAGCACCAGTGGCTGCCGTTTACTGGCACGAGCATTGCCCTGACGAGGTGAAAATATAGCGGCTGAAAGATGCAAAACCAGCCTAGAAGACCAGCCCCGGCGGACACGTGGGAAACGCGCTCATCCTCTCTGCTGAAACGCCTTACAATCGGCGTGGATATTGTGACTGGCCACATCGATGCCCGGGGCTCTACATTCGAGCTGCTCATTGAATGGCAGTATGAAGCCAGGCAAGCACCTATTCCCCCCTCGATTTCTCTGAACCCGCCCTTGCTGTTTCCATGATTATAGGTATTGCATTCTGCGTGCGGCCCAACGGTGATGGCCAGGGTATGGCAAAGGGCGTTCATATTGTAGGCACACTGTGACATGTTACAGACCTTAATCTGGGACATCTCCATGCTCTTCTCCTCCCTTTACGTGTGGTTAAATCGCTCGTCCGCCGGGACACCCTCAGTTTGAAGCATGAGAGCAAGACAGTAAATCCGTAACATTACGGGGATTTTCCTACGTATTTTGGGGGATTTTATTTAGTACCGGGGTAGCACCCGGCCTCTTTAGTCAACCTTTGGCCCTGCGGTAACCAATGCCCTCTATGCGCAGGGTATTGCCTTCAACCTGAGTTGGCACCCCGAACTTCTGTACCAGCCACAGGTTGGCCTCCACATGGTCGGTGAGGCGGGGCACGATGTACTCGGTGACCCCGTCAGCAAGGGCGGCATAGATAATCAACTGGTCGGCCAGGTATCTGTCAACCGTGGCCCCCGTCTCCAGGTCTTCCAGCAGGCTTCGAGCCACATGCCCGCCGATTTCCTCGGAGCTGCGTCCCCTTTTGCCCGCCTGGTCAGAGCCGAGGAGGCAGCCGCTATCCGTCTCCAGCCAGATGGCCAGGCTGGCCCCCGCCTGCGGCGCGGTCTCGTCCCACAGGGTCTTTATTCCGGCCTGATAGCCCTTCCCGGCGAGGACTTTCCGGCATTCTTCGGCCATCCTCTGGCTGACTCTCTGCTCTTTGAGACGAGAGGAGAGGGCGATTCCGCTGATTTCCTTGACCTTTCCCTGACTGAGCAGCTTCAAGGACTTGATGACACCTGCTGGCCTGGTGCTGACCTGGATGACGCCGCCGCCGGAGGGAACGTAGCCGGGACGGATTACGTCGAGCTCTGCCTCGATGCCCATCTTGCGCAGCGTGGGAAAGAATACATGTTGCATATGGTAAGCTGACGGGGCGAAGTCCTGGAACAGCCCTCCCGTGATTTTGAACGCGGTCTCCCCATCGGCAAAGAGGGCGATGGGGAGCAGGGTCATCGCCAGCAGAGTCGTCGAGCCGGCGGTGCCGATTTCCCAGTGGTAGTGGCCGCCCTGTATCCTGTTCCCCGGCCTGTAGGTTAGCTCCTTCGAGTCCACCACCGCCCCATCCACCTTGGCGCCGCACATCCGGGCACAGGCCGTCACCGAGGCCAGGTGCTGGGGACGCAGTCCCGGCTTGTCCCTCTTCGCCCGGATATTGTCCATATGAAGCGGTTCACCCAGCAATGAGGAGAGGGCCACGGCATAGCGCAAGATGGTGCCGCTTCCCGACTTGGCCGAGCCATCAATATGAATCATCGCCGACCCGCAACAGAGACATCGAGGATGGAGACAGGCCCTCCGCCTATGCTCTTATTTTATGCCATCGTGCGATTTTTCTCCATTGTCAGACAGTATCAAAGAGTTCACCTATGCCGCTTACCAGCGGCACCACGAAGTATGAAAATGCAGTTTTGATACATTCCGCGTCGACCTCACCCCCTGTATTCCCCTCTCCTTGGCAAGGAGAGGGGGAAGAGATTTAGAGAGGGGCTTCGCCCCTCTCTTTTACTTAACTCCCCTTCCCGCCGGGAAGGGGATACAGGGGATGGGCGTCTGCCTGAAGTTAGCCATGATGTCTACGCATACGGAACCTGTATTTTCGTGAGAAGATGTAATTTGCCGCCATAGTGCACATGCGGTACAAATATGGTAACCTATCGTCAAAGTCGTCATGACAAGCAGGTCAAGCTATACCTGGTGGAGTTCCTAAAAAGAAAGGGGAGGACAAATGGCCGGGCTGCTTTTTGGCACTGGCGGCACTCCCCACAGCGCCGCCACCGGGTCTACCGTGGATGGAATCAAGCGCATCGCTGAGCTCGGGCTTGGCTGTATGGAGATAGAATTTGTTCAGGGGGTGAGGATGGGCGAGGCCAGCGCCCGGCTGGTGGCACAAACAGCCGCCCGGGCCGGGGTAAGGCTGACCGCCCATGCCCCCTACTTTATCAACCTGAACGCCCGCGAGACGGAAAAGGTCAGGGCCAGCCAGACCAGATTGCTTCAAACGGCCCGTATCGGCTCAATATGCGGGGTGGAAAGCGTGGTCTTCCACGCCGGCGTTTATTTTGACGCCCCCCGGGAGGTAGTTTATGACACGATTAAGAGGCATCTGAAGGAGGTAGTTGACCAGCTTAAGCGCGAGGACAACCGGCTGTGGCTCAGGCCGGAGGTCATGGGCAGGCCCTCCCAGTTTGGCAACCTGGAGGAGGCACTCAACCTGAGCAGCGAGCTGGAGCAGGTGGCCCCGGCCATTGACTTCGCCCACTGGCACGCCCGCAGCGGCGCCGCTAACTCTTATGCTGAGTTCGCCGCCGTCCTTGAGCAAGTAGAGCGGCGCCTGGGCAAGGCTGCACTGGAGAATATGCACATGCATATCTCCGGCATTGCCTATGGCAAAAAGGGAGAGCTTAAGCACCTGGACCTCCAGGAGGCAGACTTCCGCTACGCCGAGCTGATGAGGGCGCTAAAAGACTACGGCGTCAAGGGTTTCGCCATCTGCGAAAGCCCCAACCTGGAAGGGGATGCCCTGCTGATGCAACAGACGTATAACGCCCTGCCCCAGCTGGCCTGACGCCAGCTTTGCAAATCCCCCTAGTCCTCCTTCACTAAAGGGGGAAAACAAATCTCTCCCTTTTCTAAAGGGAGATTGAGAGGGATTTTAAAGGGGGAAGAAAAGAGGGGCTAAAGCCTCTCTTAGACACCCTAGAAGGATTAGCCTCCACGCCGCGTCTTGGTTATAAGGCATGAATCTAGGTGTTTTTAACCATCTGGTCGCATTTTTTGCTTATTTGCTGGTATTTCCTGTCCCAACTTCCTGATTGTTCGGGTAGTATGACTCCCAAAATCCTCAATGCACTTAATACAGTCTGGAGTATCCTTATTATCGTGATATGTCCTCGTTCAACAGACATAAGACCGCCAAACACATATTCTAATCCCACTCTTTCTCCAAGGTCTTTTTTCCCATAACGAGCTTCAAACGACTTTAGATTCGGGTGTGCGACGTCCGACATAAATTTATAGTATTTTCTAAGGTCTCTTAAAAGCTCGTTTCTTCTAGCGGGGTCGCGTCCTAATTTGCTTAGTTCTTTGTCCACTTCAGCCTGTGAAATTTGCTCGCCAGATAGTAATCTGCGGGAAAATTTTCCGCTATAGAAAAAGAGGTAACATCTGGAAATTCGTTCATAGCAGCTTCTTAATAAATCACGAACTTCTGGGTAATAACCCATTAAGATACCATGTCTAGCGAGAAGAATATAGTTCAGAGTAGATACCAATATTGCCATCGTTGCTCGATTGGAATCATTGTTTTTCCACTTGTCTACAAGCCGATAAGCTGCTTGGAGCGATTCGATATATAGGGTTATTGCATCGTCTAATAACCTGATATCTTCGTAAAGATCCGATTCTGCTCTATCGTAGTTCTTTTTGTCATCTTCCAGAATATTCTTCAATACATCTCCTGGTGGTAATTTATTGAAATCGTTAGCGAGATACCAAATATTCTCTTTCATCACCCATCTCCTCACAGGAATAGAGTATCATAAGTATAATTCATCGTAAAATTTTACCCCCTTGCCTTAATCTCCAAGGGAAGGGGGTAGGGGATGGGTTACCTCAACAAGTGAGATTTTTGTGAATCATGTGCTATGATAGTAGTATGGAGGTAGTCAGGTGAAAGCAACGCAATCAAAGGCAGATATCTATCTCATGGCCTTAGAGTCTCTCTCCAAGGCGGAGAAGAAAGCAGTCATCGCGCGTCTTCTGGAAGATGAGAGCCTTAGAGAGGACTTCCTGGATATAGCGCTTATACAGCAGCGCCAGGGGGAATCCAGCCGACCTTTCCATGAATATCTTACAGAGAGGGAAAAGAGGGTCGGCTAGCTTGAGCTACAGGGTCAGTATCCTTCGCTCTGCCGAAAAGGAAATGGAGCGGTTACCTGCAGCAGTCCATGCCCGCCTGAGCAAGAGAATCCTGTCTCTGGAAGAGACCCCCCGTCCCAGAGGTGTCAAGAAACTGAGTGGACGGGAAGAATACCGGCTGCGGGTTGGCAACTACCGCATCTTATACGTTATCGATGACAGAGACCATACTGTCGCCGTCGTAGCTGTCGGTCACCGCCGTGACGTATATGGTTAAATTCCCCCTTCTCGTTTAAGCATAAGCGGTGAGCCAGGGGGATGGATTTAGCAGTTTGACTGACGCCAGGCGGCTCGGTATACTCTAGCTGCACGGGGTGTAGCGCAGTTGGCTAGCGCGCAGCGTTTGGGACGCTGAGGTCGGAGGTTCAAGTCCTCTCACCCCGACCATCCTCTGAAGCCAGGCTATTCCTGGTGACTGAAAGACCACATCGCCAGGAGGACAATGGCAATGCCGAACACAGCCAGCACGGCGATATTGTCCCAGGTTGACATGGGGTGGCCCAGCACGTTGATGGTGAAAGGGGAGTCAGGCGAGCTTCCCAGCATCACCTGCCGGATGGGGGCTATGCCGTAGGTGGCCGGGTTGACCTTGACTATGACGCTCAACCACCCCGGCAGACCCTGTAACGGAAAGAAGACTCCGGACAGGAACACCATGGGGAACATCAGCATCTGCATGACCACTTGAAATGCTTCCATCGACCTGATGCGGGTGGCCAGTAGCACGCCCAGAGAGCCCATGGAGACGGAGAGCAGGAACATAAGCAGCAGCAGCGCCGCCACCATCCACACCGAGACGGGGACCCCGATAACGGGCGCCAAGGCCAGGATGATAATCCCCTGAAACAGCGCCACCGTGGCTGCGCCCAGTGTCTTTCCCATCGCTACCGCGGCGCGGCTGACCGGCGCCACCAGGACTTCCTTGAGAAAGCCTAACTCCCTGTCCCAGACCACGGATACCCCGGCCATGAAGGAGCTCATCAGCACCGTCATGCCGATGATGCCGGGGAACATGAACTGGGCGAAGTCTACCCCCGGCTCAATAAAGCCCATCCTGGCACTGAGGCCAGCCCCGAACACGAACAGGAACAGCAGCGGAAAGACTATCGCCCCTGCCATGCGCATCTTGTCATGCCAGAAGCGGAGTATATCACGGTACCAGATGGTATAGATGCCACGCAGGTTCCTCATGACCGTCTCCTAGCGCCGCATACGGCGGCCATGCTCCCGGACCATCGCCTTGAAAATATCGCCGGCCTCCTTTTCTCTTATCTCCCGCCCGGTGAGCTTGAGAAAGACATCATCCAGGGTGGGACGGCGCAGCCTGACGCTATGTATCTTGACACCCAGCTCCCTGATAAAGACAGGCAGGAACTCATCTCCGCCGGTCACCTCGAAGGTGAGCTCATCGCCATCATGCCTGGGCTCGATTCCGTAGCGAAGCCTCAACTCTTCGGCTGCCCGGTCGTCGTCATCGGTCCTGGCCGATATAACATCCTTGCCCACCATTCCCTTCAGTCCCTGTGGGGTGTCTATGGCAATGAGGTTCCCATAGTCAATGACGGCGATGCGGTCGGCTTTCTCCGCCTCGTCCATATAGTGAGTGGTGAGGAAAATAGTCGTCCCCCGCTGCTCTCGCAGCCCGAGGATGTATTCCCATATCCGGCTGCGCGTCTGCGGGTCCAACCCCAGCGTAGGCTCATCAAGAAACAGCACCACGGGATAGTGAAGCAGTCCTCTGGCTATTTCCAGGCGGCGCTTCATGCCGCCGGAGTAAGTGCGCACCTGGCTATTACGCTTGTCCCACAGCTCGACCATGGTCAGCATTTCCTTGATTCTCGTCTCCCGGACTGCGGCGGGTATATTGTATACCATGGCATGGAAGCGCAGGTTTTGCAGCCCGCTCAGCCGCTCATCAAGGCTGGGGTCCTGAAATACCAGCCCGATGGACTGGCGCACCTGGCTCTGCTGGCGCACCACATCAAAGCCGTTTAAGGTAGCGTGCCCTGAAGTCGGCTTGGCCAGGGTGCACAGGATGTTGATGGTGGTGGTCTTGCCGGCCCCATTGGGCCCGAGGAAGCCAAAGACTTCCCCCGGCGCCACGTTGAAGCTGATGTCATTTATGGCGACGACCTCGCCGAACTTCTTGAGCAGGTTCTCCACCCTGATGACGTAGTCTTGCACATCTCCTCCGCTAATAGCCCGCACTTACAGCCCATCCACTACGCGGTACAGGTTGTGATAGGCCTTGCGAAAGTCAGGGTCGCTTTTCTCAAATTTGTCCCGCAGGGCGCTCATCATCCGGACGAAGCTCTGCCCGTCTCGATTCTTGACCAGGTCTGCCCAGGCTTTCACCCTTCGCTGGAACAGTTCTTCCACTGCCGCCACATTGGGCAAGGTCATCTGCAGGGAAGCATAGAACTCGGGGGCTTCGGCGATTACGCTTTCAACCAGCGTCAGCAGCAGCTTGTAGCTGCTCCCGCCCGCCGCTTTCATCTGCTTCAGGCTGTCAAAGCTCAGCAGCGTATCAGCCGAGACCAGGGCGATGAAATGGGACAGTCCGAGGACAACGGCCATCATCTCGTCGTGCTCCTGCGGGCTCATCATGGTGACCCTGGCCTCCCTGGCTTCCAGATACGCCTTGACCTTCCCGGCCAGGGCATTCTCCTGTTCGTTGATGGGCGTGAGGACGAAGTTTTGGTTGGCCACGCTGCTGGCGCCGGGCCCGAACACCGGATGCATGCCCAGCACCAGCCCTGATTTTATGTACTTGTGCATCACCTCTACCGGGAATGCCTTAGTCGAGGTGATGTCCATCACTATCTGCCGGGGGCGCACATACGGCTGGACTTGCTGCACCACCTCCTCGAAGCTGTCCATTGGCACCGCTACCAGGATGGCGTCCGCCCCTTTGACAGCCTCCACGCTGGTGGCGACCTCAACCCGCGGGAGCTGCTCCCTGGCTTCCCGCAGCTTCTGCTCATTTCTGCCGGTTATGATTACCTCTTTGCCCTCGCTGAGCAGAAAGCGGGCAAACCAGCGCCCCATCTTTCCCGAACCACCGATTATGGCTATCCTCACCCTAGCACACCCCCGCGGCCTTTATTGTCTCGCTTTGGGATAAGAACCGAGGACTTTGAAGAACAGGGTGTTTTTCTCCAGGGCCTCCAGGATTTCACCAGGCTCTTTATCCTCCCGGTGTCCTTCAAAGTCGAGATAGAAGTTGTATTCCCAGGGCTTTTGCCTGGTCGGCCTGGACTCTATCTTGGTCAGGTTGATGTTCCTGGCGGCAAACTCCCTGAGCGCCTCGTAAAGCGCCCCCGGCCGGTGCCGGGCCGAGAAGACTATGGAAGTCTTATCATTCCCCGTCGACGGCGAGTCCTGCTTTGACAAGATGAAGAACCTGGTGAAGTTATTGGGGGTGTCTTCTATCTCCCTGGCCAGGATTTTCATGCCGTATATTTGCGCCGCCCTGGCGCTGGCAATGGCTGCGCCGTCCGTTATCCCCTTCTCCTTTATCATCTTTACGCTGCCGGCGGTGTCATAGGTCGGGACCAGCTCACAGCCCAGGCGCTTCAAGAAGGTCCGGCACTGGCCCAGCGCTTGCGGATGGGAGAAGACGCGCTTTATCAAGTCCAGCCGCGCCTCCGGATGGGCTATCAGGTTATGGAGCACTCGGAGCTCGGTCTCGCCGCATACCTTGAGGCTCGACTCCAGGAGCAGGTCGTAGACCAGGCTGATGCTCCCCTCCAGCGAGTTCTCCACCGGCACGACTCCGAAGGACGCCTCCCCACGCTCCACCACTTTGAAGACATCATCCAGGCTCTCGCACGGCCTGATGTGGACGGAGGAGCCGAAGAACTGGAGGGCGGCGTCTTCGCTGTAGGCTCCGACCTCGCCCTGAAAGGCGACCTCTATCCCCTGGGCGCTCTTGGACAGGGTGACTATCTGCCGGTAGATATTGACTATGTCCTGCTGGTTTATCTTTTCCTCTTCGGCAACATGCCTGATATTTTCCAGGACCCCTCTTTCCCTGCCGGTATCCTCGATTTGTATGCCCTGCTTTCGCTTCTCCCTGCCGATTTCCTGGGCAATCATCATCCTTGCCGCTATCAGCCGGACTATCTGGGCATCGGTCTCGTCTATCTTCTTTCTTAAGTCCTCAAGGCTCATTTTATTACCCTCGGCATGATTCCCGCCCTCAGGGCAAAATCGCACAGGGTCGCCGCCATCATTGATTCTACCACAGTCACCGCTCTGGGGACGACACAGACGTCATGCCTCCCCTTGACCGCCAGGCTGGCGCTCTCCATGGTGCTCAGGTCAACAGTCTGCTGAGTCCTGGATATGGAAGGGGTCGGCTTCACTGCCACCCTGGCCACTACGGGCATGCCGCTGCTTATCCCGCCCAGTATGCCGCCGGCGTTATTGGTCGCGGTGACTATCTTGCCGTCCCTGATGATGAACGGGTCGTTATTCTCCGAGCCTCTTTTCCCGGCCACCGAGAAACCGGCGCCAAACTCAACCCCCTTGACGGCAGGGATGGCGAAGAGGGCCCTGGCCAGCTCTCCCTCCAGCGTATCAAAGATGGGCTCTCCCAGGCCGGCCGGCACGTTCAGGGCGATGCCTTCAACGGCCCCGCCGATGCTATCGCCTTCTTCTTTCGCCCTCTCGATTACCTTAATCATCTCCGCTGCCGCTTCCGGGTCGGCGCACCTGACCGGGCTGCGGTACACATTCTGCCTTATCTCATCAATCCCCTTCGGGCTGGCCTTGACGCCGCCTATTTCGATGGTGTGCGCCAGCACCTCGATGCCGAGCTGGCCGAGCAACTTCCTGGCGATGGCGCCAGCCATGACCATGGTGACCGTGACCCTCCCTGAAAACCTCCCCCCCCCTCTAAAATCGTTGAAACCTCCGTACTTGATAAAGGCGGTATAATCGGCGTGGCCGGGCCTGGGGAGGAACCTCATCTTTTCGTACTGGCTTGAGTCCGCGTCTTTGTTCCATACCAGCAGGCAGATGGGGGCGCCGGTGGTCTTGCCGTTGAAGACCCCGGAGAGGATTTCAACGCGGTCCTCCTCCACCCTGGTGGTTGATGCCGCGCCCGGCCCCGGCTTCCTCCTATCTACATCCACCTGGATGTCCTCCGCGGCGAGAGGCAGACCGGCGGGGCAGCCATCGATAACCGTTCCCATGCAGCTTCCATGGCTTTCGCCGAAGCTGGTTACCGTGAACAGCTTGCCCAAGCTATTTCCCATTTGTTTCCACCTCGCCCCCCAGGCTTTTCAGCGTTTCCCAGAACCCGGGGAATGTTTTGGAGACGCACTCCGCGTCCTGAATCGCCGTGTCCCCGGCGGCCAGGCCGAGGATGCCGAAGGCCATGGCTATCCTGTGGTCGCCTCTGGTATCTATCACCGAGCCCCTGGGCCATCCACCGCTAATGGCCAGCCTGTTTTTCTCCTCAACTACCTTTATACCCATCCTCTCTAACCCTTCCCTCACGGCGGCGACCCGGTCCGATTCCTTTAGCCGCGCCCGGTCTATGCCAGCAAACCGGCTCGTCCCGTCGGCGACGGCGGCCAGGACGGCCATGGTGGGCAGAAGGTCTATATAGTCGGACAGGTCGGCCAATATGGCCTTCAGCCTGGACCTCTTCACCGTGACCGAGTCGCCGGCTGCGGTAACCGAGGCACCCATGTCCCGGAGAAAGCCCAGCAGCGCCTTGTCTCCCTGCAAGCTTTCCGCGTTAAGGTTTCCCACCTCCACCTCGCCGCACATGGCCCCCAGCGCCAGAAAATAGGAAGCCGATGACCAGTCACCCTCTACAGTATACCTGACCGGCCGGTACGTCTGCCTGGTCACTTCAAACTGCCGCAAGTCGCTGGAGGAGTCCACCTTTACTCCAAACCTTTGCAGGCACTCCAGTGTCATGGCCACGAACGGCTTCGACTCCAGGGGAGTGGTCAGCCTGATTGTGGCGACTTCTTCAGCAAAGGGGGCTACCAGCAGCAGCGCGGAGATAAATTGGGAGCTTACATTGCCGGGAAGCTCGGTCACCCCGCCCCTCAGCCTGCCTCCCTCGACCACCACCGGCGCCACCTCGCCGTGGGAAGAGCAGTCCACTCCCCACTGTCTCAGTGCGTCAACCAGTATTCTCACCGGCCGCTTTGACAGGGACGGACCAGCCGTCAGCCGGCACCTCCCCGGGACCAGCGAGCAGATAGCGGTCATAAACCTCAGCGTGGCCGCCGAGTCGCCGCAGAACAGGTCGGAATCCGGCTGGCGCAGGTTGCCTCCGGCGACCTCCCACAAGTCATCCCGCTGGGCAACGTGGACCCCGACCTTGCCCAGCACATCCGAAGCGGCGTCGGTGTCATCCGAGCCCAGGGGATGGACTATCTGGCTTGTCCCGGCGGCCAGGGCGGCACACATCAGCCCGCGTACGGTGTAGCTTTTTGAAGAAGGCGCCCTCACCTTCCCCTTTACCTGGCTTTTATAGACTGAAGCCTTCATTCTCTCTGAACCTGCTTACTATCTGCTCCGCCACGGCGTCAACATCGAGCCGGGAGGTATTTACCTTTATATCGGCGGCCCGCTCGTAAAATGGCCTCCTGAACTTCAATAGCTCCCGTATCTGCCCGGCCATGTCCGGCACTTTGAGGAGAGGCCTGGTATCGCCATCCTTCAACGTCCGTTTCATGATAACACCCGGAGACGCGGTGAGGTAGACCATCACCGAGCCCGTTCTCAGCCGGTCGATGTTTATCTTATTGAGCACAACGCCCCCGCCGCAGGCAATGACCAGGTTTTCGCCGCGGGATATTTCCTTGACCGCCTCTATCTCAAGCTCGCGGAAGGCAATCTCGCCGTCCTGCCGGAATATGTCGGGGATGGGCTTGCCCGCCTTATGCTCAATCAGAGCATCCATCTCAACGAACTTCTTGTTCAGCTTCCTGGCCAGGGCTTTTCCCACCGCGGTCTTACCCGTGCCCATGAAACCGATAAGAGCGATGTTAGTCTTCATGACCTTGAAGCATCCTGCTGGCTTCTTCCCTCATCAGGTCAACCGGCGCCTTGACGCCCGTCCACTTCTCGAAGGCCAACGCCCCTTGCCAGACCAGCATATCCAGCCCGCCCACGGTCTGCGCCCCGGCCATCTCGCCTTCCCTGAGCAGCCTGGTCCTGATGGGATTATAGACGATGTCAAAGACGACCAGGCCCGGACGGAGCAGTTTCCCTGATACAGGCGTCTCATTGATGCCGGGCGTCATGCCGACGCTGGTGGCATTGACCAGGATATCGGCGCCGGCCAGCGTCCCGGCCAGGTTCTCCTCGTTCAGCTCCAGAGCTTCAACCTCTGTGGCAAAAGTCCGGGAGAGGTTGCCCGCCAGCTCCCTGGCCCATTCAAACTCCAGCCGCCGGTTGAGGATAGCCAGACTCGAACCCTTATCGGCCAGGGCGAAGCAAATGGCCCTGGCGGCGCCGCCGGCGCCCAGGACGACCACGCTTTTGCCCTCCGGCTCGATGCTCCTGTCCAGAAGCACCTGTAGAAATCCGGCGGCATCGGTATTGTAGCCGGTCAAGGCCCCGTCATCGTTCACGATGGTATTAACGGCACCTATCATCTCGGCCAGACGGTCCAGCCTGTCCAGGAACCGGATGACGGCCACCTTGTGGGGTATGGTGACGTTCAGTCCCCTTATGTTCAATGCCCTCATGCCGTCAATCGCCTTGTCCAGCGCCTCACCTCTTACCCTGAACGGGACATAGATGTAGTCCAGCCCTCTTTCCCTGAAGGCGGCATTGTGCATCACCGGCGACATGGTATGCTCTACCGGGTCGCCTATCAGTCCGCACAGCTTTGTCTTTCCGGTTATGCTGATAATCTTTGCCATGTCACCAGCTCATAGATTTTCCGCAGGTCGGACACCGTTATCTGCCCTGGGGCGGACTCAGCGCCCTGCTCGACTGAAGCGTAGGTAAAGTAGCCGCCCACCAGCGGACAGAGCACCCGGCTGACGGCACCGAGAGGTCCCATGGCGAAAGAGACTATTTTCTGCCCGGGGAAGTCGGCGATGAGCCGCATGACGGCCAGGTTGTCCTTCAGGCTGCGGGCGGTGGCGACCACCTTGCATATATCGGCGCCAGCATCCAGTTGCCGGCGCACTATCTGGCTCATCTCGTCAAGAGAAGGAGTCTGGCTCAATTCATGAAATGACAGCAGGCACTTCGCCCTCTTCTTGATGGCCGGGACGACCTTTTCCAGGTTGTTTGTCTCAAGCTCGATATCCACTATGCTCGCCCCCAGCTCAACCGCCTCAGTGAGCTGCTCCAGCCTTTTCTCCTCGCTGCCCTGCCACTTACCGCCCTCGCTGGCGATACGGTTACAGGCTATCCACGGCTGCTTGAGATGCCCGGCCACTTCCTGCCAGCCGTCGCCGATGAGGTCGATGCGGACTTCGAACAGCTCCACGAGCGGCTCGACCTGTTTCAGGGCCGACAGGTCTCTATTCACTATGACGGCGCAGATTCCGGGCCTGTTCATTCCTGGCCAGCCAGCACCTGTTCTACCAGGGCAAGTTCCACTTCATCGGTGATGAATACTTCGCCGATAGACCGCGGCAGGATGAACGTTACCCTGCCACCGCGCACCTTTTTGTCATGTCTGATAGCCTCAATTACCTTGCCCATGTCGACCGGCGGGACATTCGTGGGCAGGCCGGCCCTCTCGATGAGACTCTTTAGCCTGAGCAGGTCATCCCGGCCAAGGATGCCCTGCCGGTGGGAGACCCTGGCCGCGGCTACCATGCCGATGGCCACCGCCGCCCCGTGCCCCACTCTGAAATCTGAGGCTGACTCGATGGCGTGGCCCACGGTATGGCCGTAGTTCAGGATGGCCCTCAGCCCCAGGTCTGTCTCGTCCTGCTCGACTACCCCGGCCTTAATCCCGGCTGACCTGAAGACGATTTCTTCAAGCGCCTCCTCATCGAGCGACTTTATCCTGCCCATCTCCCTCTCAATATAGGCAAATAGCTCCCTGTCCCTGATGACGGCGTATTTTATGACCTCGGCCAGCTCCTCGGTAAGTATGGCGGCGGGAAGGGTCTTCAGGGTGTCTATGTCCGCAATCACCAGCCTGGGCTGGTAGAAGGCGCCGACCATGTTCTTCAGCTTTCCGTGGTCTACCGCCACCTTGCCGCCGATGCTGCTGTCAACCTGTGCCAGCAGGGTTGTCGGCACCTGTACCAGGGGAACCCCCCGCAGGTAGGTGGCGGCAACAAACCCGGCCAGGTCTCCGATAACGCCGCCACCCAGGGCCAGGATAGGCGTCGTCCTCTCCGCGTAAACGGCAGTCAGTTCGGTATACAGCCTGCCCGCCGTTTCCAGCGACTTTTGCTCCTCTCCATCGGGCACCAGAAGAGCGGATACGTTAAAGCCCTCCCGGCTCAGGGCACGGGTCAGAATATCGCCGTAAAGCCCTTTCACCACGGGATTGGTGATAATGACCGCCCTGCCGCTTAGCCCGGCTTCCTTCAGCCGGCTCCCAGCTTGTCTGAGCAGCCCCTGGCCGATGTACACATTGTAGCTGTTGCTGCCCAGCGCCACAAGGACTTTCTTCATCCGGCCTCTATCCCTTGCCGCCGTGGACCTGCTTGCGAATCTCCCGGCAGGCACGAATGACGTCTTTAAGCGCATCGGGAGTAATAGACTGCTGGCCATCAACCAGCGCCTCTTCCGGGTTATAGTGTACCTCGACCATCAGCCCGTTGGCACCGGCGGCCACCGCGGCGCAACTCATGCTGAAGACAAGGTCTCTGCGGCCGGTAGCATGGCTGGGGTCGACAATCACCGGCAAATAAGTCTCCTTCTGAATGGCGGGGACGGCCGCCAGGTCGAGAGTATACCTGGTATAGCTCCTGCCTTTACCTATTGGTATTATCCCCCTCTCACACAGGATGATGTCACGGTTGCCCTCAGCGGCGATATATTCGGCGAAGGACAGGAACTCCTCGATGCCAGCCCCGAAGTTCCTCTTAAACAGGATGGGCTTGCCCTTTCTCGCCGCCTTGATGAGCAGGTCCTGATTGTACATATTCCTGGCTCCTATCTGAAGTATGTCAACATACTGCGCCACAATGTCAACCTGGGCCTCCCCTCTCACCTCGGTCACCACCGGCATATCGAACTTCTTCCCTGCCTCCCGCATCCACTCCAGGGCCTCCTCTCCACCCCCGGCTCCCAGACCCTGAAAGGAGTGTACCGAGCTCCTCGGCTTGAAGACCCCTCCCCTGAGAATATGGGCGCCGGCCTGTTTCGCTTCTTCGGCAATCCTGAATAGCTGCTCCTTGCTTTCTACGGCACAGGGCCCGGCGATGAATACCGGCTCGTCGCCGCCTATGCTGACGTTGCCCACCTTGACCACCCGGTGCTTCTTGTCACCGTCAATGAATTTGCTGTACTCCCGGCTGATGAGCTTGTAAGGGACTTCAATGCTCAGCACCTCCTTCACCCCGGGCAGAGCTTCCAGGTGGGCGAAGTCCACTTTTCTCTCGTCTCCCACTATGCCGATTACCGTCCTGAACTCCCCACGAGAAATATCGGCCCTCAGCCCGTGGCCCTTTATCTCCGCTATGACACGGTCTATTTGCTCCTGCGTAGCGCCGGTATCCATTATTATCATTTTTCCTCCCTCCGTTGTCTTACCTTTATTAAGAGCTTATTTATACCTCAATATGAGAGAACCCTCCGCTTGGGAGGGTTCTCATTTCGGACTAAAAATCTGCTGTACTGTCGCTTTTAAGCAAAAAACTCCCAAGCGTGCCCGGCACGCCCGGCAAACATGAAATGCGCGTAATAGAAACCCCTGGAAGCGGTATTGATTGACATCTTGTACACTCAGACTCTCTTGACAGCACTATATCATAAGAGATATAGTGCTGTCAAACGGTCTCCACCCGCCCCGCCCCCGCAGCATTTTCCGAGGTAGCCGGCCTTCGGTCCTGGCTTTACAGGGTGGCGGCGCTTGATATCATGGCTGATATATAAACCACGGGAAGAGGTGGCGATGAAGGACTTGAAACAGTTATTGGAGGAAGCGGCCGGGAAATACCAGGACAAGGCGGCAGTCGTCCTAGGGCACGGCGGGTTGTCCTATGCCGGGCTGGATGAAGTATCAAATAAGGTGGCCAACGCCTTGCTCAGCATCGGCGTAAAACGGGGAGACCGTGTGGCCACGCTGCTGGCCAACAGCCTGGAGTTCATCACTATCTTCTTTGGCATAGTCAAGATTGGCGCCGTGGCCGTCCCGCTGACCAACAGGTATAAGCTTGATGAGGTCGCTTCTATATTGGGCATCGCTCAGCCAAAGGTGCTCGCCGGCGAAAGCTCCTGCCTGGAGTACCTGGCTCCCATCCTGCCCGGATTCAAATACCTGAAGCGCGTTATTGCCGTCGGCCCGGGGCATGATGACCAGTTCCTGGACTACGATGATATGGTGGCCGGGAGCCCGGCGCACCCGGTTACAACCAGGCTGGAACCTGAAGATACCGCCCTCATCGCTTTTACTTCCGGACCTACCACCCAGCCCAGGGGCGCCATGATAACACACCGCAGCCTGGTCATGGAGGCGGCTATATCAGCCAGGGGATTCCAGCAGACCGCTGAAGACATAGAGATGCTTTTCGCTTTGCCCCTGCACCATATGTTCGGCCTGGCGGGCTTGCTGCTCACCGCCCTATCCCAGGGCAGCACGGTGATAATGGTGCCCGGCTTTTCCCTCAGCCATCTCCTGGAAGCCATCGAGCGGGAGCGAGCGACTATATTTATGGGAGTGCCCTACGTTCATGCCCTGCTGGTTGACCTGGCCGAGAAAGAGGGCATAGCCAATGACCTGAGCTCCCTCCGCCTGTGCGGCAGCGCTGGCGCTCCTCTGTCAACTGATTTGGCCCGGCGCTTTAAGAAACATTTCGGGCTGGACCTGATTGATTTCTTCGGGCAGACCGAGGCCATATGTCATGTCACCTGCCCGCCTCTGGATGGCACGGGGAAGCCTGGCTCAGTGGGCAAGGCGCTGCCGGGTTGGGAGATAAAGGTAATTGACGATGATGACCGGGAGATGGCGCCAAATGAGCCGGGGGAGATAGTCCTCAGAGGGCCGATAATGCGGGGCTACTACAATGACCCACGCGCCACCGCCGCGGCGATAAAGGGCGGCTGGCTGCACACCGGCGATATCGGCAGTCTTGACGAGGACGGCTACCTCTATATCGTGGGCCGCAAGAAGGATATGATAATCGTCAAGGGCCAGAACATTCACCCCTGCGATATCGAAGCGGTGTTACAGGACCACCCCCAAATAGCTGAGGCGGCAGTGGTGGGAGCTCCGGATACGCTGCGGGGTGAGGTGGTGGTGGCCTTTGTCAGGTTAAGGGAGGGGGAAGCGGCTACCGCAGAAGATATAAGGCATTTTTGCCGTGACCATATGGCCAATTTCAAGCTGCCCAGGCAGGTCATATTCGTGGATTCCCTGCCTAAGACCGCAGCCGGAAAGATTGACAGGGACAAACTCAGAGAGCAATGCTCTGCTGCGAGTATGGTATCTCTCCGCGAACATGATATGCAGCGTGTTGAATGAGCATTTTGCGCCGGACAGGGCCGGAGCACGCCTTTTATTGACCCCCGTCAGGTTTTCCATCCGGTAACCCCAGCACTGATAAACAACCTCACCCGGTTCTTATGCATTTAGGTGTGTTCACTTATCCGCCCTTATGAAGTCTGTCCACGTTCTATAGGGTAGTTTGATGCCCGCTATTTCTGCGGGCGTCCTATCACCCAAGCTGATATGTGGTCTGAAGAAGTTGTAGTGGATG
>JACQON010000024.1 GCA_016202545.1 Chloroflexota bacterium
AAATAACAGGAAGAAGAGACACCCGTTTCATCCTACCTCTCCTTGAGCCGGTCTCTGCTATTTTCAGTTTATCTTGTGATAAGCTTCAGTATAGTCTTTCCCTAACCCCCACGGCAACATTGTGAATTGAACATTTTGAGTGATTGTTGCCATCAGGCGGCATTCTGGCAACAGGTCGGTCAGTGAGAAAAACGATGTGGGATTGGGTGTTCAGAGCTGCTCTGCTATCCAGAAAGTTAGTTTCTTTTGACAGAGTATCAAACAATAAATTGAACGTTATTGTGCTAGACCTAGCTCAGTCAATACTCCGAATAGAACCGTGTTCCAAGTACACCCGCCAGTCAGCCAGCTTGCCCACGTCCGGATCATGAGTAACGATGATTATGGTATGACCGTCCCGGTGCATTGCCCGGAATAGCTCCATTACCAGTTCTTCGTTCTTCTGGTCCAAGTTTCCCGTGGGTTCGTCGGCCAGAACCAGCTTCGGCTGGTTGATGAGGGCACGGGCTATACATACCCGCTGCTGTTCGCCTCCGGAAAGCTGGGACGGCATGTGGTGTAACCTATCTCCCAGTCCGACACGGTCAAGGGCCTGTCTGGCTTCTTCTTCGTCAGCCATACTGTGGAAATACTGCGCCAGCATCACGTTCTCCAGGGCATCGAGATAAGGAACCAGGTGAAACTGCTGGAAGATAAGCCCGACAGTCTCCCTGCGGAAGCGTGTTAGCTCATTACGGTCAAGTCTACCGATATCTGCGCCATCCACGATAACCAGCCCGGCGCTGGGCCGGTCCAGGCAACTGACGATATTCAATAAAGTCGTCTTTCCGGAACCTGATGGCCCCATGATGCTGAGCCACTCACCTTTCTTTATCGAAAGGTCGATATTGTCAAGGGCGCAGACCTTACCGTTATAATATTTACTGACGTTTTTTATTTCTATCAGAGTGCCGTTGTTCATTTACTCACCTCTCAGGGTAACTACCGGATCGACGTTTAGAGCCTTGCGGACCGGGCCGAGGGCAGCGACAGTCGCTACCGCCAGGGCAGCCGCTAAGGTCAGCGGGATAACCGGAATCTGAGGCGACAGATAGGAGCTGAAAACGCTCCTGGCTATCGCCTGTGCCATCCCAAGGCCAAGAATATTTCCCAGAAGCCCTCCGATAAGACCGATAGTCCACGCTTCGGCTATGAAGATGACCGCTATCCGTTCGTTCTTTGCCCCCAGCGCCTTCATCAGTCCAATCTCCTTGACCCTCTCCAGAACACTGCTCGTCAAGGTGCTGAACACAGCGACACCTGATGCAAGAACCGTCAATGCCGTGATCAGAGCCATCAGCAGCTCGATTTTGAAAAGCACTGTTTCCTCGGCCTCTGCGATCTGGCTGACGACTCTGGCTTTTGCATGCAGATTTTTCTCCAGTTCGGCAGCCGTTTCTGCCAGCGGTCGGTTCTCGGTGGACGCCCTCACCTGTACCAGGTCCACCTGTCCGGACCTGCCCGAAAGGAGTTGCGCAGTCCCCAGTCCAATGAAGACTTGATTGTCCTCCGAGCCGCCGATATCAGCCACGCCCGCGACCGAAAATTCCCGGGACACCTCTCCCAAATCCAGCACGAACCGGTCGCCCGGATGGAGGCCGAACTTTTGAGCGACCTTTCTGCCGATGACGGCAATGCCTTCGGTTTCGCTACTGTTACCGGGCCACTCCCCCTCAATGCGCCAGAAGGAGGATATCTCCCTGAGCTTATCAAAAAGGGTCCCTGCCAGGACCACCTTCTGTCCCCGGTAGCTTGCAACGGTGTACAGATAGGGGGTGTAGCTCTTAACCTCTATTATCTGACCCGCTTCGAGAATGCCGAGGTATTCTTGGGCAATGTACCCTTCAGATACGATATTCCCGAAGGCCAGCCCTCCGGCTCCGGCGGGGAGGGACATTGTTTCAGGCAGCAGAATCATGTTGGCGCCGTAGGCTTCAAGCTCACGACTCGCCTGGGTCTTCATTCCTAGCGACAGAGTAACCAGGCTGGTGATCAACGTGGCGCCGAGCACGGCCGCCACACTAGCCACCAGCAGGTGTCTCTTTCTTGCCAGCAATGATTTAGTGATTATCCGCTTCAACATTGGCTTTAGACCTCGCGCAAGAGAATCACCGGCTCTGTCTTTATCGCCTGCCGTACCGGGATGAAGCTTCCGGCAAGAGCAATCGTTACTGATAGCATTAGGGTCACCGGAAAAGCAATGCTGCTGAAGGAAAAAGGCATGCCAAAGACTTCTCGCCCGACCAACTGGGCCAGTCCCAGTCCACCAAGATAGCCGACAAGACCGCCGCCCAGACCGATAATCCCTGCTTCCAGAAAGAAGATTGATGCCACTTGAGAGTCATGGGCGCCGATAGCCTTCATCAGGGCAATCTCCCGACGGCGGTGCATGACCATGGTATTCATGGCTGCCATAACACCAAGGGCGGAGGCAGTAAGTGCCGCTCCGGTGATAAGCAGCACCAGAAGTTCCGTTTTCCCCAGGAACGAACTCTCGGCTTCGGATACTTGGCGGATAGGGCCAGCTTCAGCACCAGGGATAACCTCTTGAATCTGGTAAGCAATGGACTCCACAAGCGGGGTACAGTACCATAGCTCGTACTCTTCCGGCGTCATCTGGTCTGGACTCTTACCTTTTATGCTCTGGACAACCTTGCCCTCCGGAGTTACCAGAGCGCCAACCAGCACTTTATCCACCCCGTAGGAAATACCTAGCAACTGCTGTACCACCGGTAAGTTTACGAAGACCTGGTTATCCTCAAAGCCTCCCGTGGTGACGATTCCAATAACCTTTAGCATGATGGTTTTGCCCTCATAAGTCAGGGCAAAGCGGTCATCGGGAGATACGCTCAACCTTCGAGCCGCTTCAACCCCGACTATGGCACTCTCGGTGTCACCTTCCTTAACCCAGTCGCCATTGAGTTTCCACCACGGCGATGTCTGCTTTATCCCGGTAGTGAAAGTCGGCTGCTCTGTAGTATCAGCAACCTTGTCGGCAAACTGCCTGGAAGCAACCCGGGGCACATCAAGCGCTTTCTCAAACCAAGTGCCGGTAAGCACTACCGGCTCATTGTCTCCCTTTGCCAGTACACTCAGGAAGGGGGCAAAGCCAGTTATACTATGTTTCCAGAAGATGGTCTTTATCTTCGGCAGTTCCCTCTCATCCAGGAATACCCGGGCGCTCGGAGGCGTGTAGCTGATACCCCCGATTTCAAGTTCAAGCCCGGCTGATACGGGCCGAACCAGTATGTTGGCGCCGTAAGAGCGGAGTTCTTGAGACATCTTACCGGCGACATCACCATACACCGTGAGCAGCGATGACGCCAGGGAAGCCCCCAGCAATACCGCCAGGAATACTAGGGCTACCCATTTTTTGCGGCGCAGGAATGTTTCTCTTATGATACGTGGCAGCATTTGACCAGACCCATTTCTTCGTTAGTTCCTACCTGAAAATTGGGCTTGCCTGGACCAGTTCCTCAACAGCAATAACCACCGAGCCCGTATCCAGACTAGCTCCCAGAGGCAGCGGATTACACCCTCCGCCCTGACCTATGGTGTCCATGACAATCGGAGCATTGCAGTTCTTGCAGATAGCCTTATCTCCCTCCTGACCGTATCCCTTTGGCCCGCATATCTGGCAGGCGTCCAGAGCCGTGGCGATAGAGCCATCAGTATTGAGTACTACCAGGAACCTTACATTCGTTCCATCTATGCTATAGACATACTTAGTCATCTGTCCCTCTTTCAGCCCGGCAACGGGAATCCTCACCTGACCGCCAGCGGCATTAACAGGAATGGGCTCGATGTCGGTGAAACTGCTGCCAGTCAGCGCCATCCAGCCGGTGGCAAACAGGATGACAAGAGTCGCCATGACCAGGCTGGAGCGCCAGATGCCTTCCTGCCGTCTTGCTGCCAGGAGTTTTCTGCGCTCGACAGCATGCTCAGTCGCTACGTTGGGCAATACCCCCCGGCTGCGGGCGTCCCAGAGTATTACCATCAGTGGCGCCACCAGCAGCGCCATCAAGATTATAGTGGAGGTGTTGTCCCTGACGAAAAAGCCGATGACGGCCATGACCACGGGTGTCAGCGGAATAGCACCCACCTCGGCGAACTCGTGGAGGCTGCCCAGGAGCAGCTTGAACGCCAGGATTAGCAACACGATGCTGGTCACGCCGAAGAAGCGGGACAGGTTCATCTTCAAACTACCCCGGATAAAGAAGATGGCAAAGAGCACAGCCAGCCCGATTCCTATCGAACCCCCGATAAAGCTTAAAAAGTCAAATTTCCCCAGGGTTGCTCCCGTGAGGAAGAGGACTGTCTCCGCACCCTCCCGGAAGACCATAACGAAGGTAAAGGTAAGCAGACCCAGACCCTGGGCCCGGATGTTCGCCTGGCCCACTATAGTACCCAGTTTCTTCTCCACCTCAGCCTTGAGTTTCTTGGAGACACGCCACATCCACACCACCAGGCTGGCCACCATGATGCCAGCCGCTCCGAATAAGGCTCCTTCTATGTATTCGTTTTCAGGGTCAATGTTCAGCGCCTGTAACACAATGGCAAAGGCAACGCTCGCCAATATGGCCGCGCCTAATCCCCAGTAGACCATCCTGTTCAGGTCGACCTTGCCGGTCTTATGAAGGTAAGCGAGTATTATGCCCACCACGAGGGCGGCTTCAACGCCCTCTCTCAACGTGATTACCAAAGCCTCTAACATTTAGACACTCCTTTCGTTAGTCATGTTCTTAGTCATGGGTTGTTTTGCCTCCTTAGTGGTTTTTATTTTCTTTTACTGCGGTAATGGGACGGAAATAGCCCCACAGGGCTAAAACCAGATAGACGGAGTAGGCAGCTACTTCCACCAGGGATGGATTGCCATTATAGCCGACGATAGCCGTCAAGAATCGCCCGAAGGTTGACTTTTCCGGAAGGATGTTGTTGATATCCCAGACATGTTCCACTACCAGCGGGATAATCCCGGCTTCATGGAACTCGTGAATTCCGTGAGCCAGTAAGCCAGCAGCGAAGATAATGAGCACCAGGCTGGTCAC
The DNA here is from genome assembly GCA_016202545.1 of Chloroflexota bacterium. Classification (GTDB taxonomy): domain Bacteria; phylum Chloroflexota; class Dehalococcoidia; order Dehalococcoidales; family JACQON01; genus JACQON01. The sequence goes on from JACQON010000024.1 coordinate 5,088, forward strand.
GTTAAAGAAGGCTCTCAGATTGAGCCTCGATGTGCCCTTATATATGCTGTAGCCGATGGCTATAGCTATGGCCAGTCCCACCAAACCCCCGGCGGTAAACAGGGCTGGTGATTCGGCTACCCTTGTGGCGGCAAAAAGGAAGAGCACCGTTTCAATCCCTTCCCTTACCACCACAATGAAAGCTAGTATGACCAAGCCTAGTGAAGACCCACTGGTGAGTACCGATTGTATCTGAGCCTGTAAATGAGCTTTGATATCAATTGCCTGCTTGCGCATCCAGAATATCATCCAGGTGAGGACGCCAGTGGCGATAAACATAGCAAGGCCTTCAAATATCTCTTCCGCCCGCCCACTAAATTCTCCGGCTAAAAGATAGATAACGGCACCGGCAATTAGACTGACGAGCACTGCCAGTGAAGTTCCCAGCCAGACAGGTTTGAAACCCCGGCGGTTACTGGTTCGGGCAAGATGTGCCAGAATAATCCCGATGATGAGGGCGGCTTCCAGCCCTTCCCTTAGTGTAATTAGAAGCGAACCTAGCATTAGTTACCTTCTCCTTTCTCGTCTTGTTAATTCATATCTAGTCATGATGAGACCGATTTCTGGCTACATTGTTAACTTCTCCTTTCCTTGAATACGATATTAGACTACACTAACATCAATTATTAGTATAGACTAATAGCACTGTGGTTGTCAAGGGGTTATTACTGGTGGAATCAATCGAGGGATAGTCGGCCTTATTGTCGCGGGGAGTTTATTATCGCGCCAGAGTGGATGATGGTGTCACCCACACCATGGCTGCCACTCGGATTCCGAGAGAAGATGTCTTGCCTTCTATTAGCAGCGTAATTGTGCCAGCGTACTCAGTTGCTTCCTTAACTGTTATTGTCGTGCCGGGCTTGATTCCCGTCCTATCAAGATATTCCATAAGTTCAATGAGCCGGTTTGCCTCTTCCGAAATTCGTTCCACAACTGCGGTTGTGCCGGCAGCCAAAGTATTTAGCGGTACACCACGAATAGGGGGCAAAACATCGTCTACCGGTATGGGATTACCGTGCGGACATGTGGTCGGCTTCCCCAGGATTTCGTACAGCCTGTCTACCACTCTCTCCGACATCGCATGTTCAAGCAGACAGGCTTCCTGATGCGTTTCATGCCAGGGTATTTTTAGAATATCCATCAAAAGCCGTTCGGCAAGACGATGGCGCCGTACGATACCGGTAGCCAGCTTCATGCCCTTTTTGGTCAGGGAGATTCCTTCTTTACCTCTGGTGGTAATGAGACCATCTCGTCTCATTCGTTGCAATGTTGCGGTTACCGTCGGTGGAGATACCTGAAGTCTTTCAACAAGGCGTGCTCCAAGCACGTTCTTATGCTCACTCGCCATATTCAAAATGGCTTCCAGATATTCTTCAACGGTTGCCGTAGCGCTTTTTTTCTCTGGCATCTGCTCCATCCTCTACGGACGATTAGGCATTATTCTAGCTGCCTATTAGCCTGTGCTAATTCTAAACCGAATAAACGTCTGGGTCAACTTAAGGAAGCAAGCTAGCGAGCAACTTGTTCAGTAACCATACTTACGCCACGTCTCCAATGCTTTCTGCCGCACTTCCGCAGGGTATATTTGATTGAGGGAAGCTTTCTTGGGTATATCCGACGGCTCCCAGTCCACAGGCCAAGTGCAATCGAAATAAGTCTTAGGTCCAATCAGATATTCTCGCTCATGCCGGTCTGCCCAAGGTTCGAAGCCTATAGCGCTGGTCTGTTCTAGCGTATGTATCCCTCGATGAGGGTGGCATTTGGTGGCCAAAGCGAACAAGACATCTGACATGTTAAACGGGTCCGTATCATCTTCAACAACGATAATATAAGGGATAGTGTTACCACATCTTGATGCCCAAATGACCGTCGCTATATCCCACGCTACGTTGGCAAAGGGGACCTTAACTGCCACTACCACCAAGAGATAACAAGTCTCAGGGAATGCGGAGACGCCGGTGACTGGCAGACCTCTTCCTCTTAATAATTCATAGAGTTCAGCAGCTAGACTTACCGACATTATCACGTGATCATCAGTCACAGGTATACCCATAGATGTCATAGTCAAGATAGGGTTATTGCGGTGTGTCACTGCCTTTACGCGGATTGCCGGTCGGGGATACCTAAGAGCTGCCATATAACCGGTGTATTCTCCGAACGGACCCTCATCTATTCTTTCGCAGGGTCTCATTTCTCCCTCAATAACTATTTCAGAGGTAGCAGGAACAGCTAGGTCTACAGTCTCACATCCGATTAGCTCAACAGGTTCACCCCGTATTGCACCAGCTATGTCGACCTCTGACACTCCATAAGGGAGAGGAGATGTGGCACAAAAGGTTAATATCGGCTCAGGGCCTACGGCAATAGCGACCTCCATTGGCTTGTTTATAGCCTCATATTTTTGGGTATACACCCCCCCAAGGTGAGTGTAAGGGTCGGCTACTATGCCTATGGTGTTCTTGTTATGTATCATGTGACGATACATGCCCCAATTTACCCACCCGCTATCTGGGTCTTTGCTAACGTCCAGATGCCATGTACCGATAAAGCGCCCACCATCACCCTCGTGAACCATAGGCACAGGGAACTCAAGCAAATCCACTTCATCACCTGTATGGATGTTCTCTTTACAAGGTCCATCTTTTACTAACACCGGTTTTATCGGGTGCTTCTTTGCCTTTAGGTATTCCGCCTGCAGTTCCCTTGTTGAAGCGTTTGGGTTCATACCCATGGCAATAGCTAGCCGTCTAAGAGTCGCCAGTGGTGAGCCAAATATTTTGCAGCTCTCCGGATACCCCTTAATCTTCTGGAAAAATGGTGCAGGTAAACCCCGCTCATTCGAGTGGCGGACGATTGCCCCAGCCTCGAGGTTCCAATCGACCTCCTCCTCTATTCGTTGGATATCACCCTCCTTCTCCAACCGGTCAATAAACTCCCTTAAATCTTTGAATGGCATTTTGCTACTCCTTCGTTTGAATCTTAGTCGAGTGTATAAATAGCTTGAGACATTTGTGACGAGAACCCCCTAGCGTATAGTGATACTCACCATCTATGCCCCCAGATTTAATGCATTCGTCCTGGGAGCCACAATGCTATTTGTGGGAAGGCTATAATTAGTGCCATCGCGACCAAGCTGAGCCCGCAGAATGGCAAACTAGCTCGGTAGATGTCTCCCATCGTAGTATCAGGCGGCACTACTCCTTTCATCACGAATAAACTCAAACCAAAGGGGGGGCGAGATCGTTGCTATCGCTGCGTTAATGAGGAATATTGCTGCACTGACTGGTCATCTTATATTAGAAATTTTAGCTTAGGCGTGGGGCAAAAGTCAATACCTGCTTGGTGCCATCTGTTTAACGAAAGGGGGGAAATACTTGAGAAAGGCCGCAAAAGTTATTGAGAGGACTCTGGTCGAGCAGACTATACCGGCAAAACCTGTGACCAGTTCTGGGTATCGTCCCCTTGTATGTCGGTTTGACGTCACAAATACTCAAAATGTGACATGATGAGCGATAGAGTTCAATCTACGAGTTGAGGGCTAGTTCGCGTCGCATCAGATGGAACTGGACAATCCCAGTTTATGATGAAGTATGTTATGAAGTATGTTATAACGACGCCACTAAGCTCGTATGAGACTTAGAGAGAGGTGAAGAATGCCAAAAATATTCAAGGCTTTAGCGACTATATCCGTCTGGGTACTGTATATCGTGCCAAAAGGCAAACGTCGACCTGGCAAATCTCTTATGGAACACGGCGAACATGATACCTAATGCCGTAAAGAACATTCCCCAAGGGAAGCTGTCCAAAAGTGCCCTTCTTTCTTGGCCTCTCCGTCTTAAATACTTTTTCTTCAGGCCACCACACTAGTACTTAGTTGCAATAATAGGCGTTATCATGCGCGCCGTTCATGGTGAGCCTGTCGAACCATCGGCGCGCCCTTCGACAACATTTTTCCATTTGCGAACCCGCCCTGAATTGATTGTATCAGATGGTCTCGCCACCTGAGCTTGAAGCTATGGTCGGGGTGGGCGGATTTGAACCGCCGGCCACCTGAACCCCATTCAGGTGCGCTACCTGGCTGCGCTACACCCCGCTTATCTCTATCCTTGAAATATTAGCACAATCCGTCTACTATTTAAACACCCGCATTTTGACGGTAACTTCTCGCCCATCAAATTGCGAAACGAGCCGCACAGTAGTAAAATAAATTTTGTAGAAGGCAATCTACGCGCAAAGGGGCAAGGAGGGAAACATGGAAACGGGAACGTGGAAAGTTAAAGCCGGCCTGGCTCAAATGCTGAAGGGCGGCGTGATAATGGACGTGATAAACGTGGAGCAGGCTAAAATAGCCCAGGAAGCCGGGGCGTGCGCCGTCATGGCGCTGGAGAGGGTGCCCGCCGATATCCGTGCCGCCGGGGGAGTCGCTCGAATGGCAGACCCGACCATCATCGAAGCCATCATGAAAGCCGTCTCTATACCGGTAATGGCCAAATGCCGCATCGGCCACTTCGTTGAGGCCCAGGTGCTTCAGGCCATCGGCGTAGATTACATCGATGAGTCCGAGGTGCTCACCCCGGCTGACGAGAGCCACCATGTGTGGAAACACAGCTTCAAGGTGCCCTTTGTCTGCGGCTGCCGTGACCTGGGTGAAGCCCTGCGCCGTATCGGCGAAGGGGCAGCCATGATAAGGACCAAAGGCGAAGCTGGCACCGGCAACATCGTCGAAGCTGTCAGGCATATGCGGGCGGTCATGGACGGCATCCGTAAGCTGGTAAGTACCCCGGAAGAGGAGCTGATGGCGGTGGCCAAGGAGTTGGCAGCCCCCTTCGAGCTAGTAGCGGAGATGCAGCGGACAGGGAAGCTGCCGGTGGTCAACTTCGCCGCCGGCGGGGTAGCTACCCCGGCTGATGCCGCCCTCATGATGCAACTCGGCGCCGATGGCGTTTTCGTTGGCTCAGGCATATTCAAATCCAGCGACCCGGCAGCCCGTGCTGCGGCAGTCGTCAGGGCTACCACCCATTACCAGGACCCGGCCATTATCGCCGAGGTATCCAAGAACCTGGGCCAGGCCATGCCCGGTCTGGACATAAAACAGATTCCCACCGCAGAACTGCTGGCCCCCAGGGGATGGTAACATGAAAATAGGCGTCCTTGCCGTACAGGGAGCTTTTGCCGAGCACATCGCGGCATTGCGCCAGCTAGGAGCGGCGGCCGTGCCGGTCCGCCTGCCCGGGGACCTCACCGGCCTGGACGGGCTGGTCATTCCCGGTGGTGAAAGCACATCCATCAGCCGCTTAATGGCGACCTACAACCTGGCACGACCGGTAAAAGACCTGGCCGGGAACGGCTTCCCCGTTTTCGGGACCTGCGCCGGCATGATACTCCTGGCCAAGAAGTCATCTGACTCCGATGTGACGCCGCTGGGAGTTATGGACATAGCAGTCAGACGCAACGCCTTCGGCAGGCAAAAGGACAGCTTCGAAACCGAGCTCACGATACCGGTGCTGGGAGAAAAACCGTTTCCTGCCGTATTCATCCGCGCGCCCGTCATCGGCCAGGTGTATAACGGTGTAGAGGTGCTGGCCAGGCTGGACGATGGCACCAGCGTCGCTGTCAGGCAGGGCAGGCTGCTGGCTTCTGCCTTTCATCCGGAACTGACCGCCGACCTGAGATTCCATAAGTACTTCCTGGACCTGGTAGCAGAATCGCGCTGACAAGCTGAAAATGCAGACAAAGGCACTGTTGCAGAAGCAAATCACGGATGACCTTGATGCGCTAATCAACGTCCTGCCGCCACGCATTCAGCAGTCCCTGCGCCAGCAAGACAACTTAAGTGAACTGCTGGAGGTGGTTCTTGACCTGGGCCGCCCTCCTGAAGCGCGCTTCCTGCGGCGGGAAGTAGTCCTTGACCCCGCCGAAATCACCGAAGATGACATTGATTATGTCACCGCCCGCATCAGCAGTTTCGGGGACGATAATCGCGCCGGGATTGAACGCACCCTGCACCGCATCTCGGCTATCCGCAATCGCAAGGGACGCATTATCGGACTGACCTGCCGCGTCGGCAGGGCCGTCTTTGGCACCATCCGGATTATCCATGACCTGGTGGAATCAGGCAAGAGCATACTGCTGCTGGGCCGCCCCGGCATAGGCAAGACCACCATGCTCCGCGAGGTCGCCCGCGTTCTGGCCGACGACCTGGGCAAGCGGGTCATCATCGTGGACACATCCAACGAGATTGCCGGTGACGGTGATATTCCCCACCCGGCCATCGGACGTGCCCGGCGGATGCAGGTGCCGACGCCAACCATGCAGCATGCGGTGATGATTGAAGCCGTAGAAAACCATATGCCAGAGGTAATCGTCATCGATGAAATTGGCACTGAGCTTGAAGCCCAGGCAGCGCGCACCATCGCCGAGCGCGGAGTCCAGCTTGTCGGCACCGCCCACGGCAATACACTGGACAACCTGATGATGAACCCCACCCTGGCCGACCTCATCGGCGGCATACAGACAGTCACCCTGGGCGACGAAGAGGCCAGGCGGAGGGGCACTCAGAAATCGATACTGGAGCGCATGGCGCCGCCCACCTTCGATGTTGTCGTCGAGATTCAGGACCGGGACAGGGTAGCCATTCATCCTGATGTCGCTGAGACGGTTGACTCCATCCTGCGCGGCTATCCTCCGGCCACCGAGACCCGCTGGCTGGACGAGACAGGGGGGGTCAGGATAAAAAAGGAGGAAGCTGCGGCGCCCAAGAAGACCGCCAGAGCCAGGCGAGCGGCTAAAGAAGAAGTGCCCAGGCTCTTCCTCTATGGCGTAAACCGGGACCGACTGGAGCAGATGGCCAAGGAGATGCAGCTCGGCCTGGAGATTGTAGACAACATCAAAGAAGCCAACGTATTTGTCACCGCCAAGAACTACTACCGCCGCAAGCCGCAAAAGCTCAGAGAGGCTGAAGTATACAATCTGCCCACCTACGTGCTCAAGAGCAACACGCCGACCCAGGTCAGGCAGATGCTGAAGACGCTCTACCCCTCAGATAGGATAACTCCCATGCAGGCTGGCATAAGCGAGGCAGAGGAGGCCATCAGCAAAATAAAGGGCGGTGAGGGGATGGTGGAACTCAGCCCGCAGAGCGCCTACATCCGCCGGTTGCAGCACCTCCTCGCCGAGAGAAATAGACTGTCCTCACAGAGCGTGGGCAAAGAGCCGGACAGGCGAGTGAGGATTTATAAAGGGGAAACAAAAGAGTCTTAAAGGGGCAAAGACCCTTTAAGACATTCCCTTCCCTCCCCCTTCACGAGGGGATAGGGATAAAGAGTGAGGGATTATGACAACCATGTCCCTATTCATAACTCTTGAAGGCGGTGAAGGCTGCGGCAAAAGCGCGCAGGCCAGGATACTATCAAAAAGGCTGGCGCAGTTGGCCATCCCGTTCCTGCTGACCCAGGAACCGGGCGGCACCGCCCTCGGTGCCAGGCTCAGGCGCTGGCTGAAGTGGACACAGAATGAGACCTTCTCGCCGCTCAGCGAGCTGCTGCTGTTCAATGCCGCCCGCGCCCAACTGGTCACCGAGGTAATCCAGCCCGGCCTCGATAGCGGCAACATTGTTATCTGCGACCGCTATACCGACTCCACCATCGCCTACCAGGGCTACGGGCGAGGGCTGGAATCAGCCCTGGTCAAGACCATCAATGATGCCGCTACCGGCGGACTTAAGCCTGACCTGACGGTGCTGCTGGACCTGCCGGCGGAAGAAGGTCTTGCCCGCAAAAAGGCCAGGCGGCGGGACCGCTTCGAGCACGAGAGCATCGCCTTCCACCGCCGGGTCAGACAGGGTTACCTCAAGCTGGCCTCCGCAGAACCGGAGCGCTGGCTGGTGATAGATGCAACTCAGAGTAAAGATAAAATAGCCCAGATTATTTGGCACAAGGTAAGCCAACTGCTGGCAAGCCGCGGCAAAACAGAATTCAAAGCGGCGGAGGCATAAAGTTGGCCAGTAGCCTCCAAAGGCCGTCCTTCACCGAGGAAAAGCGGCTCATGGCGCAGGGCTACCGGCTTATCGCCGGCATTGATGAGGTCGGCTGCGGCGCGTTGGCCGGCCCCCTGGTGGCCGCCGCCGTCATCCTGCCCTGCCGGATAGATGCCCCCTGGCTGGGCCAGGTCAGGGACAGCAAGCAGTTGACTCCGGCAGCGCGCCAGCTCCTGTCACCCCGTATCCGCCAGATTGCCCTATCGGTGGGCATCGGCAAAGTGTCTAATCAGGTTATAGACAGACGGGGACTGACCATGGCCAGGCGGCTGGCCATGAAGGCGGCCATAGACCAGCTATCTCCTCCGCCTGAGGCGCTCCTTATAGACTACTTCCTGCTGCCTGAAGTGCCACTGCCGCAAAAGGGTGTGACAGATGGCGATAGCCTGTGCATCTCCATCGCCTGCGCCTCCATCGTGGCCAAGGTGGCCCGCGACAGCATGATGACCAAGCTTGACCGCCTTCACTCCGGCTACGGGCTGGCCCGGCATAAAGGTTACGGTACGGAGGAGCACCTCGCCTGCCTGCGCCGGCTGGGGCCGTCCCCTGTTCACCGCCGCTCATTCAGACCAGTAAGCGACGCCTGCGAGAGAGATGAAACGTAAAGACACCGGCATACTGGGCGAAAAGCTGGCCCGCGACTTCCTCAAGAAGCGCGGCTACCATATCCAGGAGACCAACTACCGCTGCCGTGAAGGAGAGATTGACATAGTGGCCAGGCATAAAGACTACCTGGTCTTCGTAGAGGTAAGGGCAAAAACAAGCACGCAGTTTGGCAGCCCGGAAGAATCAATCACGCCAGCCAAGAGAGAGCGGCTGAAGGCTACCGCCGCTTCTTACCAGCAGACCCACTCCAACCTCCCCCCGCTGTGGCGGATTGACGTGGTAGCGGTCGAGATTGACCAGAGGGGCAAACCTTCACGAATTGAGGTCATCGAAAATGCGGTCGGCGGCGACTGAGCCTGCCCAGCTTTACTCCCCGATGCCGCTATGCTAAAATTAGCCACTGAGGAACCGCCGGTATGGAGCTATCACAACTCCTGCGAATCGTTGACGCCAACCTCAACCGCATCGGCGAGGGTCTGCGCCTCCTTGAGGATATAGCGCGCCTGCAACTCAACGATGCCGCTGTTACCCAGCAGTTGAAGACCATGCGCCACGAGATGGTTATAATCGATTGGTCGCTCCAGCAGGAGCTCCTCCAGGCGCGCGACTCGGCAGGCGACGTCGGCGTTGACCTTCAAGTGCCGCAAGAAGACAGGGAGAGGGAGCTACCGGCAACGGTGGTGGCCAATGCCCGGAGAGTTCAAGAGTCGCTGAGAGTGATAGAGGAGATGGCCAAGATTACCGGCATTGCCCCCAGGCTGGAATCAGACAAGTTCAAGCACGCCCGCTTCGACCTGTACACGGTGGAGCGAGCGCTGCTCTCCAGGCTGCTGCGCCAGGACAAGGCACAGGCCGTAAACGGCCTGTACGTCATTATAGACATGGGAGCCCTCAAGGGACGCAGCCATACTGAAATAGCCAGCCAGGCGATTCGCGGCGGGGCCGGGGTAATCCAGCTACGAGGGAAGCTACTGAACAAAAGAGAGCTATTACCCGTGGCCCAACAACTGAAGAAGCTATGCGCTGAGCACGGTGCCCTCTTTATCATGAACGACCATCTTGACCTGGCCCTGGCCGCCGATGCCGACGGCCTGCATCTGGGCCAGGAGGACCTGCCGGTCACAGTGGCCAGAAAACTGCTGCCGCTGGACAAAATACTGGGCTGCTCGGTAACCACGGTGGAACAGGCCCTGGCCGCCGAAGCCGAGGGAGCCGACTACATCGCCGTCGGTGCCATGTACCCCACCCCGTCCAAGGAGAAGGCGCAAGTGGTCGGCCTGGAACGTCTCCGCCAGGTCAGGCAGGCAGTCAAGCTGCCCGTGGTGGCCATCGGCGGTATCAGCGGTGACAACGCCACCGGGGTCATCGCCGCCGGGGCCGACTCAGTAGCCGTAATCAGCGCCGTTTTGGGCGCTGAAGACCCGGAACAGGCCGCCCGGCAAATTGCGTGCAGATTTGAGATGAAGAAATGAGCAGGTTAACTGACAAGCTGGACTCTATCGCCGAGCAGATACGGCAGGGACTCTCCGCTAAAGACCAGGCCAGAGAAAAGGCGTTGCCGCTTTGCCGCGAAGTTATCCGCTACTCCAGCAATGCCATCCGCGCCGTCCACCGCCAGGAGTTCGACCAGGCCGAAGAGCTGCTGCGAGCGACCCGCGGGCTGCTCGACCAGGCCGAACACGCCCTGACCTCCTTTGCCGAGCTTAACGCTACCGGCTTCATCAGGGATGCCCAGAAGGAGTTCGCTGAGGCCAGCATCACTCTCGCCCTGGTCACCAGAAAACAGCTTCCCGGACCCGGTGAGCTGAACGTTGACGGCCCCGCTTACCTCAACGGTCTGGGCGAGGCCGCCGGTGAGCTGCGGCGCTACCTCCTGGACAGCATAAGAGGGGGCGACCTTTCCAAAGGCGAGGAACTGCTGTCCGCCATGGATGACATCTACAGCGTTCTGGTCACCATGGACTTCCCCGACGCCATAACCGGCGGGCTGCGCCGCACCACTGATATGGTCCGCGGCGTCCTGGAAAGGACGCGCAGCGACCTGACACTGGTCATCAGGCAGAAAGAGCTTGAGGACAGGCTGGACAAATTCGAAGGCAAGTCCTCCGAGCGCCATTGAGGGCGTCCGGCAACCCTTCATCTTCCCCTGGAGATTGCTTCGCCCTCGGGACTTCGGCGTGAGCTCAGTCGAACGCTAAACTCGGGCCTCGGACTGAAGCTCGGTCTGAAGGCTGAAGCCTCCGCCTTCACTCTGACGATAATCGGAACGAGTGCGGCGGACGGTCTCGCAATGACACCTTTGAGGTTGCTTCTTTGGATTCCAACTCACGGATTATGGGAATACGTTGTGCTATTGACCTTTGGCGGCCAATGTATTACACTGATTAACTTGATGGTACTTAACAAGCGGCACGAGAGGGGGTTGAGAAATCAACCTTTCTTTTTATGTGACCGATTAGCTGCGGGAGGTTAGCTTTATGGACTTATGGATTCTACGGATACTTGTCCTGGCAGGCGGGGTTCTAGCTCTGGGCTTCGTCATCTACCTCACCTTCACCATAGTGCGCCAGAGCGAGGGCAGCGATAAGATGAAAGAGATTTCTCTGGCCATCCGTCAGGGTGCCATGGCGTTCCTGCGTCGCGAGTTTATCACCCTGGGCATCTACACCGCGGTAATGTTCATCGTCCTGGCCCTGTTCATAGCGCCCAGACCGATAGTGGCCATAGCCTATCTCCTCGGCACCGTCACCTCGGCCCTGGCTGGCTTCCTGGGAATGAGCATCGGCACCCGGGCCAATGCCAGGACCGCCCATGCCGCCACCGGAAGCTGGGCCAAGGGGCTAAAGATTGCCTTCTCCGCCGGAGCGGTAATGGGCTTCTGTGTCGTCGGCCTGGGACTGCTGGGGCTATCCATCACCGCCTTCATCTGGGACGACATGCATGTATGGCTGGGATTCGCCTTCGGCGCCTCGTCAGTGGCTCTGTTTCTGAGGGCGGGCGGCGGCATCTTCACCAAGAGCGCCGACGTTGGCGCTGACCTGGTGGGCAAGGTGGAAAAGGGCATCCCTGAAGATGACCCCCGAAACCCGGCGGTAATCGCCGACAACGTCGGTGACAACGTTGGCGACATTGCCGGCATGGGCTCCGACCTGTACGAGTCCTACGTCTCCGCCATAGCCGCTTCAATGGTGCTGGGAGTGGTCGCTATAGGCTCAACGAAGGGCCTGCTCCTGCCACTGCTCCTCTGCGCCCTGGGCATACTGGTCTCCGTTATCGGCGCCCTCTTCGTCAGGCCCAAAGAGGTCAAAGCCAGCTTTGAAAAGCAGGTGGCCCGGGCGCAGGCTTCCATGAACACCGGCGTATATGTGGCCAACATCCTGATGATAATAGCCAGCTTCTTTATAATACGCGGCTACACGGGCAGCCTGGGGCTGTTCTGGGCGCTCATATCAGGGCTGGTCGCCGGTTTTCTTATCGCCCTGGTAACCGAATATTTCACCTCGGCAGACCGCGCTCCGGTGAAGAAGATAGCCGCCTCGGCTCAGGCTGGCCCGGCCATCACCATCATTGAAGGACTGGGCACCGGCATGATGAGCACCGTCCTGCCGGTAATCCTGGTGGCCATCGCCACCGTGCTCGCCTACATCTTCGGCGGACTTCTGGGCATCGCCATCGCCGCAATGGGAATGATAATCAACCTGGGAATCCTGCTGGCTATGGACTGCTATGGACCGATAGCTGATAACGCCGCCGGCATCGCCCAGATGGCCGGCCTGGGTAAAGAAGTCAGAGAGCGCTGCGAGGCGCTGGATGCGGTAGGCAATACTACGGCGGCACTGGGCAAGGGGTTTGCCATCGCCTCGGCCGCCATGGCCGCGCTGGCCTGGCTGGCCACCTATTTTGAAGTCGCCAAGGTTGATGTCGCCAGCCTCACCAGCGTAAGCGTGATTACCGGCCTGCTCATTGGCGGCATGCTGCCCTTCATCTTCAGCGCCCTGGCGATGAGAGGCGTCAGCAATGGCGGCTTTGCCATCGTCAATGAGGTCAGAAGACAGTTTAAGGCCATCGCCGGGCTAATGGAGGGACGGGCTAAACCGGACTATGTGAGATGTGTCGATATCGCCACCAAGATGGCGCTCAAATCCATGATGCTCCCCGGGATACTGGTGATAGCGGTACCGCTGGCCCTCGGTTTCACCCTGGGGCCGGAGTCTGTTGCTGGCCTGCTCGCCGGTGCGCTGATAAGCGGCTTCCTGATGGCAGTGATGATGGCCAATTCCGGCGGCGCCTGGGACAACGCCAAGAAATATATTGAGGCGGGCAACTTCGGCGGCAAGGGCAGCGATGCTCACAAGGCCGCCGTCATCGGCGATACCGTGGGCGACCCGTTCAAGGACACCGCCGGGCCTTCGCTGAACATCCTTATCAAGCTGGTGGGCAAAGTGGCCGTAATCTTCGGGCCCGCCTTTATCGCCCTGATTGCCCTGTAAATTACCACCACAGTCCAGGCAAAACGTTAGAGCGGAGGGCTTGCCTCCGCTCTGCTGCTTTAGCGCAAATCGCCCCGCAGGAAGGGGTTGCCCCGGCGCTCGGCGCCAATGGTGGTCTCCGGCCCGTGGCCGGGGTAAGCGATAGTGCTATCAGGGAGCACCATCAGTTTAGCTTGTATGCCGCTGATTAGCTGGTGATAGCTGCCGCGGGGAAGGTCGGTACGGCCTATGCCAGCATTGAACAGGGTGTCCCCGGTAAACACCATCCCATTCCCCAGGAGACAAATCCCACCGGGAGTATGCCCCGGGGTGTGGAGGACAAGCAAACGAAGGTCACCGATATCTATGTTATCCCCGTCTTTGAGCAGTCTATCCGGAGGAACAGATACTGAAGACGCGCTGAACATCGCCGCCGGAGACTGTGCGCTGAGAAATTCGGCATCATCAGCGTGAATGGCTACCCTGGCACCGGTGGCCTCCCTGACCTCCCCCAACGAACCGATGTGGTCCCAGTGCCCGTGGGTGAGGACGATGTACTTTATGTCAACTTTTAGTCCCCTGACCGCTTTCACAATCCGCTCCGCCTCATCACCGGGGTCAACTATCATCCCTTCCCCGCCTGCCTCCGAGGCGACGATGTAGCAGTTAGTTCCCAGCGGCCCTACCTCCAGTCTCTTTACCAGCAATGCTCCCTCCCTTTAAACACGTTTTCTTATTGTATCACTTAGCCGGGCTGGAGCAAAAATACCGTCGAGAGACTTACGGCGGACACAAGGTGGCTGCTCGTTTAAGGCTCTAGTCCGAACCCATTGGTAGAGCAAGTTGGACGAAAGAAAGAACTTACAGGCTGATATTCAATATAGCTTAATTATGTCGTATTTTACCTTCATTAGCAGATTGCCAGCACAGTCTACGGACGTTATTTTGATTATCCTTTAGCATTTACTTCCTTACTAATCCAATCTGGGGTTTTTGGAACGTAATTTTTTTTACTCAAACTTGTAACGTATGCAAGCGTCGGTCCTTCATGTTTTATCTCAATACTGTCCTCCTTAAAATCGACGTACGCTCCATAATTCTCAGAGATTATTTCGTATGCTGGTTGATTCAGTAACGTTTTGCCTGCTTCACCTCCGGATAGGCGACAAGCGTAGACGACAGGTTCACCAATAACTGTCAACTGGTCCTGCATTTTGACAAGATGGGTTTTCCCATAGTCAATGCCTATACCCAATCCAACATTGATCAAGACCGTTTTGAAACACTTTCTATTCTTCTGGTAATGCTCCGAAAATTTACTATGACATTCAGCAGCAGCTTTTATAGCGTAGTAAGGGGCATCCTGTCCACTATAGAATTCAGGGAAGAAACAAAGAAGACCATCACCCGTGAACTTATCAAAGACACCATAATTATCCACAATTATCTTTGTCAGGTCAGAGCACAAATTGGTGATAAAGTCAGCATAAAGTTTAGGTTCTCTTGCCTTCAACATGAGTTCAGTCGACCTTCTAATATCTATTGACATAATTACAGTATCGCAATATTCTGTTTCTTCAAACTTTTTCCTGAGCTCTTCCCCATCAGCTAGTTCCTTCTTGGCCTTTTCATTCACTCTGTCATACAAATACTTTAGCCTTAGATGTCTTTCTAGTTGCTTTACGTTCTCTTGCAACTTTTTGTTTTCTTTCACATTCTTTTCTTTTGCTGCTATCTCAACTGCTAAACGCCTGTTCTCGTTCTTTAATTTAGCTATCTCCTCGTCTAACTTGGTCTCAGTCTGTGTAAAAGAGAAAATGCTACTTGAGGGTACAGAAATGGTACCTGCCGCAGCATCAATTGAGTAATACGTTCCTGTAGACCATATAGGGCTAGAAAGTGTATACATAGGCGTACCACTAGAGACAGTGAAGGTAGATGACGGAAATGCGGGAACGCCCTCCTCAGATTTTTTCGCAGCCTTTTTTTTATTCCCCGATTCTGCTTCTTCTTTTCCCTCTTTCTTTTCTGTGCCGGGTTCTTCCAATTTCTCTTCTTCGCTCATTTTATTTTCTCCTCGGTGACATTTGCACAAATGTCGTATAGTTCAATTCTTATACAGATTTCTAGATTACATATTTTTGATTCATCGTACATCTTTATCCTACATCGAAACAACTATTTGTCAAGTTACATTTGACCAGAATCATTATAATCTTAGAAACATTACATGACCCTTCCAACATTTTATTTGTTATGTAGATAAAACAAAAAAGCACAGCCTGTTCGCTGTGCCCTTCCGAATCTAATTAGTAGCGGAGGTTGGATTCGAACCAATGGCTTTCGGGTTACGAACCGGACGAGTTCACTCTGACGATAATCGGAACGAGTTCCCACCACTCCCCCGTCTCCCCCTCACACCACCTTTGCAATATCCGCCATTTTCAGCTACAATTCCTAGCGGGTAGTTCCCATGCCGTGAGCATGTTCACGCTGATTTACCCGGGGCTGGCTGCCGCTATTCCAGGGATGCTGGCCAGCTTTATCATCGTGAAAGCCAAACGACAGACGGTTGCCCGGCCCGGCCAGAATATCAAGGAGGAGCAGTGGCTGAACCGAAAAAGGTAGACATGGACAAGATTGTCTCGCTGTGCCGGCGGCGCGGCTTTATCTTTCCCAGCAGCGAGATTTACGGAGGACTATCAAGCTGCTGGGACTACGGGCCTCTCGGCGTGGAGCTAAAGCGCAATATCAAACAGGCGTGGTGGCGGGCCGTAGTCCAGGAGCGCGATGACATGGTCGGCCTGGACGCCAGCATCCTGATGCACCCGCAGACCTGGGTGGCCAGCGGCCATGTCCAGGGGTTCTCCGACCCCATGGTGGAATGCAAGAGCTGCCACCTGAGATGGCGGGTCGATGATTTACCAGACAGCCGCTGCCCCTCCTGCGGCGGCGAGGTCACCGAGCCACGCCAGTTCAACCTGATGTTCAAGACCTTCATGGGCCCGGTCGAGGACGATGCCAGCGTGACTTACCTGCGCCCGGAGACCGCCCAGGGCATGTTCGTCAACTTCGACAATGTGCTCAAGACCACCAGAAGAAGGCTGCCCTTTGGCATCGCCCAGACAGGCAAAGCCTTTCGCAACGAAATTACCACCGGCCACTTCATCTTCCGCAGCCGGGAGTTTGAGCAGATGGAAATCGAGTATTTCGTTAAGCCCGGCACCGACCAGGCGTGGTTCGACTGCTGGCTCGAGCAGCGCCTGAGCTGGTATACAAACCTGGGCATCAAGCGGGAGAACCTGAAATTGCGTCCCCACGCCAAAGATGAGCTGGCCCACTACGCCCGCGCCTGCACTGACATCGAGTACCTGTTCCCCATGGGCTGGGCAGAGCTGGAGGGCGTCGCCAACCGCGGCGATTTCGACCTCGTCCAGCACGCCACCTCCAGCGGCAAGGAACTGAAATACTTCGACGAAGAGGCCGGCGAGCACTATGTCCCCTATATCATCGAACCATCGGCCGGCGTAGACCGCACCTTCCTGGCCTGCCTGTGCGACGCCTATAACGAAGAGCCGGACGACGATGAGATACGGGTAGTCCTCCGCCTTCACCGCGACCTCGCCCCGCTCAAGGTAGCGGTGCTGCCCCTCAGCCGCCGGGAGGGCCTGGTGGCCGCTGCCAAGCAGATATACGCCGACCTGCGCCGTCACTTTATGACCCAGTATGATGACGCTCAAAGCATCGGCCGCCGCTACCGGCGCCAGGACGAGATTGGCACTCCCTTCTGCGTCACCATTGACTTCCAGTCGCTGGAGGACAACCAGGTCACCATCCGGGAACGTGACACCATGAAACAGATACGGGTGCCCATCGCCGAGCTGGTGCCCACCCTATCCGCCAAGCTCACGGGCGAAGACCTGTTCGCCCTGCCCCCCGGCGGCCAGATATGGAAACAGTAGGGAGTTCTAAGAGGGAGCAAAGCCCCTCTTTTTAATCCCGTTCCCCCTTTCCCTTATCAAGGGCTTTGCCTCAAATGTCATTCTGAGGAGCGAAGCGACGAAGAATCTGGGCGTGGGGTTGGCGGTGAGCCGATAATCCCCACCACACCCAGACCCTTCGCTACGCTCAGGGTGACACAAAGAAGGCACTTTTGATACAAAGCTCTTATCAAGGGAAAGGGGGATAAAGGAGGTTAGAATTTGAAAATCATCCACTTCGCTGACCTCCACCTCGGCGTGGAAACTTACGGGCACATTGACCCCGACACCGGCCTTTCCTCACGCCTGCTGGACTTCCTGTCCGCCCTTGACCAGCTTACCGAGTACGCGCTGGAAAATAAAGCGGACCTCGTCCTCTTCTGCGGCGACGCCTATAAGAGCCGCGAGCCGAGCCAGACCCAGCAGAGGGAGCTGGCCAAACGCATTAACCGCCTGTCCAGCGCTGGCATTCCCACCTTTCTCCTCGTCGGCAACCATGACCTGCCTAACGCCATCGGCAAGGCGACCACCACGGAAATCTTCGATACCCTGACAATCAAGAATGTCTACGTGTCCAACCGGCCTGAAATCCGCCGCATTGCCACCCCCGGCGGCACCATCCAGATAGCCTCCCTGCCCTGGATAAGGCGCGGCGCCCTGCTGAGCAAGGAGGAGACCAAGAATCTCACCTTTGAGCAGATGAACCAGAGGTTGCAAGAGGTGCTGACCGGCGTCATCGCCGCCCATGCCTCGAAGCTTGACCCGGAGTTGCCCGCCATACTGGCGGCGCACGTGTGGGTGGCCGGCGCCACGATAGGCTCGGAGAGGCTGATGACCATCGGCCAGGAGCACGTATTGCTGCTAAGCAACATTGCCAGTCCCGCCTTTGACTACATCGCCCTGGGGCACATCCACGCGCGCCAGGTGCTGTCCCATAATCCTCCGGTGGTCTACTCAGGCAGCCTGGAGCGGCTGGACTTCGGCGAGGAGGATGATGACAAGGGGTTCTACGTGGTACAAATTGAGCCGGACGGCTTCAGCCTGAAGGTGCAGCCTGAAGGCAAAGCCGGTAAAAGGCGGACCTCCTTTGAGTTCCACCCGGTGGCGGGACGGCGCTTCCTCACCATCAGCGTTGCCATCGGGCCAGAGGATGCCGACCCCACGTCAACCGTGCTTGAGGCCATAGCCAAGCAGGGCGACAGGGTCAAAGACGCCATCGTCCGACTCCATATCAGCGTGCCCGCGGAGCGTGACGACCAGCTCAGGGACAATGAAATCAGAAACGCCACCAGGGAGGCCGATTTCTTCACCATGGCCAGGGATGTGCAGAGAGATGCCCGCCGCAGGCTGGGAAAGTGGACAGCCGAGGAGCTGACGCCTCTTGACGCCCTCAAAGCCTACCTGGAATCAAAGAAGGACGTAACCCCGGAGCGGGCCAGGCTGCTGCTTGAGCACGCCGGAAAGCTTATCGAGGAGCAGGGAGTTAAACAAGTCCAATGATGGTGTCTAATAACTGCATTGTAGACAATCCCATGCAATTGCCGTTAGAGATTGCTTCGTCGCTGCGCTCTTCGCAATGACCTAGTGTACTGTCAGGTTAGTTACTGAACCAATTACTCCTTCAGCACACATTACCCTTTACTGACGACCTCATCCCCTTTATCCCCTTCTCCTAAAAGGAGAAGGGGAAGAGATTATAGAGAGGGGGCTTTAGCCCCCTCTCTTCTACTTAACTCCCCCTTCCCGGCGGGAAGGGGGTCAGGGGGATGGGCGTTCGACTGAGTCTTCCGGTGAATCAACTCACTTATCTTCATTACTGACAGGGCGGAATGGTCACCTATTTACCTGACGTAACACTAGCGCTAGCAAACAACCTTATTATAGTCCAGGGAGGTCTCGCCATGACGCCGCCGAAATCGTCCAAGACAGAGCCGCAAATCATGGAAATGCCGCCACAAAAGATGGCGGTATTGTAACGCTTATTGCTGCACCTAAGTACTAGGACAGCTTCATGCCGCCAGGGCGCCCCGCCTTCCAGCGGCTGAGGCAGCGGAGGACCTCACTGTCACTGACATCACGCCAGTGACGATAAAAATCAGCCACGGCAAACCCCGGAGCAAAGCTGCTAGCGCAGACTATCACCTTATCGGCGACCGTTTCCAACTGATTAGCAGTCTTCGCCGAAGCGCACGGCGCTGCCACTACTATCTCCCCGGGATGTCTACAGCGCACAGACTGCACGGCAGCCGTCATGGTAACCCCTGAAGCCAGCCCATCATCTACCAGTATCACCGCCCGGCCGCTGACCTTCACCGGCAGCCGGTCTCCCTTGTAGAGCAGGCTCCGCCGCTTGACTTCAGCCCTGACTTTGTTCGCCTCGTGCTCTATTTGCTGCCGGCTTAAGCCCACGCTTCTGACTATATCTTCATTAAGGATGACTGTCCCATCGTCGGCAATAGCGCCGAACCCAGCCTCAGGATTAAGAGGCAGGGGAATTTTGCGGACAACCATCAGGTCAAGGTCGGCTTCCAGGGCGCTGGCCACTTCCACCGCCACCGGCACACCGCCATTGGGTATGGCCAGCACTACGGCTGAGCGGCCAGCGTAGTCGCCTAGCTCGGCAGCTAGCCGCTGCCCGGCGTCCTGACGATTGTCAAAAATGGCCTGCGGCACTTCAAAATAGGTAACCATCAGCCTCCTCTACAAACTTAGACAGGCTCTCTTACCCGGAAGCCCGGCTTAACTACCCTGAACTCGTTGACATCCACCAGGCCGAGGTCAGTCACACGTAGCTCCGGGATTACCGGGAGCGCCAGAAAGGACAGGGTGGCGAACGGCGAAGGTAGCATCACGCCCAGGCTGACGGCCATCCGCTCCATCTCCTCTAGCCCGGCTACCACCGCCCCCAGCGGTTGGTCAGATAGCAGCCCGGCAACCGGTAGGGCCAGGCTGGCCAGTACCCTGCCGCCGGCAGCGAGCACCAGGCCGCCCTGCAACCTCTCAATCTCATTGACCGCCACCAGGATGTCCTTATCATCGGCTCCGACAGCGACAATATTGTGGGCGTCGTGGGCAACGGAGGAAGCCAGCACCCCTCTCTTCAGACCGAACCCTTTCACCATGCCCAGGCCGATATTGCCCGTGGCCTTATGCCTTTCCACCACGGCCACCTTGAGAATGTCCCTTTCGGTATCAGGCACAAATGCTCCGTCCGAGGCCTTGAGCTGCTGCTCCATCCTCTTCCTGGTGACTATCTGGCCGGGGATAACCTCAATTACGGCCTGGCTTTCGCCCGACGCCGGCATCCTCAACGCCTCCACGCCAAAAGGCAATATCTTCATCGTATTCGTAAGCTCTCTGCCACCGGGCCGGGAAGAGGGGAACAGCGGCTCGCCCGCCCTGGCCACCAGGCGGCCCCGATAGAAGACCAGGTCTATTTGCAGCCGGGACAAATTATCGAGCACCATCAGGTTGGCAACGCGCCCGGGAGCCACCGCGCCATGCCTATGCAGCCTGAAATACTCGGCGGGGTTGATGGTGGCAAGCTGGATGGCCCGCACCGGGTCAAGCCCGCGGCTGATTGCCTTCCGCACCACCGCGTCAACGTCACCATCACCGAGCAGGTCGGTGCAACTGCGGTCGTCAACCACAAACAGGCACCGCCTGCAGGTGCTATCAGTGACCAGCGGCAGCAGCTCATCCAGGTTCTTCTCCGACGAGCCTTCCCTGAGCATAACCCACATGCCCTGTCTTAACTTCTCCCTGGCCTCAGGCAGGGAGATTGACTCGTGGTCGGACTGGATGCCGGCGGCGATATAGGCGGCCAGGTCTTTCCCGGCAAGGCCGGGGGCATGACCGTCAACGACCCTCCCCTTTGCCAGCCTTATCTTGTCCAGGATAGCGTCATCGCCGTTGAGCACGCCGGGGAAGTTCATCACCTCCCCCAACCCGATGCAACCTCGCCACCTCAAAAGCTGGCCGATGTCCTTCGCGCCAAGGCTGGCGCCAGAAGTTTCCAGATGGCTGGCCGGCACACAGGACGGGGCCATCAGGAAAAGGTCGAGTGGCAAACGGCGGGCGCAGCTCAGGACGTACCTTATGCCGGCCAGCCCGCAGACGTTGGCTATCTCATGGAGGTCAGTGACCACAGCCAGGGTGCCATGCGGCACCACCGCCCGCGCATACTGGCCGACATCGAGCATGGAGCTCTCCAGATGAGTATGCCCGTTGATGAGGCCGGGTGCCACGTACCTGCCGGCCAGGTCCAACTGCTGCGCCGCCTGGTGGTAGTCCCCGACGCCGGCAATCCTGTCCCCGCAAATGGCCACATTGCCAGGCTCTACCTTTCCGGTGAAGACGTTCACCACCCTGGCATTGGCCAGGATAAGGTCGGCGGGAAGTTTCCCTCTAGCCACTGATACTAAACGGGCTTCGTCGTACGTTCGCATCGCTGCTCCCAGGGCCGATTTCCTGCCTTCACATTGGCAGGCCCTTATATCTCCTGTTCAGCATAAATCTGACCAGAGGGAACAGCATTCCGTGCACCGGGGAGAAGTTGCACGCCCTGTGCAGGATATTAACCGGCTCTTTCACTCTCTTGGTGAGTGCCAGCAAGCACCGGTAGTGCCCCCAGCCCGCCCTTTCCCATAAAAACCTGGCCACCCCTGACGCCATCAGCAGAGGCTCAATCTTCTCCTTGACCAATGCCGGGTAATCATCCCCGTCAACAATGCTCCTGGCAGACAGAAAACCCGAAGTCACGGCATACCTGATGCCAAACCCCAGTACACAGTCCTGGAACCCGGCTGCCTCACCGGCGTAGATGCTCTTCCCTTTAGACAGACGGCTTTGCAACGAAAAAGTGCCCACCCCGCCAAAAGGCTTCTCCCGCTTTATGTCAATATCAACCAGCCGCCCGATGACCTGGCGAGCCTTGGCAAAGCATACATTGGCAGAGGCCAAGCGGTCAAAAAGGACCACCGCCATGCACCCGTAGCCCTTGGACACCACCAGATAAGAATAGCCCCTGGGGGCGACGGCATCGTTGACCAGGGCGAGGGCGAAATCGTCCATGCCAGTTTCAAAGACAATTCCCCTGTCCACCATGGCTATCCGCTGCGGGACCGGACCGGTAGCAATTATATCTGCCTCCTCCGTAGATGAGTTGAACTTTATGTCCACTCCCAGCTCCAGCGCCTGCCTCTTCAACCCCTGGTCCAGGCTATCTTCCATATCTCCCCTCCTCACCAGGTAGAACAGCGGCCTTTTGAAGCGGAAATTCAGCATCTCATAGCCATTGGAAAGCCACATAGAGGAAAATGGATGGCAGGCAAAGTTGACCTTTATGTTCATCGAGGCCAGTTCTTCCAGGGCATCAGCCTTCGATGTCCAATTCTCAATGCCCTCCAGGTCACCGTGGAACCTCCGTCCACAGTCCGGCTGGCGCTCGAAGGCCGTCACCCGGTAGCCATTTCTGACCAGGTTTATAGCCGCAGACAGTCCGGAAATCCCGGCGCCAAGTATCTTGATTTCTCCGTTATCAGGCATCCGGCGCCCCTTCATCACATTTAAGGCCCGTCAGCATCAACAGCATATATCTCAGGCAGGTTGCGAAACCTCTCGTCCCAGTCCAGGCCGTAGCCCACCAGGAACTGGTCGGGGACGGTAAAGCCAGGGTAATCAATGACCACCGGCACCCGCCGCCGCGACGGCTTATCAGCCAGAGCGCAAAGCCTCAACGAAGCCGGCTTTTTCTTTCTCAGATAATCGAGGAGGAAGGCAATGGTCAGCCCGGTGTCCACGATATCCTCAATTACCAGGACATCCCTGCCCGCCACCTCCGAGCAAAGATGGTGCACTACCCTGACTTTGCCCGAGCTTTCCGTGGCGCCGCCGTAGCTGGACAGCCTGATGAAGTCCACCTCCAGCGGGAAATCGAGATTCCGGATAAGGTCTGCCAAAAACATGAAAGAACCCTTAAGGACGCCTATCAGCAGTGGATACCTATCACGGTAATCATGGCTGATTTCCGCTGCCAGTTTCCTGATGGCGGCTTCTATCTCTTGCCTAGTCAAAAGAATGCGGAGCTTGAAGGATGAAGTCATCGACACCAAGATTATAACTGTTGCCCTTTACCCTGTCCAGCACCCCTCTTCCGGGCTTGACAATGTGGTATTTGCCCCAGTATAATAAGTTTGAAGCTGTTGTCCGCCCCTCAAACCTAACGCGAGACTCTTTGATTAAGTCCTTAGAACTTGGTTCTCCTGGATGCCAAAGTATATTTTTGTTACTGGCGGTGTAGTTAGTTCGGTCGGCAAGGGTATCACCGTCGCCTCTATTGGCACTATCCTCAAAGCTCGCCATGTCACGGTCTCGGTACAAAAGCTAGACCCTTATCTCAACGTTGACCCGGGGACTATGTCACCGTACCAGCACGGCGAAGTCTTTGTCACCCAGGACGGGGCTGAGACCGACCTTGACCTGGGCAACTATGAGCGCTTTATTGATATCAACCTTACCGCCGACTCCAACGTCACTGCAGGACAGATATACAGCGCGGTGATTGCCAAGGAAAGACGGGGAGACTTTCTGGGTGGCACCATCCAGGTAGTGCCCCACGTTACCACCGAGATAAAGGACAGGTTTAAGCGCCTGGCCGAGAAATCGCAGGCCCAGGTGCTCATTATAGAGGTGGGCGGCACCGTAGGTGACATTGAGGGACAGCCATTTCTTGAGGCCATCAGGCAGATGAGAAACGATGCCGGCCGGGACAACGTGCTCTACGTGCACGTAACCCTGCTCCCTTACCTCACCTCCACTCAAGAGCTGAAGACCAAGCCCACGCAGCATAGCGTCAACGAGCTCAGGCGCATCGGCATCCAGCCTGATATTCTCATCTGCCGCAGCGACCTCCCCATTCCGGAGGCGCTAAAAAATAAGCTATCTTTGTTTTGCGATGTTGAGCGCCAGGCAGTCATCCCACTGCCTACGGTCCCTACCGTCTACGAGGTGCCGCTGGTGCTGGAGGATGAGGGGCTGGGGCACCTGATTGTGGACAAGCTCGGCCTCGAAGCTGCTTTGCCAGACCTGACCCAGTGGCGGGAGCTGGTGGCACGCATCAAGAGCCCGCGCGACACGGTTAATATCGCCCTGGTGGGCAAATATGTGGACCTGAAAGACTCTTACTACTCGGTGCGCGAGGCGCTGGAGCACGCTGCCCTGTACCACAACCGGCACCTCAACCTCATCTGGGTCCACTCTGAAGACCTGGAAAAAGAGGGCAGCGAGGCGCTGCTGCGCAACGCCCAGGGCATTGTGGTGCCCGGCGGCTTCGGCACCAGAGGTATAGAGGGCATGATAAGAGCAGCCACCTATGCCCGGACCAACAAAATCCCCTACCTGGGCCTGTGCCTGGGGATGCAGGTGATGGTCATCGAGTTTGCCCGCCATGCGCTGAATTCGCCACAGGCGAATTCTACCGAGTTTGACGCATCCACGCCCCACCCCGTCATCGACATCCTGCCGGAACAAAGGGGAATGAAAGACAAAGGGGGCACCATGCGCCTGGGCAAGTATCCCTGCCACCTGGCTGCGGGCAGCCGGGCGCTCGAAGCCTATGGTCAACAAGTGATATATGAACGCCACAGGCACCGCTTTGAGTTTAATAACCAGTTTCGCGCCCGCCTGGAAGAGGCTGGGCTGGTCTGTAGCGGGCTATCTCCCGATGGGGAGCTGGTTGAACTGTGTGAGATAGCCGACCACCCGTGGATGGCAAGCTGCCAGTTTCATCCCGAGTTTAACTCCCGCCCCGGCCATCCCCATCCGCTTTTCCGCGATTTCATCGGTGTGGCCAAGGATATATTGCGTGAAGGAGACCAACCGCCACTGCCGCTTTCATCTTAAGCCAGGCTGAGACATCATCGAGGAGGTAACAGTGCTCATCTTTCTGGATACGGCCAATATCGACCACATCAGGCAAGCCGCCAGGCTCGGCATCATCAGCGGCATTACCACCAATCCCACCCTGATGTCCAAAGAGGCCACTACTGACTATCAGTCTGCCATCAAAGAGATTTGCTCTATTGTCCCCGGCCCCGTCTCCGCCGAAGTGGTAGCCGAGGGAACTGAGGAGATTATCGAACAGGCGCAGCATATCTCCGCCTGGGCGCCGAACGTGGTGATTAAGGTCCCGGCAACCATCAGCGGGCTTGAGGCGACTTCAGCCCTGGCCAAAGATAACATAAAAGTAAACTTTACGCTGTGCTTCTCGGTGAACCAGGCCTTGCTGGGAGCGCTGGCCGGCGCCGCTTATGTAAGCATATTTGTCGGCAGGCTGGATGATGCCGGCCACAATGGCATGGAGGTAGTCAAAGACGTTGTCCAGGTATTCCGGCAATACCCGCTGCCAACCCAGGTGATTGCCGCCAGCATCCGCCACCCCGAACACTGTGTGGCTGCGGCCAAGGCCGGCGCCCATATTGCTACTGTGCCCTTTGCCGTATTGATGCAGATGATACGCCATCCGCTGACCGATGTAGGTGTCAGCCGCTTCCTTGCCGACTGGCAGAGTATAGCGCATGTGAGAGACCAGAGTAAGTCAGCCCCCAGGAGCTAGCTTCCGCGGACAATGACCCGCGGGGCAGCGACCTGGCCAACGCCGCTCCCCCACTGTGGGAGACCGTAAGTATAATACGCCTGCCGAAAACCGGGATGAGGAGTCCAAACATGTACACTATGAGGCCGGAAATGAACATCAGCCAACTCGAAAGCAAAACCAGAGAGGAATTGATTCAGATAGGCAGGGAGATGGGCCTTACCAACCTTGCCACCAGCAAGAAACAGGACATCATCATGCGCCTGCTCCAGGCCCATACCGAACAGCAAGGCAACATTTTCTGCGGCGGCATCCTGGAGACTACGGACGAGGGCTATGGCTTCCTCAGGCAAGATAGCCTGCTGCCCAGCCCCACTGATATCTATGTCTCCCAGTCGCAGATACGCCGTTTTGAGCTGCGCAATGGTGACATGGTTATCGGCCAGGGTAGACCGGCCAAGGCAGGCGAAAGGTATTACAGCTTGCTCCGGGTAGAGGCGGTCAATGACATGGACCCGGAAATGGCCAAAAAGCGCCCCTCTTTCGGTTCGTTGACTCCTACCTTCCCCGACAAGCTGGTCAACCTGGAGACTTCGAGCAATGACCTGTCCACTCGCATGATAAACCTCATCGCCCCCATCGGGCGGGGACAGCGCGGCCTGGTAGTGTCACCTCCCAAAGCCGGTAAGACCGTACTGCTCAAGTCCATAGCCAATGCCGCCACCACCAATTATGGCGACATCTATCTGATAGTGTGCCTCATCGGCGAGCGACCCGAGGAGGTCACCGATATGAAGCAGTCGGTCAGGGGCGAGGTGATAGCCGCCACCTTCGACGAGCCGCCGGAGAACCAGGCTCGCGTCGCCGAGCTGGGCCTGGAAAGGGCCAAGCGAATAGTGGAGAGCGGCAAAGATGTGCTCATCATGCTTGACGGCATCACCCGTCTTACCCGGGCGTACAATCTAGCCGTACCTCCCAGCGGCCGCACCCTCTCCGGCGGCATTGACCCGGCTGCCCTTCACCCGGCCAAACGCTTCTTCGGCGCCGCCCGCAACACCCTTGAAGGTGGCAGCCTGACCATCATCGCCACCTGTCTCATTGACACCGGCAGCCGCATGGACGAGCTTATTTACGAGGAGTTCAAGGGGACAGGCAACATGGAGGTTCACCTCGACCGCCGCCTGGCAGAGCGCCGCATTTTCCCGGCCATAGATATCGCACGCAGCGGCACCAGGCGAGAAGAGCTACTGCTGGACGAGGAGACGCTGAGCAAGGTCTGGCTTCTCCGCCGCATGGCATCCATGATTGCCGCCGACTCGGTTAACTTCACCGAAGCTACCGAGCGAATTATAGATAACATGCGAAAGACAAAAAACAATGCCGAGTTCCTGGCCAGCCTGGGCCGGTAGGTATGGCGTCCGGATATCGGCAGGCACCAAACAAGCAGTGGCATGACTATTGGTATATGTAAGGTTAGCCTGCGCCTGCCGGAAAACCTGTCCCTCAAAGGCAAGAGACAGGTGGTAAAGTCCATCACTACCCGTGTAAAAAGCACGTTCAACGTCTCCATAGCCGAGGTTGACGACAACGATTTGTGGCAGCTGGTCACCCTGGGAATTTGCTGTGTCAGCAACGATGCGCGGCATGTTAACCAGACACTGTCCAAAGTAGTGGCCTTCATCTCCAACGGACGGTTCGATATGGAGCTGCTTGATTACGGCATCGAGATTATGTCCGTCTGACGGAAGGAAACATGGTGGATTCGGCGGCCTTTCTGCGCCACCTCGCGGCTCAGCCCGCCTACAGCGGCCAGACCACCCATGTGGAGCACATCCCGTCCCGCCAGGCAAGCTATGCCGGGCTGGATAAACCCTTGCCCGGCCGCCTCCAGGACTGCCTCCACAAGCACGGCCTGCCACGCTTTTATACACATCAGGCTCAAGCCATAAACATCGCCCGAAAGGGCAACAATGTCATGGTGGCAACCCCCACCGCCAGCGGCAAGACGCTGTGCTACAACGTCCCGGTGCTGGAGACGCTCCTGGGCGAGCCGTTCAGCTGCGCTCTCTACCTTTTTCCGACCAAGGCCCTGGCCCAGGACCAGCTCCACGGCCTGAGCCAGCTTTTCCATCCCGACATGCTGAAGATGGCGGAGTTCGCCACCTTTGACGGCGACACTCCACTGTCCCAGCGCGCTGAAATAAGGAAGCGGGCCAGGATAATCCTTACCAACCCGGACATGCTCCATGTCGGCATATTGCCCAACCATCGCCAGTGGTCAAGGCTACTGCACCACCTGAGATATGTCATAGTGGACGAAGCCCATACCTATCGCGGCGTTTTCGGCTCCCACGTCGCCTGTGTGCTGCGCCGTTTGCGGCGACTGTGTGAGCTATACGGCTCGCACCCTCAATTTATCTGCTGCTCGGCTACCCTTGCCAACCCCGGCGAGCACGCCCAAAGGCTGACCGGGCTACCCTTTGAGGTGGTCGCTGATGACGGCGCCCCTCACGGGGGCAAGGACTTCGCCTTTTGGAACCCCCCGCTCATAGACATAGCCAGGAGCGTGCGGCGTAGCGCCAACAGCGAAGCCGCCAGCTTGTTCGCCGAACTGGTCAGCCGCAACATCCGCACCCTGGCCTTCGCCCGCAGTCGCCGCTTGACCGAGCTTATCTACACCTACGCCAGGCAGAGGCTGGCCGAGGTAGACCCGGCCCTGGCCGAGAAAATCAAGCCATACCGCGCCGGCTATCTTCCCGAAGAGCGCCGCCAGATTGAGCATGAGCTTTTCACCGGCCAGCTTCTCGGCGCGGTGGCCACTACAGCCCTGGAGCTGGGCATAGATATCGGTGACCTGGGAGCCACGGTGCTTACCGGCTACCCGGGAAGCATCGCCAGCACCTGGCAGCAGGCGGGAAGAAGCGGCCGGGGCAAAGAGCAGTCCCTGAGTTTCCTTATCGGCCTGGACAACCCCCTTGACCAGTACTTCATGCGCCACCCTGAGGCGTTCTTTGGCAAAAGCTTTGAAAATGCCCTTATCAATCCTGAAAACCCATACATTTTGAGGGCGCACCTGCTCTGTGCCGCCTGGGAATTGCCTGTATCCAGCATCGACGATAAATTCTTCGGCCCCGCCCTCGGCCAGGAGCTGGCCGAGCTACAGAAGCAGGGCATAGTCAAAGAGAGCAGCAAACGCTGGTATCCGCTGCCTGCCATCGCCTACCCGGCACAGAACGTCAGCATCCGCTCCGCCTCCGGAGAGAACTTTGCTCTTATCAATGCCTCCAACGGCTCCATTCTGGAGACTATAGAGGCCAGCGTCGCCCTGTTCCAGATACATCCCGGTGCGATTTACCTGCACCAGGGAGAGCCTTACCTGGTCACCGAGCTCAACCTGGACAGCCGCACCGCCCGCGCCAGGCCGACCGAAGTTTCCTACTATACCCAGACCATGGAGATAACCGGCCTGCATGTCCTCAACGTGATGCGCCAGAAAAGCTCGGGGCAGACCGGCGTCTACCTGGGCGATGTGGAAGTCACCACCACCGTGGTCGGCTTCAAGAAAAAGGCCCAGTTCACCGAGGAGGTAATCGGGGAAGAGCCTCTCGACCTGCCCCCTCAGCACTTCCCCACCGTCGCCCTCTGGTTTGACCTGCCACCCGGGGCGGTGGCCCGGATAGACAGAGAGCAACTGGACTTTCCCGGCGGACTTCATGCCGCCGAGCATGCCGCCATTGGCATACTTCCCATGTTCGCCCTCTGCGACCGCAACGATATCGGCGGCGTGTCCACTCCATTCCACCCTGACACGGGGAGGGCCGGGATATTCATCTATGACGGCTATCCCGGCGGCATCGGCATCGCCGAGAAAGGCTTTGACCTGATTGAGCAATTGTGGCAGACTACACTAAAAGCAATTTCCGAATGCCCCTGCGTGGAGGGTTGTCCCAGTTGCGTTCAGTCGCCAAAGTGCGGCAATAATAACCAGCCCCTGGACAAGAAAGCGGCCCGGGTGCTGCTGGAAGGGCTGCTGGAGGAGTAATAGTCATGGTAGACCTTGAGACTGTGACTATTGTATAATCCTGATAGATAGGGGGTTTATGTCCTTGCCTAAACTGAATAGTTCGTCATCAGCCCCGGCGGATGTGGGAGCAGGCCAGGCTTTTTCCTCCCCGGCTAAAGCCCGGACGCCGTCCATCGAGGACATGAGGGCCATCGCCAAAAGGCTGCGCCGCCATATCATCACCATGATAAGCCAGGCCGGCAGCGGCCACCCCGGAGGCTCCCTGTCAGCCGTGGAGATTGTCACCGCCCTCTTCTTCAAGGTGCTGCGCCACCGGCTGGCAGACCCCTGCTGGCCAGAGCGGGACAGGTTCATCCTGAGCAAGGGACATGCTGCCCCGCTGCTTTATGCTGTCCTGGCCGAGTGCGGTTACCTGCCGGTAGAAGAGCTGGCCACACTGCGGCAGATGGACAGCCGTCTTCAGGGCCACACCGACAGGGCGTGTACCCCGGGTGTAGAGATGTCCGCCGGCGCCCTGGGACAGGGCTTGTCCTTTGCCATCGGCACCGCTCTGACCGCCCGCCTCAACTCGCAGGACTACCGGGTGTATGCCCTGCTCGGAGATGGCGAATGCGATGAAGGACAGGTATGGGAAGCCGCCATGGCCGCCGCCCACTTCAAGATTGACAACCTGGTCGCCATCGTGGACAACAATGGCATCCAGCTTGACGGCTGGAACCGTGACATCATGAACCTGGAGCCGTTCAACAAGAAATGGGAGGCCTTTGGCTGGTATGTCATCGAGGTGGACGGCCATGACCTTTCCCAGCTTCTCGATGCTTTCGAGCGGGCAAGGTCGGTCAAAGGAAAGCCCACCGTCATCATCGCCCACACCGTCAAGGGCAAAGGGGTCAGCTTTATGGAGAACAACCCCGATTTCCACGGTAAGGTGCCAACCCCCGCCGAAGTAAAGACTGCTCTGGAGGAGCTGGCTTAGGCATGACGCAGAAAACATCCATGAGAGAAGCCTACGGTGAGACGCTGGTTGAGCTGGGCAAGGAGAACCCGGACATCGTGGTGCTGGACGCCGACCTGGCGCGCTCGACCATGACTCATTTTTTTGCCCGCCAGTTCCCCGACCGCTTCTTCGACTGCGGCATCGCCGAGCAAAACATGATGGGCATTGCCGCCGGACTGGCAGCTTCAGGCAAGGTCCCCTTCGCCAGCACCTTCGCCGTGTTTGCCCCCGGCCGCTGTTTTGACCAGGTCAGGATGTGCATCGCCCAGCCCGGGCTGAACGTCAAGCTGGTCACTACCCATGGCGGCATCAGCGTCGGCGAGGATGGCATTTCACATCAGTCCATTGAAGACCTGGCCCTGATTGCCTCCCTGCCCGGTTTTACCGTCATTGTCCCCGCCGATGCCGTTGAAGCTGCCCAGGCGGTAAAGACAGCTGCCGCCACTTACGGTCCCTTTTACATCAGGCTGTGCCGTCCCAAGACCCCGCTGGTCTATGACCGGGACTACCGGCTCGACCTGGGCAAGGCGGTGCTTATGAAGCCGGGCAAAGATGCCACCATCATAGCCATTGGCCTCATGGTCTCTGCGGCGCTGGAAGCGGCTGAAGACCTGGCGCGGGAAGGCATAGACTGCCGCGTCCTGAACATGTCCACTCTCAAGCCGGTTGATAGCGCGGCCATCATCGCCGCGGCTGCGGAGACGGGGGCCATTGTTACCGCTGAAGAACACCTGGAGCACGGTGGACTGGGCAGCGCTGTCGCTCAGGTCACCGCCAAACACCAGCCGGTGCCGGTGGAGCACATCGCCATCAAGGACACCTACGCTAAATCAGGCAAGCAGGCTGAGCTTTTCCAGAGGTACGGCCTCACCGCCGGGGATATCGAGCAAGCCGTCCGCACCGCGATAAAAAGGAAGCGCGTCTAGGCGCTCCCCGCGTCTGAGACGTGGGCCGCCCGCCGCGTCCTCAAGAAATGGGTCACCCCCACCAGCGAAGGCAAAGCCACGCCGTAGCCAATCAGCGGCGCAGGCACCCCCAGCAGCCAGCTCACCAGCGGCAGCGGCACAAACAAGACCCAGCTGGTCACGATTACGTTTTTCCTGATAAGAAGAGTGGCCAGCGCCGGCGCGGCCAGGATGGCCATTGGCAGAGTCAACAGGGTCAGCAGCACGCCGATAGTGGTAGCCTCTCCGCGGCCACCTTTGAAGCCGAGAAACACCGGCCAGTTGTGGCCAGCCACCACTGCCGTGCCGACGAGAAAAACGGCCACCTGGGGAGCGCCGCTTACCTTGGCGATGAGGACCGCCAGGGCCCCCTTGCAGGCATCCGCCATGCCCACCATCACCCCGATTCTTCGGCCTAGCTGGCTGAAGGCATTGGCGGCGCCCATGTTGCCATTCCCCACCACCCTGATATCAATGCCTTTTACCAGGCGCCCGGCAATATAAGCGGTGGGGATAGAACCCAGAAGATACCCCAGCAGCACGAAGATAAACCAGGGCATATCTACCTCCACTGGTGCCGGGAGTGGGACTCGAACCCACAAGGATTGCTCCGGCGGATTTTAAGTCCGCTGCGTCTGCCAGTTCCGCCATCCCGGCGTATTTAAGATTATAGCCACTGCAATAGTTATCGTCAATTTGGCGCTTACCAATGCTTACCATTTTGCTTACCACTTTGGCACTAGCTGGGCGTTTACCATGTTTGACCTGTGAAAGATAGGAATGACTAACTCCCAGTTCTTTAGCCAATTGTCTCAGTGATTTCTGTTTCATTTCTTACCCCCTTTTACCTTTCTTTTCCTAGTGTAGTTCAGGTCTAACACTACCCAGTCATGTCCTAGCTTCTGCGCCTTTAGTAGGCCTTTTCTAGCCAAAGGTCTAACATGGTCTTGGGACAACCTTAGCCTTTTCGCTCTTCCCTTGTTGAACACATAAACACCATTAACGGGTATCATGCCAATAGGTATGGCGACTGATAATATGGTTTCACCCATCGCCAACATTCTGACCTAAAAAACTTCTGGGGTAACGCAGCAATACGGTTGACAGGGTTATTATTAGAGAGAATAATGGGGGTAACGAAAAGATATTCAAATGAAGGGTTCGCACGTATTACTATTGGGAGTTTTGCTAATTCTGGGCACCTTTGGCTGTACCAGACCAGCACCTACACCTATACCACCACCAACAGTGACAGCGACAGCGACAGTGACAGTTCCAGCGCCAACACCAAAGCCAAAGGGCTCAGTGCTGGAATACAAGGGGGACTATCAAAATGAGCAAATTGAAGAGGGCTACTGGCGTCTTCAAGTTGTGGCCAGAGTCCAGAATTTGGGCGACTCTGGAACCATTACTGTCTTTGCCCAAGTACGCCCCCAGGACCAAGTATATCAAGGACGGAACAGCACATCTACCGAGGTCTATCTACGTCAGGGTGAAGAGAAGCAACTTGTCTTTCGTTTCTGGGTAAAATGGCCTAATGAAGGCCTCGAATATCTTGTAGTGACTGCTCCTTAACCGTTTGCCAAATATCCAAACCTATGCAGTGATTGGGTCAAACACTAAAAATCCATCGGTGTTATATATTTCAACACCTATTACTGCCTTCGGCGACGAACTTCAAGATAAAATTGGAGGCGACGACCGGATTCGAACCGGTGAATAGGGGTTTTGCAGACCCCCGCCTTAACCACTTGGCTACGTCGCCCCGCTGGAGCGGAAGACGAGATTCGAACTCGCGACCTCCTCCTTGGCAAGGAGGCATTCTACCGCTGAACTACTTCCGCACATCCTATTTTTTTGGTGCCGAGGAGGAGATTTGAACTCCTACGAGCTTACGCTCACCACCCCCTCAAGATGGCGTGTCTACCTGATTCCACCACCTCGGCATATTTTAGTGTTTTCTCTCACCCTCTCCTGGAAAAAACCACGGTCGGCACCATCCCCAGGCACGCCGAGAGTACCGCCCGAACAGGAGAACAAGCCCCAGGATAATGAGGATGGCCGGCCAGGTATAGTCCCATAACGAACCGCTGAGCACCCCCAGCTTGATGAGAAGAGCAAAGATACCTACGGCAACTAAAATAAGCCCGATAAACATCTTCACCATTCCTTTTTGGCAGGAGTGGCAGGATTCGAACCCGCGACCGACGGTTTTGGAGACCGCTGCTCTACCAGGCTGAGCTACACTCCTGCGCCCACCAATATTTTACCACAATCCACCAAGCCATATCCTATACCGTCTCATCACCCCAAGTCAATTCTGCCGAGCAACATTTCACAGCGTGGACATTGACAGTGTCAGAGTCCCAAATATATGATGGTACTGTCTTTTTCAATGCAGCGCAGGTCGTTTCGATGGATTTGACGAATCTCAAGTACCTGGTTGTTGGCTCCGGTTTTTTCGGTTCCGTAATCGCCGAGCGAATCGCTCAGGATAAAAACGAGCCCGTGGTTGTCATCGACAAGCGCAGCCACTTGGGGGGCAACTGCTTTTCTCAAATTGATGAGGAAACGGGCATTGAATTTCATAAATACGGCACCCATATATTTCACACTTCAAATGAGAGGGTCCTGAAGTATATCAAGCGCTTCACCGCCCTTAATAGCTACCGTCACCAGGTATTGACCGTATACCGGGACAGAGTTTACCAGATGCCCATCAATCTGGAGACCATCAATTCGTTTTACGGGCTTAATTTGAGGCCGTCGGTGTTGATTACCTGTCGGTGGGCAGCTATAAGCGCGGGGGCAGCGACATCCACAGGATACTTCTCGGCGGCGGCGTCTGGATAATCGAGGGCCTTAACCTGTCGGCTGTGGTCCCGGGCAGGTATTACCGGTATGCCTGCCGCTGAAACTCATTCAAGCAGACGGAGCACCGGCTCGCGCCATTCTCAGGCTATCTCGTTCGGGACAGGGAACAACGCACGGGATATAAGCCGATAAGTGCTTATGGCATCATCGGGAACATGCTATCTGCTGCCGCGACAAAGATACAGTGACTGAAGATGGAGGTGGCTATGACTGCGGAATCAATAGATGAGTTATGCATCAATACCATTCGCTTTCTGGCGGTGGATGCGGTAGAGAAGGCTCAGTCCGGGCACCCGGGTACGCCGATGGGGGCGGCGCCGATGGCCTACGTGCTATGGGACAGGTTCCTCAAACACAACCCCGGCGACGCTAAATGGGCGGACCGGGACCGCTTTGTACTCTCAGCCGGCCACGCCTCCATGCTGTTATATGCTCTTCTTTACCTCACCGGCTATGACCTGTCGCTGGACGACATCAAGCAGTTTCGCCAGTGGGGGAGCCGGACGCCAGGCCACCCGGAATATGGACTCGTCCCCGGTGCCGAGGCAACCACCGGACCTCTGGGCCAGGGTTTCGCCAATGGTGTGGGTATGGCCATTGCTGAGAGATGGCTGGCAGGGCACTATAATCACGCCGGTCACGAGATAATCGACCACTACGTGTATGCCATAGTTTCTGACGGAGATATGCAGGAGGGGGTTTCCTCGGAGGCAGCCTCCCTGGCTGGTATGCTCAAGCTGGGTAAACTTATTTACCTCTATGACGATAATGGTATCTCCATTGAGGGAAGAACAAGCATTTCATTCGCTGAGAACGTGCCTCAGCGTTTCCAATCATATGGCTGGCACGTCATCGGCCCCATTGACGGCATGGACACGTCTACGGTGGAATACGCCATACGGCTGGCGCAGGCAGAAACTGGTCGTCCCAGTCTGATAATCTGTCACACACTCATCGGCTATGGCAGTCCCAATAAAGCAGGAACGGCCTCAGCCCATGGTGAACCTCTGGGCACGGAAGAAGTGCGTTTGGCTAAACAGAATCTGGGCTGGGCATACGAAGAGCCGTTTACCGTTCCTCCGGAAGCGCTGGCTCATATGCGCCTGGCCGTGGAGCGGGGCAGACAATGGCAACAGGAATGGGAAGCCCATCTGGAAGCCTACCGCAAAGCTCACCCGCGGGAAGCCCAGCAACTGGAGGAGGATTTACGTGGAGACCTGCCGGAGGTATGGGATTGTGAGCTTGACGACCTCTTCAAAGACCGGAGCAAACCGGTTGCCACGCGCGCCGCTTCCGGTCAGGTGATGAACGCCATCGCGCGGAGAGTACACTCATTTACCGGCGGCTCGGCGGACCTGGCTCCTTCCACCAAGACAACCTTGAAAGACCACTTCTACGGTTTTGAGGAATACTGCGACCACAACATGCACTTCGGCGTGCGCGAACATGCTATGGGCGCTATCGCCAATGGCATGTCACTTCATGGAGGCACCATACCATATACCGGGACGTTTCTCATTTTCTACGACTATATGCGCCCACCGATCCGCCTGGCGGCACTTATGGGACTCAGGGTGATATTCATCTTCACCCATGACTCTGTTGGCCTGGGTGAGGATGGCCCCACTCACCAGCCCATTGAGCAGCTTATGGGTCTTCGCGCCGTGCCAAACCTGACCACGATTCGCCCGGCGGACGCCACCGAGACAGCAGAGGCCTGGAAAGTGGCCATGGAGAACCGCCGCGGACCCACAGCTCTCGTCCTCAGCCGCCAGAACCTCCCCATACTTGACCGGTCGTCGCTGGCTTCTGCCAGCGGTCTGCGGCGCGGTGGCTATATTCTATGGCAAGCATCAGAGACACCGAATATTATCATCATCGGCACCGGCTCTGAAGTCCATATTGCCCTTGAGGCCGGCAGGCTTCTGCAGGAGAAGGATATAGCGGCACGGGTTGTTTCCCTGCCTTCGTGGGGACTGTTCGATACCCAGCCTCCAGAATACCGGAGCGAAGTCCTGCCTGCTGATATACGAAACCGCATCTCAATAGAGGCAGCGTCGCCCATCGGCTGGGAGCACTACGTGGGTCTGGACGGGGTGGCTGTAGGGGTTTCTCGGTTTGGCGCTTCGGCTCCGGGCGAGGTAATATATGAAAAACTGGGGCTGACTGCTCAGCGTGTCGTGAATGAAGCCCTTCAGCTTTTGCAGAGGAGGCAAGTATGAAACTCAGCGTGGCAATAGCGGCTGACCATGGCGGCTTTGCCCTGAAAAATGAACTGGCAGCCCGGCTAAGCGGCAGGTATGACATAGAAGACCTGGGAGCACATAAGTTCGACCCCGAGGACGACTATCCCGACTTTGCCGTGATGGTTGCCCGTGCGGTCATCTCAGGAAGTGCCCAGCACGGGGTGTTAGTCTGTGGAAGTGGCGTTGGCGCTTGCATAGCCGCCAACAAGGTCCCCGGTATCCGTGCCTGCCTTTGCCATGATACCTATTCATCGCATCAGGGCGTAGAGCATGACAACATGAATGTGCTCTGCCTGGGAGCACGCGTGGTGGGTTTTGAGCTAGCCGTAGAGTTGGTGGTAACCTTCCTTGAAGCCGGCTTCACCCGTGAACAAGCATATCAACGGAGGCTGGAGAAGATTATGGCTATAGAGCGCAACGAACTGCGATGGGAGGAACGGAATGACAAATCCTAGTAGAGCTTTTATACGTCTAACATATCTCTCATTTACTTTCTTTGTTTGATTGAATTTTTTTATATCAAACATCATCTCACCCCCAAGCTACCCCCTCCTACGAGAGCAAACTTTTTAAATCATCAATGAACTTATCGAACATCTTCACCTTATCACTCTCTTCAATATCAGTCTCGCTCAAAACATAGCTACCGTCAGTATCAATCTCAACTATTGCGCGTCCCTTCTTGCCGGTTTCTTTATTGTAAGTGTTCCGTCCTCATCAGGCAGTACCCCTTCTGCGTGGAAGCACTCCATCAGGCTTTCCTTCAAAGAGAAATGACCCTTTAGCTTTAAAAAGTGGTACCCCTGGGGCGATTCGAACGCCCGACACGCGGTTTAGGAAACCGCTGCTCTATCCATCTGAGCTACAGGGGCATGTCCCAGCCTGTTTCCGAAATAGTCTCTGCCAGGTATCACTATTTTAAACGGTAATCAGCGTCTATGGCAAGTCTGGGGGATAACACACCGCCAAGCCACTTGACCGCAGCCTGAGCGGCTAAGCAGATGAGGGTTGAAGGTATGGGGCCAGCTCGGCCAGGCTGTGAATCCGGGGACAGTCGCTGATATCGGGATGCAGGTCGTAGCGGTCAATAAGTATGGGGTTGATGCCCACTCCCCTGGCCCCGACCACGTCTACCCGGTACTGGTCGCCCACGTGGACTGCTTCCCGGGGCTGGACGCCGGCCTTTTCCAGGGCCGCCAGGAAAAAACGGGGAGACGGCTTATCAACGCCTATCTCCCCCGAACTGACCACGAAATCAAGGAGGGGTCCCAATCCCAGCTTACGGCAGATAGCGCCCACGTCCCTGGTCAGATTGGTGAGCAGCCCCAGGACAAACCCTTGCTCATCCAATCTGCTAAAGGTTGGCAGGACATCATCAAACAGGACAAAGGTGGTATCCTTAAAAAGCTGCCGTCCGGCCTGGATGAGCTTCAGAAGCAGCGCTTTATCTGCAGTGACGCCGCCTCCGGCCAGAATCAACCTCTGGTACTCCACCCAGACCTGGCTCTGTGCCTCAGGGCTTCTCTTCTCCACCGGCGAACGGGAGTTTTCCTCCAGGTAATACTGGTCAGCGGCGGCAACTCCGTGCATTATTTGCCCGGCAGAAATCCCGATGCCAAACTGCCGGAACAACTGACCATACAATTCATGCCGGGGCGGGTCATAACGGGCGAGGGTATTAAACCAGTCGAAGAATACTGCTCTAATTATCACCAACACCCAGGTCCTTGAGGTAATCGACCGCGCCCTGGATAGTTATCAGTTTCTCCGCATCCTCGTCAGGTATCTCAACCTTACGAGTGGGATTGCTGAACTCTTCCTCCATAGACATGACAAGTTCTACCAGGTCCAGAGAATCAGCACCCAGGTCGTCAACAAAGCTGGCAGTTGCCACCACCTCGCTCTCCTCAACTCCCAACTGCTCGACAACTATCTTCTTCACCCGCTCATAAACGGTTGCCAATTTATACTCCCCTTTCTAGAAGCCCTCTAGCTACTGGCAAGCGCGCTAATTGAACCCAGGACACCATTGACAAACTTAGGCGAGTTCTCAGCACCAAACGCCTTAGCCAGTTCGACCGCCTCGTTAATAGCCACTTTCATCGACACCTTATTATCAAACAAAATCTCGAAGATTGCAAGCCTCAAGATATTCCGGTCCACCGCCGGTATCTGCTCTATCGGCCAGGCAGGAGCAAACTTTTGAATCTTGGCGTCGATTTTATCCTTCTTATCGAGGGCACCATTGACCAGCCCACGGACAAAGGCGGCATTCTCTTCGGACATTTGCTCACTGGCCAGGATACGGTCCAGCACCGTCCCCGCCTCATGCTCCACCGAATCTATCTCGTAAAGCGCCTGCAGGGCGAGTGCTCTTGCCCTTCGGCGGGACCCTACCATAATATTTTCCCCAACTTAAGCAGGAATTATAGCATCACTTATCGGTCCGGGTCAATAGCACCGCACGCCTTCCTTGACATAGCCCATATTGCGGCTATAATTATCACAGGACGATTTACAGGAACATCTGGCGACACTGCACCCCGCTCAAGGTTAAGCATCCCGGCGGAAGAATGGAGAAAGAAACAAGGATGGAAACAATAAAGGGCTTCCCGGCAACCTCGCATGATGACTTTCCCCTGAACGTGACCACCATACTTAGACACGCCGTCAGGAACTACGCCGGCCAGAAAATCGTCAGCCGCACGCCGGGCGGCATCTTCCGCTACACCTTCAAAGATTCCTACGAGCGGATACAAAGGCTGGCCAACGCCCTGGAAGCCCTGGGGATTAGGCAGGGGGACCGGGTAGGGGTGCT
This sequence comes from Chloroflexota bacterium, assembly GCA_016202545.1. GTDB lineage: Bacteria > Chloroflexota > Dehalococcoidia > Dehalococcoidales > JACQON01 > JACQON01. The sequence continues at coordinate 44,713 of JACQON010000024.1, forward strand.
GGAATGGAACACATATCGCTATCATGAACTCTGCTTCGCCATCCCGGGAATTGCGGCGGTGATGCTGCAAATGAACATGAGACTGTCGCCGTCAGACCTGGTCTACGTTGCCAACCACGCTCAGGCGGAGCTGGTCTTCGTTGATGAGACAGCCATCCCCGCGGCGGAGGCCATCGCAGCCGAATTCACGCCGCGCAAGGGATGGGTCATCCTGACCGATAAAAAGCCCGCTGACATCGCCGCCAAACTGAAACCGCTCTATACCTACGAGGACCTCCTGCGGCAGGCCAAGCCAGAGCATTCCTGGCCACTTATAGATGAAACGTCCGCTTATGCCGGCTGCTACACCACCGGCACCACCGGACGGCCAAAAGGAGTCTATTACTCCCACCGCAATGGCTATCTCATGGCCTGCACGGCCGCCCTCAACCTGGAGTTGACCCTCAGGGACTCCTTACTGCAACTGGTGCCTATTTATCATGTCGTGGGATGGTTCAATCACCACGCCGCCCTTTTGACCGGCGCCAAGATAGTCTTTCCCGGGAGATTCACCACCCAGGATATGGGCCCCATCATTGACCTGATGGTGCAGGAGAAGGTAACCGCCGGCGTCGCCGGCACGGCCGTCTATATGCCCATGCTGGAATATATAAGGGGGATGGAGAAAAAGCCTGACTTCAGCCGCGTGCGCTTCGTCTCCGGCGCCAGCAGGCCACCGATATCCATGATAAAGGGCTTTTATGAATTGACCGGGGCCACGGTCTATCACGGCTACGGGGCCACCGAGAATACGGCGTGGGCGACAACCAACAAACCCAAGCCCTGGACGGCAGCCCATCTGACCAATGAGGAAAAGTGGGCGCAACAGAGAAAGCAGGGGCTGATGGTGGTGGGCTGCGACGTCAGGATAGTTGGCGCCAACGGAACTGATGTTCCTCACGACGGCAAATCGCCCGGAGAACTCCTGATGCGGGCGCCGTGGGTGAACAGGACTTACTACAATACTCCTGAAGCTGCCGGCAGGTTCACCGAGGATGGCTACTGGAGAAGCGGCGACGTGGCCACCATAGACCTGGAGGGATATATCGAGATTGTTGACCGGCTCAAAGACGTGATAAAGAGCGGCGGCGAGTGGATTTCCTCGGTTGACATGGAAAACGAGATAATGGAGCATCCGGCCGTCCTGGAGGCCGCCGTATGTGGCATCCCCCACCCCAAATGGGATGAGAGGCCGCTGGCCCTGGCAGTGCTGAGGCCAGACTTTAAAGGAAAGACCACCAAAGAGGACATCATAAAGCACCTCAGCAGAAGATTTGCCAAGTGGCAACTTCCGGACGAAGTGAAGTTCGTTGATGAAATACCCAAGACAAGCGTGGGGAAGTTCAAGAAGAGCGCCATCAGAGAGCAATACCGGGACGAATACATGAAGAAGCAGGGCTAGGCGTTCCAGCCTGAAGCTCTGAACAGAGGGATAACATGCACGTCAGAGAGCTGTTCAACCTTTCCGGTAAAGTAGCCATAGTCACTGGAGGCTCCAGGGGGATAGGCAAGGAAATAGCCACCGGGCTGGGAGAGGCAGGAGCCAGAGTCACCATAACCGCCCGCAGGGAACAATGGCTGACGCCCGCCTGTGATGAGCTCACAAGCCTGGGCATTGACTGTCTGGCAGTAACAGCGGATATAGCCAGCGTTGAGGAGGTGAACCGCATCCTGGCCGACACCCTGGAACGCTGGGGAAGGATAGATATACTGGTCAACAACGCCGGCATCACCTGGGGCACGCCCCCGGAGGATATGCCCCTGGACAAGTGGGATGCCGTCATCGACACCAACGCCAGGGGAACTCTGATTTGCTGCCAGCAAGTCGGCAAGGAGATGATAAAACGGGGCGGCGGCAACATCATCAATATCGCTTCCACCACCGGGATGCTAGCTGTTGACCCCAGGGTGATGCAAGCCATCGGCTACCAGGCGAGCAAGGCAGCTATCATAGTCATGACCCGGCAGTTGGCCGTAGAATGGGCCAGGCATGACATCAGGGTAAACGCTATTGCGCCGTTCTTTTTCACCACCCGCATGACCGAGGCGGTAACTCAGCGGGCAGAGAAAGAGCTCATCCAGCACATTCCCATGGGCAGAGTGGGCCGGGAAGGGGAAATAAAGGGGGTGGCCTTGTTCCTCGCCAGCGAGGCATCAAGATACATCACCGGCCAGGTGATTAACGTTGACGGGGGCATGTCCGCGTGGTAGCTTTTCTGGAGCGACAAAGGGAGATTGTACCGGCAATCCGTAAACAGGCTTCACTACCCCTGAGGCAGAATCCCGAAAAGGAGGACTGATACCGTGGTCATCAGAAATGTGTTTGTCATGGGCGCCGGCCTGATGGGCAGCGGCATCGCCCAGGTCATTGCCGAGTCCGGCTACAACGTGACCATCATGGATGTAAAGAACGAAATACTGAACAAAGCGCTGACCAGCGTCGAAAAGGGGCTGGACAGAAGGATTAAAAAAGGCGAGCTACAGGAAAACGACAAGAAGACCATAATGTCCCGAATCAAGACCACCCTTGAGCTTAACGCCGCCAGAGACGCCGACCTGGCCATCGAAGCCATACCGGAGGACCTGGAGCTGAAATCGGATGCCTTCAAAAAGCTGGACGGTATCTGCCAGGAAGGGGCTATACTGGCCTCAAATACCTCAGCTCTGCCCATAGGCACTATCGCCGCCGCCACCAGAAGGCCATCGAGGGTTATCGGCATCCACTTCATGAACCCGGTGCCGGTAATCAAAGGGATAGAGATAATAGCGGGCAGGCACACCTCGCCCGATGTCGTGGAGGCCAGCAAGTCCTTTGTCAGGAGCCTGGGCAAGGAACCGTGCCTGGCCAGGGACTACAGCGGCTTCATTGTATCGCGGCTGGTGGACGCCCTGATGAACGAGGCCATCCGCTGCGTCATGGACGGCAACAGCCCGGAAGAGGTGGACAAAGCGATGAAGCTGTGCTGCAACTTCCCCATCGGCCCCCTGGAGCTGTGCGACCTGGTCGGCGCTGAAATCGCCTACCACGGCATGGAAACGCTGCGGGCCGAATTCGGCGAGCGGTTCCAGCCAGCGCCGCTGCTGGCGGCTATGGTCCGCTCCGGCGACCTCGGCCGCAAGACCGGCCGCGGCTTCTATGATTACACCCAGAAATAGCCGGTCAAGCATGGTGAACAGAGCTAAGCGGAGGAAGAAGATGAGCACGGATAATGATGTCGTAATCGTTAGCGCAGTCAGAACGCCCTTCGGCCGGTACGGTGGCTCGCTCAAGGATATTGACTATTATGACCTGGGCGCTATCCCCATGAGGGAGGTAATCAGCAAAGTCAAGGTCAGCCCGGACGTGGTCAAAGAGGTCTTCTGGGGCGTGGGCGATACATCTCCGTGCAAAGACCCCTATACGCCGGTTGCCGCCAGGCAGTCGCTCCTGAAGGCGGGACTGCCCGCCGAGACGCCGTCAATTTCCTTCGATATGGCCTGCGTGTCAGCCATGCATGCCGTCAAGCTGGCGGCCATGACCATAAAGCTAGGAGAAATAGATGCCGCCATCGCCGGCGGCGCCACCTCGTTCAGCACCGAGCCGCTCGTTGTCAGAGGTATCAGGTTTCAGGGTTTCCGTCTGGGCGACCTCAAGATGGAGGACCCCCTGCTCGCCCTTGGCTACAAGGACTTCAACCCGGTGGCAGTTGATACTGACAATGTAGCCCATGAGCATGGAATAGGCAGGGAGGAGCAGGACGAGTGGGCGCTCCGCAGTCACGTAAACTACGGCAACGCCTGGAACGCAGGTAAGCTCAAGGATGAGATAATGCCGCTCACCATCCCCCAGGAGAAGGGTGAGCCCAGGGTGCTCAACATTGACGAGCAGTACCGGCCGGATAGCAGCCTGGAAAGACTTTCCCGGCTCAAGACGGTATACGGCACCAGGGCCATCACCGCCGGCAACGCCCCTGGCATGAATGACGGGGCTGCCGCCATCCTGGTGATGACGCGCCGCCGCGCCGGTGAGCTTGGCCTGGAATGCCTGGCTACGATAGTGGCGCAGGTCTCGATTGCCATCAAGCCCGACCGCATGCCGGAAGCGCCGGCCTGCGCCATCGAGGAAGTCCTGAAGAAGGCAGACCTGACCCTGGCTGATATTTCGGTTATGGAGATAAACGAGGCCTTTGCCGCCGTGCCACTGGTATCCACACTGATGCTGGCCGACGGCGACAAAAAGAAGCTCAAGAAGATAAGGGACAAGACCAACGTCAACGGCAGCGCCATAGCCACCGGCCATCCTAACACCACCAGCGGAGCGCGGCTCATCATGAACCTCATGTATGAATTGCGCCGGCGGGGGGGAGGCTACGCCCTGGGGGCTATATGCGGCGGCCTGGCGCAGGCCGATGCCACCATTATCAAGGTAGAATCTTAATCAGATAAGGAGCAAACATGACGGGCGCATATCGTCTAACCGAAGCACACGAGATGGTCCGCACCATGGCCCGGCAGATGGCCAGAGAAAAGCTGGCACCGAGGGCAGCGGAGATAGACAAAAACGGCGAGTTCCCCTGGGATATCATAGAGTTCTACCGGGAGAACCACATACTGGAAATGCCCATCCCGGCGGAATACGGCGGGCAAGGAGCTGATACCCTGTCCCGCACCCTGGTGATAGAGGAGTTTGCCGCTGCCTGCGCCAACTCCGCCCATGCCCTGGCTGACCACTGGATGGGTCTTCATCCCATCGAGATAGGCGGCAGCGAGGAGCTGAAAAGGCGGCTGCTCCCCGAACTGCGGAAAAAGCTGGTCGCCTTCTCCGTCACCGAGCCCGAAGCCGGGTCAGACGTGGCCAACCTCAAGACCAGGGCGATAGCCAGGGGAGACCACTATATACTGAATGGAATCAAATGCTTCTGCACCGATGGCGCCGTGGCCGACTACATCGTCATCTTCGCCAAGACCGACCCTGAAGCAGGCTCACGCGGCATATCGGCCTTTGTCGTTGATACCAGGGCCACCGGCTTCTCCATAGGCAAGATAGAAGACCAGATGGGGCTGAGGGGCACCCGGGCTTGCGAGCTGGTCCTCGAGGATTGCGCCGTACCCAGAGAGAACCTGCTGGGCAGGGAAGGCGATGGCTTCAAGATTGCCATGCAGACCTTTGACCGCTCCCGGCCCACAGACGCTATCCTGGCGCTGGGAATTGCCCAGGGCGCGTTATCTTATGCCAAAGAATACGCCAAGCAGAGGGTGCAGTTTGGCCGTGCAATAGCAGAGTTTCAGGCGATTCAGTTCATGCTGGCCGACATGGCCACGGGCATTGAGGCCGCCCGGCATCTGGTGTATAAGGCTGCCTCCCTGATAGATGACGGCACTCCCGACCCGATGATGTCAGCCATGGCCAACTGCTTCGCCACTGATACCGCCGTGAAAGTGACCACCGACGCCATACAGGTCATGGGGGGCTACGGATACATGAGGGACCACCCTGTGGAAAGGATGTTCCGTGATGCCCGGCTCTTCCAGATAGTGGAAGGCACCAACCAGGTGCTGAGGATAGTTATCGCCCGCAGCCTACTAAAAAAATAGGCGTAATCCCGGTCTGGCCAGTCCGCCCCGGCGGCGTTACACCCTCGGCCTTCCGCTGCCGATGATAGCAATCTGAACGTTCTTGCCACAGCTGGGACAGGTTATGTTCAGCGTGATTGGCTGACTTACGACGCGCTCGGCGACCGCGGTAACTATCGAGTCGATGTTGTCCAGCCGCTGGTCCAGCATGTCCAGGCGCTTTTTTATCTGCTCGATGTCCGGCGCTTGCCTTTGCCCCACGCCGCCCGCTTTATCCTTCTCGGCCAAAACCGCACTCTCCACAAGGCACAATTAGCTAATTATATGCGCCAGGATGATAGATGTCAAAAAGCCCGCTGGGTGAGGTAAATGAACAATCCGGGAGGGTACTTAATGACTACATGGCAGACGACTTCATATGTCATTGCGAGCCGAAGCCCTGAGCGAAGCGAAGGGGCAGCGAAGCAATCTATCATCCTGGACAACCAGCACCGCAAAGGATGAAAATGCTCCCATCTAAGCGCTCCTTAGAAGTGTGACCTCATCCCCTTTATCCCCTTCTCCTCGCGAGGAGAAGGGGATATTTTGAAAGAGGGGGCTTCGCCCCCTCTTTATACTGACTCCCCCTCCCCTCACCAATTCCCCAAGGGAAGGGGGGACAAAGGGAGATGGGTTCACCAAAATATCTTATGGTGAAAATGAAGGTATTTTCAGGGTAATGACAGGGCATTACCGAACAATCTCGATCTGGTATGCTTGATTTGCACCAAATGGCGGCATATACTATGCTTGTACGGCGGTCAACCGCCGGATAAACAGAAAGGAGGTCACCCATGCCTGAGATAGAGATTGGCGAGGTAAACGACTTTTTTGCTCGCCCGGTGGTCGCTGGCGTCGACCTGACCGCGCCGCTGAAGGTGGGCGACACTATCCACGTCAAAGGTCATACCACTGACCTCGTCCTCACCGTCAGCTCAATGCAGATTGACAATGTCAACGTCACCCAGGCCAAAGCAGGAGACTCGGTAGGAATAAAGGTGACCGACCGGGTGAGAAAAGCAGACAAAGTGTACAAGGTCGCCTAGCAAAGGATAGCGCAATATCCCGCAGTCCTGTGCCGCAGCCGACTACTCTATACCCTTGAGCAAATTAGCCATCTCGATGGCGCTTGTCGCAGCTTGAAAACCCTTGTTCCCCGCTTTGGTCCCTGCCCGCTCGATAGCTTGTTCCAGGGTGTCGGCAGTGATTACCCCGTAAACGACCGGCAGGCCGCTGTCCAAGCTGACCCGGGCAATACCCTTGGTAACTTCAGAGGCTACATACTCGAAATGAGGAGTCCCGCCACGAATTATCGCCGCCAGGCAGATAACAGCATCATACCGCTTGGTCAGAGCTAATTTACTGGCCACCAGCGGGATTTCAAAAGCACCCGGCGTCCATGCCACCTCTATATCCTCCTCATTGACGCCGTGGCGAAGCAAGGCATCCTGTGCCCCCTCCAGCAGCTTCAGGGTAATAAACTCATTAAAACGGGATACCACCAGGCCGAATTTCAGCCCCTTCCCCAGCAACAGACCTTCAAAACGTTTGACCATCGCTATCTCCTTAGAATTTATTGCCTATCCCACTGGCCGGCCGCTATATGAGATGGCCCAGCTTTTTCCGTTTCGTCTCCAAGTAATCACGATTATAAGGATTGGGAGCACAAACAATGGGTATCGTCTCCACTACCTGGAGGCCGTAGCCCTGTATGCCGATTACCTTTTTCGGATTATTGGTGAGCAGCCGTATGTTATGTAAACCGAGGTCCGCCAGTATCTGGGCGCCTATGCCGTAATCACGCAAGTCCGGGGCGAAGCCCAGGGACACGTTGGCCTCGACAGTATCCATTCCCGAGTCCTGAAGGGCGTAAGCCCGAAGCTTGTTATGGAAACCCACTCCCCGCCCCTCCTGCCTCATGTAAAGGAAGACCCCCCGTTTCTCGCTGCCGATACTCTCCATTGCCAGAGTCATCTGCTCGCCGCAATCACAGCGAAGGCTGCCGAAGACATCGCCGGTAGTGCACTCGCTGTGGACCCGCACCAGCACCGGCTCCTCAGTAGATACATCTCCCATCACCAGGGCCATGTGCTCACCTGGCTCTATGTCGCTCCTGTAGGCAATAGCCCTGAACTCGCCGTATTTCGTGGGCAGCTTGGCTTCGGCCACACGGCGCACCAGCTTTTCCGTGCGCCGCCGATGGGCGATAATATCGGCTACAGTCACAATCTTGATACCAAACTTCTCGGACATCTCCTGAAGCTCAGGCAGACGCGCCATGGAACCGTCATCCTTCATTATCTCGCAGACGGCACCCGCCGGGTAAAGGCCGGCCAGCCTGGCCAGGTCAACTATAGCCTCGGTATGTCCCGCCCGCACCAGCACGCCGCCATCCCTGGCCCTCAATGGAAACATGTGCCCTGGCTGGACCAGGTCATCTGGCTTTGTCGCCGGGTCAATAATCGTCCTTATAGTTATAGCCCTGTCGGCGGCGGAGATACCGGTGCTTACCTTGTGTTTAGCCTCAACGGAAACAGTAAAAGCAGTGGAGAACTTTGACGTATTCTCCCTTACCATCAGGGGTATTCCAAGCTCGTCCAGGCGCCGGCCAGTAACCGGCATGCAGATTAACCCCCTGGCATGCCTGGCCATGAAGTTGATAGCCTCAGGGGTAACCTTCTCCGCAGCTATGGCGAGGTCGCCTTCGTTTTCTCTATCCGCATCATCTACTATTATGACAAAGCGGCCTGCCCTTATCTCATCAATAGCTTCACTGATAGTTGCAAAGCCCATGCCTTCTACCTCCGAAAAGAGACCGTTCAGCCCTGGAGAAACCCATGCTCGTTTAGGAAGTCCGCCGTTATCCCCCCGTCACTGCCGCCCCGGTGGAAGCGCTCAACGTACTTGGCAATAACGTCTACCTCCAGATTAACCTGGTCGCCCACCCGTCTTTCGTTTAAAGTGGTGTGCTGCCGACTATACTCAACCATAGAAACCTGGAATGACCTGGTGTCATAGTCTACCACAGTCAAGCTTATGCCATCAACAGCGATAAAGCCCTTCCCCACGATGTAGCGCATGATGCCAGGGGGAGCCTCAAACCTGATAAGCGTGGCCCCCTCCCCTCTCACAATGGCGACAATCCTGCCCACATCATCCACGTGTCCCTGGACCAGATGCCCACCCAGCCGGCCACCCAGAGTCATAGCCCGCTCCAGATTCACCCTGCCACCGACCTTCAACAGGCCAAGATTAGTCCGCTTCAGCGTTTCCAGCATTATGTCAACAGAAAAGGAGCCGGCATCAAAGCCAGTAACCGTCAGGCAAGCTCCGTTGACGGCGATACTTCCACCCAGCTCCATCCCTTCAAGGACACGGCTGGCGCTGATTACCAACTCCCCTGGTTTGACTAGGGTAACCTTGCCAACCTCCTCTATAATCCCAGTAAACACCTGACCCTCCTGGCAAACTAAACTGAAGTCCTGCCCGTCCCCGGCCTGACATAGCCGCTGACCAGCACGTCTTCGCCGGACATCTCTACCCTGACACGCTCCAGCTTGAACGAATCTGCTATTCTATCCACCCCCCTGCCGCCGACCGCCGTTCTTGCTCCATCCCCTCCGATGATAATCGGGGCAATAAAGGCAATAACCTTGTCCACCAGCCCACGGTCAAATAGAGAACCGAGGAGAATTTCGCCACCCTCCACCAGGACGCTGGTGATATTCCGCTCAGCCAGCACCTTCAGCAGCCTGCTCAAATCAACCCGGCCTTCTTGTTCAGGTAGCTCTAGCAGTTCTGCGCCGACCCCACCAAAAGCCCTCGCCTCCTCAGGCCGGGCCGGCCTGCCCAGGGCCAGGATTGTCTTGCCCGGCTGACTGAACACTTGAGCGGTCAGCGGAGTCCGCCCCTTGCCATCCACTATCACCCGGAGCGGTTGCTCCCGCGCCGTCCCTCCTCTGCCGCCACAACACCTGGCGGTAAGCCGGGGGTCGTCAATGATGATGGTATTGGCGCCGGTCATTATGGCGTCAGTAACGTAGCGCAGGTTATGGACATACTTCCTGGCTTCGGGACCGCTTATCCATTTGGAATCGCCGCTCCTGGCAGCAATCTTGCCATCCAGGCTTATGGCGAATTTGGCGGTGACAAAGGGCATACCGGTAGTGATGAACTTGGTATAAGCCTCGTTGATTTCCGTGGCTTCTTCCTCATGCTCTCCCACGTACACCTTGACCCCTGCCGCGCCCAGGTCCTCCTTCCCCCGGCCTGAAACTATCGGGTTCGGGTCAACCATCGCCATGTGGACCTCAGTGATGCCGGCATTGATGATGCTCCGGGTGCAGGGCGGCGTCCGACCGTAGTGACAGCATGGTTCCAGAGTGACATACATGGTCGCCTCGCGAGCGGCGCTACCGGCCTGCCTCAGGGCCACCACCTCAGCATGCCATGACCCGGCTGGCTGCGTATAGCCCTGTCCTACAATTACATCATCTTTGAGTATCACCGCCCCCACCGCCGGGTTGGGGCTAGCCTGTCCCAGGGCCAACTTCGCCAGCGACAGCGCCTGCTCCATATAGTCCATCACTGTCATTTTAACACCCTGCCCTGAAAAAGTGAACTTACACGTCAACCTGCCATCCTTCTACAAGCACGGGCCGGACTACGCTGGAATGGTTAAGGCTGATAGGGTATAATTAAGAGTGCCGAGGCACTTTTATGAGCATTTTAGCGTATCTGTAAAGGAAGATAAAAAATGAAAGCTCTCCTTCGCCAAGCACTGGTGACGCTGCTGCTGACCGCAACTATCTTCTTTCTGCTGCAGTCTACAGTGCAGAGCTTCATCGTGGTAGGCTACAGCATGGAACCCAGCCTGCATCAAGGACAGCGCCTCCTGGTAAACAAAGCCGCTAGTTTCCTCGGTGAACCTGAGCGGGGTGACATAATAGTCTTTCACCCCCCTGATAACGGGCGGGCGGACTACATCAAGCGTGTCATCGGCCTGCCTGGCGAGTCCGTAGAGATAAAAGACGGCATGGTTTACATCCATAAAGACGGCCAGGTCCTGGCACTGGAGGAACCCTACGTTAAAGAGCATCCCAGGGACAATTTTGAGGGCGGCATAATCCCCGACGGCGAGTATTTTCTTCTCGGCGACAACCGCAATAACAGCAGCGACTCTCGCCGGGGCTGGCTGGTGCCCCGCCGCAACATAATTGGCAAGGCCTGGCTGTCCTTGTGGCCGCCGTCCGAGTGGGGACTTGCCCCTAATCATCCTTTGCCGCAACAGCCAGCAACCGGGTGAGCCATGGGCAAAGAAAGCACTCCAAAATCTTGCCGTGAAGGTGATGGCCAAGGAGGACGCATTGACGAAGTATAGCGCCGATGATGTGGAGAAAATCTTCGAAAAATCAGGGGCGATACTTAGAGGACATTTCCTCCTCACCGCCGGTCTGCACTCCCCTATCTACTGGGAAAAGTTCCGCGTGCTGCAGTTCCCGGCGTATACGGAGCAGCTTTGCCGCATGGTGGCGTCCCACTTTGCCGGGCAAGGCGTCCAGGTAGTAGCCGGCCCCACCACCGGCGGCATTATTCTGGCCTTCGAGACAGCCAGACAGCTAGGCGTCCGCGGCATCTTTGCCGAGAAGACAGGCAGCGGACAGAGGGCTTTCCGGCGAGGTTTCAGCATCAGCCCTGGCGAGCGAGTTCTCATCGTAGATGATATTCTTACCACAGGCAGCTCCATACGTGAAGTTATGGCAGCGGTGGCTGAGCAGGGGGGCACAGTGGTGGGAATCGGGGTGCTGGTTGACCGCTCCGAGCAAAAAATAGAGTTCGGCGTGCCTCTGTTCAGCTGTCACCGCTCAAAGACGCCGGCTTACCAGCCGCCGGACTGCCCTCTCTGCGCCGCCGGAGTCCCGCTGGTAAGACCCGGCAGTCCGGCCGAGCCGCCCGCCTGAACAAAGCCTTGAGAGCCGCGTAAGGCCTGGAGCAATTGCCACAAAGCTGCTCTATCGCTTATAATACCCTGTGGCGCATGGGGCCGTAGTTCACTTGGGAGAACGCTTGATTTGCATTCAAGAGGTAGGGGGTTCGAATCCCCCCGGCTCCATATTCAGTCACTTCTTTGCTGTAATGGAACCGTTACTCCTTGTGAATCACTATGCTCCCCCCAGCGATAGCGGTTACAGGGTCAATAGTGTCCTCGGCTCCAATCTGGTTATCATAGACAATGTCTCCAGTGGCTTTGTCCCATATTTTGATGCGAAACTTGTCTACGCCGCTACCCCCGCTAATCTCCCCGTCGATGGCAGTGAGCATAAATCCATACTGCCCCACATTGTTGATTGTTCCAATGCCTTTGTACTGTGCGCGTGCTCCAGAGACCACAAGCCACTCATATGCATCCGAATGGAAGTTCAGATCGGCTACTTTGAATTGGAATTCCGTCTGACCGCTCGGCGTGTTTGCGCCTTTCTGATACTTGGACACGAAACCAAAGTTCGCCTTTCCCACTAGAGATGGGTTGGTAGGAAAAGCACCAACCGGCGAGTTGATCCAGCCACCGCCGGTAACGTATCCACCATCAGGATTGTAAACTACCACCAGTGCATCATCAGTTGCCTGTAAGCCCAAATTATCAGTCACGGTCAGCAATATTTGGTACACTCCAGCCTCAGTATAATAATGCGTCGTCGAGGTGCCTTCAGTGGTTGTACCATCCCCAAAACTCCACTCATACGAAACTATAGTTCCGTCATGGTCATTAGATGCTGAAGCATCAAAGAGGAAATCAGAGCCTACAGCAGCAACAGGGGGAGTAACCCTTATCTGTGCTGTTGGTGGTAGATTTACCCTATGTGACCACGATAAGCGGTAATCTGCGCCGGGGCCGGTCGTCAGACGCGTCTGATCGCTACCGTCAGCATTCATAACATAGATTTTCCAGTTACCATCCCGAGTACTGCTGAAGGCAATTTTGCTACCGTCGGGTGACCACACCGGGTCGGCGTCATCAGCTGAATTGGATGTGAGCCGGGTCTGATTACCACCATCAGCATTCATAACGTAGATTTCCCAGTTACCGTCACGATAGGAGGCAAAGAGTATTTTAGCACCGTCAGGAGACCATTTTGGCGTATAATCATTACCCGTGGCGTATGTAAGCCGGGTCCGACCACTACCATCAGCATTCATCACATAAATTTCTGCAGCATCTCCCGCCATAAAAGTAATTTGCTTCCCATCTGGCGACCAATCCGGCGCCCAGTCTCCACCTGGATTGTACGTTATCCGCGTCTGATTGTTGCCATCAGCATTCATCACATAAATCTCGTAATCGCCGTCACGGGCAGACACAAAAGCTATCTTCGTACCGTCTGGCGACCAAGCGGGGAGGTAATCTAATACAGTGTTGTGGGTTAGCTGTATCTCGTTGGTGCCGTCAGCATTCATGACATGGATTTCGCCATCGCCGGGCCAATAACGGTCAAATGCAATCTTAGTAGCATCGGGCGACCAAGCGGGATCATAATCCCTTACACTATTGTTGGTCAAACGTCTCAGATTAGTGCCGTCAGCATCCATCACATATATCTCAAAGTTGCCGTCGCGGTCCGAAGAGAAAGCAATCTTTCCTTCTGCAGACTGTCCCTGAGCCTCTACTATGTTCAGCGAAACAAAAAGTAAAACTGTTAGAATTGAGGTAAAGAGCGTTTTTGTCATGGTTACACCTCCTATTTTGTTCCGTCTCAAGATTTCAATTATGTTTGATTATATCACGATATAATTAATAAACAAATATATATTGTTGAAAGAGCCGCTACATGCACTCTTATTTGAGAGTTCTTATGAGTTGAGCCTTCTTAGCTTGGCAAAGCTAATGGGAGAGACTAAATCTTAAACGCCATCTCAAAAGTTCTACCTATTGATACCTCATCTCCATTTTCATACAATCCTGTCAAAGTTATCAATATGTGTAACCATCTATTTATATAGCCAACTCCGAATTTGTTAATATACTGTTGAGGCTTATTCGATGACCAATAAATCTAATGGTGAGGCAAAATCCCAAAAGATAGAAGTCTTCGTCGTAATGAAGGATGGCACTGATTATTGCCTTTCCCCAAATCGCCCTCTGGTTGCCCAGTATGATGAGCCACGCATAATGCCCCCGAGGTTACATCAGAAATTAACTAAGAGGGTGGCTTGGCAACGGACTTGACAGGAATTAAGGCGAGGTCTACTATTTTGATAAACTAACCCGCCGAATGAATTGAAATTCAGGCGAAGGAGGCCTCCAAGATGCCATTCAAAGACTTAAGGGAGTTCATCGATAGTTTAGAGAAGGCGGGTGATGTCCGACAGATAGCGGAGGAGGTTGATTGGAACCTTGAGGCTGGAGCGATTGTCCGCTGGTGTAACGAGCACAGCCTGCCCGCCCCCTTCTTCCAGAGGGTCCAGGACTACCCGGGCCACCGCATCTTCGGCACGCCCCTGGGCACGCTGAGGCGCCTGGCAATCGCCATGGATATGGACCCCAATACCTCAACCAGAGAGCTGCAGGAGGAGTACCTGAAGCGAAAGCAGCGCCCGATAAAGCCGGTGCTGGTGAAAGATGGCCCGTGCAAGGAGAATATCCGTACCGGAGGCAAGGTGGACTTGCTTGAGTTCCCCGTGCCCGTTATCCACGAAGGCGACGGTGGGCGTTTCATCGGCACCTGGCACCTGGATATTTGCAAGGACCCGGATACCGGCTGGGTAAACTGGGGCATGTACCGGCACCAGGTACATTCTAAAGATGCCGCTGGAGTGCTGGCAGAGCCATACACTCACCTCGGGTCACTGCTGAGGCAGAAGTACCAGGTGAGAGGCCAGCCGATGGAGGTGGCCATCGCCATAGGCAGCGAGCCCATATCCACCTTTGCCGCTTCAACCCCGGTGCCATACGGGGTATCGGAGGTTGATATAGCCGGCGGCCTGCGCGGCGAGCCGCTGGAGATGATAAAATGCGAGACCATAGACCTGGAGGTCCCGGC
>JACQON010000025.1 GCA_016202545.1 Chloroflexota bacterium
CTTCTCGTTGGCCCAGCGGACTATGGCCCCGGCCTCCAGGTTCCAGTCGACCTCCTCCGGGATTCGCTCAAGCTCGCCCTCCTTCTCCAATCGGCTGATGAACTCCCTCAGGTCTTTGAATGGCATTTTGCTTCTCCTCCTCTGCTTAGTATGGAATGCCTATCCAACCGGGAAGGTGGCGGGCGAAGCTTGTATGCTCTCGCTAGCCCAGGGACAGGCTGACTACCCGGTCTATGCCGCCCAGGTCGGAAGCTACCTCAATCTTCGCCCCGGGGAAGAGGCGGCGCAACAGGACGGTCACTCCCCGTCGCTGCCCCTGGCCGATTTCCAGGAGCATGGCGCCGGCCGGATGGAGCTTGTCTTTTGCCTGGTGGCACAGGCGGCGGAGCTTGTCCAGCCCATCCCGGCCGCCATCCAGCGCCAGCCGCGGTTCAAAGTCCGCCCGGCCTATGGCTGACAGGTCCGACTGTTTGACGTAGGGCAAGTTAGCCACTATGAGGTCAACCGGCCCGGGCAGGGGGTCAAGCATATCGCCAGAAAGAAGATGGACCCTGTCCTCCACGCCGCGCTTCCAGCAGTTAATCCGGGCAACCTCAAGGGCGGCGGCTGATATGTCCGCGGCGTAGATTTCGGCCTGCGGCAGGTTGAGCGCCAGGCTGATGGCGATAGCCCCGCAGCCGGTGCCGATGTCAGCGATGGTTTTCACGGCGCGCGCTTGAGCCAGGCCGAGCGCCTGCTCCACCAGCAGCTCCGTCTCCGGGCGGGGGATGAGGACGCTGGAGTCAACATAGAAATCAAGCCCGTAGAACTCGCGGTGTCCGGTTATATAGGATGCAGGCTCGTGGCGGAGACCGCGTTCCACGAGCTGCCAGAAGGCCCTCTCCTCTTCCAGGCCAAGCTCGTCATCCAGGCGCAGGTACAGGCCGGTGCGGTCAATCCCCAGCACATGCCTTAAAAGCAGCTCACACTTCAGGGGAGCATCTTCGACTTCGCCGGCGGCGAGAATTACCCGCGCCCGGGCAAGGACCTGTGCCAGGCTCATGCTAGCTGCTCCGCTAGCTGTTTCGTTTGCTCGCTGGTAGCCACGGCATCAATAAGCTCGTCAATTTCCCCGTTCAGGATTTGAGGAAGATTGTGAAAGGTCGCGCCGATGCGATGGTCGGAGACCCTGCTTTGAGGGATGTTGTAGGTCCGTATCTTCTCGGCGCGCTCGCCGGTGCCCACTTGAGAGCGGCGCTGCCGGCTTATTTCCTCTTCCTGTTTGCTCCGCTCAATGTCCAGCAGGCGGGCCCGGAGCACAGACATCGCCTTCATCCTGTTTCTCACCTGGGAGCGCTCATCCTGGCAGATAACGGTCATCCCTGTGGGCAGGTGGACGATGCGGACGGCAGTGGCTACCTTGTTTACGTTCTGTCCCCCGGCACCTCCACTGCGGTAAAACTCGACTTTCAGGTCATCGGGATTGATTGATATATCCACCTCTTCCGCCTCAGGAAGCACGGCCACGGTGGCCGTTGAAGTATGAATCCTACCCGAGGACTCGGTAACGGGCACCCTCTGTACCCGGTGCACCCCCCTTTCATACTTCAGCCGGCTGTAAGCACCTTTACCCTTTACTTCAAACACGATTTCCTTGAAACCGCCGATGCCACTCTCGCTGGCATTGATGACGTCCACCTCCCAGCCCCGGGACGGGGCATAGCGGCTATACATGCGGAACAGGTCGGCAGCAAACAGCGCCGCCTCATCGCCGCCGGTCCCGGCCCGGATTTCCATGATGACGCTCTTTTCATCATGGGCATCCCTGGGCAGCAGGGCAAGCTTCAAGTTCTGTAGCTGGCGCTCAAGCTGCGATTCCAGGTTTTCCATTTCCTGCTTGACCAGGGCCGCCATTTCTTCGTCCAGCCTGTCTTCAAGCAATGTCCGCGTCTCCTCAAGCGACCTGGCGGTGGCCATATATTTCCGGTACCGTGTCACCACACCATCAAGACTGGCCCGCTCCTGCGCCAGCCGCTGCAGGCGCTTCAGGTCGGAAGCTACCTCGGGCCTGGCCATCTCTTCGGCCAGCTCATCATAACGCCTTTCAATTGTCTCTACACGTTCTAGTATGTCTGTACGTTCTACCATAGCTTTATACCCGACTAATTATATCATGAACGCTCACGGCTGTTCATCAGGCTCGGCTACTTCCTCCCCATTGCGTCATAAAGCACGTTGCCCAAAGGTCGAAGGGGTTTTCTTACGCAATACCCGTCTTTCCTGGGAAGGACGAAGGCGAAAGCGGATTTCGGATGACTGCCTGTCCACTTCCGGGTGGACTTCCTGGCACCCTCCCTTGCTCAGTTTTGACATAGCTATACCAGTTTAGTAATCTTTACTACCAGGCAATGTGCCTACTTGACGGAACGGCCAGGCAGTAGTATCATATTGACTAAACCTTTATGTATGTATATGCGGACAGTAATAAGGGAGATGGAGGAGGTGAGAATAGAGGAGTACAATAAGGCATCGCTCGCATGTCATCCAGTATCGGAGGAGGGAAAATGAAACGGAAACTGATAATTATGGGGCTCATTCTGGCACTGACAGCGCTGCCCCTGGCAGCAGCCTGTGCTAAAGCGCCAGCCCCGGCGCCGGCACCAACAGTTACGGCGCCGGCACCAACAGCAAAGCCAACGGTATCCACGGGCAAATACGTCTTCAATGTCGCCTGGTGGGACTATTTTCTCGCTTTGCACCAGCGGACATGGGCACCGGGTGGAAGGTTCCAGAGAATGCTCTACGAGAACAGCAACGGTCGAATACAACTCAATCTAATTAATAAGATGTTCAACACCACCGATATTCTGACCGCTGTTGGCGATGGCAGAGCAGACCTGGGCTTAGCTCCTCTCGCCTTCCTGGAAGGAAGCTATCCCGTATTTAGCTGGGCGAAAGTCTCCGGGCTTTTCAGCCTGGACTCGCAGGTAATGCATGCCGAAGAGTTCTGGGTAAACTATAACCCCAGCATCCAGGAGATAATGGACAGGAACTTCAGGAAGCTGGGCGCCGTTTACGTAGCAGAGCCTCACTACACTCCGACCGCAGTGATTTTTGCCAACGAACCGTTGAACTCGCTGGCTGCCCTGAAGGGAAAGAAGATAAGGTCGCCCGGCCTCATCGGCGGCATGGCCCTGGAAGCCTGGGGTGCCAAACCCATCCAGGTGGACTGGGGTGAAGTGAGTCAATCATTTGTAAGCGGTATCATTGACGGGGTGCTTACAACCATGCATGACGGTCTGGCCGACTTCGGCCTGGACTTTGTCAAATATGTGACTCCCATCCCGGTTGGCCCCGGCTGGGCTGAGTACATGGTTATGAACGCCAAGCTATTTGACTCTTTACCCGCTGATATACAACAGATAATTAAGGACACGGGCCGCCAGGTGATGCTGGCGCACTTTGGCGATTCCACTGCGCAGGCTGCTCAAGAAAGGCACGATATTGAGGCCCTGAAAATTCAGGTGCCTGAATGGTCGCCAGATGAGCTGAAGAAGGCCATTGAACTGGCCAAGCCGGTGGAGCAGGAATGGGTCAAGATGAGCGGCTCCGACGCCGAGCAGGTGCTCAAGATTGCCAGAGAAGTCATAGCCAAGTACGAAGCGTTCAATGCATTCCCCAAGAAGTAAGCGATAGCGCTCCGGGGAAAAGCAGCGGGGCGGCCAATGGCCGCCCCGCTTTCTTATCCTGCGCCGGCCTTCTACTGCCGCCAGTACCTTAAGCGTAAATACCTTTCTGCCCACTGCTGCCTGGTAAGCTTCTCAAGCAACACCCCGTTCTTGAACAGGTTGGTATACTTCTCGTCTTCAGGACAATCGGGAGCGCAGAACAAGGTCGAACTCACGGTAAAAGTAAGCTCGGGAAATTTCCTGGAGAGATGGCCTGCCAAATCGATTAGCAGGCCCCATTCCCGGGAGCCGGCCTGCCCGGCTTCCATCCAGCAATTAAACGGCGCATAGTTCTCCGGCTCCGTGGAAAGCTTTATCTTTAGAGCAGCCTCGGGCGTGACGCAATATTCTTCGACCCACGGCGCCTCGGGAAACATCTTCCGAACCTTGATTTCGGGACAGGTACGCTCGCCGTTACGCTGGTAGTAGTACTGCATGGCTTCCATGGCGACCTTCTCCAGGGTCTCCAGGTCAATGGCCACGCCATCCTTTTCCAGCACCTCGGTCCGAATGGTCAATCCCACATAATTGTCCGCCATGAAGGTCGTCACCTCGCGCCTCAATCTCCACGGGAGTCACTCCTGTCCCGTACTGCGCCCGGTGTTGCCAAACGTCAATGGGCCCGGCAACCGCATATTTGATGCTACCATATCCGAATAAAGCGAGCAAAGCAGGCCGCCACAGCGCCCATCCGCCCGAAGCGTTACTACGCCAGCGTGCCTGACCTTGTGAAACGTGCCGGCCCTTAGACAGCCACCAACTCTTTTATCTCCGGCACCTCTTCCCTGATTACTCGCTCAACCCCCATCCTCAAGGTGAGAGTTGACATGGGGCAACTGCCGCAGGCGCCGGTAAGCCTTACGGTAACCACGCCATCTTTCACGTCTACCAGCTCGGCATCACCACCATCGGCCCACAAACTGGGCCTTATTTTGTTCAAGGCCGCCTCTATCCTGTCTCTCACTTCTTACCTCCTCCGGCTAAGTCTATTCCAGGAAAGCTGGTCACAATCCTACAGGCCATATCGCAGCTTCAATCTGGTCAATTTAT
Source organism: Chloroflexota bacterium (assembly GCA_016202545.1). Classification (GTDB taxonomy): domain Bacteria; phylum Chloroflexota; class Dehalococcoidia; order Dehalococcoidales; family JACQON01; genus JACQON01. The sequence continues at coordinate 4,758 of JACQON010000025.1, forward strand.
TCTCCACGCCATCGTGTACCCGCTTCACCGCCTTCACCGCCTCCCTGACCCCGGGGGCGATGGAGGCCAGCTCTGCCTCGTCCAGCTCCCGGCTGAGCTGCTCCAACTGGTGATAAACGGTGGCGATGTGCTTTGGCTCCCCCTTGACAGGCAGTCGGGAGAAGATGTCCCTGAAGGCGCGGGCATGGGCTTGATAGCGCTCGTCGTGGCGGACCTGCTTCATGCCCATGTGGAGGCTGGACACCCAGGACGATGCCTGATACACTTCATCGTCTCTGGAGCCGAAGGGAACAATAAGCTGGGAGATAAGCTCGGTGTCCTCGAAATCGTCAACATTCTGGGCGGCGACCCCCAGCTCTCCGACTATTTCCTCCGCCCGCCTGAGCACAGCCTGTTTGCCCTGCCTTATGTACTCTTTACATCCACAGAGGTCACACATGGGGCTCCTTTCTTCCGGACAGCGCCGTAATATGTTACGGCCGTGGCTTATCCCCACAGCCGATTGCCCCGGTGTAGCAGCTTTTATAATATCAATATCCTGCCATATTATATATGACTTTTGTCGTAAAAATCTCCACGCTCCACTTCGAGCCTAAACGGGCAGCAGGCCTATTCCAAGCTCTGTCTCCATCTCATTACCACCACTGAGAGGAACAGCGTGACAGTCCCAAATGCGAGCCAGGCTATAGTGGAGAACGGATACGGCTCACGCGCCACTAAGCTCTCCACAGACGACCAGGCGAACGTTCCCAGCCCCATGACAAATAGGGCCCAGGCAGCAATTGATGCTAGAGCTTTGAATTTAGATGGCATTTTCCTCCTCCTTTGTTACTCTTCTTGTTCTTCGCTAGTTTACAGACTTAGCGGCAAAGCTATCAGGTAAACACCGGGCTACTTCCTTTCCTAGCTGGTTCAGGACTTACCATCTTTCCGCATCATCAAGTAAGTGGCGTAGCCTGGCTAGAACTCTCTCCCGTTTGCACGACGCCATATAAACCGGAGGGGCACTTCGTAAACTGGTACCTGTCCCGTCACCTCAGCCTCTTCCACAAAGCACCAATTTATTGAAGGTAACTCTATCGGCGCCCCTCTGTTTGTACCCGGATGGTGTAGGTCAACATGGCCAGCAAGATGCTCATGCCCATGATGGGGGTGAAGATTTGTTTGATGATAGCCTCCTGCAGGATTAACCCCGCCACGAAACCCACCAGCCCAGCATTCATGCCCCAGAACAGGACATGGTCTGCCCAGGGCCAGAAGGAACGCTGCGCCCGGGAGACCTCGTACACAAGGCCGAAGAGGCCGTTGGTCAGCAGCCCTATGAAGATGGCATGGTCTAAGGCAAAGAGCAGCCAAGAGGGAATCTCCTCAAAACGGTCAGCGTAGTTGGCAATGAGATAGGCGGTCATGGCAACGTTAACTGCCAGGAACACTGCGCTCAGCGCAAATAGCCGGCTGTTGCTTCCCTCCAGCCAGCGGGCCCGCATAATTCCGGAACCAAGCCTTGCTAAGTAAATGAGCACCCCCCCTATCTGGAAGGGAACAATCAAGATGATGAGAGCGAAGATGTCCAGTAACGATCCCAGCATTAATGCCAACCCACCCAAGAACGGCAGGACTACTTGAGCTATGCCCAATCGACTAATAGACGCCGGCGCCACACGGGACTTAAGTCCCCATTCGGTGATGGCCATCCCTGCCAAAATGAGATAGCCTGCCACCAAGCTCGCCGGATGGGACATGAAGGCGCCCTGAGGCAGGAACTTAGCCCCTCCGGCAAGGTAGACCACCATAAGCACGCCCAGTACGGCACCAATGGTCAACGTGATTAATGCAGCCAGAAGGGCCAGATGCGGCACCGTGAACTTGATACGCCAGCTCTGTGCTATTACCCATCCCAAGAAACCAGCAATCACCAGAAGGACAAGGGAGCCGGCTATTGGTCTTGGTATTGGCTCAGCGAGAAATAAGGTAAGAACATACAGAGCAATGGCTACTATAGCCACAATGCTTAACCAGCGGACATACCTAGCATGTCTCTGGGTGGCTGGCTTCTCACCAGAAAAAAGCCACATGGTTGCGCCAAAAATGCCCAGGGTAATCCAGCCCAGAGTCCCAGCGTGGACATGAGCCATCAGCGTCTTACGGTCAAACTCAATGACGTCCAGACCGTTCAGAATGCCGACTACGATAGTCACCAGGAAGATGACCATGGCTGCCTGCAACAGCAGCTTGACCTCAGCGCTGAACGGGCGGGCTATTTTTTTCTCTCTGACATTCTTCTTACCTCGCTTCAGCCTTCGCCCGTCTTGTGAAAACTACCCCGGTTACGATGATGACCAGGTGCAAAAGGATAAACCCGATATAGAATGGGGCGAAGTAGCCACGCGCAATCATGTAAATATCATCAAAAATGCCGCGCACAATTTCCAGTGCCACAATGAGCCACACCAGTGGGATGTAGCGCAGGGGATTCCGTGATGAAAAAAGTAAAAACGCACCAATCACCAGCAGGTCTAGGCCGAACATAAAGGAAAAGTCCAACAATCCCCGGTAAGCCACACCCCTAATGGGTGCATCAAAGCCCGGGAGCATCACCCCCAGCCGGGCGGCATTAATAAAAGGAATAAAACCTACCCCCAGAAGGACATAAATCACGCCAACAACCCGGAACCACCACTTGAGACGATTCATTTTCTTCTCCTTAATTGCTGTCTTACTATCTTGCTACAAGGTTGACCGGCCTTGCCTGAATCGTTTCTCACTTCTGAAGGTTGTCACCCCCTTTCCGCCGCATCAGGTAAACGGCGTCCAGTGCCACCGGTCTAAGAGAGCCTAATCCGGGAGGCAAGGCTTGGAGAGTTGTGATGTCAAATTCCCCGCCAAAGCGGCTTTCAATCTCGCCGGGTTCAATGAAGGCACGGAGGGGCGAACGCAGATGGTTCCTGACAAAGCAACGCAGGAAATAGCCAGAGCCGGGTCGGGTCAGGCGTAATAATGTCTGCACATAGCCCTGGCGAGCCTTTGAGCTTAACAGGCTGTGCAGGCAGCCATTATCTACCACCAGGTCAAACGGCCCATCAACATCAGTCAGGTTAGTCACATCACTGACGAGAAACGCCGGTGAGACCCTGGCTGCCCCTGCCTTGCGTCGAGCCCTGGCGATGGCGCGCGGTGAGATGTCAACCCCGGCGGCATCAAAGCCGTGCCTGGCCAGATAGATGACGTTTTCACCTATACCGCAGCCAAGGTCAATGGCGCGGCACGGCGGCAGCTCACCGCTCTCTACCAGGCACACCAGCTCCGGGCGCGGCCCGCCGATATCCCACGGAGCTCGTCCCAGATAGCATAGGCTCCATAACCTTCCCCACCAGCCCATGGTCCCCACCTCTTTCCGTTGCTGCTATCGCCGTTCCGCCTATGGGCTTCTCATCTGCCTGCTATGTTTCCGGCTAGCTTGCCTTTCTGGCGATGCTGACCAGCGTCTGCACCACGAAGGTCAGCCAGACAAGCGCACATATGATGCTCAGGATACCAATGGGTATCATGTAGGGGGTCATAATCGCTTCTAGCTGCGGACCGACGACCCCGGCGATAAAGGCATTGCCGGCAACGATGCCCACGGTAATCATCAGGATAGCGTTTATGGTAAAGGCAACCACGAAGACCCAGAAAATCCAGTTGATGAGCCGCGGCGCAACAATGGGTTTATTGGTGAGGATGGGCACCAGGTAGTACACCAGCGCTACCACCATGAGCGAGACCCAGCCTAGCAGGTTGACATGGACATGAGCTCCCACTATGATGCCGGCCGGGCCCTGTTCAAGGAACTCATGTATCGGTCCTTGTGCCTGGAGAGCGCCCTGAATTACGCCCCAGGCAAAATAGAGGACGGCGGCAATGATGAACTTCACCAGAAGCTTGTTGGTTTCTGCTGCTTGCATCTTGATACCTCCTTAGTGAAATTAAAAAGGGGAAAGACTGACCTGATTCTCGCTGTACTGTCACCTCCTTCTCCGTCTTTGGGCCAAGATATTGCACCGTTAGAACCTGAGGTTGGCCATGACGAAGATAATGGCGAGCTGAAGCACGCCCTGCACGCCGCCGAGCTTAGCGTTCCTCATCCCCAGGCGTGAAATTAGCTCGATATTCGGCGCGCTGGACACAAGCTGGCGGAAGACGCGAATCTCATTGGGCAGCAGGATGCCAAAGCCCTGAAGCGTGAGTATGGATACTATGACCACGGCGGCGACAATCCACGGATTGGCCAGCGAGTCCAGGCCGAGCCGCTGGGCCAGTTCAATGCCGGACATGATGGTGACCGTGGCCAGCACCGGCATGAGGAAGGTCATCTTGGGCACCAGACGCTTGAAAAATGAGGCGCGCTCTCTGGGGTCCAGCTTGCCTACGACCGGGCCAACGACGAGACCCATGAACAGGTCGATGCCCGTCCACAGCCCGCCGGTCAGAATGTGGACATAGTTGAGGACGGCCAGGGCGCCGAAGTTGACCGCATATATCAGGGCGCCCACGGGTACGGCTATCGCCAGGCCGATAAAGACAGGGTTGGCCAGGTCGATAATAGTGCCGATGGCGCTGGGCTTTGCCTCCGCACTTTTCATGGGCAGGGAAATATTAACGTGAGCCTATCACATAAACTGATGGCGGTCAATACACACAATTAAGTATATTCTGATACTCAGTTCTCACGATTTAGTATCATCACTTTGCCCCTTTTCCGGATTTCTCTGCCTTTTCCACGCAGCCTGTTGTAGGGCCGAAACGCTTCCCCTCTTGGACTTTAACGCCAAACTATTCGCTTACCGCGAGTGTTAGTAGTTGTGGTGAGATGTAATTTACTGTGGTGTTTGCCGGACGGACAGTATCTCGGCACGATGGAAAAACTGCCTCAGTCTCAGCCTCCGAAGACCGATGCTCTTTAAGTTAAACAATTATGACAACCGGTGGGTAACATTCGCTTAACTTGTTACCTGTGGAGAATAAAAAGAGGGCCCGGGAAAGTTTCCCGGGCCCTCTGTGACGAATACTAGCCTCAGAACTCAAACAATGCTGGCTGCTCTTCCTTTTTCTCCCTTCGCTCCGCTCTGTCCTTCGCCGTTGCCCTCAAGCCCCCATCTGTTGCCTTCTCCTCCAGTGTAGGCCAGGAATTCCCTGATATGCCATTCTGTAATCAGGCGGACATCATCAGACCATTCTTGTTGTTCGGCATACCACAGAAAGCGCCTGAGATTGCTTTCGTAATACTCAATTGTCCGGGGGCTTTTACAGTCGGTACGCTGGGTGAGGACGAAACCTTTGACGAGGGACTTAACAGACGTGCTTAGGGGCGCTTGTGACCTTATAGACACAACCATTTTTTATTTTGCGGACCCGCCCATTTTATACAATCAGGTGGTCTAAAAACCTCTTCCAGTCTCGATGGTGGGCGGTACCGTACGATAGACAGAACTTTTGAATTAGCCTTCAGTCTCAGGGCTTAAGAAGGTCGGCTACCCTTTTCTTGGGGTTGCCGGCATGACTCGTCTGAGGTAAAACCGGGCGGGCTAACGCTTTTCCCGACAGCTTCACCAGCACCCCAGTTGAACCAGATTCACGTTTTACCGAGCGTAATAAACAGGCCATCCGTTTCTCAGTAGTGAGCCTGATCGAACAAATCAAGCTTTTGTTCACTTTGGTGAAACTTGCGAAGCTCTTCCACGATAAAAAGGCTGCCGACAATACTAAGACAATAAGTCACCACTGTCCAGTCTGCGGCACCGCAGAAAAGACTCTCAAAGACCGGAACAATTGCAAGAGAATCGCCAGCCCTATCTCAACAAGAAGCAGAGAATACCTGTCTTTTCCGAAAGACTCGATGGCAATGGCGTCTCAGGGCACAACGGCTATGGCCTCTATCTCGATACGGAAGTCGGGGTCGGCCAAGCCCGAGCAAAGAATAAGAGTACTGACTGGGGGATTATCGTTGGACACGTACTTAGCTCTAGTCTCTCGATAAGCCGGGATATCCTCTCGATGGGTCATGAAAACGTTGGTCTTCACGATGTGGCTCAGATTACCCCCGGCAGCGGCTAGAGCAGCTTCCAGGTTCTTGAAAACTTGCTCTACCTGGGCTTTTGCATCGCCCACTCCCACGGTTTTGCCATCCCTGTCACGGGCAACCTGTCCGGCGATGTAAACGGTATGGCCATCTTTCACCACATGGGAGTAGCCCCTCGGCGGTGCGCTAGTACTGGGGTTAATGTGCTGTATCGGCATGACTTCCTCCTTCGTTTAAATGCAAACGCTAGACGTTTTCCTTGCTATACCTCCAGACGGTAATCGGATTACCCCTCTAATGGTCGACCTACCTTAAGGGCTAGGGAGAGCACCACTTACCTTAGGTTTAAAGACAATAGATGGATTCGTCTTACTGAAACAGATAAAACCTTCGGCTTCCCTTTCCTGTCCATACCTTTTCTTTAACTCTTCAAGAGGGCCGGCGTCTAGAGCTCGTAGAGGACAGCTAGCTACGCAAATAGGCTCCTTGCCCTCCCCCAGTCTGTCCAGGCAAAGATCGCACTTTTGCATCTTGGCGTTGGGCTCTGCTCCAAACTGAGGGGTCTGGTAAGGGCACGCTTGCAAGCAGAGGTCACATTGGTCTCTTCCCCAGCACTTCTCCCGGTCAACTACCACTATACCATCCTCTGCCCTCTTGGTGATTGCCCCCGAAGGACAGGCAGCCACACAAGCAGGTTCGGCACAGTGGTAACAGGAAGTAGCAAGAAAGGTAACAAACAGGTTGGGAAACTTGCCCTTCTCTATGGTTGTCACTTTTCTCCAGCTAGCTGGTCCAGCCGGCACATCATGCCAGTCTTTACAGGCAACGACACAAACATCGCAGGCGACGCATCGGGTCTGGTCGAAGTAAAATCCTATCTGCATGGCTTTAGTCTTCCTCTACTTTCCGAACCTGTACCAAGTATGGACCACTAACAAACGCTCCCGCCGGCGAAGGCTCATCAAGGGTGAGGACATTGGGGCAGCCCCCGCGGTCAATTCCGTACTCGTCCGGGATGTACCAGCCGCCCTCAGGGATATCCACCACGCCAGGCATTATCCTCTGGGTGACTCTGGCTGGGATAACCATCTTACCCCTATCATTGAACACCCTGACCTGGTCCCCATCTTTAATGCCCCTGGCCCGGGCATCAGCGGTGTTCATTATTGCTACCTGAGACTCCAGTTCGGTCAGCCAGGGGACATTGTAGAATTGACTGTGCACTCGTAGCTTGGGATGGGTGGTAATAAGCTGAAGAGGATACTTTTTCGCCAGTGAGTCATTCAGACTTTCCCGGGTCTCGAAATATTTGGGAATAGGGGGAATCATTGGGTCGTCCATATAAGCTATTTGCTGAGAGTAAATCTCAATCTTGCCCGATGGGGTGGGGAAGGGGTTGTTTTGCGGGTCTTCAATCTGCTTCTTGAAGGCAACCCCCGGCTCAGAGAGCTTAACCCGGTAAATGGCATCCCTTTTCAAGATATCGTAGTCAGGAATATCCTTTGAGCCAGCCACAATCTCCTTCAATAACTCCTCTTCCGTCTTGTCATTAAAATCAGAGATACCTAGTCGCTCAGCCAAGGCGGCCGCTACCTCCAGGTGCGACTTGGTCTCGTAGTAGGGTTCGACAACCTTATTCATGTAACCGTAGAAAGACAGCCCCCCAGCGGTAGTAATATCATTCCTTTCCATAAAATAGCTCATAGGCAGCAGGATATCAGCGAACCTGGCGGTAGCTGTCATAAATTGCTCCTGCACAACAATAAACTCAAGGGTCTTCAGTGCCTTAATCCCTTTGTTAATATTCGGGCGTTGGTTGAGATAGTTAGAGTTAATCACATAAAGCAGTTTATAGTCAGCCGGGTAACCGCCCGCCTTCCCTTCAAGAATAGCATCCCATACCTTGGAATTATGTATCCGGCTACTCAATCCGACGGCGCCCGAAGTGGGGAGGGCATTCTTGCGGCGGGGGACACCTTCGTCAACCGGATTCCCAGCCTCCGTCAAAATGCCTCCTAAGCTAAAATTATATGATTGCCCATATACCCCAGCACCACTGTTTCCTCCATGTTTGCCAACATTGCCGGTCATTGCCGCCAGAACCATAATAGCCCGATGGAACTGCTCACCGTTGGCAGTACGCCCCGCGCTCCAGCCAGGCATTAACGCTGCCGGCCTGGCAATCGCATACTCCCTGGCCAAACTGGCAATGACCTCAGCCGACACCCCGGTTATAGCTTCAGCCCAGGCTGGCGTCTTGGGCACACCGTCTTCTATGCCCAGGACATAGTCCTTGAAACGGTCGAAGCCAATAGTGTAAGTATCAAGGAAGGATTGGTCCTGGAGGTTCTCCTTAATCATAACATAGGCCATCGCTATCAGCATGGCGGTGTCGGTGCCCGGCCTGATGGGTATCCACTGGTGAGCAAAGGTCGCCGTAGCATTAGTGTACTTGGGGTCAATGGAAACAATTCTTGTCCCTTTTTCTCTGGCTTGAGCCAGATACCACCTGGTGTTGTTACCGTGGATGGTGCCGACTACATCTAGCCCCCACATGATTATCAGGCTGGAGTTGAGCAAATCATTACGGTCATTAGCGGACACGGTCGTGCCATAGGTAGTCAGGGAAGCAAATAGGGCTCCCTCAAAGGAAGCGATGCCCCAGGTTGTCGAATAGCCCCCCATAAGCGAAAGAAGTCTATTCATTGGCATGGGACGATGGAGTTGCCCCATATCACCAGTACCTCCCAAACGCAAAACGGCTGAAGCCCCGTAAGTTTCATAGACCCTCTTTAGCTCGCTGGCTACTTTGTCCAGGGCCTCATCCCAGGAGATACACTCAAACTTGCCCTCGCCACGCTCGCCTACTCTTTTCATGGGGTATCTCAGGCGGTCAGGAGAATACATCTTCTGGCGGTGAGCCCGTCCCTTGGGACAAGCCCGGTATTGGAGATCCTCACTATCATCGGTCTCTATCCTGGTGACGACCCCATCCCGCACATGAACCTTGAGCAGACACCCTCCGCCACAATCGTGATGACAAATTGTATTGATTACCTCTTCCGTGTCCATCATTTTCGTTTCTCCTCTAATGGTCACTCTTATTCATAGACTCGCACAGGATTTCGGCCAGGGATTTTACCTTATTAGGACTGTTAGCCAATCTCGCCTTGGTTAAGAAGCCATAACAGCAACTGCCGGGGGTAACGATAACGCCTGTTTGGCTTGTCACATACTCTGCCTCTTTATCAACATTGGTGTCAAATCCTACTTTCAGTAGCCGCTCAAGTTGTTCCTCGTGGTCGAGTCTCCCTCCCAGGCTCTCAACCTGCTCCAGTATCTCGACTGGATGCTGAACCACATCACACCTCTTATGCAAAACTACAATGCTAGCTTTCGGCCAATTTTGACGTTTACCAAAGGTTCTGTATACGACTTTTGTCGTAAACAATCCACCAACGAGGTAGTCATGAGTGCCGACACCGGTTATGAAACAATCTGGGCTTCTGTTGAAGGAGATAGCGAACCCTCATAGTCCTGCCCCCAGGCAGAATCCTTCAACGTCAGGAAAAGGTCCCGCTCAAAACCCTCAAGAAGCGGCGTCAGCATTGAAAACAGGCTTGTCGCAGGGCTATAATACTAATAAGGTCATATGTTGACAGATAAGGCTCATCCTCACAAGTTTGACCCGTCCTGGAAAGAGAACCTAGATCGACCTGAACACCGCCAGCTTGACCCAGAGCAGGTGTTGGATTCCCTGCCCCTAAAGCCCAGCGACCAAGTGGCTGATGTTGGCGCCGGCACCGGTTTCTTTACCATCCCCTTGGCACGGCGCCTCTCCAGTGGGAAGGTTCTGGCCTTGGACATCTCCCCGGAGATGCTGGCTTTCCTCCAACAAAAGGTAAGCCGGGCCGGGGTAGCCAACGTCGAGGCGGCGCTCTGCGCCGATGCCGATTTCCCGGTGGCTCCCGGCAACCTGGACGGCGTGATACTCTTCTTTGTCCTCCACGAGGCGGCGGACCGGACTGTTTTTCTGAAGGCGGTAAAGTGCCTGCTTAAACCGGGTGCCTGGGCCGCCCTGATGGACTGGGAGGCTCGGGCTGGTTCTTCCTCTCCCCCAGGCCCACCCCTTAGAGTGAGGGTCCCCCCGGAGGAAGCCCGTCGGCTGGCTCTTGGAGCCGGGTTCAGGGTCGTGGCGGAGAGAGCCGTGGGCCCGAACTATTATATGCTTATCTTAGAGGGCTGAGGCACATTTAGCCAGCCCATCACCTCCGGTCTGCACGACATCCGCTACGAAACAAAACGCCCAATTATTGGAGGTAGAGCTTGCTGGGCGCTATTTCCTTCATGATAGACTAACTTTTTCCCCGGTTCTTCGTTATATATACTAGAAAGCCTAACGGATCCATTGGCTGGAATAAAACGAAGGGGGTAAAACTACAAATGAAGAAATGGAGTCCAATATTTGTGGCATTACTGGCAGCTTTGTTATTATTCACATCCGCGGCTTATGTGAATGCTCAAGAATCAGGCCTTACTATTACAAAGACTCCAGACAAAACCTCAGCTTCCCTGGGTGACACAATCACATACACTTACGTAATTACTAATACAAGTAGTGGCGCAATCAATAACCTCACATTGACGGATGACAAATTAGGCTCGGTTACCTTAAGCTCTATCAGCCTTAACCCCAGCGAAAACGTCACCGCTACTGCCACTCACACTGTGGTTGTATCTGACTTTCCGGGACCGATTACCAACACAGCTACTGTCAGCGGCACCGACCCGAATGGCAACAGCTTTGCTGCTAATGCCTCAGCTTCAGTCACACTGAATCCGTATGAAGCCTCTCTTGGGATAGCCAAAACTGCAGACAGGACTTCGGCTTCCCCTCATGAAGTTATTACCTATACTTACACTATCACTAATACCGGTGATGTTACTATCAACAATCTTGCCCTGAACGACAGCAAGTTGGGAGCAATTTCTTTAACTAGCACAACCCTTGAGCCAGACCAGAGTCTCACAGTTACTGCCAGTTATACTGTAACCGTTTCTGATTTACCCGGACCCATCACCAATACAGCCACGGTGCAGGGTAAGGACCCGTCTGGGAAGGCCGTCTCAGCGACCAGTAGCCCAGTTTCAGTCTCTCTTACCAGCAACAAAAATCTTTTGACCAAGTCCGAGGTACTTAAGCTAAGTGGTGTCCCCGGGAAAGGCATCAGCAAAGCGCCTGGACTGCAAAAGCCGTTTAACCCTAAGTCCAAAGCAGCCGAGCACGCCGGCAAGAAGAAGTAGGTTACAACAGAATTACTCGTTCCGATTACTCGTTCCGATTATCGTCAGAGTGAAGAGGTAGTAATTCTTCTAATCTTCTAACCAAGAGCAGGGCTACAAATCCCTGCTCTTTATTGTTTATTTTCGGTCAAGACTTCGACAAGGCTGTTACCCACTTAGAACTATGGCACTCCAACTGTATGGAACCTCAGGTATAATCCTTGATGTTCTATTTTATGTGCGTAAGTCTGGGAACGCTGCACAGAACGCTAGAAGGTGTAATGAGGTAACAAAGTACTAGTTTGTTACCTTGATGCATATTTTATACTAAAGAAGAAGTTCTTCAATTGTAACTTTTGTTACCTGAGGTGTGCCATAACTCGCCAAGTAATTATGGCCACGACTACTAAAACTACACCAACGATTACACCGATTATCCACAGGCTAAGTCCTGCTGCTACGGGTGTCGGTGCTGGTGCGGGCGTGGGTATCGGCGTCAGGGCAGGCGTAGGTGTCGGTGCTAGTGCGGGCGTGGGGCTGGGTGCTGGCGTTGGCAGAGGCGTTGGTGTCGGCTGTGGTGCGGCTCCCGGGAATACCACCGGCACCAGTCTCTCAATACGGTCGCTGAGACCCTCCTGGACAGTCAACTCCTTGGC
>JACQON010000026.1 GCA_016202545.1 Chloroflexota bacterium
GTAAAAGAGAGGGGCGAAGCCCCTCTCTAAATCTCTTCCCCTTCTCCTTGAAGGAGAAGGGGACAAAGGGGATGAGGTCGGTACGAATGCGGGAAAACCCTATTTTTATCCTTTGTGATGCTGGATAACCAGCATGATAGATTGCGAGCGTATCAGGCACAGAGTATCGCTTGAGATTGCTTCGTCGCTTCGCTCCTCGCAATGACAGATGTGGCGTCTCCCCTCAGAAAATCCACGGATTACGGACCAGTACAAGGGTTTGTGGCCGCAGCTTGACGCATGTTATAATTTCGGCGATGATGGTCTCAGAGTTAGGGGAGTTCGGCCTGATTGACCTCCTGGCCGAAATGGTGGCAAGCTCGCAGGACAAACGGGCGGCTTCCTGGCAGCAGCTCATCCTCGGCATTGGCGATGATGCCGCCGCCTGGAAGGGGAGCGCCTCGATTCAACTGGCAACCGTTGACACCCTCATCCAGGATGTCCACTTTTCCCTGAACACCGCCACGTGGAGGGAGCTGGGCTGGAAAGCCCTGGCGGTCAACCTCAGCGACATCGCCGCCATGGGCGGCCTGCCCGGCTATGCGCTGGTCGCCCTGAGCTTGCCCGGCCACACCCCGGTAGAAGACGTCACCGAGCTATACCGGGGGATGATTGAACTGGCACGGCAGCACGGGGTGGCCATAGTCGGCGGCAACGTCAGCAGCGCCCCCCTGGTAACCATCACCATCACTGTCATCGGCGTCACCGGCCGGGACGGGCGCCTGCTCACCCGCTCATCGGCCAGGGCCGGGGAGCAAGTGGCCGTCACCGGGCAACTGGGGACCGCCGCCGCTGGCCTGGAGATGCTCACCCGGCGGCTCCGGTTCGACCCGGAGACCACCGCCTGCCTGAGAAGTGCATTCTTTTGCCCCCAGCCACGAATCGCTGAGGGGCGGCTGCTGGCGGCACAGGGAGTGAAGGCAGCCATAGACATCAGCGATGGGCTGGTCTCCGACCTGCACCACATATGCCGGGCGAGCCTGGTCGGTGCCAGGATAAACGTTGACGCCGTGCCTATTCAGCCCGCAGTCAAGGCCAGCCTTGGTGACAAAGCCCTCCAACTGGCACTGGCCGGCGGTGAGGACTATGAGCTGCTCTTCACTGCCAGCGCCGGAGTGGTTGAGAGGGCGCAAAAGCTGGCTTCCTGCCCGGTGACCGTCATCGGCGAAATCGTACCAGATAAGGCAGGCGAAGTGAGCCTGGTTGACCGGGAAGGCCAACCGTTCACCCTCCCCAACAGTGGATGGGAGCACTTCGCCAAGCCCGCTGCCACAGGACAGACATGAATCGCCTTGAGATGGTCACCCACAGCCCGGAGCAAACCCAGGAGCTCGGCGGCCGCATCGGCGAGCTGGCCCTGCCCGGCGATGTCTACCTATTGGTCGGTAACCTGGGAGCGGGCAAGACCTGCCTGACCCAGGGCATCGCCCGAGGGCTGGGCATCAAGGAGTATGCCGCCAGCCCCTCCTTTGTCATCGTCAGGGAGCTTTTTGGCCGGCTACCCCTGTACCACATAGACCTGTACCGGCTCGAACGCATAGAGGAAATCATGGACCTGGGACTGGACGGCTACCTTTATGGCCGCGGCGTCTGCGTGGTGGAGTGGGCGGAGAAAGGGCTGAGCTTATTGCCAGCCGAGCACCTGCTCATAGAGATAAGCCGCCTCTCGGATACCGGGCGCAGATTGCAGTTCAAGCCCGGCGGCAGGCGCTACCTTGACCTGGTGGCGCGGCTAAAACGGGGTCGCTTGACACCTGGAAAGGCCTGACCATGCAACTGGCCATAGATACTTCAACCGATATAGCCAGCCTGGCCCTTGTCCAGGGCGATGAGCTGGTAGCCGAGCTGACCTGGCGCTGCCGGCGGAACCATACCGTCGAGCTCCTGCCCCGTCTGTCCCAGCTACTGGAACAGAGCGGGACGGACCTGCAGTCGGTCACCGGCATCACCGTCGCCATAGGGCCGGGAAGCTACAACGGCCTGCGGGCCGGAGTGAGCGCGGCCAAGGGGCTGGCGTTCAGCCTGGAAGTTCCCATTGCTGGCATCAGCACGCTGGAAGCAGCCGCCTACCAGCACGCCGCGGCCGGCCTGCCGCTATGCCCGATACTCCACGCCGGCAGGGGAGAGGTCGCCGCCGCGCTGTACCAGATGAAGGGCGAGGAGTGGCGGCAGCTTTCCGCCGAGCACCTGACCACGATTGAAGCCCTGTGCTCGGGAATAGCGGCAAAGACCGTATTCTGCGGCGAGTTCGCCCTGTCCGTTGCGGCTGAGCTGAGGAAACGGCTCAAGGCAAAGGCGATAATACCCTCTCCGGCCGCCCGGTTCCGCAGGGCTGGCTTTCTGGCTGAACTGGGACAGCGGCGTCTTGATTCGGGCAGGCACGATGACCCGGCCACATTACAGCCGCTGTACCTCAGGCGGCCGGCTATTACTGAACCCAAGCACGAATGGAGGCAAAATGGTATCATTGCCCAAAATATCAGTTGACGCCGATGGGATAGACAGGTGCTTCGGCTGCGGCAGCAACAATCCGATTGGACTGAAGCTGCGCTTTCACTGGGATGGCAAGGCGGCCCGGACCGAGTTCACCGCTGCCGAGCTTTACCAGGGCTGGCCTGACATCGTTCACGGCGGCATAATTACCTGCATCCTCGACGAAGCCATGAGCCATGCCGCTTTGTTTGAGGGCATGAACTGCGTCACCGCCGAAATGCAGGTCAAGTTGAAGCGCCCTGCCCGGATAAATGAAAGGCTCATCGGCACCGCTTCGGTGACCAAAAAGAACCGCAGGCTGGTTGAAGCCAGGGCGTCCATCCATCTGGCCGATGGCACCCTGGTTGCCGAAGCCACCGCCAAGCAGGTGGTGGCCACACTGAACAACGGCGGTGAGCGGCGGCAGTGAGCAAAGAGATGCCTGAAAGGAAAGCCAGAGCGGTTATCTGGGATAGAGACAGGCTGAAGGGCGCTGACCTCATCGTAGACAGCCTGGAAAAGGTGACCGTGGCTGACCTGGAAAGGCTTCTCAGCTCCCCGTGAAAGACAGCTAACGATACTCTGGATAAAGGGGCTTAAAATGGAACGGTCTTTAATCATCATCAAGCCGGACGCCGTCGAGAGGGGGCTGACAGGCACCATCCTCAGCCGTCTGGAGGGCCTGGGGCTAAAGCTGGTGGCGCTCAAGATGCTCCATCTGGATAAAATGTTGGCCCGCCAACATTACGCCGTGCACAAGGAAAAACCTTTCTTTGACGACCTGGTAAACTACATCACCTCGGCGCCGGTAGTGACCGCTGTGTTTGAGGGTGAGCGTGCCGTCGAGGTCAGCCGGGAGGCGATGGGGCCAACCGACCCGTCCAGGGCAGCGGCAGGGACTATCAGGGGCGACTTCGGCCTGGATATTCAGCGCAACAGCATTCACGGCTCTGATTCAGCGGAGACCGCCGAGAGGGAAATAAAGCTGTTCTTCTCCCAGGACGAGATATTCAGCCGCCGGCGGGAAAAGTAAGCCAGCCTATTGCATCCTGACCAGGGGGACTGCCTTGCTCCACAGCTTCTCCAGCTGGTAGTATTCCCGTTCAAGGGGGGCGAAGATATGCACCACAACGTCGCCAAAGTCCAGCAGCAGCCATCCTGAGTCCGCGGTCCCCTCATGATGGTGAGGTGTTACCCCCTCTTTCTTCAGTCTGCCCTCAATCTCCTCCGAGATGGTATCGAGCTGCCGCTCGCTTTCGCCGGTGCAGATGACAAAGAAATCGGTAAAGCTGCACACCCCGCGCATGTCCAGCAGCACGATATCAGTGGCCTGCTTATCGCTGGCAGCCTCTACTGCCCTGCGCGCTACTTCTACCGCCTCCAGAAGTCAGCCCCCTTTATCAGCGTCTTATCTGATATTACCACGCCACAAATTGTCTGGCAACGCATAAATGATGATTTCCGCGCCTCCGGCAGCCTTTGACGTGGGCGGCATAGCCCGTTAAAATAAGGCCGACCAGATAAGGAGGACGGTATGGAGTATCTGTGGGCACCCTGGCGCATTCAATACATCCAGATGGAAAAGCCCAGGGGCTGCATCCTGTGTGATAAACCTGCGGAAGATAACGACGTCGCCAATTACATTTTGTACCGCGGCGTCCATAATTTCATCATGCTCAATGCCTATCCCTATAACGCTGGCCACCTGATGATAGCCCCCGGCCGCCACACGGCCAACCTGGAAAAGTTGACTGATGAGGAGCTTACGGAACATTTTCGCCTGGTCAGCCGGAGCGTCGGGATTCTGAAGCAGGTGTTCAAACCCGACGGTTTCAATATCGGCATCAACCTGGGCTTTGTGGCCGGAGCCGGCATACATGACCACATTCATACTCATATAGTGCCCAGGTGGCAGGCCGACACCAACTTCATGCCGGTAACAGCCGATACCAAGGTAGTCAACGAGGCGCTATCCGCTACCTATCAAAAGCTGAAGGACAGGTTCGCCGACTAAGCTGCCCCACCGCTGCGCTAGTTCAGACAGATAGGTGACACATCCCTGTATCATGTTGGCTCAGCCTCTCTAAAATCTCTTACCCTCGTCCGCCGAAGTCGGGAGAGAGGGTTCACCCTGAAGCAGCGTAGCCAGTGGGAAAAGGCGTCATGACCAGCCGGTTTTTTACCTCCATCTTGGAGATAGTAATGGGCTCAAACATCCTTTCGTACACGTCCGTGGCAAATAATACCGAGGGTAAAGCTGATTTTGTCAGCCGTATACGATTGTCAAAACGCCTCTCTAATTTGCGCTCAACTTAATTCGCTGGCCCCCTGTTCTCGCCGCGCTAGCGCCCGGAGAATCTTTTCCGGTGTTATCGGCAAGTCATTAATCCTGACCCCGACGGCGTCGTAAATGGCATTGGCGAGGGCTGGCGCCGCATTCTGCACTCCGGTCTCGCCCACGCCTTTGTTTCCCATGGGGATAGCGGGGTCAACCGTCTCAATGATGACCGGCTCTATGGCAGGCAAGTCCACCGCCGTCGGCACTTTATATTCCATAATCGAAGGCTTGAGCATCTGGCCGCTGTCTTTATCGTAGACCAGGCCATGTTCAAGGAGCCCGTAGCCGATTCCCTGGGCAGCCCCGCCGTGAATCTGACCTTCCACGATGGTGAAATTCAATGCCCGCCCTATGTCAGCGGCGACGACCAGCTTCAAGAGCTTCACCTCTCCGGTCTCCGTGTCCACCTCAACCTCGGCGCCGTGGGCGACAAAGGTATATGCCGGCACCCAGTTGCCGTAGCCGTCCTCGTTCTGAGGCGTTGTCGGACTGGCCCACATACCCCGACCGACAACTGGCCCGGCATCGCCGCCCACGCTGGTGAAATAAGCGGCGCTGGCCACCTCCCCGATGGGAAGCGACCGGCTCAGGTCTTTGACCCATATCTTCCCCTGCCTGGCTACCAGGTCCGCCGGGTCAACTTCGAGCATATTACCGGCCACATGGAAGAGGCGCTCCTTCGCCGCGGCGGCTGCCCTCTTCACGGCGGTCCCGGTTACCAGCGCTGACCTGCTGGAAGAGCATCCTAAATCAGGCGGCGTGGTCTCAGAATCAGCCCCGGATACGGTAATTCTCTCCGGCGGTACGCCCATCTCCTCAGCGGCTACCTGGGTCAATACGGTATACAGGCCTTGCCCCAGGTCCGAGTTCCCGGTGCGGACTATCACCGAGCCGTCAGCGGCCACCTCTACCTCGGCTGAGCCGTAATCAGCATCGAAGCCGCGTATCTTGGCCGCTGTCCAGTTGATGGTGCAGGCCACTCCGACACCGGTATGGGGTTTTCTCTTATCCTTCCACCCGATAGCCTCAGCTACCCTGTTCAGGCACTCTTCCATGCCGCAGCTACGCACAATCATCCCGGTCGGAGTGGTATATGGCAGCTCCCGGGGCCTGATGATGTTCTTCATCCTGAGCTCCAGGGGGTCTATGCCCAGTTGCTCAGCGGCCATATCCAGCAGGGATTCCCGGGCAAAGGTGGTCTGGGGATTGCCAAAGCCGCGATAGGCTCCGCTGGTCGACTGGTTGGTGTAGACAGGGTAGGTATTATACCAGATGTTCGGCGTCTTATATGGGCCGGGAACCACGCTTTCGCTGCATCGTGCTAGCAGCGGGCCCCAGTCAGCGTAAGCGCCCATATCCAGGATTGCCTTTTCCCTCCAGGCCACTATTGTGCCATCCTTCTTCAATCCCGCCTCCGGATCCCTTATGAAAGGATGCCGACTTCTGGTGGCCGTGAACTCCTCTTCTCTGCTCAGCACCATCCTCACCGGTCTGCCCAGCTTCATGGACATCAATGCGGCGGTGACATCGTAGGCGAGCGTTGTCACTGCCTTTCCGCCGAAAGCGCCGCCTATAGCTTGCGGGTTGATAACCCTGACCTTGCTGGCGGGCAGGCCTAGCACTTCGGCAAGGCTAAGGCGGGTGAAGAAGACATACTGGGTGCTCGTCCAGTGGGTCAGTTTCCCGGTGGTGGGGTCATAGCTGGAGATGCAGCCATGGGTATCTAGACATACATGTGACTGCTTTGATGTGCGGAACCTGGCCTTGACTATGCAGTCGGCCTCCTTGAAGCCCTGCTCGATGTCGCCGATACGCACACGGCCCGGCTCGCGGATATTGTTCACTTCCTCATGAAGCTGCGGTGCCCCCGGCTTCATAGATTCCTCGGGGTCGAGCACCACGGGCAACTTCTCATAGGTCACCGTGATAAGCTCCAGCGCTTCTTCAGCAGTTTCCTCATCTACGGCAGCGACGGCACATACCTCGTCACCGACATATCTCACCTCCTTGTTCAGAGCATGCTGGTTCTTGGGCTCAGTAAAGCCCATAGGGCCAGTCTCCCCGATAACGTCATCGGGAGTCAGTATAAGCTTGACTCCGGGTAACCTTTCCGCCTTGCTGGTGTCAATATTGACCACCCTGGCGTGGGCGTAGGGGCTTCTGAGGAACTTGGCGTGAAGCATGCTGGGAAGCGCCATGTCAGCCAGGTACTTTATAGAGCCGGTGACCTTGGGGACTGCCTCTATGCGGGGAATGCGCTTGCCGATGACTTCAAATTCTTCGCCCATGATTACCCCCTGGTTTCACCTGCAAGAGTGGCTATATGTAACCATAAGCCAGGCCGTTTGTCAATGGGAGCTTAGCAATATTCAAATAACTTGATTCGGGCTACAGCAGCAACATTGTGGCCTCGCATACGGTAACAATAAGATGTTTTGTGACTTCACTATCCGGCTTTTTGCTATATCTCGACACTTCGACATAGCATCTTCTTGGACTTATCACCAACTGCGAGCGCAAAGAGTGGCGTCCGTGGTAGAATAGGGCTACTCAGATGATTATTGGGAGGTGAACGTATATGCTGAAAGAGACCGTCATCTCCCATTTGATAAAACCCGAGGATCTTCAACATCACGGGACTCTGTTCGCCGGGCGGATGGCTGACTGGCTTATTGAGACTTGTTTTATCGCCGCATGCCGCCTAGTCGGGAAACCCGAAGATGTGGTATGTGTTCAAATCCATGGAATAAATTTCAATAAGCCGGCAACTAGCGGCGATATTATTGAGGTCAAAGCCAGGATTGCACTTGTTGGCGTTACAAGTATCACTGTCCATGGTCAGGCATTTAACAACGAGGAGAAAGCCCCTTCTGTTACGGGCATGGCTACTTTTGTTACCGTTGATAAGGGTGGAAAACCTTATGCATATGGCTTAAGTCTGCCAGAAGAGTACATCGCACAAAACCGTGAAATTTACGAGGAGGCACTGAAGGTCAGAGGCTCAAGATAGTCCTCAAACCTGCGGTGAAGCCTATTGATACCGTGCAATTCGTACGTTGACCATTCTGACATTCGGGACACTACCTTTCCAATAGAAGCGCCGGAAGAAAGGAAAGGTGCTACGCTATGACGGATGTCGCCGTTTCCGTAAACCATCTCACGTTTAGTTTCGGTCATCGTGAAGTATTGAAAGACCTTTCACTGCAGATTCCCACCGGTATCGCCTTCGGGCTACTGGGACCCAATGGTGCCGGGAAAACCACGCTTATTCGTTTGCTGGTGGGTTTGTTGAAGCCGAAATCCGGTGACATCCATATCCTGGGGCAGCTGATTTCGAGGAAGAAAGCGTTGTTTATTGGCTATATGCCCCAGCTACAATCTCTTTATAACGAGCTTACCGTTCGGCAAAACGTGGAGTTTTTCGCTCGTATCTACCGGTTGCATGATAAAGCAAAGCGGACGCAACAGGTGGAAAAAGTGTTAAAGCTGGTCGACCTCTGGGAGCGGCGGAACGATGCTGTGCAAAGCTTAAGCGGCGGGATGAAGCAAAGGACGAGTATGGCGTGTGCTATAGTGCACAATCCCCCGCTGCTCTTCCTGGATGAACCCACTGTGGGGTTGGACCCCGAGCTACGCGTAAGCTTCTGGGAGTTCTTTTCCACTTTGACTAAACAGGGCGCTACACTCATTATTTCAAGTCACACGATGGACGATGCTGCCCACTGCGACCGGCTAGGCTTCATCCGGGATGGAAAGGTCATCGCTGAGGGGACTCCAAACGAATTGAAGCTGGCCACCGGCACAGCCCAAACAAGTCTGGAAGATGCATTTCTGTACTTCGTCCGCCAGGGAAAGGATGCAAGAAATGACTGATGCCGTATGGATAATCGCAAAACGAGTGATTAATCAAATCGGGCGTGACCACCGTACGGTAGCTATGATTTTGATTGTTCCCCTGGTGGTGATGACTCTCATCGGCCTCAGCTTTCCAGACTTGAGAGTGCTGGACTACATAGCCCCCGCCCTACTCGCAGCCTTGGCGTTATTCTTTGGTTTCCTGCTCACCGGCATCAGCTTCCTACGGGAGCGCTCCCAGGGAACAATGGAACGCCTTACGGTATCCCCCGTAACGCGGCTGGACATCGTGGTGGGTTACCTTTGCGGCTTTTTCGTCTTTGCCCTGATACAGACTTTCATCATCTTGTTCTACACCATCTATGTTTTCGATATCAACTACCGCGGCCAGCTCTGGGAGATTTTGGTATTCCAGATGGTGGTTATCATTGGAGCGGTGAACCTGGGCATCTTTATTTCCTCCTTTGCCCGCAACGAGTTCCAGATGGTACAATTCATCCCGCTCGTTATCCTGCCGCAGATGTTCATGGGGGGACTTTTGTGGCCGGTCGAGCAGATGCCGGATTATTTACAGTGGTTCGCACATATCCTGCCGCTGACCTACGCCGTTGATGGTATGCGAGAAATCATGCTTAATGGTATGAATCTGCTTGACGTATGGGTGGACCTCGCGGTCCAGGCAGGTTTTGCTATGCTAACCTCAGTGCTGGCGGCGATTACCCTGAGAAAGGGGGCGGTGGGATAGTAACAACTTCGCTCAAACATGCTAAGATTTCAGAAATTAAGGCAACACTCATCTGGTTCTACGAGACATAATCTAAAATAGAACCTCCGATAAGTCGGCAAGAACTGGGGAGGATTGTATCATTTTGGCACCATCGGTTTGTCCGAAAGCGACCGAACCACCACGCGGACAAATTCTATTCAATGAGGAGGGGCAATATGAAACTATTTGATTTTTGGCAAGGAATATAGAGCAAACCGAAGCGGCTATTCCCAAAAGCCGTCTCGAAACAGGTTGAATCTCACAAAATAAACTACGACAGGGAGGAGCGAAACTATGGCGTACAGGGATTTAAGAGAATTCATAACATTGTTAGAGAGGAAGAGGCTTCTAGCCAGAGTGAAAGCTGAGGTAGACCCGGCTTGGGAGATAAATGGCATCACCAACAAACTTATTAACGAAGCCGTGACCTCCGGGAAAAGCCCAGCGGTAATCTTCGAGAAGGTAAAGGGTCATAAAGTCCCGGTCTTATGCAATTTGATTGGAACGCTGGAACGCTTAGCGTTAGCTCTGGAGACAGAGTCTGCCGATGAGCGTGTCATAAGAGAAGAATGGTTGAAAAGAATTGGGCATCCTATTCCGCCTAAAAAAGTCAAAACTGGTCCCTGTAAAGAAAATATTTTGACAGGAGAGAAAGCCGACTTTAATGCCATCTTCCCACCGGTGATTTGGCACAAGGGAGATGGTGGAGCGTATATTGGCACTCTGGCAATACAGGTAACTAAGGACCCGGAGACAGGAGTACAGAATGCTGGTATTTATCGCATGATGGTCAGAACAAAAAATGAAACTGGATTGATGTTTCCAGCCGTACAACACGCAGGGCAGCATCTTGGCAAATGGCGGCGGTTATTTCCGGGTAAACCTATGCCTGTGGCCATTGCCATTGGCACAGACCCCGTCTACCTGCTTGCAGCCGGTGCGAAATTCCACCATCCCCCAAGCGAAGACGATTATGCTGGAGCATTGAGAAAGGAACCGTTAGAACTAGTTAAGTGTGAAACCTGCGATTTGACAGTGCCAGCTACGTCGGAAATTGTGTTGGAGGGAGAAGTATATCCCGACGAGCTCAAACCTGATGGTCCGTTTGGGGAATATACCGGTCACCAGGGTGCGGCACAAATGCTCAATGTGTTTCATTTGAAAACTATTACCCACCGAGACAATCCGATATTTCTAGGGGAAAGAGAAGGATACCCTTCGGAGACCGGCCTCATCAGCTTGAAGAGCAAGGAATATCTAATATATGAACGACTTCGCAAATTGCCAGGAGTAATAGATGTCCACATGCCCCGCGAAGGCTGCGCTTTCAAGCTAATCATAGCTTTGAGGAAGTCTTGGCCAGGACATGTCAACCAGATTATTCAGTCGGTTTGGGGCGATTTAGACCTCGGGCTTAGCTTCAGATATATTGTAGTCGTAGATGAAGGGGTAGATATCCGAAATCCAGCCCACGTCGAGTGGGCGGTCAGTAATTACGTTCAACCGGACCGGGATATACTGATAGCTCCACGGTCGCCTGGTGGTGGAGGAGGATTAGATGTATCCCAGCCTTATTCCAAACGTCGCTGGTCAGCTAAGTGGGGAGTAGATGCAACTTTGCCGACCGAGGAATACGAGGCAGAGGGGACAAAAGCTCCAGAGCTATGTGATGACCCCGACATTAAGGCAAAGGTGGAGGCCCAGTGGGGGAAATACGGAATAAACCCATAGACTAACCCCCCAAAGGATTCTTACCCGAAAGGAGAATACGATGGCAAACGTAGATTTATCTGTTGAAGTAGACGGGATAAAGTTCAAGAATCCAGTGGTGGTCGAGGCCAGTGACCTTAATCTGGATTCTCTACGTAATGAGTCATTATCTTTACATACTCGCAATTTGGAGGAGGCGAGCTTTGAGGAAAGGGTGGATCTTATTTACCGTTTGGGTGTAAAAGTAGTTCCCAGTGAAGACTTGGAAACTCGCTATATCAGTTGTCGCTTAAAGTTGGATAATTCTTTAAAAAAGGGGGCTGAAAATGGTTTAACAAAAGTGATGTTTGGTGGGCCATTCGGAACAGTTCCCGAACTCCTGTTTGAGAAGAAGGGACTTATTCCAAATTTACAGCGTTTGCTGACAGAGTAAGTTGGATGAAGAAAAGAACTCTCAGATTAACATCTAGTTTCGCTTGTCGGTTAGCAGAATCTATTTCTTGAACATTGAATATGAACTCTTCCAGAATTTTGCCACCTCACCTCCATAACAAGATTCTGCTATGTTGATAACCCTATCCTTAGGTGATGGATGAGTATAGCTTTCCCGTATGCCTATTGCTTCCAACACATCCATAAGCATAACAACCGGTGCCATACGTAATTCGTCCGAGCCCCCGGGGAATTCTGCACTCATATAGGTAGAAAGTATTTGATATCCCTTTATATCAGCCTTGTATTCAATTTCATGGTTTTTACCTTCAACGTATTTCGCCGCTATCTTATCACGCCCCAGACTAACAAAATTACTCTGGTCATCTAAATCACCATTCAAAAAATGTGCAAGTTCATGACAAAAAATGAAAGCTTCTCCCAAATGTAATAGATTTGAGTGTATCACAAGTAATTCCTCATTAAGCTTAAGCATGGGTCCTCTTGGAACCCCTATCTCGACATAGATTTTGCATAATTCCCGGAACATTGACCATATATCATTCTGATTAAGTTGCGAAGCACTCTTCCTATTGCAGTAAATAATTCCCCGTGGATTAGTTCTGACCTTACCCCCGTAAATAATGCCAACGCCTCTTAGAGTTCTCCGCTAGAATATAGCAAAGGGGAGGACTCGAAATGAAACGCAAGAAGTACACAGAAGAGCAGATTATCCAGGTGCTCAAAGAAGGTGAGGCCGGGGCA
>JACQON010000028.1 GCA_016202545.1 Chloroflexota bacterium
ATTTCCCTCTTGGTGTGGCACTTCACGCAATATCCTTGCATCTGTTCACCTCCCTTCTGGGTGGGAACGATACACTATACCGACCAATTCTGTCAATAGCGCGAGGAACTTGTTTTAGAGTACAATCGCTTGTTCTGTTACTCTGATTTTATTTCGCGGTTGTTCCAGAGCCGGTCATACCACGAACGATGCTCATCGCCAGCGATCTTACGATACTTGGCGGTGGTATTGAAACTGGCATGCCCCAGATGTTCCTGAAGCAATCTCAGACCATCGCCGGAGTCATCCAGCTTCATCGCGTGGACACTGAAGGCGTCCCTAAGCCGATGTGGGCTTATGCCTCTTGATTTTCCGGTCTCCGGGTTTATTAGCCGTGGGATACCGGCTTTCAGCGCGCAGTCTCTCACAATCTGCCAAGCGCGATGGCGGTTGATGGCGAAGACCGGGTGTAAATCATTACCTATCACTGAGTGATTCTCACTGAGGTACTGTCTTGCCAGTTCAAGGGTATCTTGGTCGAGAGGCAATACACGCTGTCGCCTCAGCTTGTTCTCGCTACGGGTAGATTCGCTTATCTCTGCACCACACTCCGGACAGAAGCGATGTCTTCGGGCTAATCGTGCCTTACACTTTAGACATGATAGGTGCGAACGTGTCTTCAGGTGCACGATGGTAATGGTCATCTGATCGAAATCGAGGTCGCTCATTTTGATGGCTAAGGCTTCGGAGACACGGCAGACGAGATGGAAGAGCAGCCTGATAAGGAGCCGGTCGCGTAGACAGGTAGCCTGGCTTTCGATAAGCTCTACATCGCGGGGCTCAAGATAGGTCTTCATACTCATGCACTCCGTTACCCAGGGTACCGAGGCGGATGAGAGTCTTTCTCACCGAATTGAAGTGGGGATTGGCGTGGTAGTCCTGTCTCAGGGTATTGGCAATAGCCCGATAACCGTAGCCGCGCCGGTACAGCTCAATAACAACCGGCTCCAGTTCCGTGGAGATAGCCCGCGGCCTAACCGGTTTCCTGACCCTTTTAGGCCACTGGCCGATGTCTACCATTCTTTCCTCTTCTTACCCCGTATTAAAATAGTTGTAGAATTCGTCAGAGGGGCATTTATAACCAACCCATTCTGTCTATTTCCACCACCTGCCGTCATTTCTTTGAGACGTTTGCGGGTGATGATCTTAGCCAGGATTCTCAAGCCTGGTATACAAAAATCAGGGGGGAAGGTCGTTCCCTGTTCTGGTACTTCCTCTTTCTTTATCTCATCAGACCGGCCCACGTATTAATCTTAAGACGCTAGGCTGGCGTATGGCAAGACGACTAATATCATAGAATGATATTTGACATTGACACTAGGATGCAGTATAATACAAAATGTATGATTGATATATAACCTCATAGTCAGGAGAGAAAATGCCAAAGACATATTTACCCCATCAGAAGCAGAGATGGTTGCGGCTTTATGAAAGTGGTAAGAGCGAGAAACGGATTGCTAGCGATGCAAAGGTTGATTACAGGACGGTAAAGAAAGGAATCGAAGAAGCAAGGCGGGAAAGAAATGCAATGTCGGCTCAGATCGAACTGGTGAAAGAGGCTTTGAGCGACCATAAGGACCAGCTATTGCTCAAAGTAGATGAAATGGCTGCGACAGTGGTGATGCCTCCGGATACTCTGGAAATACGGAAAGATAATAACGGAAGCACGGCGCCCATCCCACTGACACGAGCAACGGTAAGGATTAACGAGAGTAGTATTTTGGTGATTGACGTACACGCAGAAGGAAAAGTTACATGGGAGTTACTTCAGGAGCACCTTAAACGCGACAAGATCTGGAAGAGCTACAAGGAATGGAAAGAGGTTGTTCTTACCTACATTAAGGCCGGAATCGATCTCAAGTCTGCGGCTGCCGCTCTCATTAAAGATAAAACAGGTCTTGAAATTGGCGATAAAACCACAGATAAAGATGAAACTAGCCGTGTATACTCTACTACTGTGCAGACCTTCTATGAAGTTGCGTCACGTCGGGCGCTGAAGAGGATTGATGGGACAAACCTGGAAGGACGCATGGTAGCATCACCTGATGGTTACGTGAGAAATGGACCGGGAGGAACCGAGCTTGCATATTCGCCTCAAGAGGTGGGAAAATGCCGTGGAGGACTACTTTCAGCCCTGGAATCGCTGTATAGGTCCTCCGAGTTTGAGAGAGTGACGACATCATTCGATAGGCTTCAAGAAGTAACTGATAGAACCAGGCGTATTATTGATGAGATATCATTACTGCGTATGCTCCCCGGAAGTTGCCGGGTCTGCAGACGTTTGGGCATCAAATAGTGCGAAGGAGGAGGCTGAAATGAAAGTAGCACTGTACGCCAGAGTATCCTCGGAAAAGCAGGACACGGATTTATCCATATCCGCCCAGCTAAGAGCGCTGAGAGAGTATGCATTAAAAAACGGCTGCCAGGTAGTAAGAGAATTTGTTGATGAGGCCGAGACTGGAAGAACCACAGCTCGTCCGGCCTTCCGGGAAATGATTTCCCTGGCCAAGCGTCCGAATAAACCCTTTGAGCGGATACTTGTCTGGAAATACTCTCGATTTGCCCGCAGCCGTGAGGATTCCATCATCTACAAGGCGATGCTGAAGAAGGCCGGGGTAACAGTTGTCTCGATTAATGAACCCTTCGACGATACGCCGACCGGTAGGCTGCTTGAAGCCTTCATTGAAAGTCTGGATGAATTCTACTCGGATAACCTCGGGGAAGAGGTGACCAGAGGCATGAGGGAGAGCGCTGGCCGGGGCTTCTATCTGTCGAGCCGCCCACCCTACGGCTATCGGAAAGTAAGAGTCAGGGACGGTAGCAAAGAGCGGACACGACTGGAGCCAGATTCCAATCAAGCCGGCGTTGTTACTGCTATTTTTGACGGGATACTGAATGGCAGAGGTCCAATCGAGATAGTTCGTGAGCTAAACGCGAGTGGTGTTCCCGGCCCCAAAGGCAAGGGCTGGAGCAAGACCAGCGTATATGGCATATTGACCAATGAGATATATACCGGCGTCTTTGTCTGGGGTAGGAACAGCAAGCGCGGGCTGGAGCCGGTCCGCACCGAGAATGCCTGCCCTCCTCTGGTGGACAAAGAGACCTTCACCAGAGTCCAGAACCTGATGGAAGAACGATCTCCAGTAAGACAACATCCAAAGAGGGTCTCAAGCCCGTTTCTACTCAGCGGCTTAGCCCGCTGTGGTTACTGTGGTAAGGCTCTGATCGGTAAATATGCCAAGAGTGGCAAGTTTGCCTACTATGTCTGCGGTACGCTCGACAAGAAAGGCAGCGGCTCATGTCAGGCCAGATACCTGAACACCAATCGGTTTGAAGCTCTGGTTATTGAGCGGATCAAGGAACGCATCCTCACCAGAGGGAACTTGTTAGAGTTGGTTCGCATGGTCAGTGAAGAGATGGACTCGGCAACGAAGTCATATCAGGATGAACTTAACCTGATATTCGGGGCGATAACAGACGTCAGTCATCGCCTGGAGCGGTTATATGATGCTATCGAAACAGGCAAGCTAAACCTTGATGATCTGGTACTGAGGATCCGTGAGCTGAGGAGTCGTCAGGAGCAGCTTCAGACGAAGAGAATTGAGATTGAAAACCAGATGTCCGACAGGAAAGTTGAGCTAGCCGACGCGGAGAGCATATCCGGCTATGTTGATGACCTCCGTGAGCTACTCAGAGAAGGCTCACTTACGGAAAGGAGAGCATTCGTTCGCAGCTTTGTGAGAGAGATAAAGGTGACCGGTAACGAAGTGATCTTGAATTACACAATGCCAGTATTACCGGACAACTTAACTATTGAGAAAGACGGAGTTCTACCTACTGTACGGTATGGTGGGCGGTACAGGACTCGAACCTGTGACCCCCTGCGTGTAAAGCAGGTGCTCTGACCAACTGAGCTAACCGCCCGCAGTGGCGCGCTTGGTGGGTCTCGAACCCACGACCTCAGCCTCCGCAGGGCTGCGCTCTATCCAACTGAGCTACAAGCGCCTTCATGGTGCCGAAGGGGAGATTTGAACTCCCACGCCCTCTCGGACACTACGCCCTGAACGTAGCGCGTCTGCCATTCCGCCACTTCGGCAAGGGAACCTCTGTTTCCTTCAGGTAGCTGACTTCCTCTCGCTACCGCAACGTAAGTTTAGCTTATCTATAGGTGGCCGTCAACAATTTTCAATTCAAAGGTCGTTTGTATCGCTGGCGTCCTTCGGGTTCTTCATGCTGTGGCTGCGTCTCCCGGCTCATGCTGTCGGGTGGAAGGGCCGCGGTCTACTGGCGCCGCGTAGTCCCTTCGCGGCGTGGCTTGACAGCGGCGGCATGCTTAAATGATAATTGGCCGTGAAAGCAGCGGTTGTGCTGTATGGTGTTTAGTGCTGGATATTCGGCATGATTTCTTCAGTGTGAGGAGGTGTCGCGTATGGTTCGGAAAATCCAGGAAAGGATTCCCGAAGAGATGCTTCTGCAGGACCTGGAAAAGTACCGCCGGAGGGCAATCGAGCTGGGAGCAGCCGATGCCAGGGTTATCACCAGCGACATGGTGGTGATTGATGAACGGGTGCGGGCAAAGTGCGCCTGGCCCAGGTGCAGCGAGTACGGGACCAACGCTAACTGCCCGCCTCATGTAATGGGCGTGGATGAGGTGAGGAAAATAGTGGGACGGTTTCGATATGGCATCTTCACCAGGCTGGCGGTGGCGCCTGAAGAGCTGGCGGGACCTGAGGCGGAGAAGAAAAAGCTGTATACGCGCTCCAGCATAAAGAATCATGAGATTGTGGCCAAGATTGAGTCTGACGCTTTCTACGATGGCTACTACCTGGCGACGGGATTTGCCGGCGGGTCGTGCAACGTCTTCTGTCGGAACATGGAATGCAGCGCGCTCGTCCCCGGGCAGGGCTGCCGCCATTATCTCCGCGGTCGGCCCTCTATGGAAGGCGTGGGTATGGACGTCTTCATGATGGCGGCCAGGGTGGGGTGGGACATATATCCCATCGGGTACTCGATGCCGCCGGCAGAAGCGCCCTGCGGCTCAAAGCTGGGGCTGGTGCTGGTACATTGAGACACGGCCAGGCCGGGCTCTGCCCGAAGTCAGTTTGGCGGTTGTTGACGGCGACGGTACAAATGATATAATAATAGCAATGTTTTGAACCCAGAAAGGAGATGAGCGATGCCATACAGGGATTTACGCGAGTTTCTGGCGCTACTGGAAAAGAAAGGTCTTCTGGCCAGGGTCAAGGCGGAGGTAGACCCGTCGTGGGAGATAAACGGCGTCTGCAAGAAGCTTATTGACGAGGGAGGCCCGGCGGTAATCTTTGAAAAGGTCAAAGGCCATAAAGTCCCTGTTTTAGCCAACTTGATTGGCACGCTGGAGCGCCTGGCCCTGGCACTGGAGATGCCGGCTGACGACCGCAAAATAACCGAAGAATGGATTAAGAGGACGGAGCATCCTATCCCGCCTAAAATAGTCAAGGCTGGCCCGTGCAAGGAAAACATCGTGATGGGGGACAAGGTCGACCTCAACGCTATATTCCCTCCGGTTATCTGGCACAAGGGGGACGGTGGCCCTTATATCGGCACCCTGGGGCTTCAGGTGACTAAGGACCCTGAGCAGGGATGGCAAAATGTTGGCGTTTACCGGCAGATGGTCAGGACGAAAAACGAGACCGGCCTGTATATGCCCGTCCCGCAGCACGGCGGCATACACCTTCAGAAGTGGGCGCGGATGTATCCCGGCAAGCCCATGCCGGTGGCGGTTGCCATTGGCACTGAACCGTGCTATCTGGCGACCGGTACGGCCAAGCTGAGGCACCCGCCGGGCGAGGAGGAGTACGCCGGTGCGCTGAGGAAGGAACCGCTGGAACTGGTCAGGTGCGAGACCTGCGACCTGTATGTGCCAGCCACCTCGGAGATTGTGCTGGAAGGCGAGGTCTATCCCGACGAGCTGAAGCCTGACGGCCCCTTCGGGGAATACACCGGCCATCAGGGTGAAGCGCAGATGTTCAACGTCTTTCGCCTCAAAGCTATCACTCATCGCAACAACCCCATATTCCACGGGGAAAGGGAGGGGTATCCATCGGAGAGCATATACCTCTGGCTGAAGGGGATGGAGTACGTCTTATATCCTAAAGTCATGAAGCTCCCCGGAGTGGTGGATGTTCACATCCCCCGCCACAGTTGCGGTTTCAAAGCGATTGTTTCCATGAAGAAGCTATGGCCGGGACACGTGAACGAGGTAATTCATGCCATCTGGGGAGATATCGACCTCGGGCACTTCTTCAGGTATGTTATCGTGGTTGATGACAATATAGACATCCGCGACCCGGACCGTGTTGGCTGGGCGGTAAGCAACTACGTTCAACCGGACCGGGATATCATGATAGCGCCGCGGTGTATCATAGACGGGCTGGACCCGTCCATGCCGTACTCCAAACGTTTCACGACCGCCAAATGGGGCGTGGACGCCACCATGCCCACCGAGGAGTATGAGGCTGAGGGGACGCAAGCGCCACCCCTGTGCGATGACCCCGATATTAAAGCCAGGGTAGTGGCCCAGTGGCAGAAGTACGGCATAAAGCTATGAGTCTTAGGCCAAAAAGGGGGAAGGGATAATGGCATACAAGGACTTGAGAGAGTTCATGGCGGTGCTGGAGAAGAGGGGTGAGCTGACCAGGGTCAAGGCGGAAGTAGACCCGTCGTGGGAGATAAACGGCATCACCAAACGGCTTATCGATGAGGCAGTGACCACCGGCAAAGGGCCGGCGGTGCTCTTTGAGAACATTAAGAATCACAAGGTACCGGTGCTGTCCAATGTGATTGTGACGCCGCACCGGCTGGGCCTGGTGATGGGGCTGGACACCGAAGATGAGCGGCAGGTAAGGGACGAGTGGGTAAAGAGGATTGCGCATCCTATCCCGCCTAAAATAGTTAAAACTGGCCCGTGCAAGGAAAACATCCTGACGGGGGACAAGGCTGACCTGAACGCCGTTTGCCCGCCGGTGCAGTGGCACAAGGGGGATGGCGGGCCGTATCTGGGGACGCTGGCGATGCAGGTGACCAGGGACCCGGAGACGGGGGTGCAGAACGCCGGCATCTATCGGCAACTGTACTTCTCCAAAAATGAGACCAGCCTGTACATGGGCCATTTTCAGCACGGTATGATACACCTGAAGAAGTGGGCCAGGATGTACCCCGGCAAACCGATGCCGGTGGCGGCGGTGATAGGCACCGAGCCTGCCTACCTGATGGCGGCGGCCGCCAAGTTCACCCATCCGCCGGCCGAGGAGGACTACGCTGGCGGGCTGCGGGGAGAGCCGGAAGAGCTGGTGAAATGCGAGACGTGCGACCTGCACGTTCCGGCCCATGCCGAGATTGTGTTGGAAGGGGAAGTATACCCCGATGAGTTGAGGCTTGACGGCCCCTTCGGGGAGTATCCCGGCTACCTGGGTGCGGCGCAGATGTTCAACGTGTTTCACGTGAAGGCTATAACCCACCGCAACAATCCCATATTCCAGGGTGAGAGAGAAGGCTACCCATCGGAGGGGCAGTTCATGACCGGTAAGCCGATGGAGTACCTCCTTTACTCCAGGTTCAAGGGATATAGCGGAGTAGTGGATATGCATATGCCTTACTCTGGCACTCTGTACATCCTCTACGTCTCAATGAGGAAATTCTGGAAGGGGCAGGTCAACCAGCTAATCAACGCCATCCTGGGCGATATCGAGTGTGGCACCATAATCAAGCTCGTGGTTGTGGTGGATGACAATGTGAACGTCCGCGACATAAACCACGTCAACTGGGCCATTGCCAACCATGTCCAGCCCGACCGTGATATAGTGATAATCCCGCGTGGCCCCGAATGGGAGCTGGATGCCGCCCAGCCCTACTCCAAGCGGGGGTGGTCGGCCCACATGGGCATAGACGCCACTTTGCCGGTTGAGGAGTATGAGGCTGAGGGGACGCAAGCGCCGCCTTTGTGCGATGACCCTGATATCAGGGCCAAGGTAGTGGCCCAGTGGCAGAAATACGGCATAAAGATATAACCCAGGCTCAGGGGGAAATGAGCCATACTCTCCCCGGGTTCGGGTGATATTGCGGGCTACAAGGGGAAGATATGGAGACGAAGAAGATAGTAGTCGGGATTTCCGGCGCTTCCGGTGTCGTCTACGGCATAAGGACGCTTGAAGCCCTCTCCGGGATGGACGGGGTTGAGACCCACCTCGTGGTCACCAAGGCCGCCGAAAGGACGCTCAGTCTGGAAACGGACAGAGATATTGATGGACTGAGGAAGCTGGCTGACTTCTGGTACGATGTGGAAGATATTGGGGCGTCTGTCGCCAGCGGCAGCTTTCATCGCGATGGCATGGTAGTGGCCCCGTGCAGCATGAAGACCCTGTCCGCTCTGGCCCATTCCTATTCTGATAACCTGCTTATCCGTGCCGGAGATGTCACCCTCAAGGAGAGGAAGCCGCTGCTCTTGGTGGTAAGGGAAACGCCTATTCACCTGGGGCACATAAGGAATATGCTTCAGGTAACTGAGATGGGAGCGCTGGTAGTGCCGGCGAGCCCTGGTTTTTACCACCGTCCGAAGTCCATAGATGACCTGGTCAACTCCATCGTGGGCAGGGTGCTTGACCTCCTGGGACTGAAGCATACCTTGACCAGTCCCTGGGTGGAGGGTGCCAGGTCATATCACGAAAGTGAAGCCTAGTTACAGCCTGGCCTCTTCCGCAGAGCTTTGAACCGGGAGGCGTCCTTACGTTTCCGATGCCGCACTTCTCAGCGGCCGGGCGTCCCCCTTGTCTTCTGCATATCCAATGACATAGCCTGCAGCAAGAAAGTAAGTATTGACAAGGATTGCGACCGGTGCTAGTATTATGGCATTGATACATAGATACTCTATGTATCGGGGGACGGGATATGGGTGAGAAGCAAAGTGCGGGGAAAATACTGGACAGGATAGATTCCCCGGCCGACCTCAAGGCGCTGAGCCAACCAGAGCTGGAGCAGCTTATTGGCGAAATCAGGCAGATGCTGATTGACACGGTATCGGTATGCGGAGGTCACCTCGCCTCTAACCTGGGAGCCATCGAGCTGAGCATAGCCCTGCACCGGGTCTTTGATAGCCCCGAGGACAAGATAATATGGGACGTGAGCCATCAGGCATACGTGCATAAGCTGTTGACCGGCCGCAAGCACCGGTTCTCCAGCTTGCGCCAGTACGGCGGTATTTCCGGGTTTACCACCCGTGATGAAAGTCCGCATGACTCCTTCGGTTGCGGACATGCCGGCACTTCAATTTCAGCCGCTCTGGGGATGGCGCTGGCCCGGGACATGAAGGGCGCGGACAATCATGTAGTGGCGGTGATAGGTGATGGTGCCCTCACCGCCGGCATGGCTTTTGAGGCTATTAATCATGCCGGCCATCTCGATACCCGCCTGACCGTGGTGCTTAACGATAATGGCATGTCCATCTCGCCGAGCATCGGGGCGCTGTCCAGGTTGCTTAATCTGGTCAGGTTGGACCCGAGATATGAGCAGGCCAAGAAGGGGGCCAAGAAGGCCATCACCCGGCTGCCCATGGGTAGTCTGGCCTGGGAGGTCAGCAAGCAGGTGAAGAGCCGGCTGCATAAGGCGCTTCTGCCCGGCGTTTTCTGGGAGGAGCTTGGCTTTGTGTACATCGGGCCGATAGACGGCCATAACGTGGCGGAGGTTGAGGCGGCGCTCAAGCGGGCTCGCGACTATGAGGCCAGGCCGACGCTGGTGCATGTCCTGACCCGAAAGGGCAATGGCTACCCACCGGCGGAGGACAATGCTACCAAGTTCCATGGTGTGCCGCCGCAAAATGGCGGCGGTGGCAATGGCCCCTCCTATAGCAAGGTGCTGGGACAGACCGTCCTGCGCCTGATGCGGGAAAACGATAAGGTAGTGGCTATTACCGCTGCCATGCTTGACGGCACCGGGCTTAGCATTGCCGCTGCTGAGCTTCCTGAACGTGTCTTCGATGTCGGCATCTGCGAGCAGCATGCGGTGACGCTGGCCGCCGGGCTGGCCACCGAGGGCTATATACCCGTTGTGGCCATATATTCCACCTTCTTGCAGCGGGCCTATGACCAGATTATCCATGATGTCTGCATACAGAACCTGCCCGTGGTCTTCGCCCTTGACCGCGCCGGGATTGTGGGCGACGACGGCAAGACGCACCAGGGCGCTTTCGATATTTCCTACCTTCGCAGCATACCCAACATGATTGTCGCCTCACCCAAGGACGAAGACGAGCTGCGGCATATGCTGTTCACCGCCATCAACGCCGGGCAGCCGATGGCGGTGCGCTTTCCCAGGGGCAGCGGGGAAGGCGTCCCGCTCAATCCGGACTTCGAGCGACTACCTATTGGCAGAGGGGAAGTGCTGCGGGATGGCGGAGACGTTGCTATCCTGGCACTCGGCTCGACGGTGTACCCGGCTCTTGACGCCGCCGAAACGCTGGCACAGTCAGGAATCCAGTGCACGGTGGTCAACGCCCGGTTTGCCAA
Organism: Chloroflexota bacterium; assembly: GCA_016202545.1. Taxonomy (GTDB): domain Bacteria; phylum Chloroflexota; class Dehalococcoidia; order Dehalococcoidales; family JACQON01; genus JACQON01. The sequence goes on from JACQON010000028.1 coordinate 10,578, forward strand.
GCCTCTGGACTCGGAGCTTATCCTGAAGCTGTCTGCCAGTACCTGTAAGGTACTGACGGTGGAAGAAAACGTGCTCGCCGGGGGCTTCGGCAGCGCTGTTCTGGAGCTGCTGTGCCGCTCCGGAATGTCCGAGGTAAGGGTAGAGTGTCTCGGCCTGCCGGATAGATTTATTGAGCATGGCGCTCAGGAAATCTTTCGCTCCATGTTTGCCCTTGACTCTGAGGGCATTGCCCGGCGTGTCGTGACCTCTTTCCCTGAGCTACTGGTGGGAAGCTCGCCAAGCAGCGGGAGGTGAGTCGGTGAAGCTGCCGGCGGTCTTTGACAGGCATCGTGCCGAGATTGACGCTGAGATGAGGGCGGCGCTGGCCGAACGGGAGCTGCCGCTTTATCACATGATGCGGTATCACCTGGGCTGGGCTGACGATAGAGGTAACTCCGTGGCTGGCCCGGCGGGCAAGGCATTGCGCCCCACCCTGTGTCTGGCTGCCTGCGAAGCGGCGGGAGCGGAGTATCGCCGGGCGTTGCCGGCGGCGGCCGCCGTGGAGCTGGCGCACAACTATTCTTTGATTCATGACGACATTCAAGACGATGACCGGGAGCGGCGCCACCGTGCCACCGTCTGGAGCATATGGGGAAAGCCGCAGGCGATAAATGCCGGGACGGCGATGCGCGTACTGGCCAGCCTGGCCCTGTCACGGCTGGAACAATACAACGTACCAGCGCAGAAGCAGCTCCGTGCCCAGCGCCTCATGGATGAGGCCAGCCTCAGACTGCTCGAGGGCCAGTATCTTGATATTAACTATGAGAGCCGCTTTGACATCGGGGTGAGCGACTACCTGAGCATGATTGAGGGCAAAACGGCGGCGCTCATGGCCTGCTCGCTGGAGATGGGGGCTTTGCTGGCCACCGACGACGCGCATATGATAAGCAGCTTCTATGATATTGGCAGGAACCTGGGTCTGGCCTTTCAGATAAAGGATGACATCCTCGGCATCTGGGGCAGCGAGCAGGAGACCGGTAAGCTCCAGGGAAGCGACATCCGGCACAGGAAGAAGACGCTTCCCATCGTCTATGCGCTGGAGAAAGCTGATAACGGACTGAAGAAGGAGCTGGTGAGCGTCTATAGTAACGGGATGGTGGAGCGGGATGGCGTGGTCACGGTCCTGGCCACTTTGGAAGCTGTTGGCGCTCAGTCTTATGCTCAAAGGATGGCCGAAAGCTACTGCGATGCGGCGATAAAAGCGATGAATGGGCTGGAGCTGCCATCGCCAGCTAAAAATGACCTCATGGAGATGGCCCGTTTTCTGGTACAGCGCGATTTCTAACAGCGTGTCAGAGGGATGGATTGTCAGACTCCTTTTTGCCCTTTATTGCCAACGAATCGAGCAGCAGGCGCAAGCAGGAGCACCTCCGCACCGTCCTGAACGAGGACGTCGGCTTCAAGGGGGTATCCACCGGCCTGGAAAACTATCAGTTTATCCACCAGGCACTGCCTGAGGTTGACCTGGACGGCGTCAGCGTAACAGCGGCCTTATTTGGCAAAGCGCTCAACGCGCCGCTTATCATCTCTTCCATGGTCGGCGGCATTGACGCCGCCAGGCAGCTCAACCGCAACCTGGCGCAGGCAGCCCAGGCCGTGGGTGTGGCCATGGGTGTTGGCTCCCAGAGGGTCGGCATTGATGACCCCGGCACCGCCCCGACCTATAAAGTGCGTGACGTTGCTCCCGACATTCTGCTGTTTGCTAACCTGGGGGCAGTGCAGCTTAACTACGGTTACGGCGTTGACCAGTGCCGTCGAGCTGTGGAGATGATAGGCGCCGATGCCCTGATTTTACACCTCAACCCGTTGCAGGAGGCGCTCCAGCCTGGCGGTAACACCAACTTTTCCGGTCTTCTGGGGAAAATAGAGAAGGTCTGCCGCGAGCTCCCTGTCCCGGTCATGGTCAAGGAGGTAGGTTGCGGCATCTCGGAGAGGGCGGCCAGGATGCTGGTCGAAGCCGGCGTTGCCGCCATAGATGTGGCTGGCGCCGGCGGTACTTCCTGGAGCGAGGTCGAGAGACGCCGGACGCATACCGAGATGGATAAGAACGTGGCTGCCGCCTTTGCTTCCTGGGGCATTGCCACTGCCGACTCCATAGTGATGGTGCGGCGCTGTGCTCCGGGGGTGACCCTGGTCGCCAGCGGGGGCATCAGCGATGGCGTGGACGCGGCAAAAGCTATCGGCCTGGGTGCGGATGCCGTCGGCGTGGCGGCACCACTGCTGAAAGCGGCCAGCGTCTCGGCTGAGTCAGCGGTGCTGGCCCTCCAGGAGATAATCAAGGGCATGAGGATATCGATGTTCTGCATCGGCGCTGCCAATCTGAAGGAACTCAAGGGGACGCCCTGGCTGAGAAAGAAGGAGAGGCGTTAGGGATGGGATTTTCCTGGCATCTTTCGTTCTCCCTGGCCAGGTATTTGGTGGCCAACAAGCTTCGGGGCAGGAAGCGCTTCCCGCTGGTGCTGATGCTGGAACCCACCCTTCGCTGCAATCTTTCGTGCGATGGCTGCGGCCGCATCAGGGAGTACCGTGATGTCCTCGGCCAGATGCTTTCCGTCGAGGAATGCCTGGCGGCGGTTGATGATTCCGGCGCTCCGGTGGTCAGCATCACCGGCGGTGAACCGTTGCTCCACCCTGAAATCGGCCGCATCGTTGATGGAATTGTAGCCAGGAAACGGTTTGTCCACTTCTGCACTAACGGACTGCTGCTGGAGGAGTCGCTGGACAAGTTCAAGCCCGGTCCCTATATGAGATTCGTCCTCCATCTCGATGGCCTGGCCGAGTCTCACGATAGGTTTGCCGGGCGCCGGGGCGTTTTTGATACTGCGGTCAGTGCGATAAAGGCAGCCAAGCGGGCCGGGTTCCTCGTCTTTACCAATACCACAATATATAAAGGGACAAGATTTGAGGAGGTGGAGCGGCTCTTCTCCCTGCTTTCTCAAATAGGAGTTGACGGTCTGATGGTGGCCCCCGCTTTCAGCTACGAGGCGGTCAACAGCGATGTTTTTCTCTCCCGGCAGGAAATCGGCAGCGTCTTTGAGCCGATTTACCGGCTGCGTAAGCGTTTCCGCTTCTACAATACGCCTGTGTACCTGGAGTTTCTGGCTGGTAAACGGGAGTTGGCGTGCACGCCCTGGAGCAATCCGACCAGGAACCCCAAGGGCTGGAAGATGCCCTGTTACCTCATCACCGACGGGCATCGCCAGTCCTTTCAGGAGCTTATGGAAGAGACTCCCTGGGAGAAGTACGGCGTGGGCAATGACCCTCGCTGCGCTAACTGCATGGTCCACTGCGGCTTCGAGGCCGGCGCCCTGGATGAGCTTGGCTCCAGCCTGCCTGCCCTGTGGCGTACGGTGAGATGGAACTTCTTTGGCAGGTGATGTCATCATGCTGGCCGTTTTAGGCGCGCTCAGGGAAGAGCTGATTGGTCTGCAAAGGCGGATGACCGTTGAGGAAACGTCCACCTGGCGTGACTGCCGCCTGCACCGGGGCAAATACAGGGGCAAAGATATTGTGCTGGTGCGGACCGGCCTGGGCAAGGGCAGGGCGGAGGCGGCAGCCGGCTTCGTTCTGGAGCATTACCCGGTCAGCGCCATGGTATCCCTGGGCTTTGCCGGGGCGCTGACCGGGCGGTCAAAGGTGGGCGATATCGTTCTTTGCTCCAGGCTCCATTGCGGCAACGGCTGGCCGGGCGGAGGCGGCGATTCAGGCACGCCGTTTGCTTCCCATGCCGGGCTGTTTTCGCTGGCGCTGCGGTGCCTGGAGGGCGCTGCCAGGGCTGGCGTCGGAAGCAGTGTTACGGTGGCCGAGCCGGTCTCCATGCCGGCGGCGAAGCTGGCGCTGGGTAAGGCTTTTGGCGCAGACGTGGCCGACATGGAGGGCTACTGGCTGGCCAGAGCTGCCGCAGAGAAGCAGGTGCCTTTCCTGGCGGTACGCGCCGTTTCCGATGCCGTACAGGATGAGCTGCCGCCTTTTGAGCGTTTCCTGGGGGACAGTGCTTCATGGCGCTGGAGGAGGGCAGTACTTTATTTCGTTTCCCGGCCCCAGCGTGTGATAGGGCTGGTTGTGCTTTATCTGAAGTCCCGGCAGGCGCGGAGGAGCCTGACCGGTCTGGCTGACCGTCTCATCACCGCCTTTGACTCGGGACAGGGGTGTTGACATGAGAGCACTGGTTACCGGGGCTACTGGATTTATCGGCGGCAACCTGGTGCGTGAGCTTTTGAACCAGGGCTACCAGGTGAGAGCGCTGGTAAGGCAGGGGAGCGACCGGCGGAATATCCAGGGGCTGGACATAGAGGTGGCTTTTGGCGACCTGTGCGATAGGCCATCGCTGGACCGCGCCGTCGATGGTTGCGACGTCCTCTTTCACGTTGCCGCCGCATATACCTTCTGGGCTCGCGACCCCAGGGTTATATATGAGGCGAACGTGCGTGGCACCGAGAACATCCTCGCCGCCGCCCGTGACAGGGGGATAAAGAAGGTGGTGTATACCAGCAGCGAGTCCACTATCGGCACCGGCAACAACTGCGGTCTGGCCACTGAAGAGGGGGAGGTAGACCCTGATAAGCTCCCCGGTGATTACAAGAAATCGAAGTGCCTGGCGGAGAAGCTGACCCTGAAGGCGTGTCATGGCGGGCTGCCCGTAGTGGTAGTCAATCCCACCGTTCCCATCGGGCGTTACGATGTCAAGCCAACGCCCACCGGCCGGCTGGTGCTTGATTTCCTCAACGGCAGGATGCCGGCCTATGTTAATACCGGCCTGAACGTGGTGGACGTTGAGGATGTGGCCAGGGGGCATATCCTGGCCCTGGAGAGGGGGCGTATCGGCGAAAGGTACATCCTGGGTAACCGGAACCTGACTCTAAAGGAAATCCTGGCCATTTTGGAGAAGATAACCGGCATTAAGGCTTCCCGTCTCCGGATTCCCGTCTGGCTGGCCCTGGGCGCGGCCTACGCCGACGAGTTTATCTCAGGGCGCGTCATGAGGAGAGTTCCCCGGGTGCCGGTGGCAGGTGTCAAGGCGGCGCGCAGCTTCCGGTACTTCGACTGTTCTAAGGCGGTCCGGGAGCTGGGCTTCGTTCAGACGCCGGTGGAGGAAGCGTTTGACAGGGCGGTCAGGTGGTTCCAGCAAAATGGGTATGTCAGGCGATAGCGACTTCGGTTGACGTTCTGCAAAGGGGGTGGTACTTTGTCAGTGGACTCCGGTCAAACTCGCGGCCAAAGAGTAGCCCTGGCCCCGGAAGTGGATGTCGCCGCCGTGGAGCGGGCGGTCAACAGGGCTCAGAAGCATCTTCTCGGCCTGCAAAGAGGGGAAGGATACTGGGTGGGGGAGCTTGAAGCTGATGTCACCGTGGCTGCCGGCTATATACCGCTTATGTACTTCATGACCGGCACGGTTGACCCGCAGAGGCAGCAGAGGGTGGTCAACTACGTTAAATCCAGGCAGAGGGCGGACGGTTCCTGGAGCACGTATTACGGCGGCCCCGGCGACCTGAACGTGAGCATACAGGCCTATTTTGCCCTGAAATTAGCTGGAATATCACCGGAGGAGCCGTTCATGCGGCTGGCGCGGGAATTCATCCTGAACCGGGGCGGCATAAGCAAGGCCAACACCCTGACCAAGATATGGCTTGCCCTCTTCGGCCAGTGCGATTGGCGCAGCACGCCAACGGTGCCGCCGGAGGTAATCTTCCTCCCCGACTGGTTTTATTTCAGTATCTACGAGTTTGCTAGCTGGTCACGCGCCACCATCGTGGCGCTGATGATAGTCCTGAGCAGGAGGCCGGTCTGCGCCGTGCCTGAATTTGCCGGTGTCTCCGAGCTATACGTGGAGCCTGAGGGACAGCGGGACTGCTCCCCGGGCCATGCGGAAAAGCTGTTCAGTTGGGGCAGCCTTTTCATTGGCCTGGACCGGCTTTTCAAGGCCTGGGAAGGGCTGCCGTTCAAGCCGGGACGCCAGCTTGCCTGGCGCAGGGCGGAGGAGTGGGTGGTGGAGCACCAGGAGGCTGACGGGAGCTGGGGTGGCATTATGCTGCCCTGGGTCTATTCCCTGGTGGCGCTGAAGAGCCTTGGCTATGGGCTTGACCATCCTGTTATCGTCAGAGGGATGCAGGGGCTGGAGAATTTCATCGTGGAGGACGACGACACCTTCCGGCTGCAGCCAGCCGTGTCTCCGGTATGGGATACGGCCTGGGCGTTGATTGCGCTTGGCGAGTCCGGCCTGCCGGCAGACCACCCGGCGCTGGTCAGCGCGGCACGCTGGCTGCTCAAGGAGGAGATTCGCTGCGACGGCGACTGGCGGGTCAAGAACCCGGAGAGTGAGCCTGGCTGCTGGGCCTTTGAATTTGATAATGACCTTTATCCTGATATCGATGATACTGCTGTCGTCCCCAGGGCGCTGCTCAGGGTGCGGCTGCCGGTGCCGGAGGAAGAGCACAAGGCCGGGGCAGTGACGAGGGCGCTGTGCTGGGCATTGAGCATGCAGAGCGACAACGGCGGCTGGGCAGCCTTCGACCGCAACAACGACAAGTGGATTCTGGCCAACATCCCCTTCGCCGATTTCATGACGCCTCTCGACCCCACCAGCGCCGACGTTACCGCGCACGTGCTCGAGCTGATGGGCGAGATGGGCATGGGTGGCCAGCCGCTGAGCCGGGCCCTGGCCTATATCAAGAGGGAGCAGGAGGCTGACGGCGCCTGGTACGGCCGGTGGGGCGTCAACTATCTCTACGGTACCGGACTGCTCCTCGGCAGCCTGCAGGCGGTGGGTGAGCCCATGACCCAGGACTACATTCGCCGCGCCGTCTCCTGGCTGACCGCCTGTCAGCATGAGGATGGCGGCTGGGGCGAGACCTGCCATACCTATGAAGACCCTCAGTCCCGGGGGCAGGGCCCCAGCACGGCGTCGCAGACCGCCTGGGCGCTATTCGGCCTGATTGCCGCCGGGGAGAGCGCCAGCGCGGCGGTGAGGCGGGGCGTTGACTATCTGGTCAGGACCCAGCACAATGACGGGAGCTGGCAGGAAGATGCCTATACCGGCACCGGGTTTCCCAGGGCCTTTTACCTGAGGTATGACCTCTACCGGCTTTATTTCCCCTTGATGGCCCTGGCCCAGTACAAGGCTTCCGTGGCGGGGGTATAAATGGAGCTCAGGCTGGAAGCGCAGTCCAACCAGCATGCCGTTGCCGGGGACGACTGGGCATACTGTGAGCGGATTCTACCCAGGGTATCCCGGACGTTCGCCCTGAACATCGCCCGCCTGGAAGGGGACATTTACCGGGCGGTCTTGCTGGGCTATTTGTTCTTCCGGATTGCCGATACCTTTGAGGATACTGCCTTTCAGGACGAGGGCCAGAAGATAGCCGTGCTTTATGACTACGCAGGGGTATTCAAGGGGAACATGGGCCTCGATGAGCGGCTGAAGGCCTATGAACCGCTGAAGTTCAGGTGGCGTGAGGAGTCGCCGGAGAAGGACCTGATAGAGAATGGGGACAGGGTGCTTCGCTCCTATTTCGGGCTGCCGCCCGCCTACCGGCAAATCATTGACCCTCACATCGCCAGGACATCGGAGGGCATGGCTGATTTTCAGAGACGCAAGCTGGAAAGCGGCTCCAGTCTCTTTCAGCTCCGGGACATAGATGAGCTAAGGGAGTACTGCTATTTTGTGGCCGGCATCGTTGGCGAGATGCTCACCAAGATATTCTGCCGGCGAGAAAGCATGCTGGCATCGAGGCTGGTGCTGGAGCGGAACCAGGCGCAGTTTGGCCTGGCTTTGCAGGTCACCAATATCGTGAAAGACTGGCTGAAAGATACACAGCGGGGCTGGTGCTATATTCCGGCCTCGATAACGGAAAAATACGGCATCGTGCTTGACAGGGTGACCCGGCTGTCTCTCACCCAGAAGAAGAGGGTGTTGAATGAGCTTATGCCGGTGCTCCTGAGTTCCTTCAATTCAACCTTGAGCTACATTAAGGCGATTCCGGAAAGTGAAAGGCCAATCCGGATGTTCTGCATAATACCCTTTGTCCTCGCCTATAACACCGTCCGGCATGTTGCCCGGATGAGGGGCGACAAGCTGTCAAGGAGCCAGGTGGCGGCGCTGCTGGCCAGGTGCGAGTCCTTCGCCGGGTCGAACGAACTGCTGGAAAGGGACTATCTGGAAGCTTATCGTAAACTGGCTTAGTGTCACGTCAGGTGAATAGGTGACTATTCTATTTCGTCAGAAATGGTGGAAGTGCCTTGAGGGGAACTCAGTCGAACGCCCATCCCCTTCAGGGTGAACCCTTCAGAGCGAGCCTTCTCGTTCCGATTAGTCGTCAGAGTGAACAGGACGAGCCCTTCTGGGTGAACCTCTGACCCCCTTCCCATCGGGAAGGGGGAGTTAAGTAGAAGAGAGGTGGCTTGCCTCAAATGTCATTCTGAGGAATGAAGTGACGAAGAATCTGGGGGTAGGGTGGCAGTGCACAGATAATCCCTGCCATCCCAAGACCCTTCGCTACGCTCACCTGTGGCGAGGTTCGGTGACAAGTCAGGGTGACATGAAGCTGGTACTTTTAGGGCAAAGCCCCTCTGAGGAGAAGGGGATACTCGTTCCGATTACTCGTTCAGATTATCGTCAGAGTGAATCGTCAGAGTGAAAAGGGGATGAGGTCGTCAGTAAAGGGTAATGTGTGCTGAAGCCGTAATCAGTTCAGTAATTAACCTGACAGTACACTGGCATTCTTCCCTGGAGGAAGAGACCTTTAGTGACCTATCCCCTTCAGTGTGAACCCGTGAGAGTGGATGCAGGGGATGGGGCTAGGTGGAAAAACCTAAGCGCAGTGAAGTTGATACACAATATCGGGAGATGGTGAAGGCTCTGATTCTGGCCCCGTTTCACAGGCAGGCCCTGGAGCGGCTGAGGGGACGGGCGGAGGTGCTCTACGAAAGCTGGATGGATACCCGCAGGCTGCTCTCCCCGGAGGAGCTGGTTGAGCGCATCCAGCGTGATGACGTGCAGATTGTGGTGGTTGAGGCTGATTTCCTCTTCGAGGAGGTTTTTGAGGCTGATAAGCTCCGTTTTGTCGGCGTTTGCCGCGGCTCGGTGAACAACGTGGACGTGGAGGCGGCGACCGCCCACGGGGTGCTGGTAGTCAATACGCCGGCCAGGAACGCCGTTTCGGTGGCGGAGCTTGCCATCGGGCTGATGCTGTGTCTGGCGCGGCGCATCCCTGAGGCGCACTCGGTGGTGCAGTCCGGACAGTGGCTTGAGCCGGTAGGCCCTTACATCGGCCTACGAGGCGTGGAGCTGGCGGAAAAGGTGGCCGGGGTGGTCGGGTTGGGGGCGGTCGGTTTCGAAGTGGCCAAAAGGCTCACTGCCTTCGATATGAAAGTCCTTGCCTGTGACCCCTATGCGGCTCCGGAGAGGATGGCCAGCTCCGGCGCCAGGCGGTCGGCGCTGGAAGAGCTTATGAGGGAATCTGATTTCGTCACCCTTCATTGCCCGGTATCGCCTGAGACGCGGGGCATGATAGGGGCCGGTGAGATAGCCCTGATGAAGCCCACCGCCTACCTGATAAACACCGCCGGCTGGGAGATTGTGGATGAGAAGTCGCTCCTTGATGCCCTCAGGCAGAGGCGCATCGCCGGCGCCGCCTTTGACGTATATGAGACACATCCAGTGTCGCCGGAAAGTCCTTTTCTGAAGCTGGACAACGTGGTGTTAACTCCACACATCGGCGGCGCCACCGACGGCACGGTGGAGCGGTACTCGCGGATGATGGTCGAGGATATAGAGAGGTTCCTTGCCGGCGAGCGGCCCAGGAACCTGGTCAATCCGGAGGTTTGGAGAAGAGATGTCGGCTAGCCATGTCCTGGCCATAGATGCCGGCACCAGCGGCGTCCGCTGCCTGGTCGCCGACCTCGATGGGCGGGTCGTCTCACTCAGCCACCAGGAGTGGAGCTACCGGACTGATGATGCTATCGGCCCCCTGGGCAGGGAGTTCGACCCGGATGCCTTCTGGCGCATAATCTGCCATAACGTGAGGCAGGCCCTGGGCGAGGCCGGCATCAGCGCCAAAAGCGTGGTGGGCGTCAGCGCCACCAGCCAGAGGGAAGGCGCCGTGTTTCTGGACGGGGAGGGAAAGGAGATATACGCTGGCCCGAATATTGACCTGCGGGCGCTGACGGAAGGAATCTCGATAGACAACCAGTTCGGCGACGAGGTCTACTCCATTACCGGCCACAAGCCCTCTCTGCTCCTTGTCCCCGCCAGGCTGAAGTGGTTTGAAGCGAACCGGCCAGAGACCTATAGCCGGATTTCGGCGGTGCTGACTATAAGCGACTGGATTATCTACCGGCTGTGCGGCGAGATGGTGAGCGAAGTCTGCGGTGCCGGCGAGCTGGGGCTAATTGACATACGGACTCGCCGGTGGTCTGATAGGCTGATGCAGCTTCTGGCGCTGCCTGGGGGCATCTACCATGAGCTGGTCCCCGCTGGCAGACGGGTGGGCGGCGTCACCCGGCGGGCGGCGGCTGACACCGGCCTGGCGGCGGGTACGCCGGTAGCGCAGGGAGGGCCGGATGCTCACTGTGGCCTGCTCGGCATGGGGGTACGAAAAAGGGGTGAGGTGGGCATCGTCCTGGGATGGAGCGCCCCCGTGCAGATGGTGACCGACAGCCCTGTGCTTGACCCCGCTGGCAGAATCTGGGCCTGCTGTCATCCGTTTCCGGAAAAGTGGCTCCTGGAAAGCAGCGCCGGGGAGGCGGGCGGCATCTATGGCTGGCTCGGCAAGTTGATGTTCGGTCAGGGAGGCCAGATGGAGGACTATGTCTATGAGCTGATGGATTCCGCGGCGTCAGAGCTGCCGCCGGGGGCGGAGGGCGTCCTTACCTTTGCCGGCCCGGCGGCCATGAACATGAGCCATCTGGGCATGAGGCTGGGCGGGTTCTTGTTCCCGCTGCCCGTCTCCGTGATCGGTGTTCGTCCGGCCCACCTCGTCAGGGCGTTTCTGGAAAACCTGTGCTTCGCTGTTAAGGCTAACTGCCTCCAGTTGGAGTCGGTTTCAGGGGCGAAGATAGGAGAGGTCAGGATAGGTGGTGGCCTGGCCCGCAGCCGGTGTCTCATGCAAATGCTGCCGGCGGTGCTTGAGGCGCCAGTCTGTATTTCTGAGATGGCCGAGGTGTCGGCGCTGGGGGCGGCCATTTGCGCCGCCGTTGGCTCTGGAAGCTATCGCAGCCTGGAGGAAGGCATGAAGGCCATGGCGCCATGTCTCAGGACGGTTGAGCCTGACCGGCTGGCTGCGATAGAATACGGTGAATGCTATCAGAGGTGGACCAGCGCCGCTAAATGGCTGGAAAAACTGGGTGAGGAAACCAGGTGAGCAAGTGGCAGGAGCAGAAGCGGATGGTGCTGGAGGCAGCCCTGGAAATGGTGAACAAGAGCCTGGTGGTGGGCACTTCGGGAAATGTCAGCCTGCGCCTGCCGCCCGAGGACGGACGGGAACTGCTGGCCATAACTCCCAGCTCCCGCCACTATGATTTGCTCACCGCTGACGATATTCCCGTGATTGACTTCGATGGCGAGCCGGTGGAAGGGGGGCTGGCACCTTCGTCAGAGACGATGCTGCATATCGGTATCTACCGGGCCAGGAAGAAAGTCAACGCCGTGCTGCATACCCACTCGGTATTTGCCAGTGCGCTGTCGGTGGCCGGCCTTGAAATCCCCGCCATTATAGAGGACCAGCTTCTCTTTATTGGCGGTGAGGTGAAGCTGGCCGGGTTTGCCCTGGCTGGCTCCAGGGAGCTGGCCGACAATGCCGTTGCCGCCCTGGGGGAGAGTAACGCGGTGCTGCTGAGCAATCACGGGGCGGTAGGCGTTGGCCGGACGATGCGCGAGGCTGTTACCGTCTGCGAGCTGCTGGAAAAGACGGCCAAGATTTACTTTTGCTCTCTGGCCCTGGGCAGGACCAACATCCTGCCGGCAGAGGTGATAGAAGCGGGCAAGGCTTTCTTTGCCATGCTCCAGAGCGGAAGCGAGTGAGAGACGCCGGGCACCATATAGCGGATGGAATTGCGGAGGAGGTAGGGCATGATTACAGTACCGCCATTTCTGCTCAAGCGCCTGTATGTTAAAGGGAGCTTGCGCAACAATGGCCAGGGCTTTCAGTTTGAGATGAAGAATACCCTGGGCTCCGGCTACGGCAACGAGCTTCTCCCTTTGGCCGTGGATGACAGGGAAGTGCCCAGGGAAAGCTCATATTTCGTCCTGGACAAAGAAGAGATTCCTTTCGCTGCGGTGAGTAAGGAGAGGCCGTTCACCCTGGCCATGAACACGATATGCACTGTTACGGTTAAAGGGGTAAGGCTGGCTGAAGGGCCCCACCGGATACGCTTCAGCTTCGTGGCCCAGGGCCTGGGCACACTCAGCTTTGAGGTGACCGATATGGTCGGTGAGAATCCCGCCGGCTGACCGGTGAGTGGTGGAGCCACGAGATGAAAAACGTAGCTATCACCGGCGTATCTGGCTACATCGGCGGCAGGCTTTTATCGCGGCTGGCGAAAATAGAGTCCGTAAAGGGAATCGTTGGCCTGGATGTGAAGCCGCCGGCGGAAAAGCCGGCCAAGCTCAAGTTCTATTGCCGGGATATACTTCGGCCCTTTGGCGACATCTTTGTTGACAACCAGGTGGATACCGCCGTTCACCTGGTGTTTGTCATGAAACCCACCCATCATCATAGCCATGCCCGGCGGGTTGACATCGGCGGCATGGTCAGCTTTCTCCAGGCATGTGAGCAGGCGCGGGTGAAGCACATTCTGTATCTCAGCAGTCATACCGTGTATGGAGCGTATCCTCGTAAAGTCGAGCCGCTCACTGAAGGTTCGCCGCTGCGGCCACTGCCCGGCTTTCAGTACTCGCTGCACAAAGCCGAGGCCGAACATCTCCTCAAGGATTTTGCCGCCCGCCACGGCGATGTCCGACTGGCCATCCTGCGCAGTTGCCCGGTAATCGGGCCAAATGCGGCCGATTCAGTAGCGGCAGTGATGTTCCAGCCGGTGATGCTCCGCCTGGCTGGCTATGACCCGCTGATGCAGTTCGTCCATGAAGACGACCTGATTGAGCTTATGGCCATCCTTCTCCACCGGCAGCAGGGTGGCATTTTCAACGTAGCCGGCGAGGGCGAGGTACGCTACAGCGATGTTATCGCGCTGGCGGGCAGGAAAGCCATAACGCTGCCTGGATGGCTGCTGCGTCCGCTGATGGGTCTTTCCTGGACGCTGCGTCTGCAAAAGGAGTCTCCGCCCAGCGGCCTGGAGTTCATAAAGTACCCTCCCCTGGTAAGCACCGAGAAGCTGAAAAGAGAAGTCGGCTTTCAATTCCGCCATTCATCCAGGGAGGCGGTAGCCTCCTTTCTGTCTGCTAGTGTGTTGTCACGTTAATCATTAGACCAATTGCTGCTTGAGCACACATTACCGTTTACTGCTGACCTCATCCCCTTTATCCCCTTCTCCTAAAAGGAGAAGGGGAAGAGATTTAGAGAGGGGGCGTAGCCCCCTCTCTTTTGTTTTAACGCCCTCTTCCCGCTGGGAAGAGGGCAGGGAGATGGGCATTCAGCTAAGTCCTTTGGTGAATTAAGGCACTTCCTCCCACTTCTGATAAAGTAAGATAGTCATTTATCTATGTTATTGGCGATTATTTACTTGACTTGAGGAACAATGTGGTAGAATAGGGGCGTGCATAACAAGCCACTGTGGAAGTATTGGTGGGATGGGCTTACCCGTCCAGTGGACGAAGCAGATAGACTCCTCGTCATTTTGGCGGCCATTTTTTCCTTCGCTAACCGTTATATTCCAAACGCAGATAATATGATGAACAGTTTATTATGGCAAATACCGCTTGGAATGATTGTGGTGTTTGCGTTAGAACGAATCATTCAGATGCCGTTTCGTGCGTATAAAGAACTCCAAGAGGAGAAACGGCTACTGCGAGAACCACCCCCAATGACACTGGCAAGCCTAGAGAAACATGTTGAGGCTCAGATGCAGGTCATCAAAGAAGTATTAGAGGACATTGCAAAAGCGTTAGACGAGAAGGAGAAAGACTTTGAGAACCTAAAACAGGAGAATGAAAATGCGGAACAAGAGCTACGCAAGATGTCTGATAAATTGGAAAGGCTAGGAGAGGCCACCGTTGAGTTAAAAGAAGCTCGGGATAAAGTAACCAAGCTGTGGGATGACCATTTCCCACCAACCCCACCAGTAAAGCCGTATTCTGGCATGACATCTGGCTAATTCTCAACAAGTCTTTTGTATTCGAGGTTATCAGAATTGATTAGCTTTAGGAGTGTATCCCTGAATAGATATGGGTTCTCACGATTATTAAATCGCCATTCTAGTTCGTCAAGGCAGGCATTTATTTGAGCTTCCCGCTCGGGCTGCATGAGCGTTGTATCAAAAGTGCCTTCTTCTGTGTCACCCTGAGCACGTTCGCTTCGCTCAGTGTAAACTCCGCGAAGGGTCTGGGTGTAGTGGGTACTATCGGCTCACCGCCAACCCCACGCCCAGATTCTTCATCGCTTCGCTCCTCAGAATGACATTTGATACAAGACAGGCTGCATATTAGCGATAATGCCGGCGCAGGTCGGAGACGTACTTCTTGCCGACGCTGGAGGCATTGCGCTCCAGCCACTGGCTGAGGAGGGTCGGCGCCGTCGGCGGGCCGTGGGACACCAGCAGCCCTGACATCAGTCCCTTGACCTCATCCCTGGTGATGACCAGGTCTTTGACCGCATAGCCCAGAAGCCTGGCCAGGATGAAGGCCAGCCCCGGGCTGAGGTGGACTATCCTGGCCCGACTATTTATCCTGCTGGCGATGAGCCGCACCAGCCCATCGAAGGTGTACGCCTCCGGGCCGACAGCATCCATGAGCACGTTTTCCTCTTTTTGCCCCACGCTCACGGCGAGAGCGGCCATGTCCTCGACGAAGACGGGCTGGAGCGGGTAGCCCCCGGAGCCGAAGACGGGAAATAGGGGGAAGGTGCGCAGCAGCCAGGCGATGTTGTTGATGAGGATGCCCTCAGGCCCGAAAATGACCGTCGGCCGGACTATGGCGTAGGAGAGCTTTGATTGCGTGATGGCCTGCTCTACCAGCGCCTTGCCCTTGAAGTAGGGCAGCGGCGACTCCAGGGACGGGTTGGTGATGCTGGTGTGGACGATTCTGCGGATGCCGGCTTCCTCGGCGGCCCTGATGAGCCTTCTGGAGTTCTCCACCGCCCGGTCGAAAGTGACTCCTCCGTGGGAAAAGCGTATCCAGTAGGTATTATACAGTGTGGTCGCTCCCCGCAGGCTCTCAGTCAACCGGTCGGGGCTGTCAAAGTTGAACGGGAAAGCATCCACCGGGGCACCGAACGGGCTCTCGCGGGCAGGACGGCTGGTGAGAGTCCTCACACGCTTGCCCGTAGAGAGGAGACGCTGGGTTATATACCTGCCCAGGTGGCTGAAGGCGCCCGTTACCACGTTCAGTTCGAAGGTTTCCATGGCCGGCAGCTATCCCGCACTATGAATGTTATCCGTGTAAATGCTAGCACTTGCTCCGCTCGCGGTCAAACAGGTGGCGCTGAGGCTTGTCGGCGTCGGAGACAAAAGTGTATAATTGAATCTGTTTCGGATGAGGTAAACACATGGACGATACTGAAATCTGCCGCATGCCGGCAGCGGAAATGGCCGGGGCGATAAGGGACAGGAGGCTGTCTCCGGTTGAGGCAGTGAGCGCCGTGCTGCGCCGTATTGAACGGCTCAATCCCCGGGTGAACGCCTACTGCACCCTGGCGGCGGAGAGCGCCATGGAGCAGGCCAGGGAAGCGGAGGCGGTGGTGATGAGGGGCGAGAAAGTCGGGCCGCTTCACGGCGTCCCGGTGTCAGTTAAGGACCTGGTATTTACCAGGGGGCTGCGGACTACCGGCGGCTCGCGGATTTATGAGGATTTCGTTCCCGACCGGGATGCCATCGTGGTCGAGCGCTTGAAGGCCGCTGGGGCCATCGTCCTGGGCAAGACAAACACCCCCGAGTTTGGCTGGGTGGCGATAACCGATAACCCGCTCTTCGGCAAGACGCGTAACCCGTGGAACCTTGAGCTTACGCCCGGCGGCTCCAGCGGCGGGGCGGCCGCCGCCGTGGCGCTGGGCATGGGGCCGCTGGCCATCGGCACTGATGGCGGGGGCTCAATACGTATTCCCAGCAGCTTCTGCGGAGTCTTCGGCTTCAAGCCGTCCTTCGGCCGGGTGCCACAGTACCCCGGCTTTACCGAGTGGGGGACCCTCTCTCACACCGGGACAATCACCCGCACCGTGGAGGATGCCGCCCTGGCCATGGAGGTGATTGCGGGCAGGGATGACCGTGACCGTTTTTCCCTGCCGGAGAGGAGGTTGCGCTACCTGGCCTTCCTCGGCGGAGACCTGAAAGGGCTGAAGGCTGCCTGGAGCCGCGACCTGGGCTATGCCGCGGTAGACCCGCGGGTGGTGAAGGCGGCGGAAGCGGCGGCGAAGGCCTTTGCTAGCCTGGGCTGCACCGTGGAGGCGGCCAGCCCGCAGGCGAGGTCTCCGGAGAGCGCCTTCTCAACTATAGTTGCTTCCAGGCTGGCAACTTTTTTGCGGGACAGGCTGGCCGAGGTGGGTCCGGCCCTGGCTCGCTTTATCGGGCGGAACAAGGACAGGTCGGCGGCGGAGTATGTCACTGCCTGTTTTGAGGAGATGCGGTACTGGGATGAAATTCGGCCCTTTTTTGAAAGGTATGACCTGCTGCTGACGCCGACGGTGGCCGTGCCGCCTTTCCAGCTTGGCGAGTATGGGCCGAGGGAAATCGCCGGGAGCAGGGTATCGCCGCTGGGCTGGATGGCGTTCACCTATCCATTTAACATAACAGGCCAACCGGCGGCTTCGGTGCCCTGCGGTTGGACTGATGATGGCCTGCCGGTTGGCCTTCAGATTGTGGGCAGGCGTTTTGACGATGTCACCGTGCTCAAAGCCGCCGCCGCCTTTGAGGAAGCTTGCCCTTGGGCGGACAGATGGCCTGCGCTGGACTAGAAGGAACGATGGCGCTTATACCTTGACCTCGGCGCCGGACTTCAGCCACCCTTCGTAGCCAGCCCATTTGAACGGGCCGTACAGGCCTTGGGCGATGTCCAGGGTATCTCGCTGTGGTCCGCCAAGCCACAACTTGGCTATCTTGAAGTCCCTCATGTATTTCTCCACGTGATAGTCATAAGCGTACCCGTAAGCGCCCATCAGCTCCATTCCCTTGTTGGCGCAGAACTCGATGGCCTCGCCGGCATACAGGCGTGCCAGCGAGAACCTGGCTATCATCTCGGGCGACCAGGGCGGGCCGTATATTTCAGGGTGCGCCGCCTGCCAGGCGACGCTGAGGCGGTACTGTCTGGCCAGCTCGGTCATCTTCAACATCTCGGCGATTATGGCGGCGAACAGGGAACGCTCCCTGACCGGCTTTCCCGCTATTTCCCTTTTCCCCGTGTGTTCCAGCACGATTTCAAGGACTGCCTGGGCCTGGCCGGTGAGCTTGGCGCCGGTGCCCAGCCTTCCCCAGCCGATAACGGCCCCCTTGATTATCCTGGCGCCTTCGCCGGGCCTGGCGTCCACCCGGTATCTCTTTGGAATCCTGACATTATCGAACCAGATGTCTGTGTTTTCATCGCCCCAGCACTGTCCCATCTTCTGGTAGGGCTTGGAGAAGCTCAAGCCCTCGGCATCCCCGGGGACGATAAATAGCCCGACGCCGCCGGCGCCCTGGGCCGGGTCAGTGGTGGCCACCGTCCAGTAGCCTATCATTCCCTTGAGATGCCTGGTCTTGAAGTGGTCTGCCGGCCCCGCCGGACCGGGCCATATCTTATGACCGTTGATTACCCACTCCTCACCCTCCAGCCTGGCGGTGGTCCTGATGGTCTTGAACTCCATGGCGGGGTCTTCGATATTGGCCCCACCGGCGGGCTCGGTGATGGCCATGCACGCCGTCCAGGGCTCGTCAGTCACGATTCTTGGGGCGAACTCCTCAAGCAGGTCTTCCCTCCCTGCCAGGTTCATCGTCCCCACCACCCAGGTTATCTTGGCCGGCAGCGTTGCCAGGGCGTAGTCGCCCCTGCCCAACTCTTCACCAATCATCTGTGCGCAGATTCCGGATAGGCCCAGTCCGCCGAACTTCTTGGGCATGTTCAACCTGGCTGTTCCCAGCTTTACCAGCTCCGCGTAGAGCTTCCACAAGGTGTCCAGGGCCAGCTTTTCGTCCCGGTGCCAGCCGCCTTCCAGGTCGTGACGCCTGGGCATTATCTCCCTGTCCACGAACTGCCTTATGCCGTCGGCTATATCAATCTCTTCCTCGGTGCAAAAGGCCCTGGTATATTTGTACTTCGGAAGTAACATGTTGTATTGTTCTGACGGTGTCATGGCTAACCTCCCGCTAATTTCGGTGGTGACTGACGTCACTTTAAGGCAAACCGCCTTATTTTGCAAGTCCACCAGGCCGGAACCATGGTCTACCCCGGTCTGCACTTTGACAAAAGGCGGCGGTTGTTATATTGTTTTCAGGTAGACGCTCAGGTGTACTGGCAATATCAGCCAGTCTTCCTCTTCGTCCGAAAGACTGGTCTCCGAGGTGCTGACAGATGAAGGTGCTGGTTACTGACCCCATAGCTGAGGCGGCAGTGAATGTCCTACGCCAGAGCGCCGAGGTTGATGTCGAGCTGGGGCTGGCGCCGGAGCGGTTGCAGGCGGTCATCGGCGGCTACCACGCTCTGCTGGTGCGCAGCCAGACCAGGGTGACCTCGGCGGTTATTGACGCCGCCGATAATCTGGTGGTCATCGGTCGCGTAGGAGTCGGGGTAGATAATATTGATATAGATGCGGCTACCAGGCGCGGCATACTCGTGCTCAACTCCCCCGAAGGTAACATCGTTTCCGCTGCCGAGCATACCATAGCCATGCTGCTGTCGCTGGCGCGTCATATTCCCGAGGCAGATAGCCAGCTCCACGCCGGGAAGTGGAACCGGCAGCTTAAGGGCATTGAAATTCGCAATAAGACCCTGGGCATCATTGGCCTGGGCAGGGTGGGCACCGAGGTGGCGCAGATGGCCAAGGGGCTGCGCATGAACGTCATCGCCTACGACCCCATGATATCGGAGGCACGGGCCGAGCGGCTGGGCGTGTGCCTGGTGGACCTGAAAGCACTGCTGGCCACATCAGACTTCGTCACCATACATGTGCCGCTGACCGCCGCCACCAGGGGTCTGGTCGGCCGTGACCAGCTTAAGCTGATGAAGCCGACGGCGCTGCTGGTAAACTGCGCCAGGGGCGGCATTGTGGATGAGGAAGCGCTCTATGAGGTGCTCAGCCAGGGCCGTCTCGCTGGTGCCGCCGTTGATGTCTTCATCCAGGAGCCGGCCCAGGGCAATATCCTGTTGAAAAGCGACAAGGTGGTAGCCACCCCTCACCTGGCGGCGTCCACGGCTGAGGCTGAGATAAGCGCCGGCATGGATGTCGCTGAGCAGGTGGTGGCTGTCCTCAAGGGCTACCCGGCCAGGTCTCCGGTGAATGCGCCCATGATATCCGCTGAAGCCATGTCGGTCCTCGGGCCGTACCTGGCCATGGGCAAGACCATCGCCAGAATCGCGGCGCAGTTGATCGAGGGACACCCCAGCTCGCTGACCATTCGATATCAGGGGGATGCGGCCACGGTAGAGACCGCCCCTCTCAAGGTCGCCGTCCTGAGCGGCCTGCTGGAGACTATCACCGAGGAACGCGTCAACATCGTCAATGCCGACATTATGGCCAGCAGGCGGGGTCTGAGGGTGGCCGAGGAGAAAAATGCCACCTGCGAAAACTATTCCAATATGCTGACGGTTGAGCTGGATACCACAGCGGCGAAGACGGTGGTATCCGGCGCTTCGCTGCGCGGCAAGACATACCTGACCAGGGTAAACGATTACTGGCTTGAGATAGAGCCCTCCGCCAGCTACATGCTGTTCACCGAGCACAAGGACCGCCCGGGGATGATTGGCAGGGTGGGGACTATAATCGGCGATGCCAGTGTCAATATCAGCCAGATGCAGGTGAGCTTGGGCCTGCAGCGTGGTGGCAAGGCGATGATGGTGCTCTGTCTCGATGACCCTCTTCCCGCCGAGTGCTATCAGCGCATACTGGCTCTCCCTGATTTGTACCGGGCGCCCATAGTCAAGCTGACCAGGTAATTTCTGGCTTGAAGGACGTCCGGGGATAGATTTCTCAGTGTATCCTCATGAGTTGCCGGTAAGCCATGCGAGTATACTTGCGGTGGATGACAAAATAGACTTCCAGCCCGGCTGCAAGGCTACCGCCATGGGCATCATGCCTCATGCCGATGTGGGCAAAGCCCTGGAGCTGGCCTTGAGCCTGGATGTGCCCTTCTGGCCGCAGCTACCCAACGTCAGCTTCTATGAGGACATGTACGTTCAGACCTCGGAAAACTTCCCCGGCATAGTGGTTGACATGGAGGAGAAGAAGCTCACGTTCAGCGCCGCCAGGTTTGCCCGGGAGGTGGAGGACTATTCCCGGCGCATGGCCGAGCCGGAGACGTTTATGCTGAGTGAAAGCTATTCCGCGGTATACCGCAGCTTCCTGGCCCGGGACCTTGGGCGCTATCCCGCCATCCGCGGTCAGGTAACCGGCCCGGTCAGCTTTGGCTTCAGGGTGACCGATGAGGAACTGCGGCCCATCATATATAACGACGAGGTCAGGACGCTGCTCTTTGATTTCATTCAACGGAAGGTCAACACCCAGTACCGGCAGCTCAAGCAGAGTAACCGGAATGCCTTTGTCTGGCTGGACGAGCCGGGCCTGGGCTGGGTGTTCAGCGGTCTTTCCGGCTATAGCGACGTCCAGTGCCGCGAGGACTATCAAAATTTGCTGGCCGGGCTGGAAGGCCCCAGGGCGCTCCATCTCTGCGCCAATGTCAACCTGCCGTACCTCCTGGGGCTGGGTGTGCAGCTTGTATCCTTTGATGCCTACCAGATGGGGCTCATGCCCAGGGGATATGCCAGCGCCGTGGCCGGCTTTATCAGGGACGGGGGCATCATTGCCTGGGGGATTGTGCCTACTGACCCGGAGGGCCTGGCTAAGGAAACGCCGGAATCGCTGGCCAGGCTGCTCGTTGACTACTGGAGAGTGGTGTTTGAAAGCACCGGCCTGCCGGTGCTGACCATTGCCGGGCGGTCCCTGGTGGCGCCGGCCAGGTGCTGCCTCAAGAATGTGGGCAGGGTTGGCGCCAGCGGTGAGACGGCAAGCGCCGAAATCTGCCCTGCACTTACCACTGAGGAGGAGATGGTAGAGAGGGCGTTTGCCTGTTTGAAGGGGCTGTCTGAAATCCTCAAAGACGAGTTTCGCCTGTAGGGGCGCTGTCAGAGTGGGGCGCCAGGAGACCACAGTATCGCATCAGGCAAATAGAGGCGCTATTGTGTCAAAATGGGTAAGAAGAATATGCTTGAAATCTTTGGCTTCGCTAAGACGGACGCCCATCTCCCTACCCTCTTCCCAGCGGGAAGAGGGAGTTAAGTAAAAGAGAGGGGCTTCGCCCCTCTCTAGAAGCTCTCCCTTTCTCCTGCTCAGGAGAAGGGGTTCACCCTGGTTCCACTGAGGTCACCACGAAGTGAAGGCTCACCCTGAAGGGGATAAAAGGGGATGAGGTCGTCCGTAAATATGAGTGTGTGCGCAAAGTTGGCCTTAAGGTCCATGCGTTAGCCTGATAGGACATTACAGAGCCGGTCTGGGAAGCAGCCCGGCCTTATCTATAAGCTCCGGGACGATATCCTCCCAGCCCACTGCCATGATGTGGATGCCGTGAACTCCGGGCATCTCTTTTAGCTGCTCAACGGTCTCAAGAGCTATCCTGAAACCTTCTTCCTTGGCGCTCTTGGCCTGCTCCATCCTGGTGACTATTTCAGCCGGCACGCTGACCCCGGAGACGTTGTCCCGCATGTAGCGGGCCATGCCTGCTGACTTTATGGGTATTATCCCTGCCAGGATGTGCACCTGCCGGTCAAGGCCGCGGTCGCGGACCATCTCCATCCATCTGGCGAACTTGGGTACATCGAATACTGCCTGGGTCTGGATGAAGTCAGCCCCGGCCTTGACCTTCTTGGCCAGCCTCACCACGCGGAACTCGAAGGGGTCAGCATAGGGGTTGGCGGCAGCCCCGATGAACATGGGTACTTCCCCTGAAATATCGTCGCCGCTGAGGAACTTTTTTTCATCGCGCATCCGTTTCAGGGTCTGGATAAGCTGGATGGAGTCAATATCAAAGACGCCCCTGGCCTGGGGGTGGTTGCCGAACTTCTGGTGGTCTCCGGAGAGGCACAGGAAGTTGCCAATTCCCAGGGCGATGGCCCCCAGCACATCGCTTTGAATGGCAATGCGGTTCCTGTCACGGACTACTATCTGCATGACCGGGTCAATGCCCTGCTGTTTAAGAAGGACGCAGCCGGCGATGCTGGACATGCGAACAATGGCGGTCTGATTGTCGGTGACATTGACGGCATCGCAGCAACGATGAAGCGTTTCGCCTTTCTTCTGTACCGCGGCGGGGCTTGTCCCTTTGGGCGGGCCTGCCTCAGCGGTGACGGCGAATCCGCCGCTGGTGAGGACTTTCTCCAGGTTTGTCCCTGCCTTCATCGTGTTGCCTCCAGTTTGCCGTAAGCGGGGCAGACTTCCTCCAGGCCGAGCCTTCGCGGCCCTCCGGAGTTGCTTACGCTCCAGTCGTGCACCGGGCTTATCTCCTCCAGCCTGTCCAGCCGGCCGGCGGCCTGGAGACGGTCAACGATGTCCTGCCAGACGCAGGGGATATTCGGGGATACTTCGCATTTGCCGCCTACCGACCCGCCACACGGCCCGTTCAGCAGGGTCTTGGCGCACCTTACCAGCGGACACAGCCCGGCGGCCCTTCCCAGAACGCAACTGGCGCATTGCATGCAGACCTCGATGAAATGCCCCGGTTCGTCTTCAAGCCCGACGAACAAGGTATCCAGCGCCGGATACGGCAGCCTATCGCTGTAAAGGCTGATAGTCTGCACCCCGAAGGCGCAGACCATGGCCAGAATGCCGTCCGCAGCCTGTACCGCCGGTGCGTTTTCCTCCAGGGCGTATTTGGTAAGTTCATCGCAGGTGGTGGGGACGACCATCCAGCCGGTCACCGTCTTGCCGGCGGCTTCAAGTTTGGCCTTCATCTCCACTACCTCGGCCTTGCCGCCGGTGTGGCACATGGTGGCACAGGTGCCACAGCCGACGAGGTACACCTTATCCACCCCGTTAAGCATTTCCTTGATTTCTTCCCACGGCTTTTGTCTGGTCAATGTTTTCATGGCGATAGCTCCATCCTAGTTTACTGTTGGGTTAATTACCGAACCCAATTTTTGTTTCAGCGCGCATTTTCGATTACTGACGACCTCATCCCCTTTTATCCCCTTCTCCTGATTAGGAGAAGGGGAAGAGATTCTAGAGAGGGGGCTGCGCCCCCTCTCTTTCACTTTAACTCCCCCTTCCCGCTGGGAAGGGGGATACAGGGGGATGGGCGTCCATACCTGCCGTGCCGAATATTTCAGACATTGTTTCCCACGTCCATTTTCGGAACGGCGTCAATAGTATCCCTATTCACCCTGCGTTACACTAGTTCTTGCGAATCCGGGCCTCGTAGTCACTCCTGAAGCGCTGCAGGCTATCGACTACGGGAATGGGCGCTGCCTGCCCCAGGCCGCACAGCGAAGAGAGCATCATGGCGGAAGATAGCTCCTCCAGAGACCTGATGTCTCTCTCCTCTCCCTGGCCATGAGCAAATTTATCCAGGATGCCGACCATGACCCGGGTGCCCTGTCGGCATGGCGTGCACTTCCCGCAGCTTTCTTCGGCCAGAAACTCCATCGTCCGGCGGACGATGTCTACTATGTCCCGGCTTTGGTCAAAGACGATGATGCTGCCGGCGCCCAGGATATGCTCAAAATCCATGGGTGTGTCTATCATCTCATAGGGCACGATTCTTCCGGTAGCGCCGCCGATTTGAATGAACCGTCCCGCCTTGGCCCGGGCCAGTCCCTCGACCAGCTCCCGGAGCGGGCTGCCCATGACCAGCTCATAGACCGCTGGCCTCTGCACGTCTCCGCTGACCGAGAACACCTTGGTGCCTTTGCTCCGCTCGGTGCCCATCTGGCTGAACCAGTTGCACCCGTTCAGTATAATCTGGGGTATGTTCATCAGGGTTTCCACGTTGTTGATGACGGTCGGCCTCTGCCACAGGCCGCGGGACGGGGGAAAGGGAGGCTTATAGCGGGCTTCTCCCCTTTTGCCCTCGATGGAGTCCATCAGCGCCGACTCTTCGCCGCAGATATAGGCGCCGGCCCCCTGGCGAATTTCAATGTCAAATTGCTCCAGTAATCCCCTGTCTCTGGCCTGGTTGATAGCGCCTGTCAGCAGGTCAAGCAGGTAATGGTATTCAGCGCGCAGATAAATATATCCCTTCCTGGCGCCGATGGCATAGCCGGCAATGGCCAGGCCTTCGATGAGGGTGAAGGGGTCATTTTCCAGGATATACCTGTCCTTGAAGGTGCCTACCTCGCCCTCGTCGGCATTGCAGACAACGTATTTCTCATCGCCCGGCGCTTTGCTGGTCAGCTCCCACTTCAGCCCGCAGGGAAAGCCGGCCCCTCCTCTTCCCCGCAGCCCTGACGCCTTGATTTCCGCTATCAGTTGCTCGGGGCTTAGCTCGGTCCGGGCCTTCTGCCAGGCCTTGAAGCCGTCCTTCTCCAGGTACGTGCTTATGTCCTTGGGGTCAAGGACTCCGCAGTTTCGCAATACTATCCGTTTTTCCGGCACTCTAAAAGCCCTCCCTGGGATGGCAAAGACGGGACTTCATTTGTATCTCTCCAGAATCCGCGGTAGCTCCTCCGGCGTCAGGCCGCCGTAGACGTCATGGTTGACCATCATTGCCGGCGCTTGGTCGCAGGCGCCGATGCAGTTGGTCAGCTCGAAGGAGAACCTGCCATCGCTGGTGGTCTCGCCGGGTCCGACCCCGATTTCCCGTTTCACGCTCTCAATCAGCAGGTCTTTGAGATAGCAGGGCAGGCTTTTGCATACCCTTATCACATTTCTGCCCGATGGACCGGGGGACAGGAAGGAGTAGAAGGTGGCCAGTCCATAAACCTCGCTTATGGACAGACCGAGGGAGGCGGCCAGCCTGGCCATGAACTCCTTGGGCAGGCAGCCGAGCTTGTCCTGCGCCTGCTCCAGCAGCACCAGCAGCTTCCCCCTCTTTTTAGCCTCGGCGGAAATGTCTCCGGCGGTACTGTTCATCCGTTTCTCTTCACTGCTGTGCAGTCCCGGTTATGACCAGTGGCCTTGCCGTTTTCGCCTGTCTCACCGGGCTGGGCTTACACAGCGCCCCCGTCGGGCAGAAGGGGATGCAGATACCGCAGTCCCGGCAGACCTCTTTATCCATCGGCTGGTCATCAAAATCAACTACCACCTTGGACTTGAAACCCCGGTAGGCTATGCCGTACACGTTCTTCTTGGCTATCTCGCTGCAGGCCTTCACGCATTTCCAGCACTGGATGCATTTGGACATATCACGGGTGATATAGGGGCTGACGTCCTCCATGGGGAAGTAATGCTTGGGCAACCGAAACCGGGGCAGGCCTACATCGAGGTCGGCGGCGATTTTACGCAGGTCGCACATGTTGGCTTTATCGCAGACTATACACACTTCGGGGTGGCTGGCCAGCAAAAGCTCCATCGTCACCCTGCGGGCGTCCAGGACCCTGGGGGAATGGGTCTGGATAACCATGCCCGGCGCAATAGGAGTGTGGCACGACCCGACCAGAGTCCTTGAACCTTCTACCTCAACCACGCAGATACGGCAAGCCCCGGTAAGTGTGAGCTCCGGGCTGTAACACAGGGTGGGAATATCAATGCCGTTTTCCCTGGCGACTTCGAGTATTGTCATGCCGTCGCGCGCGGTAACCGGGGAGCCATTTATGGTCGCTGAGAATTCCTTCATAATGGTGCCAAAAACTTCGGGCAATTATATTATCGCAGAAATGCCGGCCTGGCGTCAAATATCAGGCGGCGGAAGGTGATAACAGCTCTATTCACTGATGCAGGTGTGTGCGGGACGGGGCAATAACTGGCCAGCCGGGGTCGCTGTCAAAGCGTCTATCCCTGTTTTCTGATGGCTACGAAGAGGATTCCCGGCCCGCAGTGCACTCCCAGCATGGGGCCTAGCCTGGCCAGTAAAATCCGCTCTCTGGGGAAGATGGAGCTTACTTGCTCGGCCAGGGCCTGGGCTTCATCGGGCGCGGTATTGTAGATAACGGCCAGGTCCTGGATGTTGGGGACGCTTTTGATGAAATCAGCCAAACGCTCTATTCCTTTGGAACGGCTTCGGACTTGGCCGGCGGGCATCACCTCTCCCTCTTTAAGCGTAAGTAGGGGCTTAACATTCAGCACTGAGCCCAGCAGCGCCTTCGCCTTGCCGATGCGCCCTCCCAGGGCCAGGTATTTCAGGGTGTCCAGAAGGCCAAGCAACTGAATATCAGGGATAATCCGCCTCGCCTCTTTCACCACTTCAACCATCGTCCCTCCGGCACGGGCCAGCTTAGCCGCAGCTATAACTATGAATCCCAGCCCCATGGTCAATGTCAGCGAGTCCACTATCTCGATGGGAGTCTTTACTGCGGCAATCTCTTTGCCTTGGAGGGCAGAGTTGCAGGTGCCGCTCAGCTTGCTGGAAATGTGAATAGAGACGATGCCATCTGCCTCCAGGGACAGCTTCTGGTAGACATCGGCGAAGTCTTTGGGTGTGGGCTGAGTTGTAGACGGGTGAACAGGGTCATGTGTAAGCCTGCGGTAGAACTCATCTTCCTTTATATCCACCCTGTCACGGTAAACATCTTCCCCGAAGCGCACATAGAGAGGCACCACGCTGATGCCGAGCTCCTCAACCAAGGCAGGGGGCAGGTCAGCGCTGCTATCAGTGACTATCTTTATCATCATAGGCCATCACTCCAAAGTGATGGTTTATTATAGACCAGGCAGAGACATAAGACAAGAAGGCTACAGGGAGACCGCCCAGCAACTCATTCCCGTTGCCAAACAATCTCCTCCAGGACGCCGAACGTCCTGTAGCCCATCGCCCTCGGCCCCTGAATTGAGTTTTAGGCCTTGATTTCTCGAGCTCCATGCTGCCCGGGTGTTTGCACGGGCGGCTGCACAGTCCTGGCAGGTGGGGGCATCTGGCGCCTGTGAGCAAACATGGGGCGGCGCAGGAAAGAAGGTACGTCCAGTTGCTCCTCTTCGTTCCTCAGGTTCTTGAGCAGCTTCGAAAGCTCGTCTTCCGTAGCGCCGATGAGACCTGTCCTGGTGGTAAACCCGGTAGCTATCAGGGTTATCTTGACCTCCTTGTCCATAGCCGGGTCGTGGGCCACCCCGAAGATGATGTTGGCATCGGGGTCTACCGCCTGCCTGATTACTTCAGAGGCCTTATTGACCTCGAACAGGCTTAGGCTGTTGCCGCCGACGACGTTGAACAACACGCCCTTTGACCCGGTGACGGAGACGTCCAGGAGCGGGCTGGCCAGGGCTGCTTTGGCTGCCTCCACTGCCCGGTCCTGTCCTGAGCCGGTGCCTATGGACATCCAGGCGGGGCCGGCGTCCTTCATCACTGCTTTGACATCGGCAAAGTCTAGGTTGATGACGCCGGGGACGGTGATGACTTCGGAAATGGCCTGTACGCCATGCCTGAGCACATCATCTGCCATCTGGAAGGCAGCGTCCACGGGCATCTTCTGGTCGCAGAGGTCAAGCAGGCGGTCATTGGGGATGATGATAAGGGTATCGACCTTGCCCATGAGGCGGGTAATGCCATCTTCTGCCACCTGTCGGCGGCGTGTACCTTCAAAAGAGAAAGGCTTGGTGACCACGGCGATGGTGAGGGCGCCGGACTGCTTAGCTATCTCAGCAACCACCGGTGCCGACCCGGTGCCGGTGCCGCCGCCCATGCCGCAGGTGATGAACACCATGTCCGCACCGACCACGAGTTCCTTTATTTCATCGCGGCTTTCTTCAGCCGACTTTTGGCCCTGGTTGTGGTCACCTCCGGCGCCCAGTCCTCTGGTCAGCTTTTCTCCAAGCTGGACGCGGACCGAGGCCTCGGTGATAGCCAGCGCCTGAGCGTCGGTGTTCATGGCGATGAATTCCACGCCATGGATGTCTTCCCTGACCATGCGAGTGATGGCGTTGCAGCCGCCACCGCCCAGGCCGACGACCTTTATCCTGGCCGGGTTGGGTACAAAACTTGTTTTTGCCATTTTATTCTCCTTTCTTAAGATAACGTTCTAGTAGAACATTTTCCTGAGCCGCATGGCCAAGCGGCGCAGGCCGTCGCCAAGGCCGGCAGAGCTCCACGCTTTTTCGGCATGGTGTTTGGCTCCCCAGAGCAAAAGGCCAACGCTGGTGGCATATGCCGGGTTGTATAAAGCATCGGCGATGCCTTCCATGTCCAGCGGGGTGCCCACCCTCACCGGGAGCCGCAGCATATCGCGCGCCAGCGCGTCTACGCCGGGCAGGTTAGAGCTGCCTCCGGTAAGCACCAGGCCAGCAGGGATGACTGTCTTGGGGTCAGCCTGTGGTATTTCCAGCATGATGAGTCTTACTAGCTCCTCCATCCGCGACCGGACGATATCGCACAGGTCCTGGTGGGAGACGCCGTGGCCATCGGTTGATATGGCAGTGTCGGTTTCAGCCTTGCTATCGTAGACCGGCATGACGTTGGCATACCTTTTCTTCATTTCCTCAGCCACATCGAAGGGCAGTCCCAGGCCTATGGCGATGTCGCGGGTGAACTGGTAGCCGGCTACGGGTATGATGGCGGTATGCCAGATGCTGCCATCTTTGAATGCGGCGATGTCGGTGGTGCCGCCGCCGATATCGGCCAGTATGACTCCCGCCTGTCGTTCATCCTCGGTCAGTACGGCTTCACTGCTGGCCAGAGGCTCAAGGACAAGGTCATCAATGTCTATGTTCAGGCTGCGGATGCATTTCACCAGGTTCTGGATA
This sequence comes from Chloroflexota bacterium, assembly GCA_016202545.1. Classification (GTDB taxonomy): domain Bacteria; phylum Chloroflexota; class Dehalococcoidia; order Dehalococcoidales; family JACQON01; genus JACQON01. The sequence goes on from JACQON010000028.1 coordinate 39,723, forward strand.
GACGTTATAGCGGCGGTGATGATGTGTGTCTCCACGTCCAGCCTGAAGCCGTGCATTCCTACCGGGTTCTTGATGCCCACCTGGCCATCAACGGCGTAGTCGCGCGGTATTACGTGGAGCAGCTTTCTATCGGGGGGCACTTTGATAGTGCGAGCGCATTGAAGCACCCGCTTCAGGTCATCGGGCCGCACCAGTCGGTCGTTGCGGGTGATGGACACCACTCCGCGGTTATTGAGGGAGTTAACATGTCTGCCGGTCACGCCGATATAGGCCGATTCAACTTTGTAGTTGCTGGCCTGCTCCGCCTTCTTCACCGATTCACGGATTGACTCTCTGGCCTCGTTGATATTGACCACCAGGCCTTTGTGCAGCCCGTTGGATGGCGTGATGCCCACGCCTACAACCCGGGTGCCTCCGTCCTCAGTCACATTGGCAAGGATGGTACATATCTTGGTTGTGCCGACATCAATGGCAGCCAGTGTGGTTCGCTTTTTCATTCTTTCCTCCTTATAATTGGGTTTTGAGCTCTCTAGCCGCTTGGTTTAACTTCACATCTTCGGCCCCCCTTTAGATGGACTTTTACATTGCCGAGAAGGCTATCCTGAGCTTTTTAATAACACTTGGTCGTCGCCGTTTTCCAACCTCAAGCCTGGCTGGAGGGCAATGGTCCTCGACGGCTGAGCAGCAGTCACTGTGGTGCATAATTTGCTCGGCCGCCCTGAGTTTGGCGCTGCGGCTGCGTGGGTTCGTCCGCACCTCTGCGGGAGATGGCGTGAGCGCTTTCTTGGTGAACATCCTGATACTGGCCCGGTGTCCGCAAGCGCAGACGGGCACATTCGGAGGGCACAGGCAGTCTTTTGATTCCTGCTGCATAAAGCGCTTGACTATCCGGTCCTCAAGGGAGTGGTAGCTGATGACGACCAGCCTGCCTTCAGCCCCAAGCACTGCGATTGCCTGCTTGAGGGCTGATTCCAGGTTTTGCAGTTCGTGGTTGACGGCGATGCGCAGCGCCTGAAAGGTCCTGGTGGCGGGGTGGATTTTATCCCGCCGGTACACTGCCGCTCGCTCTATCACCTGGACCAGGTGCAGCGTGCTCGTTATGGGGCGCTCTGCCACGATACGGCGGGCTATCTGGCGGCTGTATCTCTCCTCTCCGTAGGTAGCAATGAGGTTGGCCAGCCCTGTCTCCGAGTAAGTATTGAGAATATCGGCGGCGGTAGTCTTCTGGTGAGGGCTGAAGCGCATGTCCAGGGGGGCATCCTGCTGGAAGCTGAAGCCGCGGCCGCCGCCGCCGCTTTCAAGCTGAAGGGAGGAAAGGCCAAGGTCAAACAGGATGCCGTGTACCGGGAGAAAGTCGTATTTGTGGCAGATAGCCTGGAGATTGACAAAGTTTTCATTGACCAGGAGGACGGAGCTGCCATAGTGCCCCAGCCTGGCCCGGGCTACTTCTATCGCCACCGGGTCAGCGTCTATCCCCAGGAGCTGTCCGCCGGGCGAGCTCCGCTCCAGGATGGCAATAGCGTGGCCACCGGTGCCGATGGTGCAGTCAATATAGCGCCCTCCCGGCTGGACGGCGAGCGCCTCAACGGTCTCTATCAGCAAGACCGGGGTATGGATGGGCAGCGTCATCTCCTGGCCCATCAGCGCCCCTCCAGGCTCTCCATGATTTGCCACGCCTGTTCCTGGCTGGAGTCCTTTTCCGCCTGCCATGCTTTCTTATCCCATATTTCGAAGTAGTTGTTGGCGCCGATTATGACCACCTCATCCTCAAGCCCGCCATGCTGGCGAAGCGCCGAGGGCAGGGTTATCCTTCCCTGCCCGTCAAGGTGAAGGTTGAAGGCGGAGGCGAAGACAGCGCGGTTCAGCCTCCTCAGCTTGTCGCGCGTGAGCGAACTGGTCAGTGAAGCTGCCAGCTTCTTCCATTCAGAAAGGTGATAGCCGGCGATGCATTTATCCAGCCCAGCAGTAAGTACCGCTCCTTCTTTCAGGTCTCCTCTGAAACTGGGCGGGAGGGGTACTCTGCCTGCCTCGTCTAGCCGGTACTCAAACTCGCCGATGAACACTCATTGTCACCGTTATTCCCCAATTTTCCCCATTCTATACCATACATCCCCCCATTTGTCAATACCTTTTCAGGGTATTTTGGCCGACTTCTCCAATGGTCGCAGCCTGTTCGGCACTCCCCGAGTTTTCGATAGGTGAAGTGCTAAATCGACAGCCGGGGATTAAGGTTAGGCTGTCTCCTATTTTGCTAGGCGCTCCATATGTGCTAAAATAGGACTTATCTGGAAAGGGCAGCCATGTTGAATGTGGGGATACTGACCATCAGCGATAAGGGGGCGCGGGGCGAGCGCGAGGACGCCAGCGGCAACGTCATCAGGGAGATGCTGTCTTCGGCCGGCAACCGCATCGTCAAGTATGATATTGTTCCCGATGAGGTGCCTATTATCGCCGCCAGGCTGGCTGAGTGGGCGGATGAGGGTAGCGCGGACGTTATTCTGACTACCGGCGGCACCGGACTGGCGCCGCGCGATGTTACCCCCGAAGCCACCCTGTCCGTGTTGCATAAGGTCGCACCGGGCATCGGCGAGGCGATGCGGGCCAAGACAGCCAGCGTTGCCCCCACGGCAGTGCTGAGCCGGGCAGTGGCTGGCGTCAGGGGAAAGTGTTTTATTATCAACTTGCCGGGCAGCCCCAGGGCGGTCCGGGAGTGCCTGGATGTGGTGCTGCCGGTCATACCCCATGCCGTGGACATCATCAAGGGGATAGTTACCGAGCATAAGGTCCCCGAGGCGGGGAAGGGCCATGCGCATTGACATTCTGACACTGTTCCCCGAGATGTTCGACGGCCCGTTCAATGCCAGCATCCTCAAGCGGGCCGTTGACCGGAAGCTGGTCTCCATCAACCTCCATAATATCCGGGACTACTCCCATGATAAGCACCGTACCGTTGACGACTATCCCTATGGGGGTGGTGCTGGCATGGTGCTTAAACCTGAGCCTATCTTTGAGGCGGTGGAGGCCATAAAGGCACAGAGCCATTCAGAAGAAGGCGGCATACTGCCGGTTATCCTGCTTACTCCTCAGGGGCGCCTGTTCTCCCAGCAAATCGCCGTCGAGTTCTCAAGGTACCGCCAGCTAGTTCTCATCTGCGGCCGTTACGAAGGGGTGGACGAGCGCGTGGTCGAGCATCTGGTCACAGATGAGGTCAGCATTGGCGACTATGTGCTCAGTGGCGGCGAGCTGGCGGCCATGGTGGTGGCGGACGTGGTGGTCAGGCTGCTTCCGGGCGTCCTCGGTTCCGAAGCCTCACCGGCCGATGACTCCCATGTCGCCGGGCTGCTGGAGTACGCCCAGTATACCCGTCCGGCAGTATACAGGGGCTGGCCGGTGCCTGAGGTCTTGCTTTCCGGAAATCACGCTCAGATTGCCCGGTGGCGCCGTGAGCAAGCTATCCTGCGCACCTTGAGGCGCCGCCCCGACCTTATAAGCAAGGCCAGCTTGAGCCCGGAGGAGAGGCTGTTACTCGCAAAATGCTGTAGTTCTTAGAAAGGATGTCTCATGGATGTTTCGCTGATTGATGTCAAACAAAATCCCAATATCCCGGAGCTTGCTCCCGGCGATACAGTGAAGGTCAGCGCCAGGGTTATCGAAGGTGATAAGGAGCGCACCCAGGTTTTCCAGGCGGTGGTCATCGGCATCCGGCACGGAGGTGGCGGAGGGACCTTCACGGTGAGGCGCATCTCCTATGGCGTGGGTGTGGAGAGGACCTTTCCGCTGCGCTCGCCGCTGCTGCAAAAAGTGGAGGTGCTACGTCACGGGAAGGTGCGCCGGGCCAAGCTGTATTACCTGCGCGGGCTGAGCGGCAAGAAAGCCCGCATCACCGAAAGACGGGAAGAGAAGGCAAAGAAACCGGAGCTGGAGCAAGCGCAGGAGCCGGAGCAAGCGCAAGAGCTGGAGCAAGCGCAAGAGTAGGGTAGGCCGCCCATCTGAGGTACGGGATGAGGTACGCTGCGGTCAGCGTTAACTCGCCGGCAGCCCAGCGGCGAACCTTTAGCTATGCTGTTCCCCCTGGTCTCAGCATCGATGTCGGCCAGGCGGTGTGGGTCCCCTTCGGAGATAAGGTTCTTCAGGGCATTGTCCTGGAGCCGGAGCAATACCCCGCCGTGGAAGAGACCAGGGACATCGCCGGCGTGATTGAAGACCGGCCGGTGCTGTCTACGTCCCGGGTGTCGCTGGCGCGCTGGCTGAGCGAGCATTACCTTTCTCCCCTGTTCGATGCGGTGGCCCTGATGCTGCCGCCGGGATTCGAGCGCAGAGCAATCCCTTTCATCTCCAGCCCGCCAGCGTTGCTCCAGCGGGAGGTATCCTCACTCACCCTTGCCCAGAGAGACGTCCTCGACCTCGTCCTGAGACAGGGCAAGGTCGGTCTGAGGGAAGTTGAGAAAAAGCTGGGCAAGAGGAAGGCCCAGGCCGCTATTTCTCAGCTAGTGGGACGCGGGCTGGTGCTGAGGAGCTATGAGCTTGAGCCGGTCAAGGTAAGGCCGAAACAGGAGCTTTGCCTCAGTCTGGCCATTGACGCCGACAGGGCACGGCAGGAGGCGGACAGGCTGCGCCGGAGGGCGGTCAAGCAGTCGGCCTTGCTCGACTTCCTGGCACGGCAGACACGGCCGGTGCCCTGGACGCAGGTCAGGCAGGAGCTTGGTTGCGATAGGGCGGTGGCCCGGGCCCTGGCTGCCGGGGGGCTGATTGAGCTTGGCCAGGTGGAGATAAAACGTGACCCCCTTTCCGGCCAGAAGATAGTCCCGTCTCAGCCGCCAACTCTCACTGCTGCCCAGGAAGCGGCTCTCGGCTCCATCAGGTCGAGCCTGGCCCAGGCGACAAAGGGCCGCGCCTCGCCATCGGTCTTTCTGCTCCACGGCGTTACCGGCAGCGGCAAGACGGAGGTCTATCTTCAGGCCCTGGCTGAGGCGGCTAGGCTGGGCAAGCGGGGCATAGTCCTGGTCCCTGAGATTTCGCTGACTCCACAGACCATAGAGCGTTTCGCCTCCCGCTTTCCGGGCAGGGTGGCAGTGTTCCACAGCAGGCTTTCGCTGGGTGAGCAGTTTGACGAGTGGCAAAGGATAAGAAGTGGTGATTTTGACGTGGTCATCGGCTCGCGGAGCGCCATCTTCGCACCCCAGCCTGACCTTGGCCTCATCATCATTGACGAAGAGCACGAATGGACTTACAAGCAGCAGGACACATCTCCCCGCTACCACGCCCGTGATGTGGCTCTCAAGCTGGCCGAGCTTTCCGGGGCGGTGGTCGTCCTGGGCAGCGCCACCCCTGACGTGGAGACATTTTACCGCGCCAAAAGGGGGGACTACTGTCTGCTTCAGCTTCCGGAGAGAGTCGTTCCTGGCGAAGGTTCGCCCCTGCCCCGGGTGGAAGTGGTGGACCTGCGGCAGGAGCTCAAGGCAGGCAACAGGAGCATCTTCAGCCGTTCCCTGTCCCGGGCTGTGGCGCAGGCCCTGGCTGGCGGCGAGCAGGTCATCCTGTTTCTTAATCGACGGGGGGCGGCCACTTTTGTCCAGTGCCGCAGCTGTGGCTTCGTCCTTCGCTGCCGGCGCTGCGATGTTGCCCTGGCCCACCATTTCGCCGAGGATACCATGGTCTGTCACCAGTGCAACTACCGGACTCCGGTGCCCCAGTTCTGCCCCCAGTGCTCAAGCGGACGTCTCAAGTTTCTGGGCATGGGCACACAAAAGCTGGAGCAGGAAGCTAGCGACGCCTTTCCTTCGGCCAGGCTGCTGCGCTGGGACAGCGATACCGCCACAGGGCGGCATGCCCATGAGGAAATTTTGACGCGGTTACGGGAGCACCGGGCTGATATTCTTATCGGCACCCAGATGATAGCCAAAGGGCTGGACCTGCCGCTGGTGACACTGGTGGGGGTGGTCAGCGCCGATACCGGATTGAACCTGCCCGATTTCCGCGCCGGTGAGAGGACTTTCCAGCTTCTGTCCCAGGTGGCAGGCAGGGCCGGGCGTGGCCCTCTGGGAGGGCGGGTCATCATCCAGACCTATTCCCCGGAGCACTATGCCGTCGAGGCAGCGGCCAGGCATGATTACAGCCTTTTCTATGAGCGGGAACTCGCCTACCGACGGCAGCTTGGCAATCCGCCCTTCACCCGGCTGGTGAGCCTTGTTTACAGCAATACTAATGAAGGCCGCTGCCAGCGTGAGGCAGACAGGATGAAGCGTCTCCTGGTCGAAGAGGCGGAGTCGAGGGGCATCGCCGGTTTCAGCGTAATCGGGCCGGCCCCGGCCTTCATCCGCAGGCTGCGGGGGAGGTTCCGCTGGCAGCTCATCCTCCGCGGCGCTGACCCGGCAGCCATGCTATCGGAGGTTACCATCCCCCAGGGATGGGTGGTGGTGATTGACCCGGTGGGCCTGGTGTGAGGTTTGCAGCTTGAGCTTCTATTGGCTATAATTGGCCAGAACTTGAGTCAAATATCCGGTCGGTGAGGATGGTCACATGGCGGTCTTGCCTATTCGCGAGCTTCCAGACCCGGTGCTACGGCAGAAGTCAAAGCGGGTCAGGGTCATAGACGGCTCAGTCAAGAAGCTGATAGCCGATATGATAGAGACGCTGCACGCGGTACCGGGACGGGTAGGGCTGGCAGCGCCGCAGGTTGGCGTGCCGCTGCGGGTGATAGTCATCGGCATCCCCGAGGAGGAAGACATCGTGCTGGTAAATCCTGAGTTGGTGCGTAAGAAGGGTGAACGCCTGGTAACCGAGGGCTGCCTCAGCTTGCCGGGCTATTTCGGGGAGGTCAAGCGGGCTGAGTCAGTTACGGTCAAAGGGCGCGACCAGAGCGGCAAGGAGGTACGGGTAAAGGCCACCGAGTTGCGGGCACAGGCACTGGAACACGAGATAGACCACCTCAACGGCGTAATCTATATTGACCATCTGGAAAGCCCGGATAAGCTGCGTAGGGCTGAGGCTGAAGAAAGTCAGCCTTAGGCGTGCCGCCGTTGCTATCGGGAAGCTCACCGAGGTAAAATAGCTCATCGAGCTTTCGGCCAGGGAAAGCTCTCATCGCCCCGGCAATGAATTTCTGGTTGATGTTTCGCTTGCCCTGGCGCACCCGGTAGACCTGGCTCACTGATATTCCCATAGCACAGGCCAGGTCACGCAGGTTGCCGGAGCTTTCCTCCCACAGGTCGAAGACTCGTGTCTTTATTATCATGGTTATCATTGCCGAAATTATAAGGCGTAAATTGCCATTTGTCAATACCTCTCTGGGTATAATTGACAACTGTCGCTATGAATCTGCGCTTGATAAATCGGTGTCGGGGTAGTATAGTTTAACCTTAGAAAAAGAGGGTGGCAGGAGCTTGAAGCTATCTGTTGAGCCTGAAGTGTGGTCGGTGCTGGCCAGAGCGGGTGCCTTTCTCGCCGAGCAGGGGATAAAGTCGTATCTGACGGGCGGTTTTGTGCGCGATGTGCTCCTGGGCAGGCATACGGCAGACATCGATATCGCCGTGCTCGCTGATGCGCTGGAAGTGGCGTCCGGGGCGGCCAGTGCCCTGGGGGGCAGGTATGTCGTGCTCGATGAGGCGAATAAGGTGGGCAGGGTGGTCCTGCTGTCTGAGGAACGGTGGCAGCTCGATTTTTCCACCATCAAGGTGGATATCGAGCATGACTTGGCACAGCGTGATTTCACGGTAAACGCCATGGCGGTTGACCTTGAAGGGCTGATAGAGGGCCAGGGTGAAGCGCAGCTTATAGACCCCTTCGGCGGCCAGCACGACCTTGGCCGCGGGGTGCTGCGGGTGGTCGCTGCGGGCGTCTTTGAAGCCGATGCGGCGCGCTTGCTGCGGGCGGTGCGCCTGGCGGCTGAGCTTGGCTTCAGCATTGACAGCGACACCGAAGCCCTGCTCCGACTCCACAGCCGCCTGGTTGCCCGCGTTGCCGGTGAGCGGACGAGGGAAGAGCTGCTCCGGCTGCTATCCCTGTGTCAGTCAGGGCGAATCCTGACCTATCTTGATGATGTGGACTTGCTCATGGCGATGATACCAGAGATGGAGCGGACAAAGGGGGCCGAGCAGCCCAAGGAGCACTTCTGGGACGTTTTTCACCACTCGGTGGAGGCGGTGGCGGCGGTTGATTTTTTGCTCCGGCGGGAAAGCTGCCGGTATGCCGGCGATGACGTCCTGTCACCGGTGCCGTGGTCGCCGGCACTGGCCGGGCACTTTAACCAGGAGGTGAACCATGGCAGCACGCGGCGGTCGCTGCTCAAGGTGGCGGCGCTCCTGCATGATATCGCCAAGCCCGAGACCCGCTCCATTGAGGGCGGGCGGGTGCGGTTTCTGGGACACCCCCAGGAAGGGGCAGCCATGGCGGCCAGTATCCTGGAGAGGCTGAGGTTCAGCGCCAGGGAGATAAAGGCGGTGGCGACCATGGTCAAATATCACCTGCGGCCGACGCAGATGACCCAGGACGGGCTTCCTTCCCGGCGGGCGGTATACCGCTATTTTCGCGATGTCGGCGATACTGGCATCGACATACTGTTCCTGAGCCTGGCTGACCATCTGGCTACCAGAGGCCCGCATCTTGACCTGGCCCAGTGGCGGGGACATACCGAGCTGGCGGGCTATGTCCTGGCCCGCCGCTTTGAAGAAGAGGTCGCAGTCATTCCCCCCAGGCTGATTGACGGCCATGATTTGCTCAATATCTTTGGCCTGAGTCCGGGTCCGAAAGTGGGGGAGATTCTGGAGGTGGTGCGTGAAGCGCAGGCCGCCGGCGAGGTGACCGGGCGGGAGGAGGCCCTGGCCTACGTGGGACGTCTGCTGGTCTATCATCAGGGGGCATCCCAAACAAAATAGCCCGAGAGCGAACCGAGGAGGAAAATGCGTAGAAGAAATATCCTGGTCTTGGTCATAATGCTGATAATCCTGGGCTTTGGCCTGTGGACGGTATTGCCGCTTGAAGGTGAGCGGTTCGGTCGCCAGGGAGTCCGGCTGGGGCTCGACCTTGTCGGTGGGGTGCACCTGGTGTACCAGGCCCAGTTTCCCGAGGGCGCCACCGCCGAGCAGAAGGCAAGGGACATGGAGCGGGCGCTGGCCACCATCGAAAGCCGCATCAACAAGTATGGCGTCGCCGAGCCGATAATCCAAAGGCTGGGCACCGACCGTATCCTGGTGCAGCTCCCTGGGTTTACCGATGTGGAGGCTGCCAAGGGCCTGGTGGAGCAGACCGGCTTCCTTGAGTTCAGGCGGGTGGAGCTGAATAAGGGTGGCCAGCCGGTCACCCTGGCCGATTATCTGGGCGGCGAGGGGAAAGAGTTTTTCAATTCCGGCGAAAGAGGCAACCGCATATTTGCGGACGGGCGGGGCAATCCCATTGTCTTCCTGACCCAGGATGAGGCCGGCCTGAAGTATACCGATGAAGCCGGTAACCCTGCGGATATCGAGGTGCTCAAGCAGCGACCGGATAGCGCGCAGGCGCTGGCCTGGGTTCCGGCCCGTGGAGAGGACGGGACACCGCTCACCGGCGAGCTTCTGGAGCAGGCTGCGCCGTCCCTCAGGCAGACTCCCACCGGCACCGAGGCTGAGGTTGCCATTACGTGGAGCTCCGAGGGAGCGTTGATATTCGACCAGGTCGCCCAGCGCATTTATAATTCAGGCCCCAACGGGTCGCCACAGCGGGCCCTGGGCATCTTCCTGGATAGCGTGCTCATTTCCTTTCCCCAGATTCTGCAGCCCTCGTATGGCGGCAGCGCCGTCATAACCGGCAATTTCTCCGTCGCTGAAGTGGAACGGCTATCTAACCTGCTTAATTCAGGCGCTCTGCCCATGCCACTGATGAAGCCTCCGCTTTACCAGGAAAAGGTCTCAGCTACGCTGGGGCCGGATTTCATTGATATGAGCGTTAAGGCGGGTATAATCGGCACGATACTGGTCATGCTGTTCATGATGGTGTACTATCGCCTGTCAGGCGTCCTGGCCAGCCTGGCCCTGGTCTTTTATGGAACGCTGGTGCTGGCGCTATTCAAGCTGATACCGGTCACTCTTAACCTGGCCGGGCTGGGCGGGTTCATCCTGTCCGTGGGTATGGCGGTGGATGCTAATGTCCTTATCTTTGAAAGGATGAAGGAGGAATTGATGGCAGGGCGCACGCTGGGGGCAGCCATCGAGGCCGGCTTCAACCGGGCCTGGTCAGGCATCAGGGACAGCAACGTGACCACCTTTATCGTGTGTGGCATTCTCTACTGGCTGGGCAGCAGCATTGTCGCCAGCGCTGCGGTGATGGGTTTTGCCCTGACTCTGTTTATCGGCGTGGCGGTGAGCATGTTCACCGCCATTACGGTCACACGCACGCTGCTGCGCCTGTTTATCGGCACGCCTCTGGCCGGCAAGACCACGCTATTCAGCGCATATTGGGGTAAGAGATGATGGATATCACAGGTAAAAGGTTTTTGTTCCTTCTGGTATCGACGATAGTCGTTGTTATCGGCATTATTTCACTGGCGACTTTCGGTCTGAGAGCGGGCATCGAGTTCAGCAGCGGCTCCATACTGGGAGTGAGCTTTGAGCAAGAAGTGGACGCGGCGCAGGTGAAGCAGGAGATAGCCAGGCTGGGCTACCCTAACGCTCTCGTTCAGCGCACCGGGCAGGATGAGTTCCTCATCCGCACCCATGAGCTGACCGATGAGGAGAAGGCGCAGCTAGAGGCCGGCCTGGCCGGGACGCTGGGAAACCTCAGTGAGACGCAGTTCTACTCAGTATCACCTATAGTCGCTGCCGAGACGGCAAGCAACGCCGCCATTGCCGTGGCCGTGGCTGCGGTGGGCATACTTCTTTACGTTACCTGGGCGTTCCGGCGCATGCCCCGGCCTTTCCACTACGGCACCTGCGCCGTAATAGCGCTGGTGCACGATGCGCTGGTGGCGCTGGGAGTTTTTTCCTTCTTTGGCGGCTTGCTGAACTGGCAGGTCAATCTGATGTTCATCACCGGCATCCTGGCGGTGATTGGCTACAGCGTGAATGCCACCGTGGTCATATTTGACCGGATACGGGAAAACCTCATCAAGGGCGTAAGCGCCGATTTTGAGGTGGTGGTCAATAACAGCCTGGTCGAGACGCTGGGGCGCTCCATGAATACCAGCCTGACCACGCTGGTAGTGGTGCTGGCCCTGCTGTTATTTGTCGGGGCGTCCATCCAGAATTTTGCCGTGGTCATGCTGACCGGCGTGATTGCCGGCACTTTCAGTTCAATCTGTATCGCTCCCGCGTTGCTGGTGATTTGGGAAAAGAGGGAATGGGGGAAGTTCTTGCGCTGGCCCGCTTACCTGCGGTAGAGCCCGAGGCAAGGTGAACGAGATGTTTTTCTCCAGAAGCGGTGCTTCCAGGCTGGCCCTGATGGTGGTGGTCGGGCTGGTACTGCTCAAAGTGGCGGTGGGGGTGGTAACGGGCAGCATCAGCATCTTCGCCCAGGCGCTGGACAGCTTTCTCGACCTGTTTGCCGTGCTCATCACTGTCTTTGCTATCAGCGCGGCTGTCAGGCCTGCTGACGAGGGCCATCCCTTCGGCCACGGCAAGGTGGAGAGTATAGCCGCCATAGCCCAGGCGGTGCTCATCCTGGTGACGGCCGGACTGATAATCTACTTAGCCGTGCAGCGGCTCATCAGCGGCGTGGCCATCGAGTTGACCGAGGCCGGCATCGGGGTGATGCTGGTTTCCATAGCGGCCAGCGTTTTCCTGTCCCGCCATCTGCTCAAAGTGTCGCGGGCCACCGGTTCCATCGCGCTGGAAGCGAATGCGCGTAATGTCGCCGCCGACGTCTATTCGGCGGCCGGGGTGCTGGCGGGACTGGTGGTCATACGCTTTACCGGCCTCGACGTTCTTGACCCGATTATCGCCATCGGAGTTGCCCTGTTCATACTGAAAAGCGCTTATGATGTTACCAGAAAATCGTTTGAGGAGCTGGTGGATGCCCGGCTGCCGGCGGAGGAAGAGGATGCGATAAAGTCCTGTATCATGGGCCAGGGCTGCCAGCTCGTTGATTTCCATGACCTGCGCACTCGTAAGGCGGGTGGCCAGCGCTATATCGAGTTGCATCTGACCATGCCGAAAAATATCAGCGTGGAAGAGTCACATCAGCTATGTGACCGCCTGGAGCGGAGCATAGAGTCCAGGCTGCCCACTGCCAGCGTGACCATTCACGTGGAGCCGTGCACTACGGAGTGCGCCCAGTGCTCCGTGTCCTGCACACTCCAGGACAGGAACGGCTAGTGTACTGTCATGTTAATTATTGAACCGATTACTGCTTCAGCACGCATTATCGCTTACTGACGACCTCATCCCTTTTATCCCCTTCCCATTGGGAATGTGGTCAGGGGTTCACCCAGAAGGGCTCGTCCTGAAGGCTCGCTCTGAAGGGTTCACCCTGAAGGGGATGGGCTTCGGCTGAGTTCCCTTCAAAGCACTTTCCCCATTTCTGATAAAGCGACATGGTCATCTATTTACCTGACGAGACATTAGCCTAGGTGGTGTATTCTTTTTATTGAGCTGATGAGCCGGGCGAGGTCCGGCGCTTGAAAGCGGCGCTGCGGCTGGCCCAGGGGGTCTTCGATGTCCGTATCGCCCATGAGAACGTCAAAGGTGGCCTTCACCGAGGCGGCCAGGGCGGCCAGGTTGTAGCCGCCTTCCAGATTGAAAGTCAGCCGACCGTGGCATAGCTTGTCAGCCAGCTCTTTGATGGCCCTGACCAGCAGGGCAAAGCCGGTGGTGGTCACCTGCATCATGGCAAGCTGGTCGGCCCAGTGAGTGTCATAGCCGGCGGAGACCAGGATGAGCTGGGGGCTGAAGCGCCTGACGGCGGGTATGATGACCTGCTCAAATACCTGTAGATATTCCCGGTCACCGCATCCCGCCGGCAAGGGCACGTTGAGCGTGGTCCCTGCGGCGTCACCGGCGCCGGTCTCCGTCATGCTGCCGGTGCCCGGGTAGTGCGGGTACTGGTGAGTGGAGATATAGAGCACCCTGGGTTCAGAGTAGAAAGCGTCCTGTGTTCCGTTGCCGTGGTGCACGTCAAAATCAACTATGGCGGCGCGCTCCGGCCCGTATTTGTCCAGGGCGTACCTGGTGGCGATAGCCACATTGTTGAATAGACAAAAGCCCATGGCCCGCCCCGGGGTGGCATGGTGGCCCGGCGGTCTGACCAGGGCAAAGGCGCTGTCCACATCCCCGTTCATGACTGCCTCCACCGCCGTGATGCTGCCGCCAGCCGCATAGAGGGCTGCCTCATAGGAGTCGGCAGACATCACCGTATCGAGGTCCAGCCAGCCACCGCCCCTTTGAGCCACCTCCTGTATATGCGCTATGTGCTGCTCGTCATGCACCAGCATTAGCTCGTCGGTGGTGGCGGGACGGGGTGCCAGGGATACCAGCCGCTGTTTAAGCCCGCTCTCCTCCAGGCGGGACATTATGGCTTGCAGCCGCCTGGGGTTTTCCACGTGCTCGCCGGTATCATGCTTGAGGTAGACGGCGTCATAGACAAAGCCTACCTTCATACTTGGTCTCCTCTGGTTGCGATGATACCAGATATAAAGCGCACGGACAAGCCTTAATCATAAGAGGTCGTCTGGCAACGGAGCAAGAATTTAACCTTCTCGTGTCATTGCGAGCGTAGCGAAGCAATGACACCTTTGAGGTGGCTTTTTGGGATTCGGACTCACGGATCATGGACCGGGCCATGTCTTGAGTTGATGGGTTTAATCGATTATACTGTGACAAAGGAATCCACTGCGCTTGAATCTGGAGGCAAGAGGTGTCTTTAGACTTAACCAGGGTGGCGTCACAGGTGGAAAGCATGGTCTCCAGGCTGAAGGCCGGCGTCAGTGAGAGGCATCAGCGCCTGGAGCGGGCGCTCGGCGTCCTTGGCGATGAGGCCAATGATATCGAGCGCCTGCGACACAAGGTGTCCCACAGCAAGACAACCTGGCTGGTGGCCGGGCTGGCCGAGTCCCTCGGCCAGCACTACCCGCCGCCGCCCTGCCCGCCGGAGTTCACTGTCATCGCTGTTGACGGCTCTCACATTGAGGTTGACCGGCACCGTTCAGCGCGCTGCTACCTGATAAACCTGGGCAGCGTCATCCTTCGCTACGGGGCTGACCCCGCTGCCGTGCTGGATAGCCTGCCCCGCCTTTACTCCGAAGACAAAGACCTGCTGATTGTGCCGGGCATGGCGGGAGGGCGCGAGCAGCCGGTGGAGGGCGCTCTGCTGGGCATCAAGCGTGGCGTTGAGGAGTGCCGCCGCCTGGCCGAGCTGGCCGGCGGCCTGGCTTCCGATGGCCCGGCCCTGGCGCTGCTGGACGGCTCGCTTGTCCTGTGGGGCCTGGAGGCTTACCCCGAGTTTGTGACTGAGGCACTGCTGAGTAAAGGATTCCTGAGCTATCTTGATGACATAAGAAGGCTTAATAATAGTGGTAAAAGGCGGGCCCTTGCCAGCTATATCAGCTTTCCCCGCAGCACCGATGTGGTCAACGTGCTGCGCCTTGTCCTGTGCCCCCATGAGCTTGCCGACTGCGACCGCTATTGCCCCGGGGGTGAGAAAAGGGAATGCGACGCCGTCTCCGGCGTCCGGGATAGCGAGCTATTTTATCAGACGCTGGGGCAGGGGGAGAGGTCAGCGCTGTTTATCAGCCGGTCCTCGGTAGTGGAGAAGCACTATGGGCGGCACCAGGTCTACTTTTTCTACCTCAACACGGGGGATGAGATTGCCAGGGTTGAGATGCCGCAGTGGGCGGCGCTCGACGGGGGGCTCCTTGACCTGGCCCATGCCCTGGCCTTAGACCAGTGCCGGCGGGGAAACGGCTATCCGGTGGCGCTCAGCGAGGCCCATGAGCAGGCGGTGGTCGCCACTGCCGACAGAGAGCAGTTCTGGCAACTGGTGGAGGCATCTTTAGCTGATGAGCGCCTGCCTTTCCTGACCTCGGCCAAGAGCTTGAGCAAGAGGACGAGGTGGATTTGAGGGAATTAAAAGTTTAGAGAGCAAAATGAAAAGTGCAAAAATGGAGAAAAGGGCAACCGGGACCTCTCCCTTTGTAAAGGGATTCATCCTGAAGGATTCTTCCTGAAGGAGATTGAGAGGGATTTAGATGGTTGAAATCCCCCTTAATCCCCCTTTGCCAAAGGGGGAGAGTATAATAAAAAGAGGGCTAATGCCCTATTGGATTCCTGGTCTGAGGGGAAAAGCCCTATCAAACTTCTCGTGATAAAGGGATTTGGAGAGAGCAGAAGTGAGAAACAAGCCTAAACGGTATTTGATTTTGCTTATAGGGTTGGTTCTTTTATTGGCTAGCTCAGCTGTGGGTTGTCAAGCACCATCTGCGAATAGAGAACAAGTAGAACAAGTAATTGATGTCTTAGACACTGCTAAACTATTGGACATTGGTTATAACCAGCCAGACAAGATTGTAACGGTTGAAGGAGTCATGGTTGGAACCTATTACGCAACAGGTAGCAAGGGGCAGCCTACTTTCCTAAACTTCCATGACCCGTATGAGGGATATTTCACGGCTGTTATATGGGGAGATGACAGAGACAACTTCCCTCCCAATCCTGAGAGTTACTATCTGTACAAAAAGGTTAGGATAAAAGGCAAAATAGAGATATACAAAGGTGCTCCAGAAATTATCTTGCGTCAGCCATCACAAATTTTGGTTGTTAAATAGGAGGTATCTAATGGCACCGCTCATCTGGTGCTTAATGTTCTTGGATACCCTAGAGATAAAAGGAGGTAAGCAAATGGGAAGCAAAGGCAGAAAGAACGTCAAGAAACCCAAGAAGGTACAGGAGAAGAAGGAGGTAGCCAAGCAGAAGTAGGGTAAAACAGGAAGGCCGTTCGTTCTAATACCTCTTTCCCATTCTTTGAAAGGGATGGGGTTGCTGGCAATAACTGTATGGTCGGGTTAAGTA
The DNA here is from genome assembly GCA_016202545.1 of Chloroflexota bacterium. GTDB lineage: Bacteria > Chloroflexota > Dehalococcoidia > Dehalococcoidales > JACQON01 > JACQON01. The sequence goes on from JACQON010000028.1 coordinate 55,691, forward strand.
AGTTATGGCATTTTGCCGGTAACCATCGAATACGGGCGAAGTTTGTCTTCCGTGGAGGGCACCATGCCGAACGGGTATGAAATAAATGATTTGGCCAAGGAAGAGTCCTGGCGCATGTTCCGCATAATCGGGGAGCTGGTGGAAGGCTTTGACAACCTTTCCGGCATAGAGCCGGCGGTAACCATATATGGCTCGGCCAGGCTAAGAGCGGACGATGAGCTATACGCACAGACCGAGGAAATAGCCTGCCGGCTGGGACAGATGGGCTTCTCAATCGTTACTGGCGGCGGCCCCGGGGTGATGGAGGCGGCCAATAAAGGCGCGCTCAGGGCGGGAGTAGCATCAGTCGGGCTGAATATTGAACTACCCGAGGAGCAGGTGTGCAATAGTTATGCCACCAAGTCAATAACCTTCCATCACTTCTTCGTCCGCAAGGTCATGCTGGTGAAGTATGCCATCGCCTTCGTCATAATACCCGGCGGCCTGGGCACCCTTGATGAGCTGACCGAAGTGCTAACCCTGATGCAGACCCGTAAGATAAGGCCCTTCCCGGTGATATTATTCAATAGCGAATACTGGAACGGATTCCTGGACTGGCTGCGTAATAGCAGCCTGGCTAAGGGGTTTATTTCTGAAGACGACCTTGACCTGCTAATGGTCTGTGACCGTCCCGCTGAGGTAGCTGATGCTGTCCAGGGGTGGTATGTCAAGCATGAGTTTGTCGGTCGGAAGGCATTGCGCAAATAAATGTCTGAGAGTGCGGTCATTGGTTATGCCAAATCCAGAAGGTGAGATTAAAAACTTAAGCCCTGACGAAGGACACAGAGTGGGCGAGGTTGTCGAAGCCAGCACCGCCGATTTCGTGGCGCAGTGCTACGAGCTTTACCAGTTGCCGCCTTTAGGCAGCCTGGTGAAGACCAGGGACCAGGAGGTAGAGCTGTATGGCGTGGTCTGTAATGCCACCACCGCTGGCCTGGAGCCCGGGCGGCGCCCCATTGCCAGAGGCAGGGATGAGGCGACTGAAGAGGCGGTCTATCAGTCCAGCCCCCAGCTTATGAAGCTGCTGCGCAGCGAGTTCAGCGTCCTGGTGGCGGCGCACAGGCAGGAGGGCAAGCTGTATCACTATCTCCCGCCAAAGCCGGCCCGGATTCATAGCTTTGTTTACCAGTGCCCCCCGGCTGAGGTCAAGGAGCTCAGCCAGTCCCTTGACTTCCTCACCGTGCTGCTCAATGCCCGCCTGCCGGTCTCGCCCGAAGAGCTTATCGCCGCCTGCCTCCGTCACATGGGCCAGGCGCAGGAGGACCGGCGCGCTTTCCTGGTGGCAGCCGGCAAAGAGCTAGCCGTCCTGCTCGGCGACGAGCCCAACAGGCTCAGGGCGGTGCTGGGGAGGATTAAGCCGTGACTCAAGAAGATAACCGGCTGGGGATTGTCGTCTCCGGCTCGCTGAGCAAGGGCATAGAGGTCAGGCTGGACGGCGCGGCCTCGGTTGAGGATGTGGTGGTGGGGCGGTATGTGACCATGGAAGGGCAGAGACGGCGCTTCTTCGGCATGATAACCGATGTCGGCCTGGGGGTGACCGACCAGAGGCTCGCCCTGAACCCGCCTGACGTTTCCGACCCCTTTGTCGCCCAGGTGCTGGCCGGCACCAGCACCTATGGCATCTTCCACGTCACCCCTTATCTCACCATCGGCGGCGACGTCGCCAGCCTGCTCGAAGGGCCGCAGCCGGTAAAAACTGTTCCCAGCCATTTCTCCGCGGTAAATCTGGCCTCAGACCAGGATATAGAGCTGGTATTCGGCAAGGAAGACAGCGAGAGGTTCTGGATTGGCAACCCCCTGGACATGGAGACCAAGATTTGCCTCAACCTGGAGGAGCTTGTCAAGCGCTCCAACGGCATCTTCGGCAAGAGCGGCACGGGCAAGACCTTCCTCACCAGGATACTGCTCTGCGGCATGCTGCAGAAGAGCAAGGCGGTGAACCTGGTCTTCGATATGCACAACGAGTACGGCTGGGCGGGCACCAGGGAAGGCGGTCCACCGGTCAAGGCGCTGAAGCAGCTTTTCCAGTCGAAAGTGGCCATATTCACCCTGGACGAGGCCAACTCACGGCGGCGGGGGGTCAGCACCGACTTCGTGGTCAGGATTGGCTATGACGAGATTGAGCCGGAGGACATGGCGTTGCTCCGCCAGACTCTGAATCTCACCGAGCTTGCCATCGGGGCCGTTTACGAGCTGCACCGCAAGTTTGGCCGCGACTGGCTTCAGGCCGCTCTTGACCTGAAGGACTCCGACGAGACTGGGGCGCTGCTGGAGGAGCTAAAGATACACGAGAGCACCTTTCAGAACCTGAAGCGCGGGCTGGCCAATATCCGGCGGCTGCCTTTCATCGAGCCGCATGCCCCGGACGACGTGGTCAACCGCATCCTCGACCACCTTGACCGGGGCATAAATGTGGTGCTGGAGTTTGGCAGGTACAGAGATGTTACCGCCTATGTCCTGGTGGCCAATATGCTCACCCGCCGCATATACGCCCAGTACCAGGCGAGGACGGAAAAGGCGGATGCTGACGGCAGCGCCAAGCCTCAGCCACTGGTCATCACCATTGAAGAGGCGCACAAGTTCCTCAATTCTGAGGTAGCCGGACAGACCACCTTTGGCATGATTGCCCGCGAGATGCGCAAGTATAACGTCACCCTGCTGGTGATTGACCAGCGCCCCAGTGGCATCGACGAGGAGGTCATGTCCCAGCTCGGGACGAAGATAACCTGTCTCCTGGACAACGAGCGGGACATTGATAGCGTGCTGGCCGGTGTATCGGGCCGGAGCGAGCTTAAAGCGGTGCTGGCCAAGCTGTCATCCCGGCAGCAGGCGCTTATCTTCGGCCACGCCGTGCCCATGCCGGTGGCGTTCCAGCCGCGGGAGTACGGCTCAGCCGCATCCTACAGCGAGTTTTCCGGAAGCGCTCTCGAAGCCGGGAAGCAGGCGGAAAAGGACATTGAAGAGCTATGGGGTGACTCAGGCGCCAGCTAGGCCAAAGGTGGGGCTGGCCCATATCGGTGTGCTGCAAGTCCTGGAAAGGGAAGGCATTCCCATCGATATGATTGCCGGCGCCAGCAGCGAGCTACTCCTGGACTTGACACGAAAGCGGCTGGTCCCTTTGATTGACCTGGCTCTGCCCAGGACCGGTTTCATCGCTGGAAGGAAGCTGATGGAGCTGCTTGCGGACGGTTGTCCGGGACGATACGCCCATGAGTGCATCTTGCAGGGGGAAATCGCCGCTCAAAGCGCCATCCCCGAGATAAAAAGGCGGCTAGCTCTTTGAGCTCATGACGAAGGTCGTTCTGGCCCGCTCTTTGAGCGTCATTTCCTGGACTTCCACCTGCGGCAGCAGCATTTCCACATCGGTGCGGCGGCCCAGTTCGGTGCCGGGCGTCATCACCGCCGCCGAGCCCATGGCCACTGCCAGCCGGCAGGCTTCCGCCAGCGACTCTCCGTCAGCCAGCTTCAGGACCAGGCCGGCCACGGCGCTATCGCCAGCGCCTACGTCGCTGAGCACCCCTACCGGAGGCGAGACTGCCTTCACAATACGTTCCTTGCTGGCGGCGATGATTCCGTCTTTGCCTCTGGAGATGGCGGCTATCTCGATACCCATGTCCAGCATGTCGAGCGCTGCCCGGATGATGTCCTCTTCGGTAGGTAGTGCCCTGCCGAACAAGCCTTCCGCTTCCCGGATATTGGGTTTGACCAGGTAAGGCCTGGCCTTTATGCCCTTCTTCAACCACTGGCCTTCGGCATCCAGGGCGGTCTTTATACCGTGTTCCCTGGCTTCAGCGATAAGGGTGTAATATATGTGGGCGGAAAGGCCGGGCGGTACGCTGCCGCTGGCCACCATAAAAGCTGGCGGGGGGCTGATTTTCCTTATCTTATTGAGAAACCTTTCCAGCTCACTCTGCGAGATACGTGGGCCGGGGGCGCCGATTCTCGTCTGCTGTGATGTGCTGGCGTCAGTGATGATGAAGTTGGAGCGGGTTTCGCGCCCAACGGGGGTGAAGCTGTAGGGCACGCCGTCTTCATCGAGCAGTATTTCCATGGTTCTGCCAGCCGCGCCGCCGATGAACCCGTAAGCCATAGTGGTGCCGCCCATCTCGTAAACGGCCCGCGACACGTCTATGCCTTTCCCTCCCGCATACACGTGCCGTTGAGTCCATCGGTTAGTCCCGCCTACTACCAGCTTGTGTACGGTAATATGCTCATCGAGGCTGGGGTTAAGGGTGATGGTGGCAATCATACCAGCTTACCTGCGCTCAGCTTTATCATGGTTTTCCTCCTCGGGAATTATAAGGCAGAGGGCAGTTCTTAATCAAGCTCCGTGCCTGAGGGTTGACAATCAAGGGGTTTGGGTCTATCATAATATTTACGGCAGCTTGTTCCAGCACGTTACAAACTTCATATGTCAATAGCCCGGTTGAGCCGGTGATGACCAGCGCGCCGCATGATGAGGATAGGCTTCATAGCGTAGATACTGCGGCGGTGGATTTCAGGGTCGGGGGAATCGTGTTGCAGGTGGATTCCGTCTTGGCCGGCACTGGTACTACAGATTAGCATCATTGGCCGTATTGCCGAGTAGGGTCTTTAAAGGGTGCCAGCCAAAACATAGGCTGGCATCCGTTCTTTGGAAAGGGATACAGGTTGCCTTAGGAGAGTGCGATGGTAACTGAACAGGACAGGATTTTGGCAGCGCTTCGCGTTGCTATCGAGATGGAAACGGAGGGCAGGGAATGCTACCTGCAGGCCAGCCAGGAAAGCGGAAATGAGCTGGGCAGGAAACTGCTGCAGTCGCTGGCCTATGAGGAAGACCTCCATCAGAAGAAGTTTGAGGAGATATATAGGGCTATCAGCGGCAAAGAGGCGTGGCCCAAGGTTGAGTTCCGCCCTGACGCGGGTAAGGGGCTCAGAGACCTGTTCGACCGGACGTGTCATGCGATAGGTATCAACATAAAGCCGGAGACTACTGAGTTGGACGCTGTACAAACGGCGATTGGCAAGGAAGGCAAGAGCTATGATTTCTACAAGCGCCAGAGCAAAAACGCGGTCTATGAGGCGGAGAGGGAGTTCTACGAGGCGCTGGCCGCTGAGGAAAGGGAGCATGAGCTGGTTCTCCTGGATTATTACGAGTATTTCACCGACCCGGTAGGGTGGTTCGTCAAGAAAGAGCGTTCTGCCGTGGATGGGGGCTGAGCTAACGCTGGCCCATCTGTGTGAAAATACGTCAGGAGTGAAGAGTGGACCACAGGGCTTTGCATAAGCTGAGCTACGGCCTGTACATCATAGGCTCAAGGAAGGATGACAGGCTTAATGCGCAGGTTGCCAACACTGTGTTCCAGGTTACCGCTGAGCCGCCCGTGATTGCCGTCAGCATCAACAAAGGCAACCTGACTCATGAGTTTATCACCGCCAGCGGTGTGTTCAGCGCCTCTACTTTGTGCTCTGATACGCCTCTCTCCTTTATTGGCAATTTCGGCTTCAAGTCAGGCCGGGAGATGAATAAGCTTGACGGGATTGCCTATAAAATAGGCGAGACAGGGGCTCCGGTGATTACGGAGAATGCCGTGGCTTATCTGGAAGCCAGGGTAATCCAGCAGGTGGATGTGGGAACTCACACCCTCTTCATTGGAGAGGTGGTCAGCGCTGAGGTGATGAGTGAAAAGGCATGCATGACCTATGATTACTACCGCCAGGTTAAGCGGGGCACTGCTCCTGCGGCAGCCCCCAGCTATACTGCGGAGGAAAGAAAAGCGGGGCCCAGGATGGCAAAATATCGGTGCACCGTGTGCGGCTACATCTATGACACGGAGATGGGCGACCCTGAGAGCAATATAAAGCCGGGGACGCCGTTTGAGCAACTGCCTGACGACTGGACGTGTCCGGTCTGCGGGGCGAGCAAGGGCCAGTTTGAAAAGATGGAGGAGTGAATGCGGGCGCTTTCTTGGCGCTGACAGGTTGGCGGATGTCAGCAAGGCGAGAGACCGCCGAAGTACGAGGGAACTGGCGGGGAGGAAGACCGGCGGAACGGCGAGGAGGAAAGCGAGATGATACCAAGGGAGATAAGACCCACTGTCTACTCTGTAGGGGCCGTTGATTGGGAGAGACGGCTGTTCGATGCCATCGTCCCGCTTCCTGATGGCACGAGCTATAATTGCTACCTGGTTAAGGGGAGCAACGGGACGGCTCTTATTGATACCGTGGACCCGAGCAAGGAAGACGTGCTGATAGATAACCTGAATCACCTCGGGATTGAGGATTTGGACTATGTGGTGGCCAATCATGCCGAGCAAGACCATTCCGGTACCCTGCACAGGATTCTTGAAAGATACCCCCGTGCAAGAATCGTGAGTACACCCAAGTGTAAGGGGATGCTCCTCGACCTGCTCACGCTTCCAGAGGGACGCATTACGACAGTGAACGATAAAGAGACCGTTTCGCTGGGAGATAGAACTCTGGAGTTTATCTATACCCCGTGGGTCCACTGGCCGGAGACAATGTGCACTTATTTAAAGGAGGAAAGGATACTTTTCTCCTGTGATTTCTTCGGGGCGCACCTTGGCACCAGCGACCTGTATGTTACTGATGAAGGGCGGGCTTATGAGGCGGCTAAACGCTACTATGCGGAAATCATGATGCCCTACCGGACGAATATCCAGAAAGACCTGGAGAAACTAAAAGACTACTCCATTGACATCATCGCCACCAGCCACGGGCCTATCTATGACAAGCCAGAGTTTATCTTGAAAGCCTATCATAGCTGGGTATTTGACGAGCCGGGAAACATCGTGGTGTTGCCCTATGTCTCGATGCACGGCAGCACTCGCAGGATGGTTGAGTATCTCACCGATGCCCTGGTCCAGAGAGGCGTCACCGTAAAGCAGTTCGACCTCACCAGGACCGACATTGGCAAGCTGGCCATCGCCCTGGTGGACGCAGCTACCATTGTCATCGGAGCGCCTACCATGCTCGCCAGCGCCCATCCAAATACCGTTCCCGCTGCCTTCCTGGCCAATATCCTGAGACCTAAACTGAAGTTTGCCTCTATCATCGGCTCCTATGGTTGGGGGGGTAGAGCTGTTGAGCAGCTCACCGGTCTGCTCTCCGGCCTGAAGCTAGAGCTACTGGAGCCGGTGATTTGCCGGGGCTTTCCCAAGGGCGAAGATTTCGAGGCCCTGGACCGCCTGGCTGAGGCTATTGCCCAAAAACATAAAGAGAGCCAGTTCGTCTAGCGCCCTTGCTGAGGCGGCAGAACGGCGCAGGGTGTTAAGACAGAAAGGAGGTGATAGACAGGGTTAGAAACAGTTCCTCGTTCAGACATCGTATTCAAGTTCAACCTATTAAAGTATAAGCGGAGGTATAGAAAATGGCAGAGAAAAGAGCGGCAGCTACCAAGGTATCAAAGGCCTTACTGGACTTACTGAATCAGTCAATAGCCAGGGAAGTACAGGTCTCCATACAGTACATGTGGCAGCACGTCCAGTGGAGCGGGGTCAAAGGATTTGCCGTTCAGGGCGAGCTTAAGTCGATAGCCATGGCTGAAATGAAGCACGCCGAGGCCATCGCCGAGAGGCTTTACTATCTGGGTGGAATACCGACTACCAAGCCTACGCCTATCTTCGTCGGTGAGACTCTTAAACAAATGATAGAGCAGGATGTAAAGGACGAAGAGGGCGCCATTAAGCTTTACAAGCAGGTGGTAGAGCTGGCGCGGAAAGAGGGTGACGAGACTACCAACAGGCTGTTCAGGCAAATCTTGCAGGACGAAGAAGGCCATCACGATACCTTCACCACCCTGCTGGAGGAAATATAAGGACTGCCGGATGACAGAGGGCGAACCGCCTTTTGCCGGGGCAGGAAAAGCGAAGGAGGTGCACGGTGACTTACGCTGCTAAAGATTATAGCCGTCTTATCGGTATGGAGGGTTTCAGCGAGACCTTGCTTAAGAACCACTTTACCCTTTATCAGGGGTATGTGACCAATACCAACAAGCTGAGCGACCTTTTGGCCGGCAAGGCCAAGGATGCCGCCAACCCGGAATTCGCTGAGCTGAAGCGGCGGTTCGGCTTTGAGTTCAACGGCATGCGACTCCATGAGTACTATTTTGAAAATCTGGGCGGGAAAACACCTCTCAACAGGTCAGGCAGCCTGGCCAAAAAGCTGGCCGATGCCTACGGCAGCTATGATGCCTGGGAGCAGGATTTCAGGGCCACCGGCGCCATGCGGGGCATTGGCTGGGCGGTACTTTACCGGGATAACGTGACCGGCAGCCTGTTCAACCAGTGGATTAACGAGCACGAGATAGGGCATCTTGCCGGCTGCGCGCCAGTCCTGGTGATGGATGTCTTTGAGCATGCCTTCATGACCGATTACGGGCTGAAACGGGCAGACTATATAGCTGCCTTCTTTAAGAACATCAACTGGAGCGCCGTGGAAGTCCGCTTAAAGTAGGGACGGCGGACTGGACTGGCGCGGCGATTTGTCATGTCCCGGTGGCATCACCAGCCTTGATGACCGGGTAGCGTACCTGAAAAGGAGGTGGTCACATGGCTTTCGGGCATGGTCCCCAGATGCCGGCGGGCGCAGCCAGGTGGCTGGCCGGTGGGGCTACGGTGGTCTTGACCTTGCTTGTAATCTTCGGCGCGGCGTGTCAACCTTATGGGGCGCCGTCTCCCACGGCTACGCACACACCCGCGCCGTCTTCAACTGCACCACAACCCACACCCGGCCAGGCTCCCGTTGAGGTGGAGATTTCCGGCTTTGCCTTCGTTCCGGCAACTATTACCGTGGCTGTAGGTTCAACTGTCACCTGGACTAACCAGGACTCCGTTCCTCATACCGTTACCAGCGATGCCGGCATTTTTGATAGCGTGAGGCTAGGGCGCGATGGTTCCTTTAGCTATTCTTTTGCTGAGCGTGGCACCTTCAGCTACCACTGCGCCGTCCACCCCTACATGAAGGCCAAGGTCGTTGTGGAGTAAGTGGCGGATTGAAGCTAGCATGGTATAGAGATAAGGAGGAGAAAGATGACCAGGGAAGTAGGGCTGATGGTCAATGACAAGACTGTGCCAGCCGATTATTTTGTCCAGGGGTTCATTGACCATGTCGTCAGCAGTATGATAGAGGCTCTTGAGGGTGTGTGCGAAATTAAAAGCGTGGCCCTTTCCGCCGAAGGAGAAAAGGTGACCATCAACATGAATGGCGCCGAACTTGACATAAACCCCTTCGTCGCCAGGATTGTCCGCAGCACTGTTACCGGCATGGTCTCTCCATTGAAGGGAGTAGGCGAAATAAGAAAAGTTAACATCTCCATCAAAAGGTGACCATCGAGATGACCGGCCTCCATGAGGGGCGCTTTGGGCCGGCGCAGTTTCTGGTGGAGAACGTGTCGCTGCTGCCGAAGGGGCGGGTCCTGGATGTGGCCATGGGCGCCGGGAGAAATGCCATCTATCTTGCCAGGCTGGGGTTTGAGGTGGAAGGTGTTGATATTTCCCCGGAGGCGGTAAACACTGCCCTGGAGCTGGCGCGGCAGGCTGGAGTCATCATAAAGGCACAGGTTGCTGACCTGGAGCGTGCCTATTCCATCGAGAAGGGCGCCTATGATGTGGTTATCTGTTTCAACTACCTGCAGCGCTCCCTCATATCGCAAATCAAGGACGGGCTGCGAAAAGGCGGCATGGTCGTTTATGAGACCTTCATAGTTGACCAGGAGCAGTTCGGCAAGCCCAAGAACCCAGACTATCTGCTAAAGCACAACGAACTTCTCGACATGTTCCGCGGTTTCCGCTGCCTTCGCTATCGCGAGGGAATCATGGAAGGCCCGGTGGCTGTGGCCAGCATAGTGGCCTGCAAGTTATAGTCAGGCAGTCGGCAAGGAGATGGAAGTCGGGAAGTGGGCGAGGAAGTATCCCGTAAGTCAGCCTTCGAGTCCATGCAGGCAAAAGGATGGACTCCGGCCGATGCCGGCTGTCATCCCCTGGTCATACTTCAGGGGAAGAGGCTCGACGCCTACAGCTTAGCCGTGCTGCTGGGGACGAAGAACAAGGTTGGCGCTGGCTATTTCCAGGTATTCTTGCGGGATGCCCCTGGCGAAGTAGAATAGTCACCTATTTACCTGACGATACATTGGAACACCGCCGCGGTCACAGAGGCTGCCATTTCCCCAGGGAAAAGAGCCTGGGAAAGAGGGCTTTGCGGGCTTCCTCGATGGTAAACAGCGCGCCGCTGGCGAGAAGTACAATGCCCCATTCGGCGATGCTCAGAGGCGCGGTGCGGAACGCTATTTGAAGGAAGGGCACATAGATGACTGCCATTTGCAGCGAGATGGCCAGCGTGATAGAGCCTATCAGCCAGCGGTTGCGGAAAACGCCCAGCTTAAAGACGGTGTGCTCATCGGAGCGGGCGTTAAAGGCGCGGAACCACTCAAAGGCGACCATGGAGCAAAAGGCGAGGGTGCGGGCCTCATCCAGGTCCATCCTCGGCTGCGCCCAGTTAAACACCGTGTATACGCCGACGCCCATCAATGTGGCCATGAAGACAATGCGAATAGTCAGACCGGGAAAGATGAGGCCTACCCTGGGGTGGCGGGGAGGCTGCTTGAGTTCAGCGCCGGATTTCGGCTCAAGGCCGAGGGGGATTCCGCAAGCCGTATCCGTGACCAGGTTGACCCAGATAATCTGGACCGCCAGCAGCGGTGCGCTACCAACGAACAGGATGGCAAAGATTAGCGCCAGCAGCTCTCCCAGGTTGGTGCTCAGCAGGAAGAAGATGACATTGCGCAGCCGGTTAAAAATCGCCCTGCCTTCATCCACCGCTGTCACCACGGAGGCGAAATTATCATCGGCCAGGACCATATCACTGGCCTCCTTGGCCACGTCAGTGCCGGTGATGCCCATGGCAATGCCGATGTTGGCCGCTTTAAGTGCCGGGGCGTCATTAACTCCGTCCCCGGTCATGGCGACGATGTGCCCGCGCTTCTTGAAGGCGTCAACTATTCTCAACTTGTGCAATGGCTCAATGCGAGCGAAAACGGATATATCTTCAATCTGGCGCGATAACTCCTCATCGCTCATCGCTTGAAGCTCGCCGCCGGTTACGGCCTTGCCTGGTGGTAGACCTAGCTGTCTGGCAATAGATTCGGCTGTCGCCTGGTGGTCGCCGGTAATCATGGCTACTCTTATACCGGCCTGCTGGCACAGCTTTATTGCTTCCTTAGCATCTTCACGGGGCGGGTCTTCCATTCCTGCCAGACCGACAAAGACCAGATTGCCCCTGATATGCTCGTCTTCCAGGTCTTCCATATCGGCTGGAAGTTCAGCGTAGGCGGTGGCGATGACTCTCATTGCCTCTTTGGCGATTGAGGCATTAGCTTGCAGGATGTCATCGAAGTCAGTTCGCTCCATCAGGGCGGGGCCGCTTCCTTTGAGGATGTACCTGCTCAGCGCCAGCAACCGCTCAGTTGCTCCCTTGACATAAACAACTCTTCCACCGCCGTCTCCGGGGTGAAGGGTGGCCATATATTGCTTTTCGCTCTGGAAGGGGATTTCGTCCAGGCGGGGGAAGGTTTTCTCCAGGCTCTCCTTGTTCATGCCTGCCTTGGCGGCGGCCACCACCAGCGCGCCTTCTGTGGGGTCTCCGTATATGCTGCAGAAGTCGTCCTCGCAGGAGAGCAGGGCATCATTGCACAGGGCGCCTATTCTCAAGTGCAGTCTCAGCAGGTGGTCAGCATCGGGGTGCAGCGCCTGGCCGTTGAGGTGGAATTTGCCTTCAGGATGATAGCCTTCGCCGGTGACATCGATGAACTGTCCATCCACATAGAGCCGCCGCACCGTCATCTGGTTCAAGGTCAGCGTGCCGGTCTTATCCGAGCATATGACGGTGGCTGACCCCAGTGTCTCTACTGCCGCCAGCTTGCGAATGATAGCGTTATGGCGGGCCATTATCTGCATGCCTATGGCCAGGACCACGGTAACCACCGCCGGCAGCCCCTCAGGTATGGCAGATGCTGAAGCGGCTACCGCCACCAGGAATATCTCCAGCCAGTCCAGTTCTCTAATAAGCCCGACGGCTATCATGGCGCTGACCACGCTGAGGACAGCGATAATGATATAGCGGCTCAGCCTGGCGATACTTTTCTGGAGGGGCGTCCTTTCCGGCTTTACCGTTTGTATGGCGGTGGCGATTTTGCCTATCTCGGTCGACATGCCAGTGCTTACCGTCATGGCCGCAGCCTTGCCATAAGTGACCACCGTTCCCATGTAGACCATGTTCTTACGCTCTGCCACGGGCAGCTCACCGCTGATAGATTTGGTGTGCTTGTCTACCGGGACGGATTCACCGGTGAGAGAGGCTTCATTCACCTTGAGGTTGGATTCTTCCATCAGCCTGGCATCCGCCGGCACCTTGTCTCCGGTTTCCAGGAGAAATATATCGCCGGGCACAATTTCTTTTGACGGGAACAGCTTCACTTTTCCGTTGCGTCTCACCCTTGCCCTGGGTGCCGCCATCTGCATCAGCGCTTCCATGGCTGTCTCGGCCCGGGTTTCCTGGATAAACCCGATGGCGGCGTTGAGCAGGAGCACCCCGAATATCACCCCGGCGTCAATAAAGTGCTTCAAGACGAGTGAAATCGTGGCGGCGGCGAGGAGCACGTATATCAGGGGGCTGAGAAACTGTTTGAAGAAGACCAGCGCCGGCGGCGTCTTTTTCTGGCGCTTCAGCTCATTGGGGCCGTACTGAGCCAGCCTTGCCCTGGCTTCGCTCTCGGTCAGTCCGGAGCGCTGTGAGTTGAGGATGCGCACGGCTTCATCCTGGCTGAGATTGTAGAACTGGCTTTCCATGTCTTCTTCTTAGAGTATAGCATAGTGTTTTACAGGGAAAACCGCTAGATAGAGGCTATCCCGAAATGTCCTTTGAGATTGTTTACGAACGCTGGTCATTGCGAGGGCTTCAGCCTTCAGGCCGAGCTTCAGTCCGAGGCCCGAGTTCAGCGTTCGACTGAGCTCACGCCGAAGTCCCGAGGGCGAAAGCCCGAAGCAATGACAGAGTGTTACTAAACGACCACTACCGCACGTGTTTGACCTGCTTCGTGGTGGTTCTCTATAATGCTGATGAGAACATGGCTATTTCAGGGAATGTGAGCCTATCGGGGGGAGGACTATGGCCAGGGTGATGGTAGGTATGAGTGGTGGGGTGGATTCATCGGTGGCTGCCGCCATGCTCCAGGAGGAGGGCCATCAGGTCATCGGGGTGACGATGAGGATATGGAATGGCGCAGGCTCGTTAAAGGAAGGAGTGCGTCACGGTTGCTGTGGGCCAGGCGAAGAGGAGGATGTGGAGGATGCCCGGGTGGTAGCCCGGGCACTGGGCATTGACTTCCATGTCCTCGACCTCAGGCAGGAGTACCTGGCCGAAGTCCTGGACTACCTTCGCCGTGAATATGTATCGGGCAGGACGCCTAACCCGTGCGTCAGGTGCAACCGCACCGTTAAGTTTGGAGCGCTGCTCAGGAAAGCTCGTGATAGCGGAATCGATTTCGACTATTTTGCTACCGGGCATTATGCCAGGGTGGAGTATGACCGGGCCCGTGGGCGCTACTTGCTTAAGAGGGCCAGGGACTTCGGCAAAGACCAGACCTATTTCCTCTACGCGCTGTCGCAGGAGCAGCTTGGATGCCTGCTCTTTCCCCTCGGAGATTATACCAAGGAAGAGGTGCGGCGGATGGCTTCTGAGTTCGGGCTAAGCGTTGCCGCCAAGCTGGAGAGCCAGGACTTCATCGCCGGAGGCTATTCTTTGCTCATGGGGACGGCGCCGGCCGGGCCGATACTGGACAGGCGTGGGGAAGTCCTGGGAGAGCACCGTGGGATTCCATTTTATACCATCGGGCAGCGCCGAGGCCTGGGCATTTCAGCCGGGGGGCCGGCGTATGTCGTCGCCATTGACCGTGACAGGAACGCCATCGTCGTAGGCGGCAAGGAAGACCTGTACCAGGACGAGCTTACTGCGTCTGACTTAAACTGGATAGCCATAGAGGAGGTAAGTCACCCCATCAAGGTCAGTGCCAGGATAAGATACCGCCACAGGGAGGACGAGGCGATGGTAGTGCCCCTGGGCGATGGCAAAGTACGGGTGAAGTTCGCCCAGCCGCAGATGGCAATCGCCCCGGGCCAGTCGATAGTCTTTTACGATGGGGCAATCGTGGTTGGCGGCGGGACGATAGAGCGGGCGGGGCAGTGATAGCAGGTGGCGGCTTCTTTTATTTGCGCGGCGATTTTGCTATTATAGTGGCAATTGCTCCGGACAATCGCAGTCTTTTTCGGATTTGAAAGATGGTATTGAGCCAGGTCCTTGCCGTTGCGATTTTCGCCATAATGTTCGTTAGCATCATAATCGGCAAGGTGCACCGCTACATTCCGGCAGTCATCGGCGGCGCCCTTTCCCTGATAGTCGTCTTTATCATCGTCTTGAGAAGCCCGGCTATGGTCCTCGATGTTTTGAACCTGGAGCAGCTCGGGCAACTTACGTTCTGGATACCGGGAGAGGAGCACATAAACTCCTACGGGGTGAACTGGCAGACCATCATATTTATCGGCGGCATGATGGTCATGGTAGAGGGCCTGGGTGAGGTGGGGTTCTTCCGCTGGATGTGCTATCTGGCGGCTAAAATGGTCAGGTACCGGGTTATCCCTATCCTGTTCACCTTTATGTTGCTCTCCGGCTTCCTGTCCATGTTTATCGATAGTATCACCGTATTGTTGTTTCTCACCTCGGTGATTATTGAGCTGGCCAGACTGCTCAAGTTTGACCCGGTGCCGATGATAATCGCCATGATATTCGCCGCCAATACCGGCGGCGCCGCTACCATGAGCGGTGACCCGCCCAACATAATCATCGGCACCGCCCTGGGCTACACCTTTGTTGACTTCGCTGCTAATACCGGTCCCATCGCCTGGGCGGGGATGCTGTTGACCCTGGGATTCTTTTATCTGGTGTTCCGCAAGAGCCTGGCCTCTCCACGTGGCGAAGCGGTGACCAATCACTACCCTGAACCGAAAGAGGCCATTACCAATCCCCGCCTGTTTAAGATAAATACCGCTATCTTCATCCTGGTGATAATACTGCTGGTCACCCATGCCGAGACCGGCATTTCGGTAGCTTTGATAGGCGTTATCGCCGCCGCACTCACTCTGGCTGTTGCCTGGAAGGGGGCGACGGGTCTTCTCAACAGGGTGGACTGGCGCACCCTGCTCTTCTTTCTTGGGCTGTTCGTCTCCGTGGCCGGGTTGGAGGGGACCGGGGTGCTGGAGATACTGGCAAGGTATATCGCCGAGGTGTCCGGCGGGAACATGGCGGTGGTGATACCCCTGATTTTATGGGTTTCCGCCTTTTCCTCGGCTATAGTGGACAACATCCCCTTTGCCGCCACCATGATTCCAGTGATAAAGAGCCTGTCTGAGATGGCCGGGTTGCCGCTGTCGCCGCTGGCGTGGACGCTGGCCCTGGGCACCGATATCGGCGGTAACGCTACGCCCATCGGGGCCTCGGCCAACGTGGTGGGCACGGCCATCGCCGAGAGAGAGGGCTACCCTATCGGCTGGGGGAAGTTCTTGAAGTATGCTTTGCCGGCTATGATTATGGTGGTCGCCTTGTGCTGGCTGCTGCTGGTGCTGAGATATGCTTGACCGATGCCGGACCTGGGTGAGTTGTCCCCAGGCAGGGAGGTGGGAAGATGTTTGAAACAATCCTGGTGCCTCTGGATGGTTCAGAGCCGGCCAGGCAGGTCATTCCCTACGTGATTGAGATGGCCAGGTCTTTTGGCTCCGAAGTAGTCCTGCTTGGGGTCTGTGAGTTAGACAAAATTGACGATATGCAGGCCTATAAGCGGTACCTGGAGAACGAGGCGGAGCGGCTGAGGAAGCAACTGAAAGGTACCGGCGGTGTCAGGGTGGTTGAGGTGGTGGGTGGGGCCGCCGAGCAAATACTGGACTGTGCCAGGAAGTATAGCGTCAATCTCATTATGCTCTCGTCTCACGGGTGCTCCGGCATCGCTCCCTGGGCGCTTGGCAGCACCGCGCAGCGGGTGCTCCAGAAGACTGCCATCCCGCTGATGATTATCAGGGCCAGGGAAACCCTGCCGAAGACAGGCAGAGCCCGGCTGTTCCGCCGCATCCTGGCGCCGTTAGACGGCTCGGAGAGGGGAGAGGCGGTGTTGCCCTACGTGACAGAGCTGGCCAGGAAGCTGAAGTCCGAGCTTATCCTCATGCAGGTGGCGGAGCCGGGGCGGTATGTTCATTCCATCCGCGGGCTGGAGTACGTTCCCTTCAAAGACCGGGATACGGACGAGATGAAGGCGCGTGCCCAAAGGTATCTTGACGGGGTGGGCTCCACAGTGGCCGGCACCGGTGTGGCGGTGAGGTCAGAGGTCAGGTCTGGTGACTGTGCCAGGGAGATAATCAAATTTGCCGGCGAAATGGACTGCTGTCTTATCGCCATGGCCAGCCACGGGCATTCGGGAGTTTATGCCTGGGTTTATGGCAGCGTCACCTGTAAGGTGTTGGAGGCTAGCAAGCAACCGCTGCTGGTGGTTAAGCCAGCGCAGTGAAGGTACCACAGTGCTATTTGCATCGTGGCTGAGGACAAGGTATCATGTTAAGCATAGGCAGGTCTGTTCAGATAAGCCAACGGGCGAGAAGGCGAAGGTGACATGTTAATAAGGGACATCATGACCACGAAGGTGGTCACAGCGCCGAGTCATACTCCCATCAACGATGCCAGGAAAATCATGAAGGAAGGTAATTTTCGCCGTCTGCCGGTGGTGGACAACGGTAAGCTGGTAGGCGTGGTCACCGAGGACAGGCTGGAGCGGGTTGCCCCGAAGACCGGTGCCCCGGTCCTGTGGCAGATTAGTTATCTGGTATCCCATACCACGTTGAGGGATGTCATGGCCAAGAAGGTGGTGACCATCAAGCCCGACGCCACAGTTGAGCAGGGTGTTGCCCTGGCTCAGCGTACCAGGGTGGGGTCGCTGGTGGTAGTGGAGAAGGGCAAGGTGGTGGGGATTGTCACCACCAACGATTTTTTCTACCGGATTGTAAACCCTACCCTGGGTGTGGGGGAGCCTGGCATCAGGCTTATCGTGGTTGGGGGAGGAGATGGTAAGGACGCGGAAGCGGTCATCGGCTGTATCAACCGGCTGGGCATCGGGATAAAGCTGATATGGACGTTGCCTCCTTCCGGTGCCAGCAAGAAAGATATCATCGTCCAACTGGATACTGAAGATGCCACCGCAATCATCGGCGCACTGGAGAAGCTGGGTTACTCAGTCGGGATAAGGGCCCGCTAGTGACCATGGTTCCCCGGCGCGCCGGTTCAAATTGCTCAACTGGTGGTCACTTTTTCGCCACAACGTGTCCAATCTGGTTTGCCTTGCAGCTTGAGGATAGGTTATAATTAATTGGCCCCTGTAGCTCAGGCGGATAGAGCACCAGCCTCCGAAGCTGGTTGCGAGCGTTCGAGTCGCTCCAGGGGCGCTAAGTGTGGTTGGAGGCCAGGATGATTGGCATGGATGCTCTTATTGAGATTAGATGGCATGGCCGTGGTGGGCAGGGAGCGGTAACCTCCGCTGAACTGCTGGCACAGGCGGCAATAAGCGAGGGCAAGTACGCTCACGCCTTCCCCAGCTTTGGGCCGGAACGGAGAGGGGCCCCCGTTTTGGCCTTCGTCCGGGTGAGCAAGAACGAGCCTATCAGGATAAGGGCTGAAATAACCCAGCCTGATGTGGTGGTGGTGCTCGACCCGGGACTGCTGAGCATTATCAAGGTCACCGCGGGGCTTAAGCCGGGTGGCATAGCGGTGTTCAACACCAGGAAGTCGGCAGGGCAGCTCAGGCAGGAGCTGGGCATCAGCACGGCGCTGGCAACCGTGGATGCTACCAGAATTGCCCGAGAAGTGCTGGGCGTGCCGATTACCAATACCACCATGGTGGGTGCTCTGATAAGAGCTACCGGGGTGGTCGACCTGGAGTCCCTGACAGCACCGATAACGCGGCGCTTCGGCCGGCTGGCGGAAAGGAACATCAACGCTATGAAGAGGGCCTACGAAGAGACTGTGATAGAGGGGTGAGATAGTTGGTCAAATCGGAAAGTGAAATGACCTGGAAAGACCTTGAAGTCGGCTGTATAGCCACTGAGCCGGGGAGTGCCCGCCGGTATCGCACCGGCGACTGGCGTTCCCAGCGGCCGACCTATGAGTTCAGAAAGTGCATAAAGTGCGCCCTGTGCCAGATATTCTGCCCCGAGGGGTGCATCAACCAGAATGCCGAGGGGTATTTTGAAGCTGATTTATATTACTGCAAGGGCTGCGGTATTTGCGCCAGGGAGTGCCCGACAGGGGTGATAACCATGGTTGAGGAGAAAGAATAATGGCAATCAAGGTGGGAATGGAGGTGTCGGTGGCAATGGGCGAGATGGTCAAGCTGGCCAGCGCCGATGTTATTGCCGCCTATCCCATTACGCCGCAGACCCATATCGTTGAGCATCTGGCAGAGCTGGTGGCTGATGGCGAGTTGGACGCCGAATTTATCGCCGTTGAGTCTGAGCATTCGGCCATGAGCGCCTGCCTGGGCTCGGCTGCGGTGGGCGCACGGACCTTTACCGCTTCCGCCGGCCAGGGGCTGGAGCTAATGCATGAGGTGCTCTATGTCGCCTCGGCTATGCGGCTGCCTATAGTGATGGCAGTAGCCAACCGGGCGCTGTCAGCGCCGCTCAGCGTCTGGGGAGACCACTCAGATGTCATGGCGGTCCGCGATACCGGCTGGATTCAGATGTTCACCGAAAACGGCCAGGAGGTAGTGGACAACACCCTGTGCGCCTTTCGAATTGCTGAGCACCCCAGGGTATTGCTCCCGCTGATGGTCCATCTGGACGGATTTCATCTGTCGCATATGATTGAGCCGCTGCTTTTGCCTGAGCAGAGCGAGGTTGACAGGTTTCTGCCGCCTAATAGTTATCCCCTGTCCCTGGACCCCGCCAGGCCGGTGACCATGGGGGACTTCGCTCCGCCGGTCATCTATACAGAGACAAAATGGGCACAGGAAGTCAACTTGAGGGCGTCCAAGGAAGTCATCCTTGACTGCTGGAAGGAGTTTGGTGACGCCTTCGGGCGGTATTACTCTCCGGTTGAGAGCTATCACTCTGAGGGTGCCAGGGTGCTCCTGCTGACCATGGGAAGCTTCAGCGAGACCGCCATGCTGGCCGTAGACAGCTTGAGAAGCCAGGGCGTGGATGTGGGGCTGGTCAGGCTCCGGTTGTGGCGTCCGTTCCCCTTTGATGAACTGCGCCAGGCGGTCAAAGAGGCAGAGGTCCTCATTGTGCTGGATAGGGCTCTCTCCGTTGGTGGACCGGGTGGGCCGGTGTGCTCCGAGGTTAAGGCGGCCTTATACCAGGTTGAACCGAGGCCAAAGGTGGTCAGCTTTGTCGGCGGTCTGGGCGGCAGGGACATAACCGTGAGCGGGTTTGAAGAGATAATAAAGCGGGGCATGGATATTGCTGAGAAAGGCAGCGCCTCCGAGTTTGAAATGTTTGGGGTGAGAGAGTAAGTGGACAAGCAGACGGTATATATTCCCAGGTTGGCGTCCACCAAGGAGCGATTCGCCCCGGGACACCGGGCTTGTATCGGCTGCGGCGAGGCGCTGGCGGTAAGGCTGGTGTGCAAGGCGTTGGGAGATAACGTGATTATCGCCAATGCTACCGGCTGCATGGAGATAGTCTCATCGCAGCTACCATATACCTCATGGACGGTTCCCTGGATTCACACCCTGTTTGAGAATACGGCCGCGGTGGCTTCCGGCATGGAGTCTGGACTGAAGGCGATGAACCGCAAGGGGGTAAAATCGCTGCCCGGTGTTAAGGTGGTGGCTATGGCCGGTGACGGCGGGACTTCTGATATCGGGCTTCAGGCGCTATCGGGGGCGCTGGAGAGGGGGCATAATTTCCTTTACGTCTGTTTTGACAACGAGGCCTATATGAATACCGGGATTCAGAGGTCATCTTCTACTCCCTACGGGGCTTCTACAACCACTTCCCCTGCCGGCAAGGTGAGCGTGGGGAAGTTCAGCTGGAAGAAGAACATGCCCGCCATTGCCGTAGCCCATAACGTCCCCTATGTCGCTACCGCCAGCCCGAGCTACTTTAAGGACCTGTTCAGCAAGGTGAAAAAGGCGGTGGCCGTCAATGGCCCGGCCTATCTCCATGTGCTATCGGTGTGCCCGGTCGGCTGGCGTTCTGCTCCTGAGCTAAGCGTCAGGATGGGCCGGCTGGCGGTGCAGACGGGGATGTTCCCGCTGTATGAGGTGGAGAACGGCAAATATAAGCTGAGCATGGACCTGCCCAAGCTGAGGCCGGTGGCTGACTATCTCAAGCTGCAGGGAAGGTTCAGGCATCTGACTCAGGACATGATACAGGAGATTCAGCGCCGTGTAAATGAAGAATACGCCAAGCTCAAGGAGAAGGCAGCATGAGCGAGCAAGCGACCCGGATATCGGAGAAGGTGTCGGCCATACTGGACAAGTACCGTCATGAGGAAGGCATGCTGGTATCCATCCTGCAGGACATACAGGCGGAATACAATCATCTGCCCAAGGATGCCCTGGTTGAAGTCAGCCGGAGACTGGGGATTCCGCTGACCCAGGTCTACAGCGTGGCCACTTTCTTTAAGGCTTTTAGTTTGACGCCCAGAGGGCGTCACTCCATCCATGTCTGCCTGGGTACTGCCTGCCATGTCCGGGGCGCGGTGCGAGTCCTGGATGAGGTTGAGCGGGAGCTGGGCATCAAGGCGGGGGAGACTACGGCCGACCTGAAGTATACCCTGGAGCGGGTCAACTGTGTGGGCGCTTGCGCCCTGGGGCCCATAGTCATAGTTGATGACCAGTTTTCGGGTGAAATGACCATAGACAAGGTCAAGCCGATGTTGACCAGCTACGATTAAGCGTGGAGAAGGAGCAGGGATTGAGCAGGGTAAATTCTGCCAAGGAACTGGAGACACTGAGAAAGGCGATAATCGCCATCAGGGATTCCAGCCGGTCTTCGATAGTAGTCTGTGGCGGGACCGGTTGTGTGGCCCTGGGGGCCGAGGGCGTTATTGACGGCCTGCGCCGTGAGATAGAGATGCGTGGGCTGAACGACAGGGTGGAGCTGAGGGTAACCGGATGCCCCGGTTTCTGTGAGAGAGGGACGCTGGTGGTGGTTGAGCCGGGGAATATCTTCTATCAGGGGGTGAAGAGCAAGGACGTTGCCGAGATAGTCTCCCGGACGGTGGAGAAGGGCGAGATAATGGAAAGGCTGCTCTACCGCGACCCGAACAACGGCAGCCAGGCCGTTCAGGAGAGTGAGATACCCTTCTATAAGAAGCAGATGCGTCTTCTGCTGGGCAACAATTCCAGGATTGACCCCACCAAGATAGATGACTACCTGGCCCTGGGCGGCTACGCAGCCCTGGTCAAGGCACTTTTTCAGATGCAACCGGAGAAGATAATCGGCGAGATAAAGAAGTCCGGGCTGCGGGGGCGCGGCGGCGGCGGCTTCCCTACCGGCGTCAAGTGGGAGTCATGTCGCCGGGCACATGACGACACCAAGTACGTCATCTGCAACTGTGACGAGGGCGACCCCGGCGCTTTCATGGACCGGAGCCTGATGGAGGGGAATCCTCACAGCGTGCTGGAAGGGATGCTCATCGGTGCGTACGCCATTGGCGCCCATGAAGGATACATCTATGTTCGGAATGAGTACCCTCTGGCAGTCAAAAACGCCGGTATAGCTATCAAGCAGGCCGAGGAGTACGGCCTCTTGGGCAAGAATATCCTTGGCTCGGGGTTCGACTTTACCGTCAAGATAAACCGGGGAGGCGGTGCCTTCATCTGCGGCGAGTCAACGGCGCTGATGGCCTCGTTGGAGGGCAAGGTGGGCGAGCCCAGGGCGAAATACGTTCATACCGTGGATAAGGGGCTGTGGGAGCGGCCCACCAACCTCAATAACGTAGAGACCTGGGCTAATGTCCCGCTGATAGTGAACCGGGGTGCCGGATGGTATTCCAAGATAGGCACCAAGGGCAGCAAAGGCACCAAGATATTCTCGCTGGTGGGCAAGATAAATAACACCGGCCTGGTTGAGGTGCCCATGGGGATGACCCTGAGGGAAATCATCTATGATATCGGCGGCGGGGTCGGCAAGGGCAAAAAGTTCAAGGCGGTCCAGACCGGCGGCCCCTCGGGTGGCTGCATCCCTGAGAGCCTGCTCGACCTCCCGGTGGACTTCGACGAGCTGACCAAGGTGGGCTCAATGATGGGCTCAGGCGGGATGATAGTCATGGACGAGGACACCTGCATGGTGGATATCGCCCGCTACTTCATCAATTTCCTCGAAGGCGAATCATGTGGTAAGTGCGTGCCCTGCCGCGAGGGACTGAAGAGGATGGGCCAGATATTCACCGGCATCGTCGAGGGGCGCGGTAATGAAGGTGACATAGAACTCCTGGAAGAGATGTCGGCGGCGCTCACCGACGGCTCGCTATGCGGGTTGGGGCAGACGGCGCCCAATCCGGTGCTGAGCACCATTCGCTATTTCAGGGACGAGTACGAGGCGCATATCAGGGACAAGACATGCCCCGCCGGGGTCTGCAAGGAGCTGATTACCTATTGTATTGATGATAAGAAGTGCCCCGGCTGCGGTCTGTGCGTCAAGGCTTGCCCAGTGCAGGCCATAACCTTCAAGGGGAAGAAGGAGCCGGTTATCCTCGACCAGGAGAAATGCGTCAAGTGTGGCATCTGCTATGATGTATGCCGACTTTGTGCCGTGAAAGTACGCTAGAGGACAGGTGAAGATGGTCACGTTAACAATCGATGGGCGAGAGGTCAGGGCGGAAGAAGGCAAAGTGCTCCTTGAGGTGGCCAGAGACAATCGAATTGACATACCCGCCCTGTGCCAGCATGATTCGGTGGCGGCTTACGGGGCTTGCCGCCTGTGCATGGTGGAGATTTCCAGAAAGGGCAGGGAGAAGCTGGTAGCTTCATGCTTGTATCCGGCGGAAGAAGGCCTGGTGGTCAAGACTGACTCCCCCAGGGTAATCCACGTCCGCCGCACGGTAACCGAGCTGCTGCTGGCCAGGTGCCCTGATTCGGAAGTATTGCAGGACCTGGCCAGGAAGCTGGGCATTGAGAGGCCCCGGTTCTCGCTGGAAGAGGGCAACCACAAGTGCATCCTGTGCGCCTTATGCACCCGTGCCTGCGAGCAGGTGGTTGGCGCCTCGGCCATCAGCCTGGCCAACCGCGGCACCGCGCGGCAGATGGCTACTCCCTTCCATGCCTTTTCCGAAGCTTGCATTGCCTGTGGTACCTGCGCTGAGATATGTCCCACCAGGGCGATTGATATTAATGACGTTGGGGACACCAGGATAATCGTCATGCCCAACGTGACCATGGAGTTCAAACTGAAGCAGTGCAGCGTCTGTGGCAGCTACTGGGCTCCGGAGAGGCAGCTCGAGCATATTATCAGGCAGGCAGGCTTGCCTGATAATGCCTTTGATAAGTGCCCTGACTGCCGGGACTAACCCCCTTTCATGTCACCAGTTAAGGCGTTGTGGTATAATAGTCTGGGATGAAACAGAGTCATATGCGCAACAGTCTGATATTCATTGCCATACTTATCGGGGCCATGGCCCTTTTTGCTTTTCTTTTGCCGGCGGCCAACAAACCGCTCGAAATTCCCTTGAGCGAAGCCGTGGCCATGTCCCAGGACAAGGAAGTCAAGGCAATTGAAGTGAAGGGTGATACTCTGACCATCACCAGGATTGATGGCACCAAGCTAAAGACCTTTAAGGAGAGTTCCGCCACTATATATGACATCCGTGGCCTCGACCTTGAGGGAGTGGTGATTGACATAACGGACTCCTCCGGTTTCAACTGGGGTGGGCTACTGCTCAACTTTCTGCCTCTACTCTTATTTGGCGGCTTGCTTTTTTTCCTGTTCAGCCGTGCCCGTGGCGTCAATAACCAGGCCATGAGCTTCGGGCGCAGCCGGGCCCGGATATCGTCCGCGGATAAGCCTACGGTGACCTTTGATGATGTCGCCGGGGTTGAGGAGGCCAAACAGGAGCTGCATGAGGTGGTGGAATTCCTTAAGTCGCGCGAGAAGTTCCAGACCCTGGGCGCGCGCGTTCCCAAAGGCGTCTTGCTGGTGGGCCCGCCGGGCACAGGCAAGACATTGCTGGCGCGGGCGGTGGCCGGTGAGGCCGGGGTACCCTTCTTTTCCATAAGCGGTAGCGAGTTTGTCGAGATGTTCGTCGGCGTTGGCGCTTCCAGAGTGCGCGACCTGTTTGACCAGGCCAAGCGCAGCGCCCCCTGTATCGTCTTTATTGATGAGATTGACGCCGTCGGTCGCCATCGTGGCTCCGGACTCGGCGGCAGCCATGATGAAAGAGAGCAGACATTGAACCAGATTCTGGTGGAGATGGACGGCTTTGATACCAACACCAGCGTAATCGTCCTGGCGGCGACTAACCGTCCCGATATACTGGACCCGGCCCTGCTCCGCCCCGGTCGCTTTGACCGGCGTGTTGTCCTGGACAGGCCGGATGTCACTGGCCGGATTGCTATTCTCAAAGTCCATATCAAAGGCAAGCCTCTGGACCCCTCGGTCGACCTGGAAGTGCTGGCCAAGCAGACCGCCGGCTTCAGCGGCGCTGACCTGGCCAACCTGGTCAATGAGTCCGCTATCCTGGCTGCCAGGCGGGGCAAGAAGGTCATCGGCATGGAGGAGATGGAGGAGTCCATCGACCGGGTGATTGCCGGCCCGGAGAGGAAGAGCCGCCGCATCAGCGTCAGGGAGAAGGAGATTACTGCCTACCATGAGGCGGGACATGCCCTGACGGCCAAGAAATTGCCCAATGCTGACCCTCCGCGTAAGATTACCATAATCCCCCGCGGCATGGCGCTGGGCTATACCAAGCCCCTTATCGATGACAAGTACATAAAGACGCGCTCTCATTATAACGACGAGCTGGCGATGTTGCTCGGTGGCCGGGCTGCTGAGGAAATCATCTTTCATGAGATATCAACCGGCGCCCACAGCGATATTAAGGAAGCCACCGCTCTTGCCCGCAGGATGGTGACCGAGTTTGGTATGAGCGATAAGCTGGGCCCCCGTACTTTCGGGGATAAGCAGGAGATGATATTCCTCGGTCGTGAGATTTCCGAGCAAAAGGACTACGGCGAAAAGATAGCTGACCTGATTGATGAAGAAATCGACCAGCTTATTGAGAATGCCTATGAAGTTGCCAGGAAGGTACTGACCGAAAACAAGGCAAAACTGGTGCAGATTGGGGAAGCGCTTATCGCCAGGGAGACCCTGGAGGGTGACGCGCTTGAGGCAATCTTTGCCGAACCGGCACCTTCGCCGGAAACCGCACCGGCAGCGCCCGCCGCCGTATCAGCGGCGAAACCGGACAAGGCTGCGGCTAAGGCCAAGACCAAGGTCAGGACCGAGCTCAATCAAGCCCCGGCTGCGCCGTAATTCTGTCAACGTAGCCGGTCACATCCGGCGACCCCCGACCGATACCACGATTAAGGTTGCGCAAAGCTATTCTCTTTGGGTATTATTGTTGCACAAGGTGTGCGGATAAACAACCGGATTCCGTGTGCACCGCGGGTGAAACGGTATACCTTCGCCTGGCGACAGGTCTGAAGAAGGAGACGCCATGGACGGGCCTCTATCGGGAACCAGGGTGCTGGCTATATCGCAGTTCATCGCCGGGCCCTTCGGCTCCATGCTCCTGGGGGACATGGGGGCCGAGGTCATCAAGGTTGAGCCGCCGGAGCCGGTGGCCAACCGGGCCCTTTTCGGTCCCGGCTGCAATGGCGAGAGCTTTTATCATCTGGCCTTTAACCGCAGCAAGAAGAGCATAACCCTCAACCTGTGGACAGAAGCCGGCCGCCAGGCTTTCTGTGAACTGGTTAGCGTCTCGGACGTGGTCTGGAGCAATCTCCGTCCTCAAGCCATAAAAAATATCGGGGCTGACTACGCTACGGTGAGCAGGATAAACCCCAGGATTATCGGTTGCTACGTTACCGGCTACGGGCTTTCCGGGCCGTATCGGGACCGTCCCTCCTTTGACATCTGCGGGCTTGCCATGAGCGGCGTCATGAGCGTCACCGGAGTTCCTGGCGGGCCGCCGCTCAAGCCGGGCGCTCCCATTGGCGACATCATGGCTGGCACGCTGAGTGCCATGGGGGTCTGCGCCGCCCTTCATCAGCGTGAGCGGACTGGCCAGGGGCAGCTTGTAGACACATCCCTCCTTGATAGCTGTATGGCCACCCTGGTCTATGAATTCGCCTACTATTTCTGCTGTGGAATCGTCCCCGGTCCTCTGGGTTCCGGCCATCTTGCCCTGGTCCCCTATAATGCCTACCATACCAAGGAGGGGTGGATGGTTGTCGGCCCGTCCTGGCCCAGGCTGGCCCGGGTGCTGGGGCTTGACTGGATGATTGACGACTCCAGGTTTTCCACCCCGCAGGCAAGGCTTCAAAACCGGGAGGAACTTGACCGGATTATCCAGGAAAAGCTGATGGAGGCCACGGCACAGGACTGGTTGGGGCTGATGTATATTGAAGATGTAGCCGCTGCCCCGGTAAACACTCTGGACAAGACGGCTGCTGACCCCCAGGTGAAGCACCGCAACATGGTGCTGGAGCTTGACCATCCCCTGGGTGGAAAGGTAAAGCTGGTGGGGAACCCGGTAAAGATGCCGGGCAGCATTGATGATTCCAGCTACTCTCCGCCGCCTACCCTCGGTCAGCACAACGATGAGGTACTGGGTGGCGTTCTTGGCTATTCCAGGGAGAAAATTGACCGCGTCCTTGAAGAGGGCAAGGCCCATATAGACGAGCTGAGAGAGCACCTGTACAAGCGGCTCTAGTTCGGGGTTTGTGTCCCGGAATCTTGTCTTTAATGGCTGTCTTCTGCCGTCGTTGAGGTTGGTTCTATGGCTTTCAGGGTGCGTGCTTGCATGCAGACGGGGCAATTGATAAGGCACCAGCCGCACTGGCCGAAGACGGCTCCCGAGGTAATCGCTGCCATGTTCAGCCGGGAAGAGCTCCCCAGGAATATGTTTTTTCTCACCCCGGGGTCAGGTTCGTTGGCTGCTTCCAGCAGCGTTCGCAGCCACGAGCTGGCGGACTCGGTCTGCGCCCTGGTAGTGCATATCCTGCGGTCATACCTCATCCATTTTATCCTCTCACCTTCTATTTCCCCGGAGAGGCATTCCGGGCAGATGTCAAGGCAGGGAGTGGTGCGGTGCTTTTCCCATAGCTTGACGCAGGACGGGTGGGGGCAGACCGGCTCCGTCATGGGGCCATCTGCCTTGAGCGGCATGGTGGTGATGCAGATGGAAAAGCTTGGCATGCCGAGCTTTGGGTTGAGCACCATGGCAGCCGCCAGTGAGCGGGTGCCCAGGCCGGCCATCTCGGCGCACAGCTTGTGGCTCAGGCAGGGGTTAAAGCCCAGCGATGGCGGTGTCTCCGCCAGGGAATAATAGCCGTAGCGGGACTCGATCAACCGGGATACGGCTGCGGCGGCGCTGAGCCGGATGCGAGGAAAATCTCTGTTATAGTAGTGGGTGCGGTGGTCTGGGCTGTGCCAGGCTCCCTGAAAGGCAGAATACCCGGCCAGGACGACCACGCTTTTGGCCCCGATAAGGATGTCATCGGGACGGTGACCCGGTGGGGCATAGTGGTTTATGTCCGCCACCGAGGCGATGCCGGCGGCGTCAGCCCCTTTCTGCAGGGCAAACTGCTTTATTTCCTCCTCTGCGTTCATAATGTTCAGCCTTTCTTGAAGTGCTTGCGGGCCTTCTCCCGCTTCCAGTTATCAGACTCCAGCCAGGCATCGGCGGGCAGGAGGTCAATCTCGGCTATACACCGGATTTCAGTAACGTCCTCTACATCCAGACCAAGCCGGTCGGCTATCTCCTGGTCGGAGAGGCTGCTGGTTTCCCTTACTGCCGTGGTGCCCTCGTAGCACTGGATGGCCAGCCCCATCTCCAGGATTTGGCGCGCGTATTTGTTGTACAGTTCGGGCGAAACGTATTTAGCCATTGGCATCCACCTCCTTGGGCGCGTCTACCGTAGCCTGGACCGTATTTTTCACTCTGATGGTGCGGGCCTCGATGCATACGGGGCAATTTCTGGTGCATTCAAAGCATTGGGCATAGTAAGTGCTGGCGGCGACCATCTCAAACACGCGCTGGGTGAAGCTTCCCAGGAGGATGCTCCGCCTCATGCCGGCATCGGGTTCGTTAGCCGCCTCCCGCAATGCCCTCAGCAGTGCGGACGGACCTTCGGTCATCGCCCGGGTGGCGCATATCCTGCGGTCATACCGCATCCATTTTATCCGTCCCTCTGCTATCTCTCCGGAAAGGCACTGATGGCAGGCATCCAGGCAAGGAGTGGTGTGGCGCTTTTCCCACAGCTTGACGCAGGACGGGTGGGGACAGACCGGCTCCGTCATCGGGCCATCGGCTTTGAGCGGCATGGTGGTGATGCAGGCGCCGATGCTGAGCATGCCCACTTTGGGATTGAGGATGATGCCGGCGGCCATGGACCGGGTGCCCAGGCCGGCCATCTCGGCGCACAGCTTCAGGCTCAGGCTGGGGTTCAGGCCGATGTCCGGTATCTGGTAGACTGAATAGTAGCCGTACTCGGACTCGATGAACTGGGCGACGGCGGTGGCAATGCCGGGAAGGATGCCCCAGACGTTATTGTAGTACGGGGTGCGGTAATCGGAGCTATACCAGGCACCCTTGACCAGGCGCGTCTTGGAGAAGGTAATCACGCTCTTGGCGCCGGTAAGGATGTCATCGGGACGGTGGCCCGGTGGAGCATACCGGTTTATGTCCGCTACCGAGGCAATGCCAACCAGGTCAGCTCCTTGCTGCACGGCAAACTGCTTGACCTCTTCCTCCAGTGTCATCTTCAACCCCCTCTGGCAATTATATCACGTTTTCCGGCTGATGACGAAATCAACCAGATGTTCCAGCGCCCGCCGGATATCGTTGTCCGGCAGCAGGCGCAAGCTCTCACAGGCTTTGCCGCCGTATTGTGAGGCGGCCTGGTAGCATTCCTCAATTATCGATGAACTCTGAATCATGTCTATCGCCAGCTTTATGTCCCTTTGCCTATCCTCGTTGCAGAATATGTGCTTTACCGGGTTGTCCTGCGGGTGGCGTTCCACGAGTATTATCGCCGGCAGGGTGAGGGTGCCCTGGGCCAGGTCTGAGCCGATTGGCTTGCCCATTTCCCTTTCCGTCCCGATGAAATCCAGGATGTCGTCTACGATTTGAAAGGCGATGCCAAGATTATAGCCATATTCTCTCAAAACGTCAATCGCCTGCTCCGGAGCCTGGCTCAGGATTGCTCCGGTCTCGGTGGCCATGGTGAACAAAGAAGCTGTCTTACGGGAAATCCTCTTCATATAGTCGTCACGGGTCTGCTCCAGCTTGAAGGCGTCGAAGCTCTGCTTCATCTCTCCGCTGGAAATAGTGGCCAGCGTCTGGGTGAACAGCCTTACCGCGCGCACGTTCTCGGTAGCCGCGCTGAACTCCCCCGCCTTGGCGAACAGGTAGTCGCCGAGAAGGATGGCTTTGTCCGCTCCCCAGAGCTTGTTGACCGTCTGTCGCCAGCGGCGCACTTCGGATTTGTCAATGGCGTCATCGTGGACCAGGGTGGCGATGTGCAATAGCTCGCTGGCGGTAGCCATGTGGAGAAGCTTGGCCGGGTCATAGCTATAGAACTTGCCCGCCAGTAAGTTGAGCGCAGGCCGGATTACCTTACCGCCGGTCAAGACATGCCTCAGCATCTCATACAGGTTGGGAAAGCCACGCTCGCTCTCGATAATCAGCTTGAACTGCTTCTCGACCTCACGCAACTCTTGGTGGACCGGCTGATAAATTGCGGCTATGTCCAAAAATTTGCCTCCCTTCGGCTGGCACTAAGTCATAACGGGCATGACAGTATGCTAAGGGACCTGTCCCAGACGGCTGGTCTCTTCATCAATAATACTCTCATCCAGCTTGGGAAATAATGGCTCTGGTGGCATCATCTCCTGGCCCGGGGCTGGCCAGGTTATCTGCCAGCCGTAATCCTCCACCCTGCCGCTGAAGCCCAGGTACTGGTGCAGCTTTTGAGAGCTAAAGGGTAAAAATGGGTATAACATCGTTCTCAGACAGGAAATTACATAAAGAGCTACATACAGTGAGTCAACGGCATCCTGTCTGTCCTCTTTAATCACCTTCCAGGGCGACTTTTTATCGAGATATTGGTTGGTCTCTTGGGCTAAATGCATAGCCCACATTACTGCCTGTTTGAACTGGCACTTTGAAAGATTA
This sequence comes from Chloroflexota bacterium, assembly GCA_016202545.1. Classification (GTDB taxonomy): domain Bacteria; phylum Chloroflexota; class Dehalococcoidia; order Dehalococcoidales; family JACQON01; genus JACQON01. The sequence continues at coordinate 86,159 of JACQON010000028.1, forward strand.
TCATCAACGTTTTGAAAAAAGCTTTTGGCATCTTCTATCATGTTTAAACTAGGTTCATCTAAGTCTACGTAGTCTGCACTCATATCTGTGCTGAGGTCGTCCAGATATCTATGTATGATTTCATATTTACTGTGCTTTGGCACACATCCATCGAAGTTACGGTAAACGAAGGTGAGCACCCGGTGGACAAGGTTACCATAAGTAGCCACTAGCTCATTGTTATTGCGGCGGACGAACTCGCGCCAGGAGAAGTCGGTATCCGCGGTCTCGGGCATGTTTATGGACAGCACATAGCGCAGCGGGTCAGGCTCGTAGCGGGACAGGTAATCAGGCAGCCAGACCGCCCAGTTGCGGCTGGTGGAAAGCTTCTTTCCCTCCAGGGTCAGAAACTCGTTGGCCGGCACATCGTAGGGGAGGTTCAGGCCGCCGTAGCCCATGAGCATCGCCGGCCAGATGATAGTGTGGAAGGGAATGTTATCCTTGCCGATGAAGTAGTAGCTTTTCGTATCCCCCTGCCAGAAAGGGCGCCACCGGTCAGCGTCGCCGGTGGACTTGGCCCACTCCTTGGTGGCCGACAGGTAGCCAATCACCGCCTCGAACCAGACGTAGATACGCTTGGTCTGGTAGCCGTCAACCGGCACCGGTATGCCCCAGTCTATGTCACGGGTGATGGCCCTATCTTTCAGCCCCTCCTCAAGGTATTGCAGGGTGAAATTGAGGACGTTGGGCCGCCAGTGACTTTGCTGTCTCACCCACGATAGAAGACTGTCCCTGAAGGCGCTCAACTTGAAGAAGAAATGCTCCGAGTCCTTAAACTGGGGAGCGGTGCCGCACAGGTGGCAGCGAGGCTCAACCAGCTCGATGGGATTAAGGGGCTTGCCGCACTGGTCGCACTGGTCCCCCCTGGCTCCGGGGAACTTGCAGTGCGGGCAGGTGCCGTCAACGTAGCGGTCGGGCAGAAAACGCTGACAGCGGGGGCAAAAAGGCTGTGACGTTACATCCCGGTAGATATAGCCCTTTTTGAGCAGGGTCAGGAAGATATCATGTGTCACCTCAGCGTGGTTGGCTGTTTCGGTGCTGGTGTAAAGGTCAAAGGAGATGCCCAGCTTCTGCCATGATTCGAGGAACTCCTGGTGATACCGGCCGGCGATATCGGCAGGCTTCTTCCCTTCCTGCTCGGCCTTGATGGTTATCGGCGTGCCATGCTGGTCTGAGCCTGACACCATCAGGACTTCGTTTCCCTTGGCACGGTGGTAGCGGGCAAATATATCCGGCGGCAGATAAGCTCCGGCTATTTGCCCCAGGTGCAGCGAGCCGTTAGCGTAAGGCCAGGCGACACCGATGAAGATTCTTTCCCCCATGATTTCCTTTCCTTAAGATAAGCTGAGCCAGGTGCGGTACAGCTCCCTCCGGGAGAGGCCGGTTTCCTTAGCTATCCTGGCCACCGCCTCCCTGGCGGCTGTCCCTGACAGGCGCATCTTCCGTAGCTGCTGCTCAACTTCTTCCGTCAGCCGTGGCTCGCTTTTCACCTTCTTGCCTTCGATTACCAGGGTGAACTCTCCTCTGGGCTCGACGAAATGCGCTCCAGCCTGGCTTATTGGCCCCCTGAAGATTTCCTCATGGACTTTGGTAAGCTCACGGCAAACGGCCGCCTTTCTGTCTCCCAGAATAAGCAATATATCATCGAGCGTAGCTAGCAGGCGGTGCGGCGATTCCAGGATGACGATGGTGCCGTATTCGTCGACCACGGATTCCAGCAGCCGCCGGCGGTCGCCCAGCCGGTGAGGCGGGAAGCCGAGGTAGACAAACTTGTCGGTGGGCAGTCCGGAGACAGCCAGCGCGGTGACGATGGCCGACGGTCCGGGGACGGGCACCACCGGGATGCCTTGCTGGATGGCGGCCGAGATGAGCTCGTAGCCGGGGTCAGACATGCCCGGCGTCCCGGCTTCGGAGACAATGGCCACGTCCTCCTCCTTAAGCCGTCCCAGGAGATAGCCCAGTTTGGCCCATTTATTGTGCTCATGATAGCTCGTCATCGGCGTCTTGATGTCATAAGCATTGAGAAGCCGCCTGGTTTTGCGCGTGTCCTCGGCGGCGATGAGCTTTGCCTGGCGCAGGATGCGAATAGCTCGCAGGGAGATATCCTCTAAGTTGCCGATGGGAGTAGCCACCACGTAAAGAACAGGCATGCTTTTATCTTCTTTTAGATTATAGCTCACATTCTTATCGTCCGTCTACCTGAACCTGCCAGGCTTTCTGGTAGACGAGATTGCTTCGGGCTTTCGCCGTCGCATGACCGGTTCGTCCTTGACTTTAAGTTGCCATTTCTGGTATAGTGTGTGTTTAAAGGAGGACGGCCTTATGTCGGTTCCCGAATATAAGCAGCTCCGTCGTTCCTATGGGTTTGACGAAGTTGCCATAGTCCCTGGAGATGTGACCATCAATCCTGACCAGACCAATATTGAGCTTAAAGTAGACAGCTTCACCTGCTCCATCCCGATTATTGCCTCGGCAATGGACGCGGTGACCGATGTCAATTTCGCCATCCTGATGAGCAAGATGGGCGGAGTTGCCGTCCTCAATCTGGAGGGAGTACAGACGCGGTATGACGACCCCGGCGAGGTGCTGGCCGATATTGCCCGGGCTTCCAATGCCGAGGCTACTCCGCTGCTTCAGAAGGTCTATTCCCAGCCAATTAAGGAAAGCCTTATCGCCGAGCGAATCCAGGCCATCAAAAAGGCGGGGGCTACCTGCGCGGTCTCGGTAGCGCCGGCCAATGCCAAGCGCTTTGCCCCCATAGTTGCCGAAGCTGGAGCGGATATTTTCGTGGTGCAGTCCACCGTTACCAGCGCCCGGCATATTTCCAAAAGCTATCGAGGGCTGAGCTTCTCCGAGCTTCGTCAGTTGGTAGGCATACCCATCATTGTCGGCAATTGCGTCAGCTATACTGCTTGCCTGGAGCTTGCGAGGACGGGGGTCTCCGGCGTCCTCGTCGGTGTGGGGCCGGGCGCTGCCTGTACCTCCAGAGAGGTTCTGGGCATAGGTGTGCCCCAGATAACAGCCACTATGGACTGTGCCGCTGCCAGGGACCAGTACTTGGCTGAGTCAGGAAGGTATGTGCCGGTCATCACCGACGGCGGCTTTCGCAAGGGCGGTGACCTGTGCAAGGCTTTCGCCGCTGGCGCCGATGCGGTAATGCTCGGCTCCATCTTTGCCCAGGCTAAAGAGGCGCCTGGACTGGGCTATCATTGGGGCATGGCCAATCCCCACCCTGTGCTGCCCAGGGGAACGCGGATAAAGGTTGGCACTGCCGGCACGCTGGAGCAGATTCTCTACGGCCCGACTTCGGTGACCGATGGCAGTCAGAACCTGGTCGGGGCCCTCCGTACCGCCATGGGTATCTGCGGGGCATTTAACGTTGCGGAGATGCATAAGGCCGAGATGGTGTTCGCCCCGGCCATTACCACCGAGGGGAAGTCCTGGCAACTAATGCGCGCCTAGCCTGACCAGGCTTCAGTGCCCGGTGTGGAGATGTTCCTCTTCTTCCTCTTCCTCCGCCACTTGCGGCTCTGCCACGGTTTGAGGTAGCAGGGTAACCTCGTGCTTCGGGGGCGGCGAGAAGGTCAGGCTGTCAATTATCTGGCGCAGTTTCTTTAGCTCGGCGGCGGGCTGTCTGGGCTCCGCCTTTACCAGCACGCCCCTCACCCCGGCCTGCCACAGTGCCTGTAGCTCATCAGCGGTTGCCTGTGGCGTAGCGGTGGCCAGCAGCGGCTTGGTCACCAGGTTAGAGAAACGCTGAAAGACCATTAGCTGGCGCCAGGTAAGGAAGTCGTCTCCTCCCTCCTCGCCGGTAACCAGTACCGCGTCTACAGGCAGGGCATTGATTGCCCTCAGTAGCCCGTCATCGCTTGACGCCTCCACCTGCAAGACCCGGCCGGCTTTACCGTCTTGAGGCATGGCTGAGAATGCGCTATCCGCGGGAAAGACCACGAAATCGCCAGCCTTGGCTACCTGCTCTATGTCTCCCCGGCGGGCTTTCGTCAGCCAGCCGCCCCAGGGTATGCCGGGCGCCTCCCCGGTCATCCTGTCAAGGGCTGCGGCTGCTGCTGATGGCTCGCCTATGGAGAGCACACCGGCATCGGCCGCGGAGGCGTAATCGGCCGGGGCCTCAGTATCGCCGTCCAGCCAGGATAGCAGCAGCAACCCGGGCTTTTGAGGCGAGGGCCCGGATTTCCTGAATCCCATAGACTGTGGCGCGCCATGCGACATCTGTTTCAGCTTGCCTATAAACTGGCTCATCTGCGTCCCTCCCAGCCAGCGGAGGATTCGAATCCACGGCCGGCGGTTTATGAATTATCAGGTGAAGAACCCGGTCAGCCAGCGAGAGGACTCGAACCCCCGACCCGCGCTTTACGAAAGCGCTGCTCTACCAACTGAGCTACGCTGGCCCGAATAAAGTATAGCATAAACCAGCCCGGTAGTTGAAAGTTCTGCCGCGTGTTCTCCTGTCGGTCAGGCTTGCCCTTTGCGGCAACACGCGGTAAACTACATTGTTAGACCACGGCGGCAGACGTGCCTGCACGCTGAAGTGTGTTACGGCACGCAGGCGTGCCGAGGGCTGGAAAGGAAAGGCTTGGCTGAGCTTCGCCCGTTCCGCGGCATACGTTATAACCAAACGCTGGTCGGCGACCTGGCGGCGGTTATCTGCCCCCCTTATGACATCATCAGTCCCCAGTTGCAGCAAGAGCTGCACCGCAGGAGTAAGTATAACTTCGTCCGGGTGGAGTACGGCCGTGAGCTGCCGCAGGACACGGCCGCAGACAACAAATATACCCGGGCCGCGGCCACAATTGAGCAATGGCTGGAGCAGGGCGTTCTGGCCATCGACAAGACACCGGCCATCTATCTCCACGACCACTATTTCATCCATGAGGGAAGACGGCGCCGGCGCCGCGGCATAGCCGCCTGTATCAGGCTGGAGGAGTGGGACAGGATGGTCGTCCGTCCTCACGAGGGCACCCTCGCCCGGCCCAAAAGCGACCGGATGAGCCTGTTACGGGCATGCCAGGCCAATATCAGCCCCATCCTGGCCCTGTTTGAAGACCGGGAAGGGACGGTATCATCGCTGCTGTCGACACAGGGCAAGAAGCATCCCGTGCTCAACCCGGACAATGCTGACGGAGATAGTCATCAAGTCCGGGCAATCACCGAGCCCGGGGCTGTCGAGGAGATATGCCGCTGCTTTGCTGACCGGCCGGTTTACATCGCCGACGGGCATCACCGCTACGAGAGCGCCCTCGCCTACCGGCGTGAGCGGCTCAGCAGTTCACCGGCGGCATCGCCGGATGAGGGCTTCAACTTTGTCATGATGACGCTGGTGGACTTCTCTGACCCCGGGCTGGTCATCCTGCCGCCCCACCGGCTGGTCCGGGGCATATCAAAATCAACCCTTAGCGGCTTGATGGGCCGGTTAAAGTCCTTCTTTGAGATGGAGGAGCTGCCGCTCGATAAGCCTGATGTCTGGCGGGAGTTTGACGACCTGCTGACTGGCGTGAGACCCGGCGATACGGGGCAGGTCAGGCTGGGGCTTTTCGGCCCGGCAGCGGAGCGAGTTTTCGTGCTACGGCTGCTTGACTTCGCCAGCGCCAGGCAGCTAATGCCCCAGTTCCACTCCGAGCTGTACCAGAAGCTGGATGTCAGCATTCTCGACCACCTGATACTGGAGAAGCTGCTGGGAGTAGAAGGCGAGGAAATGGCCATCGGCTACAGCTATGACAAGCGGGATGCCGTACGCCGGGTGCTCGACCAGGAATACCAGCTTGCCTTTCTGTTGAGCCCGGTCAGGCCGGAGGTAATCAAGGCTATCGCCGACGCCGGCGACAGGATGCCGCGAAAGTCGACCTATTTTTATCCCAAGCTCCCGGCGGGGCTGGTCTTCCGGCGGCTGGTATAAGCCTGCCGGCCTTTAGCTTCCGCCAACCTTGAATCCAGCCTGCGGCAGGGTTACCTTGAGGGCTGACATAACCGTCTTGATGTCCTCCCCGGTCACCCAGCCCATGTGGCCGATGCGAAATATCTTGCCGTCCAGCCTTGACTGTCCGCCGGCGAGCACCACGTGCTGCTCCTCCCTCATCAGCTTGAGCAGCTTCTTGGTGTCCAGGCCGTCGGGGGCGGCTATGGCAGTGACCACGTTGGAGGCATGGCTTTCCTGGGCGAAAAGGGACAGCCCCAGCGACTTCACCCCATCGCGGGCGGCCCTGGCCAGCCGGGCGTGACGGGCAAGGATGTTGGGCAATCCCTCTTTGAGCATCATATCCAGCGCCACCGACAGAGCGAACACGACCGAAACGGCCGGCGTCCATGGCGTTTGCTTCTTCTCCAGGGAGCTCCTGGCCCTGGTGAAATCCCAGTAGACACGCGGCATCTTCGCCTGCGCCTGCGCCCGCCATCCCTCCTCACTGACGCTGACCATGGCCAGGCCGGGCGGTGCCATCCACGCCTTCTGGGAGCCGGTAACGGTGACATCGCAGCGCCATTTGTCTACCGGCAGGTCAATCGAGCCGAGGCTGCTAATAGCGTCAACCAGCAGTAGCTTGCCAAACTCCTTCACCACCGAGCTGAGCGCGGCTAGGTCATTGGTGACGCCGGTGGAGGTCTCGTTGTGAGTGACCAGCACCGCCTTTATCTTCGGGTCGGCGTGAAGGGCACGGCGCACGGCATCCGGCTCAGCCGGCTTGCCCCACTCAAATCGGAGCGGCGTCACCTCGGCGCCGAACTGCTCGGCGATAGCGGCAAACCGGTCGCCGAAGACGCCATTGGATACTGCCAGCACCTTGTCACCGGGAGACAGGGTATTGACTATGGCCGCCTCCAGGCCGCCCGTGCCTGAGCTGGTGAGCAGGAGGATGTCCCCTTTGGTCTGGAACAGTTGCTTCAGCTTGACCGTTACTCCCTCCAGTATCCGGCCGAACTCCTCACCGCGGTGATTTATCATCTGCCGGGACATCGCCTGGCGGACCTCGTCAGGGAGGGGAGTAGGCCCTGGGATTCTTAGATTTTCCATTTTACTCCTTTACTGCTACTGCTAGTGTCTTGTCAGGTTAATTACTGTACCAATTACTGTTTCAGCACATAGTCCTACTTACGACGACCTCATCCCCTTTATCCCCTTCTCCTTCAAGGAGAAGGGGAAGAGATTTTAGAGAGGGGGCTGTGCCCCCTCTCTTTTCTTAACTCCCTCTTCCCAATGGGAAGGGGGTCAGGGGGATAGGTCACTGAAACCTCGTCAATGTATTTTTAATCACCACTAACTAGCTTTACCCAGCGCCGCTTGCCTACCTTGATGACGCTGCCTAGCTTAATAGTCTCGTGTTCCTCATAGTCTTTATAAATTGTCCTGTTATCTATGCGAACAGCCTCTTGTGCTATAAGACGCCTAGCATCACTACGGCTTTTAGCTAAGCCTATCTCACATAACAGCAGAGGAACTGATACATCCCACTCTTCAGTCTCAGGCTTGCCGACCTCTCTACCGCTAACCACAAATCCCTTCTCTTTAAATGTGCTAGCCGTTACTTTTTTTAGCAACTCTGGAGTTATCTTTACTTGCTGTATTTTTTCCGGCATCTCCTTCTTCTGAACTACTCTCTCAAACTGTTCCTCAGCCTCAGCCGCCTGCTCTTGGTCATAGAGCTGAGCCACAATCTCCCTGGCCAGTCGCTTTTTGAGTGTCATAGGATTAACTGTGTCATCGGTAAGTGCTTGTCTGAATTCCTCCAGTTCCTCATCCGGCACATCGGTCACCAGCTCGAAGTATTGCAGGATAAGGCTATCGGGGATGGACATTATCTTGCCGAACATCTGGTTGGGCGGCTCACTGATGCCGATGTAGTTGCCCAGGCTCTTGCTCATCTTCTGTGCGCCATCAGTGCCGATGAGAAGCGGGGTCATCAGGCATTGCTGGGGGCGCTGGCCCATCGTGGACTGTAGCTCTCTGCCTACCAGGAGGTTGAATTTCTGGTCAATGCCGCCGAACTCAACGTCAGCTTGCACCGCCACCGAGTCATAAGCCTGGAGCAGCGGATAGAGCAGCTCCGTCACGGCGATGGGCCGCCCGGCGCTGTACCGGCTGGCGAAGTCCTCTCGCGCCAGCATCTGGGCTACGGTGAACTTGCTGGTGAGCCTGATGACCTCGCTCAGGTCAAACCGGTCGAACCACTCGCTTTGCCACTTTACCTCTGTCCGGTCGCGGTCAACCACCTTGAAGAACTGCTCCATGTAGGTGGCAGCGTTGGCCCGGACTTGCTCCGCGGATAGCATGGGCCGGGTGATGGAGGCGCCGCTGGGGTCGCCAATGCGGGCCGTCCAATCGCCAACGATGAGCACAATCTGGTGTCCCATCTCCTGGAACTGGCGCAGCTTTCTCAGCGCCACCATATGCCCCAGGTGAATATCAGGGAAGCTGGGGTCGAAGCCCTCTTTCAGGCGCAGTCGCCTGCCCGAGCGCAACAACTCCACCAGTTCGTCTTTGACTATGATTTCAGCCACCCCGCGCCCCAGCAGGCGGTCAATATCCGGGCTGAGGGTGACTTTCCGTTGAGCCTTCATGTCTCTAACTACCACCGTAGGAGTCCAGTATGCTTTTGCCCCGCTTCACATCATCCGCCATCTGTTTCTTGAGCGCCTCCACGTTGTCAAACCGTTTCTCGCTGCGAAGCCGTTCCACGATGTCAATCCTCATATCACGTCCGTACAGGTTGCCATCGAAGTCGAGGAGATAAACCTCCACAGTGCGCTGGCTGCCATTGAAAGTCGGGCGCTTGCCGATGTTGGTCACCGACTGGTATACCTTGTCGTCGACATGGGCCCAGGTGGCATAAATGCCATCGGCGGGAAGAGCCTGTTTCCGGTCTGTATCGAGATTGGCGGTGGGGAAGCCCAGCTTCATGCCGCGGCCCTCCCCGGCGACGACCCGCCCGTGCAGGCTGAAGGGACGGCCGGTCAGGGCAATCACCTTCTTCATATTTCCTTCGGCCAGGGCACGCCTGATGGCGGTGCTGCTGACTACCTCACCGCCCATGATTACGGGCGGGACCACGGTAACGCTGAAGTCCATCTCCTGCCCCAGTTTTCGCAGCGTATTGATATCTCCTTCTCTGCCCTGGCCCAGGGCAAAGTCAGGCCCAACCACCAGCCCGCGCATTCTGAGGTGCTTCCTGAGGAGAGTGATAAACTGGCGAACGCCGAGCTGTGCCAGCTCAGGGGTAAACGACAGAACAACCACAACTTCAACGCCTTCGTTTTGAAGAAGTCTGGCCCTCTGGTCGAGGTCGCTCAGAAATGACAGCCTGGTTTGCGGTGATAGCACCTCCTGAGGGTGCTGCCGGAAGGTCACCACGCCGCTGAGCAGGTCCCGTTGCCTGGCAAGCTCTTTCAGTTGTGACAGCAGGTGCTTGTGACCGAGGTGGACGCCATCGAAAACGCCGACAGTCAGCAATGTGTCCCTGTCAGGAGATACGGCGGCCAACTCTTCCTCTACCTGCACGAAGTTTCCCTCATCAAGCCTGAAGCGCGGCAACGGACGGCCAAGAAAAACAGAGCCTGAGACCCCGTCAAACATGTCGGCGAATTTGTTTTTAATATTAACATAAGTCTGTCTGAGCGTCAAACAGCGCGCTAGAGATTGTTTACGAACAGTGGTCATTGCGAGGGCTTCAGCCTTCAGACCGAGCTTCAGTCCGAGGCCCGAGTTCAGCGTTCGACTGAGCTCACGCCGAAGTCCCGAGGGCGAAGCCCGAAGCAATCTCAACCGCTCCTCTGTGCCGATTCAGAGATTGCTTCGCTACGCTTGCAATGACAGACTGAACCTCTGCCTGGTGAATTGCTAAACAATCTCGTGCTACTGATTGGGCGGAGAAGTCCGAGATATGGAGCTAAATCTAGACTCTTGAAAAACTAAACGCCCTCGATAAAGGGCGGGAGGTGGATGAACAGTCCCTAGTAATGTACCGAGGGAAAGAGCTTGCTGTCGGTGTGGGGCAGGAAGAGTGCGGCGATGAATTCGCTCATGAACGGCGGGTAGTTGGAAAGCTCGATGTTGGTCATTCTCCGGGATATGCTTTTGGCCGCTTCAAAGGCGGCGCTGGACAGCAGGGCCATGCGGGCGCCGGCGACGGAGCTATTACCGATGAAATGTATCTTATGAAGGTCTATATCGGGCAGCAGGCCGATAGCGATGGCCTTCCTGGCATCCAGAGAGCTGCCGAAGCCGCCGGCGAGGTAAATCGCCTCCAGTTGATTGAAGCTCATGCCGATGTAGTCCATCAGGGACTTCAGAGCGGCGAAGACGGCGCCCTTGGACTTGATGAGGTTGCTGATGTCCGTCTCAGCGATGGTAACCGCCTGTCCTGTCTCTGTTTGTTCGGGGTAGACCAGTATGAACTCGGTGTCGCCATCACCAGTAACTATTCGCTCGTTACTGGTGATGGGGTTGAATTTCCCATCCTGGTCTATTATCCTGTTCCTGGCCAACTCATAGATGACGTCAATCAGGCCGGAGCCGCAGATTCCTCTCGGCTTGGATTTGGAGATGGTCTTGTATGTGACCTGACCGTCCTTTATCTCTATCTTCTCTATCGCCCCCCTGGTGGCGTGCATACCCCACTTGATGCCGCCGCCTTCGAAGGCCGGGCCGGCGGAGGCCGAGCAGCAGACAATCCATTCGTTATTGCCCACGGCGATTTCCCCGTTGGTGCCGACGTCAATCAGGCAGGTAACCTCCGTCCTATCGGCTAGGCCGCAGGTGAGGATGCCGGCCACGATATCGCCGCCCATGTAGCTGGCCACGCTGGGCATTATCTCTACAGCGCCATTGGGATTTATGTTGATGCCGATTTCCCTGGCCAGTATCTGGGGATAGATGGCGGCGGTGGGCACGTATGGCTCCATCCTGATAGAGCACGGCGTCAGGTTCAACAGGAAGTGGCTCATGGTGGTATTCCCGGCGCAAACAGCGCAGTTGATGTCTTCCAGTTTGACGCCGTTTTCTCTGGCCAGTGCCCGGGTGAGGGCATTGATATTGGCTACTACTGCCTCATTGAGGGTCTTGAGGGAGCCGCGGGTGCAGGCAAAGACCATCCGGGATATAACGTCCTCTCCGTAGCGGGCCTGGAGGTTGTGGCTAGCCTCTACGCCCAGCACTTTACCTGTTTTAAGGTGGACTAGCTGTACTACTACCGTGGTCGTACCGATGTCAATGGCCAGGCCGTAGTTTTGCTCGCTGGTGTCGCCACCTTCTATCTGGAGCAGACGGCCGATGCTGTCGTGCCTGGCCACGGTGGCGGTGACTTTCCATTGATGCTGGCGCAGGTTGTCTGACAGGTTTTGCAGGCAGCCCAGGGATATCTCGAATGATGAGAAAGCGAGCTTCTTTTTCAGCTCCCTGGTAATCCGGTCTATATCGGAGATATTGTCTTTCATGGTTGGCGGCGGCAGCTCGAGGTATACCTTGGTGACCGGTGGCTCGAATGGGTACATTGGCTGGCGTGATGTCCTGTGGACGGAGACCTTCTCCGGCTCACTATAGGCCAGAGTGCCTTCGGTGATGATTTTTTCCATCTCCAGGCGTGACCTGGCAGGCACCATCACTTCGAGGTTGTCTTCCACTTTGGTCTGACAGGCGAGGACGTAACCCTTCTGTATTTCCTCAACCGAGAAGAAGCCAATGGCGTATTTATCAGCCTTGGCGTTTCCGCTGAGCACCTGAAGGCGGCACTCTCCGCACAGACCCTGTCCGCCGCACATGCTGTTAATGTATACTTCCGCTTTTTCAGCGGCATCAAACAGGGTAGTGCCTTCCTCTACTTTTACTTCCTTTCGGTCAGGTAAAAAGGTAACTTTATATTCCCGCATACCGTTTCCCTAGTGTACTGTCAGGTTAACTACTGAATCGATTACTGCTTCAGCACACATTGCCCTTTACTGACGACCTCATCCCCTTTTCACTCTGACGATTCACTCTGACGAGTAATCGGAACGAGTATCTCCTTCTCCTACTCAGGAGAAGGAGATGAGATTATAGAGAGGGGGCGCAGCCCCCTCTCTTCTACTTAACACATGTCTAACCCGTTCATGCTGAGCTTGTTGAAGCATGTTGTCCTTCGACTGGCTCAGGGCGAGCGGGCATTGTAAACCCGTTATTGGGACACTACACTGGCTACGGTGCCGCCAGTTGTCTGTAATATATTTCCAGCATTGCCCGGTCCCCGAAGCGTTCGACACTTTACTTATGTGTCTTCTTGACGTAGACCTTGATTTCCTTATCCGCCTCTTCTATGCCCAGGAACTGGTGTCCGGTGGCCTTGCACCACGCAGGCATGTCCTGCTTTATCCCTTTGTCATCAGCCACTATCTCCAGCACCTCTCCCACCTCTAAGTCCTTGACCTTTTCAGCCGTTTTCACGATGGGCATCGGGCAATACAGGCCCATGCAATCCAAGCTGTAATCTGACTTCATATTCCTCTCCTCGGTCTGTCAATGGCAAAAATTTGCTCAGATAAAAAGCACCACCTTCGATTCACTCGCCTCACCGAGAAAGTAAGCAGCGCCGGCTAAAGTTGTTACTTCACTGCGGAAAGTCTCCAGCTCCGGGGCAATCCCCATAACGCCGCAGGTGGTAGTGCAGGCGATGATATTTACCCCCATCTGGTTAGCCAGCGCGATGAACTCATCGATTGAGGGCATGTTAGTCTTCTTCATCAGCTTTTTCATCATCCAGGTACCCAGCCCAAACATGTTAAACCGGGAAAGCTTTAGCCTCTTGGAGCCGCCGCGGTTCATCATATTGAGCATCTTCTGCATCAGCCCGCTGCTCTTGATGCCGCCCTGGTTCTTCTTGATGATGTCCAGTCCCCAGAAGGTGAAGAACATGTTCACCTGCATTCCCATGCTGGCTCCAGTAGTAGCCAGCATAAAGGCGGCCAGGGCCCGCTCCAAGTCCCCACTCAAGATGGCCATGGTCAGCTTTTCTTTCTCTGCCATTTCGTGTTACCTCCTCGCCGTGTCAGCCCTTGATTTTGGCCCCGCAGTTGGGACACGTCTTCTTATCCCTGGGAATGGGCTTACGGCACTTGGGACAGTAGAATATGGTCACCTCGCAGGCATCACAGTAGGGCCATGATTCCTTTTCTATCTCTTCATCACAATAAGGGCAGAAAAGGGACTTCTCTTCTATTTCATGCTTGATTTTCCCCATTATTTATCTCCTCCCGCCTTCTTCTTGCCCAGGTAGTCTTTTATGGCTCTGGTCAGAGCCTGAGCACCCAGATTGGAGCAGTGGAACTTGTTCTTGGGCAGACCTCCCAATTCCTCGGCCACTATTTTGGGAGTAATCTTCAGCGCCTCTTCCAGCGTCTTGCCCTTGGCCATTTCGCTGACCATGCTGGAGACGGCAATAGCGGCGCCGCAACCAAAGGTCTTGAACTTGACATCTTCAAGGCGGTTATCCTTGACCTTGATATAGAAGGTCATCATATCTCCGCAGACCGGGTTGCCCTCTTCCCCGATGCCATCCGGGTTCTCAATCTCCCCCACGTTGCGGGGGTTCATGAAATGGTCCATTACCTGCTGGCTATAAACCGGCATGCTTGCCTCCTTTGCTGGTTCGAGTGAATTTGGAGTATAGTGGTGACATCTGCCGCAGTCGGTCCACAATCGAGGGCATCGCATCAACGACATAGTCAATCTCTTCATCGGTATTGGCAATGCCGACGCTGAACAGGATTGAGCCCTGGGCCAGCTCATGGGGTAGCCCCATGGCGAGAAGGACATGGGACGCCTTGAGCGCCTTTGAGGTGCAGGCCGAGCCGCTGGTGACGGCTATCCCCCGGCTGTTCAGCATCATCAGTACCGATTCGCCTTCAATAAACTCCACGCAGAAGCTGGCATTTCCGGGTAAACGATGCTCAGTATGCCCGGTGACCACCATGCGCTCAACCCTGGCTGGCAATTCTATTAGCAGCCGGTCACGCAGATGATTGACGTGTTCAATCCTGGTGACCATATGCCTGGCGGCCAGCTCGGCTGCCTTGCCCAGGCCGACTATGCCGGGGACATTTTCAGTGCCGGCGCGGCGACCTCCCTCTTGCACCCCACCGTCAAGGAGGGGGATGAGGCGCACTCCCTTTCGCACCCAGAGAGCGCCTACTCCCTTGGGGCCGTAAAACTGGTTTCCCGCCAGGCTCAGGCTATCTACCCCCAGCTCCCTGACATCCACGGGTATAGTTCCGGCGGTGGCCACGGCGTCAGTGTGGAAGACCACGCCCTTTTCCCTGGTGACTCTGGCTATCTCCGCTATCGGCTCTATGGTGCCCACTTCACTATTGGCGTGCATTACGGATACCAGCACGGTGTCTTTCCTGATGCTGCGCCGCACATCTTCCGGGTCAACCACTCCGTACCTGTCCACCGGCACCTCGGTCAGCTCAAAGCCCCACTTCTCCAGGGTCCTGGCTGAGTGCAGCACAGAGAAATGCTCGATGGCAGATGTCACCACGTGCTTGCCCTTGTTCTGCTGCGCCAGCGCCAGCCCTTTGATGGCCAGGTTGTTGCTTTCGGTACCGCTCCCGGTAAACATTATCTCCTCTGGAGCGGCGCCGATAAGCTGGGCCACCTGGTCGCGGGCAGCATCTATCGCTTCCCGTGCTCTGTCTCCCCAGTCATGAAGACAGGAAGGATTGCCGAAGGCTTCGCCAAAATAGGGAAGCATCGCCTCAAGTACCTCGGGGAGGAGAGGCGTGGTAGCGGCATTGTCCAGATATACTTTTGTTATGGTGCTATCCCCCATAACCCCCTCCTTTAGCTGGTTCAGTCAGCCAGGCTAATTTTAGGCCTGGAGACCGTTCCTGTCTGTGACTTTAGTCGCACTTCAGCCTGCGCCCTGGCGCTTTCCGGTGCGTTTCTGGCTGTGCCCCTGTGACGGGGCCTCTGCTGCCTGTTTCCTCATCTTTTTGCTCAGCTCGCTTCGCAGCGTCCGCAGGAGTTTCTGCTCACTTTGGGCATGGATAGTAAACAGCTTGTGGGTGTGGGTTATATAGGCTCGAATGTCATGTGCGCTGGCATCCCAGACAGGGCGGGACAGTTTGCCACCCATCAGCTCGGCTACTTGCCTTTTGGCATGGGTAAAGCGCTTTCTAATTGCCTCGTGGTCAGCGAGCAGGGTGCGCAGGGCTGCAATTAGAGCCCGACCTCCATGCTTTTCAAAAGCGGCCAGGAGTGCCGTCTCCTCACGGTTGAAGTGCGCCTCAACTCCATGGTCAATGACCTCCAGTGCCCCTTCCAGCTTTTCCAGACCCTTTCCTTGGTCAAACCTTCCCGGCATGAAGGTTTCTTTGGCGGTATCCAGGGCCATCAGGGCGCTGGCGTCATTGGCTATCTGTCCCGCGGAACGAAGCTGGCCAAGGATTATCTTGTGCTCCTGTATGATTTTGTCTATCAGGTCGATAACCTCTTGCATGTTCACCTCAATATGCTGGCGGCTTCTGTGCCTGCTCAGGGGTATTGCTGATTTCCCTCATCATCCTCGATGATTATGGCATTATACGGGCAGCTTTCGGCGGCCTCCATCAGAGTCTGGTCGTTAGCCGGGGCAGGCTCCAGGACGATGGCCTTATTTTCGTCGTCAAGCGCGAAAACGGTCGGCGCTATAGCCACGCAGTTGCCCAGCCCCTGGCACAATCCTCTATCCACCTTCGCTTTCAAGCCAACCTCGCTGCTGAGCTGTCTTCCATATGTATTTTATCACAAAGCTACTCTCCTGCTCATATCGGGCGGTTGTCCCATCCCCACCTCCAGCATTTTGTCCACGGCCGCCTTTGCATTGAGGCGAATTGCCTCCGGCACCTTGACCTCGGTGGCCATGTCTTCCAGCGCCCACAGCACCTTTTCCAGGGTGATTAGCTTCATGTTGGGACAGACGGCACGCTTGGAAGCCGGGAAGAATTTCTTACCCGGGTTCTCTTTGCTCAGGCGGTGGAGGATACCGATTTCAGTGCCGATGATAAGCTCTGTGGCCTCGGTCTGCCTGGCGAAGCGGCACATACCCCCGGTGCCCATTACTTCGTCGGCGATGGCGGTTACCTCTGGCCGGCATTCGGGGTGGACGACCACCTTGGCCGCCGGATGCTCCTTTTTCACCGCCATGATATCTTCAGGGCGTATCTTGACATGGGTAGGGCAAAATCCAGGCCATAATGTCAGTTTCCTGTTGGTCTTGCTGGCCACCCAGTGGCCGAGATACTGGTCGGGAATGAACAGGATGTCGTCGCTGTCCAGGCTTTGCACGATTTTGACGGCATTAGCCGAGGTACAGCAAATGTCTGATTCCGCCTTTACCTCGGCCAGAGAGTTGACATAACAGACAACAGCGGCGCCCGGCATCTCCGCCTTTTTCCTCCTCAGCTCCTCGCCGGTGATCATATTGGCCATGGGGCAGCCGGCGTTTTTATCTGGAAGCAGGACTTTTTTATCCGGGCAGAGGATGGAGGCGGTCTCAGCCATGAAGTGCACCCCGCAAAATACGATGACCTCGGCATCTGTTTTGGCGGCACTCTGGCTCAGCTCGAGAGAATCACCGACAAAATCGGCAATATCCTGGACCTCGGCTATCTGGTAGTTGTGCGCCAGGATAACCGCCTTTCTTTCCTGTTTCAGGCGCAGGACCCGCTCATTTAGCTCGGCGTCATTGGGCGTCATCAGCTATCCTCATGTATCAATGTGACTATTTCTGGCTCTTGATAAGCGGTGACATGGCTCTAAGCTTGGCCACCACCTTTGGCAATACCTCCAGCACCCGGCTGACGTCCTCGTCGGTAGTCCACTTCCCCAGGGTGAACCTGAGCGAACCGAAGGCCTGCTCGCGGTGCGTGCCTATCGCTACCAGGACGTGGGAAGGCTCATTGCTGGCCAGGCTGCAGGCGGAGCCGGTGGAAACATAGATGCCCTCCAGGTCGAGGTTGAGGCACATGGATTCTCCCTCAATGAAGCTGAAGCTGACGTTGACGTTCCCGGGCAGGCGCTGTGTGGGGTGGCCGTTCAGGCTAGCGTCGGGGGCCGTTTCCAGGATGCCTCTGGCGAGCCTGTCGCGGAGCCGGGTCAGCCGGGTTGCTTCCTCCGCCATCTCCTGGCGGGCAATTTCGGCGGCCTTGCCCAAGCCGACGATGCCGGGCACGTTCTCGGTGCCCGCCCGCCGCCGTCTCTCTTGCTCTCCTCCATGCATGAAGGGGGCCAGCTTTGTCCCTCTCCGGATGTAAAGCGCACCCACTCCCTTGGGACCGTATAGCTTGTGTGCTGACATGGCGACCAGCTCCACACCCAGTTGGTTCACGTTCACCGGGATGTGGCCGGCGGTCTGCACGGCATCGGTGTGGAAGCAGATTCCCGCTTCCCTGGTTATCTTGCCTATCTCAGCGATGGGCTGTATGGTGCCTATCTCGTTATTAGCGTGCATGATTGAGACCAGGATTGTCTGCCTGGTGATGGCCTTTTTAACGTCATCTGGGTCAACCAGTCCGTTGCTGTCTACCGGCAGGTAGGTTACCTTGAACCCCCGTGTCTTCAGAAACCTGGCGGTCTCCAGCACCGCATGGTGCTCGATGGCACTGGTGATAATGTGGTCTCCCTGTTCCCGGTTGGCCAGGGCCACTCCTATCAAGGCGAAGTTGTCCGCTTCAGTGCCGCCGCTGGTAAAGACGACCTCCTCATCACGCGCGCCGATGAGGCCGGCTACTTTGCCTCTGGCCTCCTCAACCGCTGCCCTTGCTTCCTGGCCGAGGGCGTAAATGGCGGAGGGATTGCCGTACATCTCACTGAAGTAGGGTAGCATGGTATTAACCACTTCGGGGTGTGCCGGCGTGGTGGCTGCGTAGTCAAGATATATCTGCTTCATGGTTGTCCTCCGTAAAATCGTCTCACTCCGTGCCCGGCTTTATCGTCGCTATCCCCCTGACCAGCACTATTCCGCGCGAGGTAGCCGCCAGGACCTGCTCGGTCACGTTGCTGAATACCCAGCGACTGATGGGCAGCCCGGATAGCCAGTTGGGCGCAGCGCTATAGCCGCGCGTGGTCATGGCTACCAGGTCGCAGCGATTATCCCGTATGTAGCTGATAATCTGCTCGGAGGCGTTGCCCAGCATGGCCTCACAGGTGACCTTCACTCCCTGTCCTTCGAGACGTTTTTTTACCGTTCCCAGGTAGAGGCTGCACTGGGCCTGATAGTGGGTATTCATGCGCTTCAAGTGCTCGTCCCAGCTTACCGCCATCTTTGACTCCGGATAGTCGGCAGTGACCAGTGGCTGCTCGCAGACCCGCAGCAGGACCAGCTCGGCATCAAATAGCCTGGCATATGCCACGGCATAGGGCAGCACTTTCTCGGCTCTCTCGGAGCCGCCCAGGGGGACGAGCACCCTCTTTGGTGGCCATTCGGCGCACCTTATTTCATCGGGACCAAGGGTTCTTATCAGCCAGACCGGGATGAGTGAGTTCCTCACCACCCGGTTGGCTATGTCACTCATGACCGGATGCACCAGGCCGGTTCGGCCGTGGCTGGCCATAAGGATTATGCTGACCTTTTTATCTGCGGCGTAGCGCACAATCTCTTCCGCCGGCTCGCCTTTGACCAGCGCCGGCATGGCGGTGGCGCTTACGCCTTCAAAGCGGCACTGCACCGTTTCGCATATCCGGGAAATATCATGCTGGACGGACTGGGCCGCCTGCTGGATATAAGCAGCGTGCAGCCGTTCGTGCTCGGATTCTTCAGGCCGGTACACGTGGAGCAGCGTCAGCGCCGCTCCCGACCTCACGGCGAGGTTTTTGGCCAGCTCAAGTACGCTCTCGGCTGCCTCTGACCCGTCCAGCGGCACCAGTATTGTGCGATAGACCCTCTCCTCTTTGCTGCGTATCCTGTCGTTCACTGCCTGACTCCTTGTCCTGTCATCCCTCCACGATATCGCCGACAACCGGGTCCACCCGTACTCCTTTGCCGGTCACCCAGGCGATGCTTCGCTCGATTTCACTTTCGTCCCCCTCCAGCTCCAGCACCACCCAGCCCTTGTTTTCCGAAATATCAGCCCGGCGGATATTGGTCACCACTTTGAACCGCTGGCTGAGGTTGTAGATGATGGGCTCCGTAATCAGGTCCTGGGGGAAGGTGAACATTATTTGTTTCTTGGCCATGGTGTCCTCCCTGTATCTTCCTAGTATCGGCATAGCCGGGAAGGCTCGCCAGCTTCAGGCGACCACGCCGAGCGCTTCCTCAAGTGACTGTAGGTTGGGCTGCACCGTGATGGGCTGGACTACGCTCGATAGTATCTCTTGAGTCCTTGGCCCGGCCCCGGTGATGAGGGCCACGGTAACCGCGTCTCTTTTGATTACCTCCGCGGCTGCCAGCTTCTTCAGTACGCCTATGACCACCCCGCCGGCTGCCTCGGCGAAGATGCCCTCGGTCTGGGCCAGCAGCTTGACACCGGCGATGGCCTCCTCGTCGGTGACCGTGCCGGCCCCTCCGCCTGACTGCCTGGCTACTCTCAGGGCATAGTAGCCATCAGCGGGGTTGCCTATGGCAATAGACCTGACCAGTGTATCGGGCTTCACCGGGTGTATGTGCTGGCTGCCAGCCAGGAAGGCGTTAGCTATCGGGGCGCTGCCGGCCGCCTGGCTCACGAACAGGCGGGTATTGACCGGGTCGGTAAGGCCGAGCATGGAGAACTCATCCAGCGCTTTCCCTACCCTGGTGAAGAGAAGGCCGGAAGCGGCAGGGCAAACGATGCAGTCCGGGGCACGCCATCCCAGTTGCTCGACCACCTCATACCCCAGCGTCTTGCTCCCTTCGGCATAATATGGCCTCAAGTTGATATTTATGAACCCCCATTTGTACCTCCGCGCCACCTCAGCGCAGAGGCGGTTGACGTCATCATAGTTCCCGTTTACCGAGACCAGCACCGGTTTGTAGATGGCTGCCCCGATTAGTTTACCCGGTTCGACATCGGCGGGGACGAAGACATAGGCCTTCATATCCGCCTTGGCGGCGTGGGCGGCCGCGCTGGCAGCCAGGTTGCCGGTTGAGGCACAGGCTATGGTATCAAGCCCGAATTCCCTGGCCTTGGCGATGGCCACCGCCACTGCCCTGTCCTTGAACGAGTAGCTGGGGTTGAGGCAGTCGTTCTTGATGTAGAGCTGGTCCAGCCCCAGTTCGCGTCCCAGGTTGTCGGCTTTGACCAGCGGGGTCAGGCCGGCGCCGATGTCTACCGCTTCGCTTTCCACCGGCAGCAAGTCCCGGTATCGCCACATGCTGCGCGGCCCCCCGGCAATCTTGTCGCGGGTTACCGCTTTGGCCATGGCCTGATAGTCATAGGTGACCTCCAGCGGGCTGAGGCAGAAGTTGCACAAGCTCTGCGGCTGGAGTGGATATTCCTGTCCGCATTTGCGACAACGCAGTGCTGTGGCGAAAGACATATCTGTGCTCCTTCAGCTAGGCTGTAGCGCCTGCCGAATATCATCAATCAGGTCATCAACGTTTTCCAGGCCGATGGACAGCCTGACAAGGGCATCGGTGATGCCGACTTTTTCCCTGAACTCCCTGGGCATGGAGGCATGGCTCATGGTTGCCGGATGCTCGGCGAGAGAGGCGGCGCCGCCCAGTGACTCCGCCAGGGCGAATATCTGCATTTTCTTCAGAAAGCTGTTGACTGCCTGGAGTCCACCCTTTAGTTCAAAGGAGACCATGCCGCCAAAGCCCTTCATCTGCCTTCTGGCGATATCGTGTCCTGGATGGGAGCTAAGTCCGGGATAGTATACCCTGGTCACCGCCGGCTGCTGGCTGAGATAGTCGGCTACGGCGGCGGCGTTCTGCTCGTGCTGCCTCATCCTCAGCGGCAGGGTCTCGATGCCTCGAAGCACCAGCCAGCAGTCGAAGGGCGAGGCACAGGTGCCCATGGCGTTGAGCAGGAAGTGCACCTGTCCGGCGAACTTCTCCGTGGTCACCACAGCTCCGCCAACCACATCACAGTGGCCGTTCAGGTACTTGGTGGTGGAATGGACAACCAGGTCAACCCCGTATTCGAGGGGCTTCAGTAAATAGGGGGTGGCGAAGGTATTGTCCATGGCCGTTATCAGGTTGTGCCGTTTGGCGATGTCAACCGCCATCTCGATGTCAACGATGTTCAGCAGCGGGTTGGACGGGGTTTCCAGCCACAGCATCCTGGTGTTCGGCTTTATCGCCTGCTCGATGGCCCGCCTGCTATTCATCCTGATAAAGGTGAACTCCAGGCCGAGATTAGACATCACGTTCTGGAACAGCCGGTAGGTTCCCCCGTATACATCGTCGCCGCAGACCACATGGTCGCCAGCCTTAAGCAGGTGGATGACCGTGGTCTCTGCCGCCATGCCGGTGCCGAAGGCGAACCCCGCCTTTCCCCCCTCAAGCTGGGCGATGGTATCCTCCAGTACCTTGCGGGTGGGGTTGGCGGTGCGGGAGTAATCGTAGCCGCCTCTTGGCTTGCCCACGTCCTCGAAAGCAAAGGTGGAGGTCTGGTAGATGGGCACAGATATGGCGCCGAACCTTCGCTCCGGCCTCTCCCCGGCATGGATGGCCAACGTCTCAAATCTCATATGCCGCCTCCTTGGCTGAACTCTCTTTCAATTCTCCTCCTCCGGGCTTTTGAGTAGTCTCTGTGGACCGCCATTCCCGTTGAGCTCTCAAGCTTGGCCAGCCGCTTCTCAAGCTCATCCTGGTTCTTCAGAACGACCCGTATGGCTTCTGCTATGGGGTCGGGCAGTTGGCCGTGGTCCAGCTCAGCAAAGTGCTGATGACGGTCTTCTATTGACCGCCCCGGTACTCCGATAACGGTGGCTTCGGGCGGGACTGACTTTATCACCACCGAGCCGGAACCAATCCTGGCTCCGTCACCTATGGTGATGGCACCCAGAGCTATTGCCCCGGCCCCGATTACCACGTTGTTGCCCACAGTGGGGTGCCGTTTCTTCTTTTCCATGCTCGTGCCGCCAAGCACAGCTCCCTGGTACATCAGGACTCCGTCGCCTATCTCAGCGGTCTCGCCGATAACTATCCCCGCACCGTGGTCGATGAAGAACCGCCTGCCGACCCTGGCGCCGGGGTGAATTTCGATATTGGTCAAGAACCGGTTGGTATGGGAGACGAGCCGGGCCAGAAACGGGAGCTTGTGCCGCCACAGGTAATGGGCCAGCCGGTGGAACCAGAGAGCGTGTAATCCTGGGTAGCAGAAGAGCACTTCGGCTACGCTTCTGGCGGCCGGGTCCCTGGCAAATACAGTCTGGATATCTTCCTTTATGTGCTTGAACAAGGCGGGTGTCCTTTTCCCTCTCTAATATACCCTAAACCTATATGCCTTGGGTAGTCTGATAAAGCCCCTGGAAAATCCAGGTGGAGAGATAGCGCTCGCCGGTATCCGGTAGAACGACTACTATGAGCTTGTCCTTGTTTTCCGGCCTCCTGGCCACCTGCATCGCCGCCCAGGTGGCTGCGCCCGAAGATATACCGGCCAGTATGCCCTCTTCCCTGGCCAGCCTCCTGGTCATTATGCCGGCGTCTTCATTGGTAACCTTGATGATTTCATCAATCAGGTCTAGCCTCAGCACATCGGGAACAAAGCCGGCGCCGATGCCTTGAATCTTATGGGGTCCCGCCTTCCCGCCAGAAAGCACCGGCGAATCAGCCGGCTCGACGGCGATGGCTTTGAACTTCGGCTTCTTCTTTTTTATCACTTCGGCTACGCCGGTGATAGTGCCACCGGTGCCCACCCCGGCGACCAGGATATCAACCCTGCCTTCGGTGTCCCTCCAAATTTCCTCGGCGGTGGTTATCCGGTGTACCTCCGGGTTGGCCGGGTTTTTAAACTGCTGGGGGATGAAGTAGTTGGGATTTTCCGCCGCCAGTTGCTCCGCCCTCCGCACCGCTCCGGGCATGCCTTCGGCTCCCGGGGTCAGCACCAGCTCGGCGCCAAAGATGGACAGGAGCTGCCTCCGCTCCAGGGACATGGTGTCCGGCATGGTGAGGATGAGACGGTATCCACGGGCGGCGCAGACGAAGGCAAGGGCGATGCCGGTGTTGCCGCTGGTGGGCTCAACGATGACGGTGTCCCTGGTGATAAGGCCCTTCTCTTCGGCATCCAGTATCATTGAAGCCCCTATCCTGTCCTTTACGCTCCCCAGCGGGTTGAAGGACTCAAGCTTGGCGACTACCTCCGCTTTCGCCCCGTCATTCACCCGGTTCAACCTCACCAGGGGCGTATTCCCCACCAGCTCGGTGGAGTCCGAGGCTATGCCCCTGGTCAGCTTCGGTATTTGTATCCCCTTGTATAGCAGCTTCCCCACACCTTGCTTTGTTTCTGGCATGTCACACTTCCTCTCTTCATTTTTAATATTACGCTCTGCCACGGCAGGGCTATGTGCCGATATATTTGGCGTACAGCCCCCGCGCCAGCGGTAAATCATTGGTATTCTTGACGATAGCTCGCCCGTCAGGGAAAACCACCATTTCATGGTTGTCCACTTTCACCTGCAGCATAAAATCGTTGTAGCTGACCTTCGCCACTGGCTTAAGGCGCGCTGCCAGCTCCGGGAAAGAGACTCCACCCGCGCTCGTATTCAATACCTGCACTGCGTTCTGGCCGCACAGTGAAACTGCCTTCAGGCCGGCCTTGCCGTTGAGAAACTGGTATTTGCCCTGGCAGGCGGGGCAATCAGGGTGAGAGCTGATGCTGATGCGGACAAAAGTCCCTTCCCAGACATCAACACAGATTAAGTCCCGGTTGATGCTCCGCCTAGCCCCGACCAGGAGCTTCAGCGCTTCGGCGGTCTGCAGCGAGCCGACAACGAAGGGCGCCGGGCTGATAACCCCTGCCGTGTCACAGGTCAGGATTGCCCCGCTCGCCTCGCTGGCGGAGATAGAGATACAGCGAAAGCAGGGGGTGTCATGGGGAATTACGGTCATGGTCATGCCGGAGGAGGAAATGGCACTGCCGTATACCCACGGGATGCCCAGCTTCAAGCAGGCGTCGTTGACCAGGCCGCGGGTCTCCAGGTTGTCCAGGCCGTCCATGACCACATCGGCGCCGCTGATAAGTCCTTCCACATTGGTGTAGTTGACATCGGCGACTATTCCTTCGATTTCTATTGAGGAGTTCACCTTCTTCAGGTGCCGCTCGGCAGCCGTGGCTTTGGGCAATTCATGCCTGATATCGTCCTCGTCAAAGAGGACCTGCCGTTGCAGATTATGGTACTCGATGAAGTCACGGTCTATGATTCTAACCTTGCCTGCGCCGGCACGTACCAGGGCAGTGGCGATGACGGTTCCCAGCGCCCCGCAGCCAACGATAACGGCGAAGCTGTTGGCCAGCTTTGCCTGTCCCTCTTCGCCGATGCCGGGGAAAATAAGCTGCCTCGAATATCTGTCAATCATGGTTGGGACGCCCTCCACTATCTTCAGGAAGGGAGGAAGGTCTAAATGTAGTACATCGCCTCGCCGAGCCGCTCTTTGGTCTTGTGTCGCTCAATCAGGTCCTGGAGGGTGGTCGACTCCAGGACTCCAACGACGGCCTCTTTAAGCTCGGTCCAGACATCCCTGGTGACACATAGCCGGGAGCGGTTGCACACTCCCGGATTGTTAACGCACTCCACGGGGGCGATAGGACCTTCAAGCAACTGGATGACTTCATTTAGCCTTATTTCCCGGGGAGACCTGGCCAGTGAGACCCCTCCCCTGGCGCCACGGGTGCTCCGCACCAGCCTTCCGGCGATGAGGGGAGTAATCAGGCGTTCCAGGTAGGACAATGGAATTTGCTGCCTTCGGGAGATAGCCTTTAATAGCACCGGGCCTTCTCCTTGATGAAGGCCCAGGTCAAGGAGTATCCTGGTTCCATATTGTCCCCTGGTGGAAAGCTTCATCGCCTTTTGACTTTTCTTGACTAAGACTATCAGTTTACTATACAATGCGATGTGGTTATTGTCAACATGTCCGCTTATCAGCCACCCCTCCCTGCGAGCCGATAAAAGGCAGGCCGGGCTATGAAAATAACACGCTACGGCGGCTACCTCCAGGCGATTGTCAACAGCCTCGACGATGAAGTGCTGGTCATTGATAGGGACCACCGCATTCTGCTGGCCAATGAGGCGGTATTGGCAGGTCAGGGAAAAAGCGCGGCGGAAATCATAGGAAAAGGTTGCTATCTTTGCCACGGCCTGACGGCGCCCTGCCGCTCACCCCGTCACAGGTGTCCTGCCGGGTCAGTATGGCGGACGGGCAAACCGGCGCGGGTCACCCATCTGCATGTGCACCATGTCAATGGCGAGCGGCAGGAGCGATACTTTGATATTGTCTTATCCCCGATTCGCGATGGCTGTGGCAAAGTCACTGCGCTGGCGGAGCTTATGTGCGATGTCACCGGGGTGAAGGAACTGGAGTCAAAGCTGGCCGGGTTGGACCGGGAGATGCAGCGACAGGATGCCGTCCGCGGTGAGCTACTGCGTGAGGTGCTTTCCATCCAGGAGGAGGAAAGAAGACGGATTGCCAGAGAGCTTCACGATGAGACCAGCCAGATGCTTGCCAGCCTGACAGTTAACGTTGAAGCCGTGATTGCCATGCTGCCCGCCAGTGCTGACGAAGCCAGGGCCAGGTTGAGGAAAGTGGCGCAGCAGTCAGTCCGGATGCTTGACGAGATAACCAGGGTCATTTATGAACTGCGTCCCACCTTGCTTGATGACCTCGGGCTGGTGGCGGCGGCGCGGTGGCTGGTGGACAACAAACTGACCCCGGCTGGCATTGCCGTTAGCTTCAATATAGTGGGGCGGGAGAGGAGATTGCCCTCCGACCTGGAGGCGGGCCTGTTCAGAGTCATTCAGGAGGCGGTCGGCAATATCGCCAGGCACGCCGGGGCCCGAAATGCCTTCATCGCCTTTCATTTCAAGAGAAACGCCATCAGGGTCGGTATCAGAGACGACGGGAGGGGCTTTGATGTTGAAGAGGCCATAACTTCAAAGGACAGGCCGCGGGGGCTGGGCCTGGTGGGCATGAAGGAAAGGGCGGAACTTATGAACGGCAGCTTGAGCCTTCGCTCATATCCCGGCCGTGGCACAGAAATCGATATCGAAGTCCCTACACGCTGTGAAAAGGCCTCCCGCCGTCTCAAAAAGGATGTAAAGGCTAAAGCCTGAAGTCATAAGCCAGGAGGTCTAAAATGTGGTTCGGAGGTATGGGCTGGTGGATGCTGTTGGCAGGCATCTTGACGGTGCTGTTCTGGGGCGGGCTTATCGTGCTCATTGTGTGGGCAGTGAAAAGGATGACGGAGCGTGGAAGCCCCGGAATAGGTGGCGGCGAAAGTCGCCGGGCGCTGGACATCGCCAGGGAGCGCTACGCCAGGGGTGAAATCTCCAGAGAGGAGTTCGAGCAGCTCAAGAAAGACCTCTCCTGAGCCGTGGCGATGGACATCAACAAGGCCACCGAGGCTGCCAGAAGACGGTATGACCGGATTGCCCCGTTGTATGACATCATGGTGGGCCTGGTCGAGAAGCGCTTCCGTAAATGGCGGCAGATGATGTGGAGCAAGGTGGAGGGCAGGCATATCCTTGAGGTTGGCGTTGGCACGGGCAAAAACCTGCCTTACTATCCGTCCCATGCTGAAGTGGTCGCCGTTGACTTCAGCGGCGGGATGTTGAAGCGCGCCCGCAGCCTGGCTGCCAGGGGTAAGGCCAGTGTCAGCTTGCGGCAGATGGATATACAGAAGCTTGAGTTTGAGGACAACGCCTTTGACACCGTGGCGGCCTCATTTGTCTTTTGCTCCGTTCCCGACCCCGTCCGTGGCCTGATGGAGATTGAGCGGGTGTGCAAACCCGGAGGCAAGGTGGTCCTGCTGGAGCACGTCATCAGCGCCAACCCCGTCCTTGCCTGGCTGATGAACCTGGTCAATCCGGTGGCGGTGTGGTTTGGCGGTGAGAACATAAACCGGCGCACCGCGGACAATGTAAGGAAAAGCGGACTGGTGGTAGAGCGGGTCACCGACCTTGCCGGCGGCATAGTCAAGCTGATTGAGGCCAGAAAAAAGCGGTAGCCAATCTCCGTGAGGGTGTTTAATGACTACTTGGCAGATGACTCCGTATGTCATAGCTACGAAATAAGATATTTTGGTGAACCCATCCCCCTTTGTCCCCTTTCCTTTGGGGAATTGGTGAAGGGAAGGGGGAGTCAGTATAAAGAGGGGGCGAAGCCCCCTCTTTCCAAATCTCCCCTTCTCCTGCTCAGGAGAAGGGGACAAAGGGGATGAGGTCACACTTGCAATGACAGAGTGTTACTAAATGGTCTCATCTCCGTGCGGCTTGACAAAAACCCGGCTGGCGGCTTAAAGTTCCATTACAGGTGTACTATCAGGTAGTGGTGGGGAGGCGGAAGACTGAAGTCCGAGAAAGGGGAGAGCCAGACATGGCAGACTTGCGGGTAAAATTCGCCGGCGTGGAGTTTAAGAACCCCATAGTGGCTTCGGCGGGGCATATAACCCACAGCCCTTACACTATGAAAAGGTGCATTGAGGCCGGAGTCGGCGCCATATGCACCAAGAGCATCAGCGTTGACGCCGAGTCGTGGAAGAGGCCGCACCCGGCCAACTGGTTCCTGGACAAGCAGGGCGACCCTGGCAGCGTGCTGACCTGCGAGGTGGGGTTCTGGCCGCCGGAGCTGGCCGTGCAGTATATACAGGAGATGAGACCGCTGGCCGATGAAGAAAACGTCAGGCTCATCGCCAATATCGATGTGCCGCCTTTCACCGAAGACGAGCTTGCCGGAGTAGCCCGAAGATTGGAGGAAGCGGGAGCCGACATGATTGAGGCCACCTGTCCCTGTCCTATCATGATGCCCAGCAGGGAAGACGTTAATGCATGGTACAGGGAGCAGGTCTCCAGGTTCCTGAAGGCTTTGAAGCGGGCAGTGAGCATCCCGGTGTTCCCCAAGATGTCTTCGGAGTTTCTCACCGATGAGAATATCAAGATTATCGAAGACTCCGGCGCCGACGCCCACTGTTTCTGGGTGGGGTTGCCGGGTACCGCTGTTGACGTGGAGACGGGAAGGCCGGTGATGCCCTCTACCAGCCTGTATTTCGGCCGGGCCCTCAAAGGATTGGGCTGCTACATGTCCTCTATGCTGGCGATAAAAGGCAATTTGCCTATAATGAGCAGCGGCGGCATCTCCACGTGGAGAGATGCCGTGGAAAGCCTGATGTGCGGCACTACGCTGGTCGGCGTCCAGACGGCGGTGATGTACCGCGGCTACAAAGTGCTTGTGGACATGACCAGGGGACTGGGCAGCTTCATGGACAGCAAGGGCTACCGGCGGGTGGATGATATAATCGGCATCGCCGCCCGCCACATAGAGAACAGCGCCGAGTTCGAGCAGTTTGTCAGCCAGAAGCAGGTCGACAGGGAAGCGGTAATGATAACCGTTGACCCGGTATTATGCAACGGCTGCGGTAGATGTCTCACCTGCTGTCACGGTGCAATTACCATGGAAGAGGGCCTCGCCCGGATAGACCTGGAGCGCTGCGAGCGCTGCGGCATATGCCAGTCAATCTGCCCGGTGAGGGCGATAGCCATCGGGGCGATTGAAGAGGTGCGGCGTTAGCGATGCGGCAATCTCCGCAGTCAAGATGTGAAACTCGAAATCTCAGATTATACGAGGCTGTCCCGCCTGGCCAAATGACGGCGGGGTTTGCCGGCCTCGCCTTACGGAAAGGAGGCAGGGGAATATGGCAGAGCAGCACCGGGTTATCTATGAAGTGGAGGAGGTGAGAGGAAGCTGCCCGGTCTACAAGGTTGGTGACAAGGTGGTAATAGACTCCAGGCATCCGGTGGAAGTACTGAACCTTGAAAAAACTGACGCGCTGTGCATGAGGATAATCGACAATATGTGGTCGCAGAAGGTGTGGCAGGCGGGGGGCAATGCCACCGTGGAGCATCTCACCGGCATATCCGGCGAATGCCGCATAGGGTGCTCCATGCCGGGCAAGCCATATACGCCCTGCGGATTCATCATCTTCAAAATCAGAAGAGAAAAACTATAGCTGCTGGCCGTGGGCTATCAGCTATAGCAGCGGAGGTGAGAGACAATGGCATGGGAGACCAAATTTCCTGAGGATTCCGATACTCAGTATCCGCCTGAGGAGTACCGCCCGGATAAATTTCACTATCCCTGGCCGGGACATAAGGTGCTGGTAACCGTGGAAAGGGTATACGGTTGCTGCCCGGTAACCGTTGAAGGCGACAGGATGATGTTCAGCGATGTCGCCAGCCCGGTGTTTGACGAATGTGACATATCCAGCGATTCGCCGCTGTTTCTGGGCAGCACGGTCAAGGGCACCAGAACGGGCACCCTTTGTACCGTGGCCCTGAAGGCGATATACCCTTATATCATAGCCATGGACTACGGGGTAAGCGCCGTAGACCTGGGCATCGCTGAGAGCGGTGAGGACGGTTTTATTGTCTGCGCCGCCTGGGGGCCTCCCAACTGCGAGGCGCAGGTCATCTTCAGGCTGCACCCCATCCCGGTGGAGAAATGCGGCACCGACATGCTGTACGAGTACCTGGCCCAGGCCGGGCACGTGGGTGTGCCATCGTATTATCTGGAGACCTTTGCCAGCGACGCCACCAAGGAGGAGCGGAAGCGTAAGATAGAGGAGTGGAAGAAGGCCGGCAAGCCCAAATTCTGGGAGGGCTGGAGGAATCCGCCGTGTCAGCCCAGGCGAAAGGATGCCTAGTTGTCACAGGAGGGAAACGTGAAGCTGGAAAACGAATTTGCCCTGGTCGGAGCTACCCTGATTGACGGAAATGGCGGCCCTCCGCGCCGGGACGTCACCATCATGGTGAAGGACGGCGTGATTCAGAAGGTAGCCGCCGGCAAAAGGGGGGTAAAGTCGGGGCCGCGGCTGCAGCGGGTTGACCTGGACGGACGCTTTGTCATGCCCGGGTTGATAGACAGTCATCTCCACTTTACCGGCACCGCCAGCGACGACCCCGTAACCTGGCTCAGTGAGCCGAACTACCTGAGGGCGATAAGGACGGTGGCCCAGGCCCACAAGGTGCTCGATTTCGGCTTCACCACGGTAAGGTGCTGCGGCTCAAGATGCGACGTCTATTTGAGGCAGGCCATCGAGGAGGGAACGGTAGCCGGCCCCAGGATAGTGGCCTGCGGACTGGGCATTTGCCGGACGGGGGGACACGGGGATATACGCCGGGACATCTACCAGGTTTCCGATGAGGTGCTCAACGAGACCCATCCCTGGGCGCAGCGGTGCGATGGAGTGGAAGAGATTCGCAAGGCGGTGCGGCGGCTGATAAACCAGGGGGTTGATTTTATCAAGTTCTGGATGTCAGGCGGCGATGCCTGGGAGAAGGACAGGAACGATGACGTGCACTTCACCCCGGAAGAGGCCGGCGCCATAGTGCAGGAGGCGCACATGTGCCGGCTGAAAGTCGCCGCTCACTGTGAGAATATCCGGGCCATTAAAGCCGCCATCGAGGTCGGAGTGGACACCATTGAGCATGCCGATATGATTGCCGGTGCGCCGGGGCTGGACGAGGAAACTTGCCGACGTCTGGTAAAGAAAAATATCATCATCGTGCCCACGCTCTCCGTCTATTTTGTCGGCGCCTGGGCGGTAAAGGCCCTGCCGCAGAACGTTGTTGATAGCTACAAGCTGGCAATCAAGAGCGGAGTGAAGCTTGCCCTGGGGACGGACGCCTTTGCCGACCGCGTTACACCCTATGGCCAATACAATGCCGGAGAGCTAAAGCTGATGACGGATATTCTGGGATTGACACCCATGCAGGCCATCGTGTCGGCGACCAAAGTAGGCGCAGAGGCAGTCGGCCTTCAGGACAGGGTTGGCACGGTAGAGGAAGGCAAGCTGGCAGACCTGCTTGTCCTCAAAGGAAATCCGGCGGAGGACATCGCCGTGCTCCTGGACCGGGACAACATTGAGCACGTAATAAAGCAGGGGAAACTGGTCAGATAAGAAGACCGGGGACATGCGTACAGAGAAGCCCGACCGGAGACAAAGGAGGAGGTGTGACGTATGGCGCTTCTTGAAGAGCCGATAAAAGAGGTAATGCAGCTTAAGAACTTCATCGCCGGTGAATGGGTTGAGTCCAAAGGCGAGCTTCAGGACGTGGTGAACCCGGCCACCTGTCAGCCGCTGGCCAGGGTGCCGATGTCAACCAGGGACGAGGTCAATGCCGCAGTGCAGGCGGCCAGGGAGGCTTTCCCTGACTGGAGGCGGACGACCCCGCTGGCCAGGGTGAGGTGCCTGTTCAGGCTCAAAGAGCTGCTGGAGGAGCATTTTGAGGAGCTGAGCCGGGTCCAGACACAGGAGCATGGCAAGACCATTGATGAATCGAGAGGGGAGACCAGGCGCGGCGCCGAAATGGTTGAGGTCGCTACCGGGATTCCCTCCCTGATGATGGGATATAACCTGGAGGACATCGCCAGCGGCATCGACGAGTATGTCATATACCAGCCGCTGGGTGTCTTCTGTCATATCGCGCCTTTCAATTTTCCGTTCATGGTGCCGCTGTGGTTCTCGCCTTTCGCCGTGGCCACCGGAAACACCTTCGTGGTGAAACCCTCTCCCAGGGACCCTATCAGCCAGGTGAAGCTGGCCGAGCTGATAGATGAGTCTGGCTTTCCGCCCGGCGTGTACAATCTTGTCCAGGGGGGCGCGGAGGCGGCGCTGGCCTTGCTGGAGCACCCGGATGTCAAAGGGGCCACTTTTGTTGGCACCACCGGGATAGGGAAGGACGTCTACCGGAAGTGCGGCGAAACGGGCAAGAGGGCGATTGTCCAGGCCAGCGCCAAAAACTTTTTGCTGGTGATGCCGGATGCCAGCGTGCAGGGGACAATGCCAGCCCTGATGACGTCCTTCTTCGGCAACACCGGCCAGAGATGTCTCTCCGGGGCCAACCTGGTCATCGTGGGCGATGATGACGCCTTCTACCGGAAGTTCCTGGACGCCTTTGTTAATACCGCCTCCAGGATAAGGGTGGGCTACGGCCTTGACGAGTCCATCCAGATGGGGCCGATGCAGTCACTGGACGGCAAAAAGAGGGTGCTGGGATACATAGAAAAGGGGATAGCGGAAGGGGCCAGGCTTGTCCTGGATGGCAGGAAGCCGGCGGTCATCGGCGGTTATCCTGACGACCATTTCCTCAATCCCACCGTCTTCGTGGATGTCATGCCTGACATGGCTATCGCCACGGAGGAAATCTTCGGCCCGGTGGCCTGCGTGTTGCGGGTCAAGAATCTCGACGAAGCCATAGAGATGGTGAACAGCAGCAATTTTGGCAATGCTAGCTCCATTTTCACCTCGAGTGGCAAGGCGGCCAGGGAATTCCAGTACCGGGTTGAGACCGGCAATGTGGGCATAAACCTGGGCATAGTCGCTCCCATGGCCTTCTTCCCCTTCAGCGGCATGAAGGACTCCTTCTTCGGTACCCTACACGGGCAGGGCCGGGATGCCGTCCGCTTCTTCACCGAGAGCAAGGTCGTCGTTCAGAGGTGGCTATAGATGGAGCTGAATACCACCTCCCAGGTCGTCAGCTTCGCCAGGGACCTTGAGGAGCTCGGCGCCAGGTTCTATGAAAGCCTGACCCGGCGGCATTCCGGCGACGCGGAGGTCTGGCGGCACCTTGCCAGCGAGAACAGGAAGAACGTGACACAGGTTGAGCGGGCATACTACGGGGTCATTAGTGACGCCCTCGAGGGCTGTTTTTCCTTTGCCATAGACCCGGACAAGTACGCTATTGAGGCTGAGCCAGCCGGTGGTGCTAGCTATCATGAGACTGTGAAAAGGGCGGTCGAGATGGAGGAGAAAATCGTCAGGTTCTACCTGGAGGCGGCGGAACAATCGAAGTCTTTGATGGCGGATGTTCCCCATGCCTTCACCCTGGTGGCAAAGAAGAGGAACAGCCGCATACCAAAGCTGATGGCCCTACTGGGCAAGGAGGGCTGAATGGCCGACGTGGTGGAAAAACGGCGCGTTCATTGCGCCCGGAGACACGTCAGCGTCTTCGTGGTCAGGTGGGACAACGGCAGCTTCAGCATCAAGTGCAGCCTGCTCAAAGCCTGCGGCGATTCCTGTCCCTACCTGGAAAATCCCGATTATAAGAGCGAGTTCAGGAGCTCTCCGGAGTATAAGCCCGGGTAGCTCTGGGCTGCCTTTGTGGGTGTTCGAAAGGGGGGTGACACTATGAATACAGTGGAGAAATACCGGGAGTACGTGAATACCAGCATGCTTACGGGCGTTGTGCCGGTGGTGTTTGAGCGGGCCGAGGGGGCAACGGTATTCGGCGAGGATGGGCGTAAATACCTGGACTGCTTCGCCGGAATCTCGGTTACCAACGCCGGGCACGGTAATCCCGAGGTGCTTGATGCCGCCAGGGCCCAGCTTGGCAGGTATGTCCATTGCTGCTCCTATGTCTATTACAATAAGCCCATGGCTGACCTGGCGGAAAAGCTGGCGCGGATTACGCCGGGCCGGCTGAAGAAGTCCTTTTTCACTAGCGGCGGCGCCGAGGCCATGGAAGGCGCGATGCGGATGGCCAAGACATATACCGGGAAGCGCGAGTTCATCGCCCTCCAGGCTTCCTTTCACGGCCGCACCTATGCCACCCTGAGCATAACCGGCAACTGCGCCCGCAAGAAGCGGGCCGGGCCGTATATGCCGGGGGTCAGCTTTGCACCGGTCCCCTACTGCTACCGGTGCGCCTTCGGCCTGGAGCCGGAGACCTGCGGGACGCGCTGCGCCGAGTATGTGGAGGACATTATCCGGTTCGATACCTACAATGACATCGCCGCCTTCGTCGCCGAGCCGGTGCTGGGTGAGGGCGGCATTATCGTCCCGCCCGAGCCGTACTTCAAGAAGGTGAAGGAGGTGCTCGACCGCCACGGCATCCTGCTCTTTATTGACGAGGTGCAGACGGGGTTTGCCAGGACGGGCAAGATGTTCGCCATAGAGCACTATGGCGTTGAGCCTGACATAATGGCTATGGCCAAGGGAATCGCCAACGGCTTCCCGCTGGGCGCTTTCATCGCTCCGGATGATATTGCCGATAGTTTCCAGCCCGGCGAGCACCTGAGCACCTTTGGCGGTAACCCGGTCAGTTGCGCCGCGGGGCTGGCCAGCATCAACTTCCTGGAGCGGGAGAAGATGGCCGACCAGGCCACGGCGAAGGGAAACCGGTTCAAAGAAGGGCTGAACAAGTTAAGGGCGAAGCACCCGGTTATTGGCGATGTGCGGGGCAAGGGCCTGATGATAGGCGTGGAGTTGGTCAAGGATAAGGCGAAGACGCCGGCGTCCAACGAGGCCGCCGCCGTCCGCAAAAGCTGCCTGGAAAAGGGGCTGCTTATCGGGCTGGGGGGAGTCCTGGGCAATGTCCTGAGGATACAGCCCCCGCTGGTCATCGGCGAGGCCCAGCTCGAGGAGGCCCTGGCCATAGTGGACAAGTCCTTGGCGGAATTGTAAGCTTATGTAGCACGGCCGCACGTCCTTTGCTGAGTCAGGCGGTTGATATGTCAAAGGGGGGAAGATATGGCAAAGAAAGTGCCCAATATAGTAACTCCGCCGCCCGGACCGGAAGCCTTGAAGTGGATACAGCGGGACAATGAAAAAATGGCCCCCTATAACCGGCCGTTTTACTATCCGCTGGTCGTGGCCGGTGGCGAAGGGGCCGTAGTGCGCGATGTTGATGGGAATGAGTATATTGACTGGAACTCCGGGCTGGGCGTTCTGAACGTCGGCCAGTGCCACCCCAGGATAATCAACGCCATGATGAACAAGGCGAAGGACTTCATGCATTACTCCTACACCGACTTCCGTTTCAGGGAGCCGGTTGAGATGGCCGACAGGCTGGATCAACTCCTGCCCATGAAGTGCAAGTATTTCTTCGCCAATAGTGGCACTGAAGCCAATGAGGCTGCCCTGAAGATAGCGCGTCACTCCACCAGGAAGCAGCTGTTCATCGGCTTCATCGGCTCGTTTCATGGGAGGACCTTCGGGACGATGGCTTTTTCCTCTACGTCTCTGGCGCAGAGGCGCCGCTTTCATCCGCTGATGCCCGGGGTGACCCTGGTCCCATATCCCTATTGCTACCGGTGCCCCTATAAACTTGAATATCCTGGCTGCGACCTGTGGTGCGTTGACTTCATAGAGGAGTGGGTATTGCAGAAGTTCGTGCCGCCGGACGAGGTGGCCGGCTTCCTCTTCGAGTCCATTGCCGGAGAGGGCGGCTACATAGTGCCTCCCCCTGAGTTTTTGCCCCGGCTAAAGCGGCTTGCCGATAAATATGGGATGCTGCTGATAGATGATGAGATTCAGGTGGGCTGCGGGCGCACCGGGAAGTTCCTGGCCATAGAGCACTGGGGCGTCGTCCCCGATATAGTGACCCTGGGCAAGGCTGTCGGCGGCGGCGTGCCGCTGTCGATTGCCGCCGCCAGGAAAGACGTGATGGACTTGCCCCCGGGGGCGCACTGCACCACCACCGGGGGAAATCCCGTTGCCTGCGCCGCCGGGATGGCCTTTCTCGATATACTCTTAGAGGAGAACCTGATGCGGAAGGCTACGGAGCTTGGTGACTATACCCTGGACCGGCTGAAGGATATGCAGGCAAAGTACCAGGTCATCGGTGACGTCAGGGGGAAGGGGCTGGCCATCTGCATCGAGCTGGTCAAGGACCGGAAGACCAAGGAGCCTGTAGACAGCAAGGACTTCATCGGCAGGCTGTTCAGGAAAGGCGTCCTGGCCGTTTCCGGCGGCGTTGGGGTCAGGATATTCCCGCCGCTTATTATCTCCAGGGAGATGATGGACTCCAGCCTGGACATACTGGAGGCAACGGTCGAGGAAGTGAACCGGGAATACCATGGGGAAAATTGACAGGCGCCACGGGGCGCGGTAGCGTGTGGAGGGGCAGGTGTACGGTTTTTATAACAAAGTGTTGCACATTGACCTGGGCCGGAGGTCGTTCGAGGAAAAGGCCGTTGACGACCAGGTCTATGCCAGTCTGCTGGGAGGCAAAGGGCTGGGCACCTATCTCCTGCTCAATAATACCAGGGCTGGCCTTGACCCGCTATCGGCGGATAACGCGGTGATTTTTGCCACCGGCCCGGTCGCTGGTACCAGGGTCTTCGGCTCTTCCAGGTACGGAGTGTACACCAAGTCCCCCTTGACTGATAGATACCTGGAGTCCTATGCCGGAGGCAGCGTGGCTGACCCCCTGAGCCGGACCGGCTACGATGCCATCGTGATAAAGGGGGCTTCCGATGTCCCCGTTTTTCTGGAGATTTCCGAGTATGAGGTTCAACTCCGTGACGCTGCTCACCTCTGGGGCAAGGATACCTACCAGGCGGAGGATGCCATTCGAGAGCAGGTGGGGGTAAAGGGTGCCGGAGTGGTGGTGATTGGCCCCGCCGGGGAAAACCTGGTGAAGTTTGCCGTGGTGGAAAACGACTACTGGAGGTCGGTAGGCAGGGGCGGCGTTGGGGCGGTGCTGGGGTCGAAGAAAGTCAAGGGCATCGCCTTCTACGGTGACAGGAGGAGGGAAATAGCCGATGAGGACTTGCTTAACGGCTTTTGCAGCCGGACGGCCATCCAGGGTAAGTCCCATCCCTCGGCGATAGCTTTCAGGACGCTGGGCACGCCCATGATGGTGGCCACGGCCAATAAGATAGGCGCCTTTCCCACCCGCTACTGGTCTTCGGGCACAGTCGACGGCTGGCAGAACCTGACCGCCGAGGCCTTGAAGGAGAAGTGCAAGGTTAAACCAAAGACATGCCCGAAGTGCTTTATGGCCTGCGGCAAGCTGACCGAGGTCGTTGACGGAAGGCACCAGGGGTTGATAATTGAAGGGCCTGAATACGAGACGATTTATGCCTTCGGCGGGCTATGCATGGTCGGTGACTTGCGGGAGATTGCCTATCTTAACGACATCTGCGATAGGCTGGGTATGGATACCATGACCGCCGGCAATCTGGCTGCCTTCACCATGGAGGCCTGCCACAGAAAAGCGGTGGACGAGCACATCGAGTACGGCGATGTTGACGCCATTGCCGAGATGCTGCACAAGATTGCCCGCAGGGAAGGAATCGGCGCCATTCTGGCTGAAGGTATCAGGCACGCCAGCAAACAGTGGGGACTGGAAGACCTGGCGGTCCATGTTAAAGGTATGGAGCCGGCGGGCTATGACCCCCGGGTCCTGAAGGGGATGGGGCTGGCCTATGCCACCGCAGACAGGGGGGCATGCCATCTCAGGGCAACCGTCTATAAAGCGGAGCTTTCCGGCATGATACCTCCGGAGCAGGTGGAGGGCAAGGCTGAGATATTTATTGACTTTGAGGATAGGCATACTCTTTTCGATGCCCTGACCATCTGCCGCTTCTTCCGGGACCTGTATTCCTGGGAGGACATGGAACTGATAGTAAGGGCCACCACCGGCATGGAGGTGGACAAGAAGAAGCTGCAGGGAATAGCTGCCAACATCCTGAATAAGGCCAGGGAATTCAATATCCGCGAAGGTATGAAAGTGGAAGAGGACAGGCTGCCCGAGCGGTTCTTCACCAAGAAGCTCGATAACAGCGGCAAGGTGCTGCTGAGGGCCGAGATGGATAAGATGGTCTCCGACTATTATAAGCTCAGGGGCTGGGCTTGAACTGCTTGGGCGTCGGCAGGATTTTATGAACTCCAGGCTTAATCGTCGTGTCAAGATAGTATGCACTCTGGGCCCTGCCAGCAGCACCCCCGAGGTGATTGAAGGGATGCTCGAGGCTGGCATGGATGTGGCGCGGCTTAATCTGGCCTATGGCACTCAGGAGGAGCACTCCCGGCTCATCGCCGAAGTCCGCCGGCTCAGCGAGAAGCTGGCACTTCCCACCGGCATACTCCTCGACCTCCCCGGCCTGAAGCGCCGCAGCGGGGACATCAGAGCGGTATTCGGCGGCGACCTTGATTTCGCCCTGTCTCAGAAGGCCGATTTCATCGCCCTGTCTTTCATCTCTTCGGCGCAGCAGGTAATTGAGGTCAAGAGGATGCTGGGTGAGATGAGCGCCGATGTATCGCTGGTGGTCAAGATAGAGGAGGCAGCGGCACTGGAAGACAGCGCTGCCATCCTTGAAATCGGAGACGGGCTCATGGTAGCCAGGGGAGACCTGGCCCTGGAGATAAGCATCGAGAAAGTGCCCCTGGCCCAGAAGCGGCTTATACGGGATGCGAACTATCGTGGTAGGCCGGTAATAACGGCCACCCAGATGCTTGAGTCCATGGCCCGTTCGCCTGCCCCGACCAGGGCGGAAGCGGCCGATGTGGCCAATGCCATTCTCGATGGCACCGATGCCGTGATGCTGTCTGAGGAAACTGCCATCGGCAGCTACCCAGTCGAAGCTGTCCAGATGATGGCCAGGATAGCCGTGGAAGCTGAGACTGCGCTGCCGTATCAGCAGATACTTCACGAGCGGTGGCAGCACGCTCCCCCTGAAGTCAACGATGCCACCGCCGGTGCCGCCTGCCAGATTGCCCACCAGATACAGGCCAGAGCGATTGTAGCCTTTACCGCCGGCGGGACTACGGCGTTACGGGTGTCCAAATACCGGCCGCGCCAGCCGGTGCTGGCGGTGACGCCGTCGGATAAGATAGTGAGGCGCCTTTCCCTGGCCTGGGGAGTCCTGCCGGTGAGAAAACCAGACACGGCGAACCTGGAGCAAGTTTTCGACCTAGCGCGGGTGGTAGCCCTGGAGACAGGGGCAGCCAAAAGCGGTGACCTGCTGGTGGTCACCGCCGGCATCCCTCTTAGCTTCGCCGGGAGCACTAATCTGGTCAAGGTGCACCGCGTTTGACATACAGATAGAGGACAGGCCAGCCTGTCCTCTATCGTTTGCCTCGCTTAGCCTCACTTAATCGTAATTGCGATGTGCTTAGCCTTTACCTCTGCGCTCTTGGGCAGCCTTATCTCGAGGAGACCGTTCTCGAATGTGGCCGAGATGTTATTGGCATCAACAGGGAAGGGAAGAGTTACCGTGCGGAGGTACTGGCCGAAACAGCGCTCGCAGGTGTATGACTTGACATCCTCGCTGACTTCCTCCTGGCGCTTCTCAGCCTTTATGGTGAGGCACTCGCCTTCCAGGCTGATGTCAATATCCTCCTTCTTAATGCCGGGAAGCTCCGCTCTCATTACCAACTCATCCTTCTGCTCGTACATATCCAGCCTGGGGAAGAAGTCGCTGCGCCATTCAGAAGGCGTCCAGGACTCCCACATCTCCATCGCCATCCTGTCCACATCCTCGAAAAGCCTGAATGGATGATAGTGAGGCTCTCTCAGGCTCAAAGCTCGGCTTGAACTCCTGACTACAATCGCCATCGTTCCGCCCTCCTTTCTCATAGTCTCTAATTCCTATAAAAATAATAGCGCATAGGTTGTCAAATGTAAGTGACTTTTGTCACCTCATCTTGGGGAAGAGATGGCCGGATGTGGGGAATCTAAGCCTGGTCTTCGGGGTGGATAACGTACTTGCAGGATATGGCCCCGCGTGGGCATACCCATTCGCAGACACCACAGAAATCGCAGCTTTCCGTTTCCACTATGTTGACCTTGCCCGCGGCTGGAACAATGCCATCACCGTGACACGCCGCCAGGCACAGACCGCAGCCATCGCATAGCTCAATATCTAACTCAGGCATCACCGGCATCGATACGCCTCCACATGCGAAGCTAATATTTAATTATTGATTTGAGTAGCTGAATCTATTATGTCCGACCTGGCCGGCCAGGTCTGTGATATTAGTCATACCCCGTCTCACAGACTGCTCAGCTCGGTCAGTCGCTTCTTGTCGGCGATGATTATCTGGTTATGCTTCAGCCTGATGGCGCCCATCGCCTCCAGCTCTCTCAACGAGCGGTTGACCAGTTCCCGCACCGTGCCTATCATGGCCGCCATCTCTTGCTGGGTAACCCTCACTTCCTTCGCACCGGCCCGCTCCAGTTTCTCCTGCTCCAGGAGGAAGCGGGCCAGCCTGGCGGTAACGTTTTTGAAGACCAGCTCGGTGGCC
The DNA here is from genome assembly GCA_016202545.1 of Chloroflexota bacterium. Classification (GTDB taxonomy): domain Bacteria; phylum Chloroflexota; class Dehalococcoidia; order Dehalococcoidales; family JACQON01; genus JACQON01. The sequence continues at coordinate 126,314 of JACQON010000028.1, forward strand.
AGCCTGACCAGGTGGCGCTGGCGAACGGCCAGTACCAGTGCGATGTTTGAGTTGACCTGGGGATAGGCACGTAGAATGTGGGACAGGTCTCCCTGGTGCAGCCCATAGAGCAACACCGGGCTCATGGTCATGGCGCTGAGGGCGTTTATCCCATTGCCGAGGATGGCATCGTCATTGACCGAGTCTCCACCGTAGACCAGACGGACGACGAATTCCCGTCCCTCGGCGGAAGTGGCAAATAGCTTCAGCACCCCTGAGATTACAAAGTAGAGGACGTCTGCCTCCTGTCCCTCCCACAGAATTGTCTCGCCGGATGGCAGCTTTCTTTCCGTTATAAGGCGGCGTATGTCTTCCAGGGCAGCCGGGTCCAGTTTAGAGAAATAGCAGGCTGTCCTGAGCAACTCCATCGTGGCTGTCATAGCCCTCCTGATTCACCGCGTCGTTGCCCACGCCTCGCTGGCGCTTGCTGCACCCGGTTTTCTTACTTGGCCTCTTTTTTCTCCTCGGCGTAGAAGCCCTTCATCCTGTCGGCCATTTCTCTGAGCTGTCTGTCCACTAGGAAGTTGATGGTGCCCTCCGGATAGGTGCCGTCCTCTCTTTTTTCACCGGCGGGGATACCGGTAAGTATCTCGATGCCTTCGTCTATGGTCTGTGCGGCATAGATGTGAAATTGGCCGCGGCGCACGGCCTCGACTACCTCATCCCGCAGCATCAAGTTCCTGGTGTTCTGGTGGGGTATCAGCACCCCCTGGTCACCGGTCAGCCCCCTGGCCTGGCACACCTGGAAGAAGCCCTCTATCTTCTGATTTACGCCGCCTATGGGTTGGAGCTCGCCTTTCTGATTGACCGAGCCGGTAACGGCCAGGTTCTGTTTTATGGGCACCCCGGAGAGGCTGGAGATGATGGAGTATAACTCGGCGGAAGAGGCGCTGTCACCTTCCACGCCTTCATAAGATTGCTCAAAGCACAGGCTTGCTGACAGCGACAGGGGCTTGTCCTGGGCGTATTTCCAGCCCAGGTAGCCGCTGAGAATCATGACCCCCTTGTTGTGGATGGGACCGCTGAGCTGGGACTCTCGCTCGATATTGATGACGCCGCTGCGGCCGAGGAAGGTCTTGACGGTGATTCGCGATGGCTTGCCAAAGGCTATATCGCCCATGTTGTAGACGCTGAGGCCGTTTACCTGTCCCACCGTGGCGCCCTGGGTATCTATCATGATGATGCCGCGGCTTATCATATCCCGGAGACGCTCATCGACGAGGTCATGTCTGAACAGCTTCTCGTCAATGGCCTTCTGCACATGGCGGGCCGAGATAAACTCGGCTTTTTCTTGTAATGCCCAGTAGTTGGCTTCCTCAATCAGTTCCTTAATCTGGGCGAATCTCGACGATAGTCTTTCCTGGTCAGCCACCATCCTGGAGGAGTGCTCAATAACCCTGGCCACGCCCTCAGGGTCAAAGTGTCTGGCCTCACAATCTTCGCAGCAGCCGGAGATAAAGGCGGCATAGTCCAGCATGTTCTTCTCGGTTTTTTCGGCCTCGAAGTTGAAGTCGGCCTTGACTTTGAATATCTCCCAGAAGTCCTCATCGTACGTTGACAGCAGGTGATAGAGAAGGGCATCGCCAATGAGTACCACCTTAACCTTTATCGGCATGGGGTCGGGTCTCATCCCCTGTGGTGCGATGAAGCCAAATTGCTCGAAGGGGTCCTCGATTCGGACCTCGCGGTTTCTGATTGCCCGTTTCAACCCTGGCCATACCCCCGGATTTATGAGCACGTCAGGGGCACTCACCAGTAGATAGCCGCCGTTGGCTAAGCTCAGGGCGCCGGGCTTGAGCATGGTGTGGTCGCTCAGGTAGCCGCCGAAAATGAAGCGCCTTTCAATTTTGCCGAACATGTTGCCAAAATTGGGGTTGGGTTCAATAATCACCGGCGGCCCATGGGTATCGCTGTTGTCTACGAAAACATTGACCTGAAAAGGCAAGAATGGGTTCCTGCCTCCCATGACCTGGCTGACCGGCACCCCGAACACCGGATGAACCGGCTCCTCGGTGCTCTTGAAAATCTCAAGGTTGTCCAGGGTGTAGCTCTTCAGTTCATTGAGGTACTGCGTTACCCTGGCTGACTCAGCGTATTCGGTCGTAACGGGGTCAAAAAGCCGGGCGATGGTAAACTCGCCGATGTCCTTATCCATCTTCTGCAATCGTTCGGCGGTTCTCTGCTCTACGGCCCTGATTTGCTCAAAGCTGGCCTGGAGTTTTCTTCTCAGTTCCGCCTGACTGGCCTCGAGTTTTTTCCTGGCCTTCTCTGCCAGGGCGTGATATTCGCTCTCCTCCATGGGGCGGCCTTCAACCAGGGGAACCAGGACCGGCCCTGCCGGCGTCACCTGGAGGGAGAAACCTTGCTGGCGGGACTCGTTGGCTATTTCTTCAAGGCTCTTCTGCTGCTCAGCCATGCCCTCTTCCAGTGTCTTTTGTCTCTGGTTTTTGTACTGCTCGCTGGAGAAAGCCCTGCCCAACTCCTCCCTGGTCTTGGTCAACAGGTCGGCGACCTGGTCGCGCAGTTTCTTGCCCTTGCCCTGGGAGAGGCACATTATCCGGGGGCGGTCTGGCTCCTTGAAGTTGTACGTATAGCACCAGTCATCAAGTACAAATGTCTCGCCCCTGGCCTCCTTCTCCTTTATCACCTTCTCAATGTAGGTCTTCACCATTGACGTCTTGCCGGTGCCGGTCAGCCCGGCCACGTAAATGTTGTAGCCGGAATTTACCATGTTCAGGCCAAATTGCACCGCTTTTATCGCTCGCGGCTGACCGATAAACTCCCGAAGGGGGGCTAAATCCTTGGTGCATTTAAACCGGAACAGGCCGGGGTCACACCGCCAGTGCAGCTTCTCGGGGGGCACTTCATGTTTTTCAAGCGCTATCATGGCTTCCTCCTGACCGGTTATTCTGTGCGGTTAGGACATATGCCCACAATTTTGATGATATAGCAATCCCTCCTGTCCGTCAATGCTAGCCCAGCCCTATTTTCTCTTTCACCATAGCCAGGGTTTTTTCAGCGATTGGCTGCACCTTTGATGCTCCTTCGGCAAGCAGGCGGTCAATATGTCCAGGGTCGGCGGTGAGCTCCCGATACCGGGATTGCAGGGGCTGGAGCTGCGCGGTGATTACCTCCGCCAGCTCTCGTTTGAGTTCGGCGTAGCCTTTCCCCTCGAAACTGGCCTCGATTTCTGCCCGGCTGCGCCCGGTAAAAAGCTCGTAGATGACGAGCAGGTTGTAGATTCCAGGGCGGCTTTCATCGAAGCGAATGTCGCGCAGGGAATCGGTGGTGGCCCTCATGATTTTAGCGCGGATTTCGTCCGGAGAGTCAAGCAAGTTGATGGCGTGACCGGGATTTGTCTCGCTCTTGCTCATCTTCTTGGTCGGGTCATCCAGTCCCATGATGCGCGCCCCTGTCTTGGGGATTACCGCCTCAGGGAGCTTGAAGGTGTCACCGTATATTGAATTGAACCGGGCGGCCACATCCCGCGTCAACTCCAGGTGCTGCTTCTGGTCTTCCCCCACCGGCACCAGGTCGGTTTGGTAAAGCAGAATATCGGCAGCCATGAGCGCAGGATAGTCAAACAGGCCGACGCCGGCCATCCCCCTCTCTTTTTGTGATTTCTCCTTGAACTGTGTCATCCGCATCATCCAGCCCATGGGGATAAAGCAGTTCAGTATCCAGGTCATTTCAGAGTGAGCGCAGATTTGTGACTGGACGAAGACCACTGATGTTTCCGGGCTTATTCCGGCGGCAATGAGGAGGCCGGTGACCTCGCGTATCTTCGCTTTGAGCGTCCCGGGTTCCTGGGGGACGGTGATGGCATGCAGGTCAACGATGCAGAAGATGCTATCGAATTCAGCTTGAGATTTCACCCAGTGCTGGACGGCGCCCAGATAGTTCCCGATATGAATGCTGCCCGTTGGCTGAATTCCGGAAAAGATGCGCTTTTTCTGTGGTATCATTTACCTTTCACCTGTGCCTCAGATTTTCAATTGCGGAGCAGCCGTTGATGTCTCTCCGCGGGACTGGCCGGGCCATTCCTATGCTAGCTTGAATGAGTGTCCGGCGTCAACATCCGTTGTGTGAGACCTTGTAACACTACGAATGCCAGAAGACCCGGCGCCGGACAGCTATTGCCACGGCAAATAGCGTAACAGCCACCAGTGTCATGGCAGGTCCCGAGGGAAGGTTCAGGTAAAAGGAGAGGTACAGGCCCGCTACCGCGATACCTGCTCCCAGCAAAGCTCCGACAGCCATAGACGGAGCAAACCGGCGGACCAAAAGGCGCGCCGTGGCGGCAGGCACTATTAGCATCGCCAGGACTAAAATTATCCCCACCGCTTGCAGGGCTACCACGATGACCAGGGCCAGTATCACGAGCAGCACGTTGTCAAGAAACCCGGTAGGAAGACCGGCCACTCTGGCACCCACAGGGTCGAAGGTGGCGAAAACAAGTTCTTTATGAAAGGCATAAAGCAATAGAAGGGCGAGTATTCCCAGCCCCACCGTAGATGCCACGTCCCCCCAACTGACGCCCAGTATCTGGCCAAGCAGAATATCCTCCAGTCTCACGGCCAGCCCGCGAGAGATGCTCAACATGGCCAGTCCCAGAGCGAAAAGACCGACGAACAGGATGCCGATGGCGGTGTCTTCACTGAGGCCGGTACGCTTGCCCAGATACCCGATGAGGATAGCCATGAGCACCGCCATCGGTATCGTCCCGACGATGGGACTCAGTCCCAGCAACACGGCGAGCACGATGCCGGGCAGGACGGCGTGGGAGAGCGCGTCCCCCATAAGGGCCAGGCCGCGGCTGACGACATAAGCCCCCATGACCGGGGCTATTATTCCTACCGCAACCGATACGATAAGAGCCCGGACCATGAAGCTGAACTGGAATGGCTCAAGCAGGATTTCCATTATCACCGTTCCTACTGTGGTGGGTAGCGCTGTGTGCGCTGTAGAGCTCTTCAAGAAGCCGAGGGGTTACCTGCTCCGGCGGTCCCCAGCCGCAGACATGCCGGTTCAGGCATACCGCCATATCAAACCGGGCAGACAGAGTACCCACGTCATGGGTAGCTATGAGAATCGTTCGTCCCCCATCCCGTAATTCCTTGAGGACCGCTACCAGTCCCTCCTGAGATGCCACATCCACCCCGCTGAAAGCCTCGTCCAAGAGTAGGACATTTGCCTCCTGGGACAGGGCCCGTGCCACAAACACCCGCTGGCGCTGACCTCCCGATAGCTCGCTGACCGGAGACGCTCGCTTATCCCACATCTCAACCTGCTCAAGACAGCGCCGGACTGCATCCTGGTCGTGTCGCCCAGGGCGCCGCAGCCAGCCGATGCGCCTGGCCCTGCCCATCATCACCACATCCCAGGCGGTTGCCGGAAAACGCCAGTTAACCCGCTCCTGCTGAGGAACGTAGGCCACATAACCCCGCGCTCCGTCAACAGGCCGTCCTTCTATCAGAATGCGGCCTCTCTTTAAAGGCAGCAGGCCGGCGATGGCGTTTAACAGGGTGCTCTTGCCCGCACCGTTCGGCCCGAGGACTCCTACCAGCACGCGTGGCCCGGCGCTGAAAGAGACATCCTCCAGGATGGTCCTGCCTCCCAGTTCTACAGCAATGTCTTCAACTACGAGCGCTGGCACCGGTTCAGCAGTGTCCCGCGGTGAAGTTGAACTTTCTGGAGACATACCCGATATCACTCCTCAAATCTCCCGCCATTGCTGGCCGGGGTGCTGACATTTCAGATATGTTCTTGCTCCGTTACATAAACCTACTTCAGAGCTTGAACTATCGCCTCTACATTGGTGTCCATCATAGCTATAAACGTGTCTGCGCCGCTGCCGGGCGGCCCAAGTGAATCTGAATAAAGGCGAACGATTTCAACCCCGGTCTCGCTGGCGATGGCCCGGGCAAGGCGGTCGCTCACAATTGTCTCCGTGAAGATGGCCGGGACTCCAAGCTCACGGACCTGACGTACCAGTTCGGCCAGTTCGGCTGGTGACGGCTCCCGCTCGGTGCTAATACCGGGGAATACAGCCCCGACCGCTTCGAATCCATAGCGCTGGGCGAAATAATTCATCGTCTCGTGTGACGTGACCAGTTTTCGTCGCTCCAGTGGTATCTGGCTCGTGCCCTCCATAATCCGGGTATGAAGCCTGTCAAGCTCCTGCTGGTAGCTGGCTGCGTTCCGGGAGTAAGTCTCTGCTCCAGTTGCGTCGGCCTCTGCCAGCCGGCGGGCGACTTCATTCACCGCCTCCTTCACTCTTAGCGGGTCCCACCAGAAATGAGGGTCGAAGGGGCCATGCTCGTGTTGTTCTTCCTCCTCTTCTTCACCGGCAAGCGGGTCTACGAACTCGCCCAGAGCTACTACTCGCCCGGAGTCTGCCGCGGCGTTTTCAAGCAACCGCCTCAGCCATGCGCCTTCCAGTCCCAGCCCGACGGTGAAGATGAGGTCGGCCTCAGCTACCCGGGCTACGTCCCCGGCACCGGGCTGAAATGTATGCGGGTCAGTTCCTACCGGTAGCACGGCAAATACATCTACTCTGTCACCACCCACTCGACCCATCCAATCAGCAGCAATGTTGCTGGTGGTGACTATCTTAAGCTGTTGTGAAGGTGCCACAAGTTGAGTTGTACAGGATAGTGATGATACCCCAAGGAGCAGTAGAAGGGCGCTCAGGACAACCAGCCCGGCCCGGCCAGGATTCATAATGCGTTTGTTGCCTGAGCTATTCACCGGGATTTCCCATTTCAATTCACGATGAGACTTTTCCAGCCTCACCACTTCTGGTGTAAAGTGTACTCGCATAGCGCAGTATCCGTCAAGCCATCCGACCATCAGTTTTTCGAGAGCCGGAGGCTAGTTTCTTTACGTGGCAGCCTGGGGCTATAATGCTGGGCTACCCTACCTTAAAGTCCAAAGGGAGGGCTAATCTCGCCGTGGGGGGCATCGGTATCGGCATCGATTTGCCTGGCGCGGACTTACTTATGCTCATTTCAAGGGGGCGGTTACTGAACCCTGGTTACGCGACCTGGGGATACCGCCTGCGTTCAAGATGCCAGGATGGGAAGAGATGCTGGAGCTGGCAAGACAGTGCTCGCGAATCGCCAATCTCAAGCTGACGGGAGTCGACCTGGTGCTCGATGCTGATGACCGGGTCAGGGTTCTGGAAGTCAACGCGCGTCCCGGACTGGAAACCCAGAATATCAACGAGGGCTCGCTGTTATACCGGATAAGGGACTACCTAGCGGATAATCCTGATGACTAGCAGAAGAACTGGCGGAATGAGCAAGGACGAAAACAGGACCACGGGAAGGCTTGCTCCGGCAAGCTGCGCTATTAGGCCAATCACGCTGGCCGCAACTGAATAGAAGATAAACTCCTTGAGCAAAGTCTGACCTCGCTATCAGCGCTAATAATACTCCCTTAGCGAGAAAAGCGCAAAAACAGTGCGCTACATGCCTTCGAGGCCGGCAGGGTTGACCCTTATTATCTGGTCGTCATCTGAAGTCGGCAGTCCCCGCCCGTCCCTGTTGCTGGTAGTTATATAGAGCAGATTATCAGGACCGAGCACAACATCGCGCAACCGGCCAAATTCCCTTTCCAGATGGCGGCTGAGCGCCAGTCCGTCTGTGAGCGTCGCTCGCCACAGGCTCTGGCTCCGCAATCCAGAGAAAAACAGGGAGCCGACGGCGAAAGCAAGCCCCGAAGGCGCCCAGGTGACATCTCCGCTGTGTGCCACCGGTCTTTGTAGCCCCTCAGCCGAGTCGTTGCCCCGGATTATCGGCCAGCCGTAGTTCATCCCGGGACGTATGAGGTTAAGCTCGTCCATGGCTGAGGAACCATGCTCCGTGGCCCACAGCCGGCCGTAATCGTCCCACGCCAGACCCTGGGGATTACGATGTCCCAGAGAGTACACCGGCGAGCCCGGGAAAGGATTATCCGATGGTATGGTGCCGTCATCACTGAGACGCAATATTTTCCCTGCCAGCGAATTGACCTCCTGGGCAAGGTCAGACTGAGAGGCGTCTCCCGTAGTTATATATAAGAGCCCGTCCGGCCCGAACTTGATTCGCCCGCCGTCGTGTATCTGGGCGCCTGGAATGCCATCTATGACCACCGCTGCGCCGGTCAATGTCAGGCCATCATTTTCATACCTCATCACCTTGTTCCGCAGCCCGGCGCCAGATTGATAGGTGTAGTACACATAGACATATCTGTTCTCAGAGAAACGGGGATGGAGCGCAACGCCGAGCAACCCACCCTCGCCTCCGGGGGCGACCTCGGCAATTTCCAGGATAGGTTTAGGGAGTAGATTGCCCCTCGCATCGAGCAGCCTTATCCTGCCTGGCCGCTCGGTGAAGATTACGCCGCCGTCGGGCAGGAAATCGAGCGACCAGGGGCTTTCCAGGCCGGTGGCTATGACCTCTATAGCAGGCGGGACTTCAACCGCTCGCTTGGCCCTGAAATTCCACCACACAGACCCGGCCAACGAGACCGATATTACGGCAACAACCGATACCACAGGTACCAACCAGCGCTTCCCCTTCATACGTAGCTCACAGCCATTATTCCCGGGAATTCATCATCACGTTTTTTCTACTTGCGTAGCTTATACTACCAGGCGCTGGCCGACAACACAATTGTGCACTGCGCCACAAATACTGTTTACGAACACTGGTCATGACTATGAAATAAGATATTTTGGTGAACCCATCCCCCTTTGTCCTATTCAAGAGAAGGGGGGATGAGGTCACACTTCTAAGGAGCGCTTAGATAGGAACATTTTCATCCGTTGTGGCGCTGGCTGTCCAGCATGATAGATTGCGCGGGCGAAAAACCTTCGCTGTCCCCTTTGCAGACTGCTGAAAAAGTGGCGCAGAATGCTCCCTGAGCGGGAACCTCTCCCTTTTGTAAAGGGATTCATCCTGAAGGAGATTGAGAGGGATTTAAAATCCCTTTGATATAAAGTCTCTTCTTTGATACAATGAAAGCGTCCTTCGGATATAGATGGATGGGTTGGGAAACTATGGACAGCATGCTGGCGCTGGTACTGGCTGGGGGAGTAGGGGAGAGGTTGCAACCCCTGACCAGGGAGCGAGCTAAGGCAGCAGTTCCCTTCGGAGGCAAATTCCGACTTATCGATTTTACTCTCAGCAATTGCATTAACTCAGGCATCCGCCAGATTTTCGTCCTGACACAATACCTGTCCGAGTCCCTGCACATGCACATCCAGGAGGGATGGGGCATTTCCAGCTCAAGATTGGGCGACTATATATACTGTATACCAGCTCAGCAGAAGATTGGAGCAGACTGGTATCGCGGCACTGCTGATGCCGTGCGGCAGAACCTTAACCTGGTTATGGAAAGAGGCCCCGAAGATATTCTGCTCCTCTCCGGCGACCACGTATACAAGATGAACTATTCCCAGATGATATCCTACCACAGGCGGAAGAACGCAGACGTCACCGTATCCGCTATCAGGGTGAAAAAGGAAGAAGCTGCCAGGCATCTCGGGGTGCTTGAGATAGATGAACATCATGGTCTGTTGGGGTTTGAGGAAAAGCCGGCAGAGCCAAAGACAATTCCTGGAGCGCCAGAGTACGCCTTAGCTTCGATGGGCGTATACTTGTTCAGGGCCGATGCTCTCAGAGAAGCTTTGCGGGAGGCCGGCGACGACTTCGGCAAGCAGGTTATCCCGGCTATGCTTGGAAAAAGCTTCAATGTTTTCATCTATGATTACGAGATGGAGAACAGGATACAGGACTACGTGGTTGAGGTGAAGGACGGCAAGAGGACCAGGGTTCTGGCGGACAGGACTCGTGATTCTTCCTACTGGAAAGACGTTGGCACCATTGATTCATACTACGAGGCGAGCATGGACCTTGTGGGCGTTGACCCGCAGTTTAATCTTTACGCGGAGAAGTGGCCTTTCAGGACGTATCAGAGGCCGCTGCCGCCAAGCAAATTCGTCATTGGGGGGACAGCGCCGGAGTCCATAGTCTCCGATGGCTGCATCATCAGCGGCGGAACGGCCTGGAGTTCCGTATTATCTCCGGCTGTTATCGTTGAGCGGGGTGCCCTGGTGGAGCAATCTATCATATTCGATGACGTTATAGTGGAACCTGGTGCCAGGGTAAGGCGGGCTATAGTAGACAAGGAATCCAGAATTCAGGCTGGAGCGGCCATCGGCTACGACCTGGAGGCAGACAAAAGAAGCGGCTGCATTGTATCAGACAGAGGCATAGTGGTCGTTCCCAAGCGGTCAGACATAGGGCCGCACTAAGGCCTGGAGTAGCATCCCCTCGGAACAATCCTCTTTCACTTAGCTGGCAATCAGCCGCTTGACTTGACAAATGACGGCCAGAGATTGTATCATTCTTGGAATCACCTTCTGGAGTGGCCGTAACGACAGGCTTTTTAACGTCACCTCTGCGGCTGCCGTCGGAGCGAAAAGATGAATAGCCAGTTTGAGATTATCGGCAAACGCATACCGCAGTTGGACTCCATGTCCAAAGTCACCGGAACCGCTGCTTACATCGCTGACATGGCGCTGCCGGGCATGCTCCATGCCAAGTTCCTCCGCAGCCCGTATGCACATGCCAGGGTCGTCAGGATTGACACCGGCAAGGCGGAGAGGTTGCCCGGCGTAAAGCTGGTGCTGACTCCGGACGATGTTATCAGCAAGACTAATCCCATCGGGCCCACCGCGCCCAAACAGCAGTATGCCCTCCACCGGGAAGTAAAGTACGTAGGCGATGAAGTGGCGGCGGTGGCCGCTGTAGATGAAGAGACGGCTGAAGAGGCGCTGGCGCTGATAGAGGTGGAGTATGAGCTATTGCCGCCGGTCCTCGACCCTGAAGAAGCTATGGCGCCGGGAGCGCCCCAGCTACACGGAGAGACAAGGAATATCCGTGAACCGCAAAAAGTCCGCATCGGAAATGTGGATGACGGGTTTAAGGAGTCCGAGCATGTATTTAAGGGCAGGTTCAGCACGCCAAAGCAGGCCCATGCCTGCATGGATACCCACGGCTGCCTCTCCAGCTATGACTCCGTCACTGGAAAGCTGACCCACTGGACGCCGGCCCAATCTATCCTGTATACCCGCATGGCCATGGCGGAAGCCTTGAATATGCCTCTCAACAAAGTCAGGATTGTCGCTCCGCCGGCGATAGGAGGCGGTTTCGGCAGCAAAGCGCGGACGTTTGCTTATGACATTGCCGCCGGTCTAATGTCCAAGATGCTGGGCAGACCGGTGAAGATGGTCCTCAGCCGGGAGGAGGAATTCATGGCCACCCGAAGCCGGCATCCGTACATAGTAGAAGAGGAACTGGGGCTGAAAGAGGACGGCACCATTGTCGCCTTGAGACAGAGGGCAATCATGGACGTGGGTGGCTATTCAGATACTGCGCCGCTGGTGGCACAGTGCGGTCAGGGGATGGTGCCCGGCCCGTACAAGATACCCAATATCTGGGTTGATACTTACCCGGTATACACCAATAAGTCAATCTCCGGGTCATTCCGCGGCTTTGGCAACCCCCAGGTTACCTTCGCCCGGGAATCATTGCTGGACATCGCTGCCCAAAAGATGGGCATAGACCCCCTGGAGCTGAGGCTGAAGAATACCATCAAACCAGGAGAGCTACCCTATACTACATCCACCGGCCTGATTGTGCGTAGCTGCGGCATGGAAGAATGCCTTCACAGAGTGGCTGAGGCTATTGGATGGAAAGAAAAGAGAAAATCCTGCACCGGCATCGGGCTGGCCTGTGTGATTAACTGGGGTGGGGTGAAAATAAGGGCGGTCAACGCTGAGTTTGCCTCAGCCGAGGTGGAGGTGGCCCCTGATGGCTCGCTTCTGGTGCGCACCGGGAACTCGGATATCGGGCAGGGCCTGTATACCGTGTTGGCTCAGATAGCCGCTGAGGAGCTGGGCATACCCCTGGAAAAGGTCACCATAATTGGCGCCGATTCGGATTCTACGCCGCCCGACTTCGGCTGTTTTGGCAGTAAATCGGCAATTACAACCGGCAGCGCCGTGAAAATGGCCGCCGCTGAGGCGAAACAAAAGCTGTTCAAGGTAGCCGGGAACATGCTTGAAGTTGACCCCGGTGACCTCGAGGCCAGGGCAGGAAAAATCTATGTCAGAGATATGAGCCGGTCGGTGACAATAAAAGAGGTAGCCGGCGCAGCCTATTTTAGCGCCGTAGGCGGTGCCGCCGGGCCAGTCTTTGGTCGGGGCGTCTGGTCCAGTCCCAGCGTGCCCCAGAATGAGGATGGCTACGGCAACTACTGCAACGCGTACGCCTTCGCTGCCACTGCCGTGGAAGTCGAGGTCGACCCGGAAACAGGCCGGGTAAAAATCACGAAGTTCGTAAGCGCCGACGATGTTGGCCGGGCGCTAAATCTCAATATCGTAGAGGGGCAGATTCATGGCGCGGCGGCCATGGGCATCGGCCTGGGGATGATAGAGGAAAGCATCGCCTATAATGACCACTCCGGCAACGTGCGCAACCCGTCGTTCCTGGAGTACAGAGTGCCGACCGCCCTCGACCTGCCCGACATACAGCCCGTGCTTATTGAGGCTATCGACCCTGAAATCCCCCTGGGCAATAAAGGGGCCGGGGAGACGGCTTTAGTCGGCGCCGCACCGGCTATCGCCAACGCCATCTTCGATGCCATAGGCGTCAGAATCACAGACCTGCCGATAACACCAGCCAAAATCCTGCGGGCGCTAAAGGAAAAGCGAGACGATAGCTAGTGTCATGTCAGGTAAATTAGGTGACTATTCTACTTCGTCAGAAATGGGGGAAGTGCCTTAAGGGGAACTCAGTCGAACGCCCATCCCTTTCAGGGTGAACCCCTGACACCCCTTCCCGATGGGAAGGGGTAGTTAAGTAGAAGAGATGGGGCGCAGCCCCATCTCTATAATCTCTTCCCCTTCTCCTCTGAGGAGAAGGGGATAAAGGGGATGAGGTCATCAGTAAGAATATGTGTTGAAGCAGTAATTGGTCAGTAACGAAGCTGACGGTATCTAGAACGGAGAGTCGGTGAAGATGGCAGCGGTCTGAACCGACGGAGGTGAAGATTATGCATTAGACCATCCAAGCACGGAGCAAAAATCAAAGGAGGCGAAAGGAAAAAATATGAAGTCAACAAAGTGGTTAGCGATTCCCCTGTTACTTGTAATGGGCTTGTCCCTGCTGGTGACAGCCTGCGCCAAGCCCAAACCTACCGAGACATTGCATTTTCGCTTTGACATCCCGTGGGCGGAAATAGCCACGGTCAAAGATGGGCTGTTCAAATGGGCTGAGGAAATCACCCAGAAAACCGGGGGGCGGGTGGTAATCGAGCCCTTCACCCTATCCAAACTGGGCTACCGCACCTCCGAGGTGCCATCGGTGATGCAGAGCGGAGTCCTGGAGCTGGCCGATATCTCCCTCACTGCGACGGGCGGCAGCGTATCAATCGCCCCCATCAGCAGCGCCCTGGGCCTGGCCATTACCCCTGAAGACTCCTACGCCATCGCCCGCGCCAACTGGGACATGCTGGAAGAAGGATTCGGCAAGCTCGGTGTTATTCCACTGATGGTGTCTGACCATGGTAAGATGGTGGGCTACAGCCGGAAGCCGGCGGCTTCCCTGGCCGAGCTTAAGGCGTTCAAGATTGCTGTGCTGGGCAAGGAGCAGGCTGACGTGCTGACCAGGCTGGGCATCCCGGCGGTGGTCATGGGCTACGGCGAAATTGCGCCGGCGATGGGAAAGGGCGTTGTTGATGGAACGATACTTGCCCCCGGCACCGGGTTGGGATTTAAATACTACGAAACTCTCAAGGGCGTGAACGACGACCTCAGCTATGGCTTGGTCACTTTAACCTCCATCTCCAAATCGGCGTGGGACAAGCTGACATCGCAGGAGCAGAAGATATTCCGGGAAACCTCAAAGAAATATGAAGAGCTTATGTTGAAGCAAATAGCACCGACGATGCAACAGAACGATACTAACGCGCTGGCGGGCAAAGGAATGACGATTTCCAAGCTGCCAGCGGCGGACATACAGAAGTTCAGGGAAGTCGGGGAGGCATACTGGACGGAGTGGGCAGCCGCCAAAGGAGACCTTGAGCGGAAGGCGGTGCAAAACGCTCTGAAAGCCGTCAAGAAGTAAAGTCGCTTCTCCCGCTGAAGCAGCCGCTCCAGGTCGCGAAGACCTCCAGGTCGGGCAGTGAGGGGACAAACTCCAGGTGGGCCAGGCGTCATCATTGCGCTGTCGCCTTAACTGCGTTTGTCCCCTCATCTGTCCCACAAAAGTCGCTGGTGAGTTAAGGTTCGGCTATGTGGATTATTGCCCTCATGTTCGGCCTGCTGATTGCCGGCGTACTCGCCGGGCTCAACGTGGGCTTTGTGGTCGGCCTGGCCGGCATCATCGGTGTCTGGCTGGTGTGGCAGGGCAACCTTGACCTCATCGGCCAGATAGTATGGAACACCTTTACCAACTACAGCTTTATCGCCCTGATACTTTTTGTGCTGATGGGTGAAATCGGGGCGCGCTCTGGACTCAGCCGCCGCATGTACGATACTATATCGCTATGGCTGGGTAGGCTCCCCGGGGGCTTAATTCATGTAAACATAATATCTTGCGGTCTTTTTGCCGCTGTCAGCGGTTCGACGGTGGCGACCGCGCTTACGGTGGGAGCAATCGCCTATCCGCAGCAGAAGGCGAGGGGCTATGACGCCAGAAGATGCCTGGCGTCTATTGCTTCCGGCGGGACACTGGGTATCCTTATCCCCCCCAGCATAATGATGATAATATATGCCCTCCTTACCGAAACGTCACTGGGCAGGCTTTATCTGGCTGGCTTCCTTCCCGGCCTAATGATAATCACGCTATTCATCGGCTATGTCTTCATTTCCCACGTATGGCACCCGCAACGTTTGCTCGGCGTTGAGAAGAGCATCGGCTGGCACGAAAGGCTGACTTCGCTGGTGAGTCTGGTGCCCATCACCATACTGCTGGGCGGGATGCTCATTGCGCTGTATTTTGGCCTGGCTACCGCCACCGAGCTGGCGGCCGTCGGGGTGTTACTTGTCTGTGTCCTTGGCTGGCTTTACCGGGAGCTTAGCTGGAAAAGCGTAAAGGAAGCCATGACGTCTACCCTGCTGACCTCATCAATGACCCTCTTCCTTATCCTGGGCGGCACCATAGTATCACGCGTGGCGGTAAATCTCAGGCTGGGCAACTACATAAGCGAGGTTGTGGCCGGCTGGGGACTGAACTGGCTGGGGTTTTTCGCCATCGTCGTTCTGGTGTACCTTATACTTGGCTGCCTTATTGACGCCTTTTCCATTCTGGTGATAACCGTGCCGGTGATGGCTCCGGCGCTGTTCAGCCTGGGGGTCGACCCAGTCTGGCTGGGGATAGTGCTGACGTTGCTTATTGAAATCGCCGTGATAACGCCTCCATTTGGCATCAATTTGTTTGTCATAGATAGCATGGCCGGAGGCGGTTATCTGCCAGAGATAATAAAAGGGTGTATCCCCTACGTCCTTTTGCTCTTATTCGGTGTCGGGTTGCTCACCCTTTTCCCGCAGATAGCTTTGCTATTGCCCAACATCGCTTACGGCAGGTAGGTCTACGGAGAAGTACCATGCGCATTGTGTTGAAGCTGGCTGAATCCGGGTGGCACCTTATGGAACGTGCCATGTCCGCGGCTGCGTGGATTGGCAACGGTCTGCTGCTGGCTCTGACGGCCATTATGCTGTGGGATGTGGTGGCGAGACGGGCCGGGCTGGTGACGATGCTGTTCGCCGAGGAGCTAGGCTCGTTTGCGGTGGGGCTTATCTGCGCCATGGGAGCAGCTTACACGCTGAAGGCAGACAAGCACATCCGGGCGTTCATAATATACCAGCGTTTCTCGCCGAGAACCCGCTACTGGATAGATATGCTGGCCATTGCGGTCGGCCTGGTATATACCACAATAGTCATCCAGACCTTCGGCAAGTATATTCTGACCGCTTTCCAGTTCGGCCGGCTTTTCGCAGGCACGTTGTCCACGCCGGTGTGGATACCGGGGTTCGTCATGCTGATAGGTTTAATCCTGCTGTGGCTGATGTGGGTGGTGCTGGCCGTCAGGAAAATCCGTGGCTTTGCCGCCGGCGATTCAGGCTCCCGGGAGGGCACTTAGCTGAGCTTTTGATTAGCATGCCCGCCCCGTCACGCCGGATTCAACCCTTTTCATATTCCCTTTGCCGGAGCAACCGCCTCATTATCTTGCCGTCCGGTGTACGCGGCAGCTCATCAAGGAACTCTATTTGCCGGGGGTATTCATGCTTGCCCAGGCGCGTCTTGATGAACTCCTGTATCTGCCGCTTCAGCTCTTCGGCTGGCTCGAAACCGGACTTCGGCACAATAAAGGCCTTGACTATCTCATAGCGCGCCTTGTCCGGACTGCCGACCACGGCCGCTTCCTTAACCGCCGGATGTTTAAGCAGGGCCTCCTCTATCTCCACGGGGCCTATGGTGTATCCCGCTGAGATTATAACGTCATCGCTCCGCCCTTGATACCAAAAATAGCCGTCCTCGCCCACATATGCCCTGTCTCCCAGCCTGACCCATTTGCCGTCCAGCCATACCGCCACCCCTCCCACCATTCCCTGGGGCAGTTCTCTCCCGTCCTCACTAACCACCGCCACCCTGATGCCGGGCAACGGCTTGCCCAGGCTGCCCGGCTTGACCGTCCAGTCATCAAAGTCGTAATCGGCGAGGACCACGCCTACCTCGGTAGACCCGTAGCACGACTGGATGATGAGGCCGAGCTTCTCCCGGAAGTACCGGATGACGTCCATGTCCAGCTTGCCGCCGGTGTAGGTCATCCGCCTGAGCTTCAGCCGGTCGAGCTTACCCGACTCCATGATGCGGCGGTATACCAGGGGCGCGGCAAACAGGTTGGTGACCTGGAATTCCCTTAAGGCTTGCAGTACGTACTCGGCGTCAAACTTCCCCGAATAGGCGCCCACGGCGTTCCCGAAGATGAGCGGCCCTATGGTGCCGTACCAGATGCCCATGCCCCAGGCCGGGGACGACGGGCAAAAATAGCTATCGTATTCTCGCAACCCGATGCCGAACTTCACGTGTACGGCAGCCATGGTGGCTGCCTTATGGCCGTAGGGCACGGCCTTGGGCGCGCCGGTGGCGCCGCTGGAGAACTGGAGAAAGGCGAGCGTATCCGCCGAAGTAGTGGGTTGGTAGTGCTCATCCTCAGCAAGCAACCGTTCTCCCATCTCTTCGGCAATAACCAGATGCGGCACCAGCCCCTTTTTTATCAGGCCGACCTTCTCTTCATGAGTCACCACCATTTTGGCGCCGGACTTATCAACCCGGTATTCAATTGCCTCCGGGCCGAACAGCGGCGAGCATACCACCGCCACGGCACCCCGCTTCAGTATGCCGAAGAGCGTTACATACAATTCCAGCGACGGGTTCAGGACGATGGCTACCGGCTCCCCGGCCTTTATATCCAGTCTCTCCAGCATATTGGCAAACCGGGAGGTCAGGCGGGACAGCTCCCCATAGGTGTACGCTTCCCTCCTCCCATCATCGAACTTTATCCTGACCGCCGTCTTCTCGCCGGGGTGACGGTCAAGGCACTCATGGGCAATGTTGAGGTTGCTCCGGCTGCCGTCAAAGACTTCCCATCTCTCCTTCAGATGGAAGTCCCTCCTGAAATCATCATAGGTCTTATATTCCATGCGCATGGGAAAACCCCTTGTCCTGGGCTGGACTCCTGGCGGCAAGCCTAGAAGTAGACCCCTTTGCCCGTGCCGCGGAACTCTTCAGGCGGCAGCCTTTTCCTCACCGGCCACGTCCCTTTGTCCCTGGAAGGGAGAATGACCGTGGCGCGGCCGGGTATGGTGTCCTCTCCCCTCTGGTTTACGCCGTGTGTTTCAATATCGACGCAGCATTCGCCTTCTTCGTCGAGATACTTGCCGACGACTTTCCCCTTCAGCCACACGGCATCCGAAAAGAAGACAAACTTGCGGTACTCGGCGTAGCATGATTTGAGCCATCCCTCATCCCCCATCCAGTTGGTGAGCAGGCTAATCAGCCAGCTATTCCGCTGCACCCCGACATCGTAGGGGTAGGGTAGGCCGGCGCCATTGGCAGCCGCCTTGTTGAAATGGACTCCATAAACCGGCTCCCAGGCCCTGGTCAGCGGGTCGCGAAACGCCCAGGTGGGGTGCTTACGGTAGAGCCTGAGCTGGACTCCGTGGGCGGCAATCTGTACCGGGCCCGCCCCGGCAGTATAGGCAATCATATCGGTCAGACCAAGGATGCCCTTGACCACCGGCGGAAGCTCCTCACTCTCCTTCACATCCTCCCAGTAGCGGACGCGGTTACCCCGTATCTCCTCAGCCAGCGTATCCTCGTCTACCTTTCTCAGTTCCTCTTCCCTCCACGGGTGCGGCAACTGGATGGAGGCATACTTGCCTATCTCCCTGGCCGCTTTTCTCTCCGCCCTGATTAACCACAGGTCGGTGGTGGCCACCAGCTCATTTCTCTGGTTATAAAAATCGGCACGCTGGTACTCAAAGACCGTCTTGCCGGCAAACTTGCTGGTCCTGACATCGAAGCCGGTAAAATGGCACTCAGGCGTAATCCGGTCATTCATATATACCGGGCGGTAGAATTTCCAGTCGTTGCCGGAGTGGAAAGCGTGCACCCCGGGCAGCCCCTGGAGCACCCAGGTGGGAAATACGCTGTAAAGCCAGCCTGGCGGCGCCGCCAGAGCACCGTAGCTGGTCCGCCCGGCATACTCCCGGTCACGGTACAGTGGGTTGGAGTCGCCTATGCCATTAACGAAGTTCCTGATAGCCTCATAGGATGCGCTCTGGTTGAACAGATTGCCGATACGGAGCTTAGCGCCAATCCGCTTCTCCCATTCTTCCAGCGCCTCATTGCTGATAGTCCCCTCCGCCATCCCGTCCTGGGCTTCCTCTAGCATCCGTCCTCCTTTATATCAGTCCACTCATATATCAGCTTAGCTGCAATCGTTAAAAGTGCGAACCCTCTCCAGTCCCGGCCTTTCCTTATTAAGATAGGCAGCCAGTATCGAGTTGCACTTCGGGCATCGCCGCTCTTTTACTTCCCCGTAATCGCCGTGGAAGATGCGCAGCTCCGGCGCCGCTATTTCGCCACACCAGGGACATTTAACTTCTTTTTCCACTATATTCCCCCGCCTTTTGTCTGATTATAGCATCGCTCTGCTGGGGCGGCAAAGGGATGTATATTGACTTCCGCACAAGCCCGTGATAGCATTCAAGTATTAAAAACGGGCGTGTTTTAGAGTCACTGGATAAGCATTGTGGGCGATGTATTTGACTTTATCGGTAAGCGCATCCCGAGCATAGACTCGATGTCCAAAGTCACCGGCTCGGCGAAGTATATCGCTGACCTGTCTCTTCCTGGCATGCTTTACGGCAAGTTCCTCCGCAGCCCCCATGCCCATGCCAGAGTGGTCAAGATTGATACCAGCAGGGCGGAAATGCTGCCCGGCGTGAAGCTGGTGCTCACCCCCGACGATATTATCGGCAAGACCAACCCGGTGGGGGCGGCCCGCCCCAGAAACCAGTATGCCCTGCACCGGGAGGTCAGATATGTGGGTGATGAAGTGGCGGCGGTGGCGGCGGTGGATGAGGCGACGGCAGAGGAGGCGCTGGAGCTTATCCAGGTAACCTACGAAGAGCTGCCCGTGGTACTTGACCCTGAGGCAGCAATGGTGCCCGGCGCCCCGCAGCTACAGGAAGAGGCGCGCAATAACGTCCGCGACCTGAAGAGAGTACGCATCGGCGACATAGAGAAGGGCTTGAAAGAGGCTGATTACATCGTTAAAGGCAGGTTCCAGACCTCAAAACAGGTTCACGCCGCACTCGATACCCATGCCTGTCTTTCCAGCTATGACCCCGCCACCGGCAAATTGACCCACTGGACACGCACCCAGTATGTCTTCTATACCCGACTCAGTATCGCCGGCGCCCTGAATATGCCCGCCAGCAAGGTCAGGGTTATCGCCCCGCCAGCTATAGGCGGCGCATTCGGCAACAAGAGCGGTTCATATGCCCATGATATCGCCGCCGCTTTCATGTCCAGAAAACTGGGGCAGCCGGTGAAAATGGCACTGAGTCGGGAAGAGGAGTTCCAGGCGACCAAGAGCCGCCATCCCTTCCTGATTGACGCCGAGATAGGGCTGAACAAAGATGGCACCATCGTTGCCTGGAGAGAGAAAGCAATCCTGGATGTGGGTGCCTATGGCGACCTGAACTCCTGGGTAGCATTGCTCGGCCAGGCCATGGCTGCCGGCCCATATAAGATACCGAATATCTGGGTTGACTCCTATTGTGTCTATACCGATAAACCGGTCTCCGGGGCCATGCGCGGCTTCGGCAACCCCCAAATCACCTTTGCCCGTGAATCGCTGCTTGATATGGCCGCTGACCAGGTAGGCATTGACCCCGTTGAAATCAGGCTTAAGAACATCATTGAACCTGAAGACGTCCCCTACACTACCTCTACCGGACTAATCATACGTAGCTGCGGTATTGAGGAGTGTATCAAAAAAGCGGCCCAGGCTGTAGGCTGGGCTGAGAAGAGGAAACCCAACACCGGTGTTGGCATGGCTGGCATGATGCAGCAGAGCGGATTTAAGACGCTGGATGCCGATGCCGAATATGCGACAGTCAATATAGAGCTGGCCGCTGACGGCTCCCTCCTGGTGCGTACTGGCAACTCGGATGTCGGGCAGGGCCTGTACACCGTCCTGGCTCAAATGGCCGCCGAGGACCTGGGCATACCACTGGAAGAGGTGACCATAATTGGCGCCGACTCCGAAGTCACGCCTCCTGACCTGGGCTGCGTTTCCAGCCGGTCGCCGATGACCACCGGCGGCGCCCTGAGAATAGCGGCGGCTGAGGTAAAGAGGAAACTCTTTAGAATCGCCAGCAATATGCTCGAGGTTGACCCTCAAGACCTGGTGGCCAGGCAGGGCAAAATTCACGTAAAGGACATGAGCCGGTCAGTGCCGATTGCTGAGGTGGCCGGCGCCGCATATTTTACCTCCGTAGATGGCGATGCCGGGCCGATTACTGCCCAGGGCACCTGGGTCAGCTCGACACAGCCTCAAAATGAAGACGGTTACGGGAACTATGCGCCGTGTTACGCCTTCGCTGCCGATGCCATCGAGGTCGAGGTGGAGCCGGCAACCGGCGAGGTGAAAATCACTAAATGCGTAGTTGCCCATGACGTGGGCAGGACTTTGAACCTTGACATCGTGGAGGGCCAGCTTCATGGCGGCGCCGGCATGGGGATTGGCTACGGACTGCTGGAAGAAGGCCTCGTCCATGCCAGCAAGACCGGCCAGTTGCTCAATCCCTCCATCATGAGTTACAAGGTGCCAACCGCCCTTGACCTGCCAGATATGCAGCTCATTCTTGTTGAGACCATTGACCCTGTTTCTCCCTTGGGTAGTAAAGGCGTTGGCGACATGGGCGTAGCCTGCCTTGCTGCGGCCATCGCTAACGCTATCTATGACGCCGTCGGCGTCAGAATCACCGAGCTGCCGATAACGCCGACGAAAGTCCTGCGAGCACTGGAGGCGAAGCGGGAGCAGAGCGGGACATGAGCCAGAGAGCAGGGATAAACCCCTCTTCCAGGACTCTATCAAATAGGAGGTGGTTATATGCTGGCAAGTAGTCCGTGAATGGGGATGGGCTTATTGAAGCCATCTACGGAAAATATATTCATTACTTTTAAAGGAGGTACGCAATGAAACGAAAACTGGTCATGGTGGGCCTGATATTGGCCCTGGCGGCGATGCCTCTGGCGGCGGCTTGCGCCGCCAAGCCCACGCCGACCCCGACGCCGGCGCCCGCACCGACCCCTACCTCGACACCAGCTCCAACCCCTAAGGCGGAGGAAATTGTCTGGAAAGCCCTGTCATGGCAGTCCAGGGATGATGTAAAGAACATCCCGGCCATGATGTTCATTAACGGGGTGAATGAGGCGCTCAAAGGTGAGTTCCGCATAGATTTTAAGGGTGGCCCCGAGGTGGTCAGCCCCTTTGAGCTGCATAAGGCGGTGCAAAGTGGAGTGGTGGAGTTCGGCTCTGTCCCGGGCGCATACTACGCCGGCCTATTGCCCCTGGCTGATGCGGCGTATAACACTACCATCAAGCATGCCGAGATAGCCAAGACGGGATACTTCGAGCTTCAGGACCAGATGCACCAGACCAAAGGGCTGAAGTTCGTCGGTGAGTCACACTACGACGGCCTGCAATACCATATCTACACCAATATCCCGGTGAAGACGTTAGGCGACCTGGCGGGGAAAAAGATGCGCGTCTTCGCCGCGGTGGTGCCCGTAGCGACAGTGGCGAAAGCCAGCCCGGTTACCATGGCGCTGGGAGAGATATATACCGCCATGCAGCAGGGTGTGATTGATGCCTTTGTTATGACCATGGAAGGGGTGGTGCCCCAGTACCACTGGGATGAGGTAACCAAATACGTTATCACTCCCGGCGTGTTCTGGGCCAGGCTGAACATGATTGCCAACCTGAATGCCTGGAACAAGCTGCCCGAGAGCTTGCGCACTAAAATAATGGATGTATATCATAAGCTGGAACCAGCATTTGCCACCCAGCAGCAGGAAATTGCCCAGAAGAGCTTGCAGGAAATAAAGAACAGCAAAATGCAGATTATCGAGCTTCCACCGTCTGAAGCGGATGCCTTTGTCAAAGCAGTCTATGAGCTAGCCTGGGAAGACCTGATAAAGAAGGACGCGGTGAACGCTCCCAAGCTGAAGGCGATGATACTGAAGTAGGCAAGCTACAGCAACATGGGACGCGGGTAGGTCATATGCTGACCTACCCGCAGCTTGACCGAGAGGAAGGTGGTAACCGCAGGCGAGCAATGAAGTCACTAGTCAAGGTGTCGGCCTTTTTTGACTGGATTACCCGTTACTTATTCCACCTGGGGAGCGCGCTGGTAATCCTGGTTATGCTGCTCGTCGCCGCCGATGTCCTGATGAGGTACGCCCTCAAGCGCCCCATAGTATGGGCGTTTGAAGTCAGCGAATATAGCCTGGTATTTATCACCTTTCTATGCACTGCGTGGGTACTGAAGAAAGAGGGGCATGTAGTCCTGGACCTGCTGCTCGGTCGGTTGAATGCAAGGCCCAGGGCGATTCTCAACTTTATCACCTCCGTTATTGGCGCTCTCGTCTGCATGGTTGTCGCCTGGTATGGCGTGGAGGTTACCTTGAGCCTTTTTGAACAGGGGTCCCGCCAGACTACGATAGCCGGGCCGCCGTCTTTCATTCTGTATGCCGTTATTCCAGCTGGCAGCTTTCTGCTCTTCATTCAGTTCCTGAGCAGGGCTTGCATGCATTTGAGCAGCCGGAAAAGTGCGCCGCACCCGCGGTAACAAACGCAAGAAAGTCATGTTTTAATCCGGGTCATCGTTATGGAGTGGTGGTTAACTTTTATAATCATCTTCGGTAGCCTGATACTGCTCATGCTGGCCGGGCTACCTATTGCCTTTTGTTTTATGCTCATCAATGTTGTGGGGGTATTAGTATGGTGGGGCGGTACCGGAGGCCTGCACCAGCTTGTCAGCAGCATCTTTTCTTCTCTGGCGGTTTTTGCCTTGCTGCCGCTGCTCCTGTTCATACTCATGGGAGAGGTGATGTATCACTCTCAGACGGTCCCGGCGATGATTGAGGCTCTGGACAAATGGCTGGGACGGCTGCCCGGCAGGCTGGGGTTGCTTTCGGTGGGTGCCGGAACTCTATTGGGAGCCCTGACCGGTAATACTATGGCGGCAGCGGCTATGCTGGGGTCAACGCTGGTACCGGAGATGGAAAGGCGTGGCTACCAGAAGCCCATGAGCCTGGGGCCCATCCTGGGCAGCGCCGGCCTATCGGCAATGATTCCCCCCAGCGGACTGGCAGTCCTCCTCGGCTTCCTGGGGCAGATTTCTATTGGTAAGCTGTTAATGGCTATTATCGTACCAGGGCTATTGATGGCTGGTCTCTATGCCGCTTATATCATTACGAGATGCAAGCTCCAGCCCTATCTGGCTCCCCCTTATGTGACACCCCCAACGTCTCTGGTTAAGAAACTGCTGCCTACGATGCGACACATCCTGCCCATCGGAATCGTTGTCTTTCTGGTCATCGGCGTCATCATCCTGGGTGTTGCTACCCCCTCGGAGGCGGCTGCATCTGGAGCCGTGGGCACCTTCGTACTGGCAGCAATACAGGGGAAATTCGGTTGGAAGCTGGTGAAAAAAGCTGCTGCCAGCACCGCATCCACCTCAACCATGATATTCATGATTATTGCTGGAGCGTTAGCCTACAGCCAGCTCCTGGCATTTACCGGGGCCACTCGCGGCCTGGTGGAATTCAGTACCGGTCTTCCTTTACCCCCAATCGCCATAATCATAGGCCTGCAGCTTATCGTGGTAATTCTCGGCATGTTCATCGAGCAGAGCGCCATTATGATGATAACGCTGCCCATGTTCATGCCTGTTGTCACTGCCCTGGGCTTCAATCCGGTATGGTTTGGCGCCATATATCTCATTAACATGGTGTTGGGGGGAATATCACCCCCCTTCGGCTTGACCATGTTCGTGATGAAGGGCGTAGCCCCACCCGATACCACCATGGGCGACATCTATCGGGCCGCTATGCCCTTCGTCTATATCGACTTAATTGCCATGGCGCTGGTTACCGCCTTCCCATCGCTGGCGCTCTGGCTGCCCGGCCTGATGCGCGCATAGCGCCGTGAGAAGGTTCTTCCCCCGCGCTTTTTGCCACCTATCCTGAGACAGGGCTAATAACCGTATTTGCGCCATACGGCCAAGGCCCGCTGCTGCACTTTTTCAGGATATATCCTGGCAAAGGAAGCCTTCTTGGGCACGTCGGCGGGGTCCCAGTCCAGCGGCCAGGTGCAATCGAAGTAGACCCGTGCTCCGATATGGTGTTTTCGCTCATGCCGGTTCAGCCAGGGAATGAGAACGCCGGCGGTGGTATGTTCCAGAACGTTTATCCCCCGGGAAGGATGGCATTTTGTCACCACGGCATGAAACACCTCGCTGATACTAAACGGGTCCACGTCATCTTCGACCACGATAACGTAAGGGAGGGCCACTCCATATCTTGACGCCCAGACCACATGGGCTATGTCCGAGGCCACATTGGCGTAGGGGACTTTAACGGCAACCACGGCAAGAAGATAGCAGGTCTCCGAGAAGACGGAGACATCGGTGACGGGCAAGCCGCGGCCCTTAAGCAATTCGCGGACCTCGGCGGCTGTGCTTATTGTCGACATTACGTGGCTGTCATCAACGGGCATGCCCATGTTTGACATGGTGAATATGGGGTTATTCCTGTACGTGACCGCCTTGACGCGAATCACCGGCCGGGGCTCTACGGCGCCGGCCATGTAACCGGTGTACTCCCCGAATGGGCCTTCGGTAAGCAGGTCGTCGGGCCTGATTTCACCTTCGATAACTATCTCGGAGGTAGCCGGGACCTCCAGGTCTATGGTCTCGCATTTTATCATCTCCAGCGGCTCGCCGCGCAGGCCGCCGGCTATATCAACCTCCGATACCCCGTATGGCAC
>JACQON010000027.1 GCA_016202545.1 Chloroflexota bacterium
AAGAGATTTAGAGAGGGGCTTCGCCCCTCTCTTTTACTTAACTCCCTCTTCCCACTGGGAAGAGGGTAGGGAGATGGGCGCCCGCCTGAAGTCAGCCGATAACGTCCAAGCAGGCAGAGCCCGCATTTTCATAACAATGACAGAGTGTTACTAAACAACCTCACTGCCCCTGCCTGAATCTTTTTTTCACCAAGTAACCCTATCCCCATGGAATATCAGGCTAGCACTATGGCGGCTGCACTCAGAGATGGCTATGCTAATTCAGTAGAAAAAATGATGAGGCACCGCATGTACCGGGTTATTGTAGCTGATGATGAAGATATATTTCGCCAGTGGCTGTGCTCACTGCTGGAAGCAAGCGGCGACTTCCAGGTAATCGGCGAAGCCGGCACCGGAAGTGAGACCCTGCGCCTTGCCGGTCTGCTGCTGCCGGACGCCGTCATTGCCGATGTGGAAATGCCGCAGCAGGATGGGCTGGACGTAGCCCGATACATCAAGGGCCATCTGCCCGACATCAAGGTAATCCTGGTCAGCAGCCACATCGGGCGCAGCTATGAAAGGCTGGCCCAAAAAGAGGGGGCGCTGGCTTTCATCTCTAAGGTGGACTTGTCTCCGGCTGCCCTGCTCCAGGCATTGCAACAGAAAGAAGAGCGATAACCTCGGTGCCCCGGCCCGGTGCGCTGCTGAGGGTGCATTTGCCACCCACCGATTCAGCGTAGTCTCGCATAGACGCCGTCCCCATGCCGCTGCCGACTCCTGCCATATCAAACCCCCGGCCGTTGTCCCGCACCGCCAGGCGCAGCCAGCCTTCCGAAGGAAAAGAAAGCTCCACGGTCGCCTGGCTCGCCCCGGAATGCTTGACCACATTGGTCAGGGCCTCTTCAGCGATGCGATAGATGGCCAGCCTTACCGGCTCGGGGACCAGGCTGTGGTCAATTCCTTCGCTCCGCTCCAGCTCCGCATCCAGCCTCATATCGATAGCCACGGCGGTTTCAAACTGGTCACCCAGGGATTGCAGCGCCGGAATGAGTCCGCGGCGCAGAATGGAAGGATAAAGTCGGCGGCTGACCAGGCTAAGCTCCTGTACCACCTCCCGCCCCATGTCATCGACAACCTCCCCCAGGACTTGAGACGCTTCAGATTGCTGGTCTGTCTGTCCCAGCAGTTGTTGAAGACGACCCCTCAAAGCGAGCAGCTTTCCCTGCACCCGGCCGTGAAGGTGGGCGGCTATATCCCGGCGCACGCCTTCCTCAACAGCGACAATGCGCTTGCGTGATTCCTGAAGGGCACTTATGTTGGCCTGAAGCTTCTCAGCCATGACATTGAAGGAACCGGCCATCTCTCCAAGCTCGCCACCGGCGTGTTCTTGCACCCGAACGCCGAGGTCTCCCGCTGCCATCCGGCTGGCGGCGGCGGCCACTTTCCGCACCGGCCGGCCAATAGAGATAGCCAGGCCAGCGGCCACCAGGACGATAGCCAAAAGCGTAGCCAGAGCAATAACCAGGTCCAGTCGCTGCGTGCGGATGAAGAAGGCGTAAGCTTCGTCTGCCGATATGCGCAGCACCACGCTCCACTCCTCCAGCATCTTTCCCGCAGTCACCGGGGCTACCGCGTACAGGTAGTCCCTGCCATCCTCCCGTGCGGTGAAGAGAGCTGGCCCAGGCGCTGCCTCCATCCCCGGCAGCGCCCAGCTCGTCATAAGCTGCCCGGCTTCCCGGTGGGCGATGACCTGCTCCAGGGAGTTGACGACAAAAGCGCGGCCTTCTTTGCCCACCTCCAGCCCTGTAGCCAGGGAGGTAACCGAAGCCACCGGAGCCTCGGCTATGAGCACGCTTGCCGGCTGGTCCTGCTGGTCACGCACCGGCGCGGCGAAGGAAACCATCGGCTCCTGAGTGCCTAAAGGTAGATGAGCCGACGAGATAGCAACTTCTCCCGACCTGGCCTTCTGGAAAGCCGTCATCTGCCCCCATCCTCCCCAGTAGCGGTAGGTGCTGGAGGCCATGGCCTGCCCGTTCAGACTGACCAGCGTCAGATGATAGAAGCGGGGGAAAAGGCTGTTGAACTCGATAAGGCGGCCTTCCACGGCTGCGCCGTCTCCGCGGTAAGACCTTATCACGGTGTCCTGAGCGACTATCTCCACAGCCGTAGCCCCCTCTTCCAGTGCCTGCTGTACGCTTTGAGCGGCATAGCCCGCCAGGAGCAGATAGTATTCGTCTACGGCCTTGGGCCCTTTGTACTGGGTGAAAACGATGGCCCACGCCACCATGATAGGAACCAATCCTACCAGCACCAGGGCAACCCCAATGCGGCCTATCAAGCTGCGAGGCACGACACGGGCCGGAAACCAGCGCATCACCACTCTCCCCTTCGAACCTCGCTTTTTAAGGGTTCGCCAGCCTGACCCAGATTCGGTTCAACCTCTGGTTGGTCTCCTCATCCAGGGGCTGGTAATATTCCAGCCGGCTCATGGTTTCCAGCGCCGGGTAGATGGACGGGTCTTCCAGGATTTCTCGCTGGATATACGCCTCAGCCGCATGGTTGGCGGTAGCGTAATACAGGTAGTTGACGATGGCGGCGCTGACCTCTGGCCGGAGGATATAGTTGATAAAAACCTGTGCCTCGTCCCTGTCGGGCGCGCCTAGCGGTATGACTAGGTTGTCCACCCACAGGGCAGCGCCCTGCTCAGGGATGACATAGGTGATGCTGGGGTTACTCTCGGCCACCGCCAGGGCGTCGCCATTGTAAAGCTGGGCGGCCCATAGCTCCTCGCTGACCAGACCGTCAACTATGGAGAGAGAGTCGAGATAGCCCGCCAGCAGCGGCTGCTGCTCCAGCAGTTTCTGCTCGGCTGCCTGCAGGTGCGTGGCCTGGCGGGAGTTGAGGCTGTACCCCAGCGCCAGCAGGGCCACCGCTGACACTTCCTGAGCGTCATTAAGCATGGCCAGATGCCCCTTATAAGCGGCGTCCCACAGCACCTCCCAACCACGTTCCCCCTCCCGGATATAGCTCGTGTTCACCGCCAGCCCGGTCGTCCCCCACAGGTAAGGAACCGAGTAGCGGTTGTCCGTGTCGAAGGGCAGGCCGCGAAACTGCTGACCAATGTTGGCCAGGTTGGGGATACGCTCCGGGTCCAGCTCAGCCAGGAGCTTCAGTTGCCTCAGCGTCCAGACCATGCTATCGCTGGCCACCACCACGTCATAACGCCCCGGCTGCGATTGCAGCCCGGCCAGCATCTCCTCCTCGCTGTCAAAAGTCTCCAGCACTACCTGGACGCCGAACTCCTTCTCGAAGTTCTCCAGAGTGTCAGGAGCAAAGTAGCCCTCCCAGTTGAAGATATAAAGCTGCCGGGCTTTGACCGGTTCAGCATCGGGGCTACAGCCGCCAACCGCAACCAGAAACCACACCGCCAGAAAGCCCAGAGAGAGGCGCCTTAGCATTTGTGCTCTTAAGGTCATTACCATTTGGCCAGATTGTAGCTCAGACGATGACGGTTGTCAACAGCCGGTACTCGCTAATACCTTAGTACCGCTTTCTATTTACCTAACCCTTTTAATCCCGTCAGGGTGAACTCCCTAACCTTCACGGAGAGGGGGAAAGGAAAGAGGCACAGCTCAGTGCTATCTTAGCGCATTGCCCCGGCCAGCCGCGCTTCCATTTCCGTCCTGGTCATAGCGCCGACCGCCACCGCCCGTATAATCCCATTCCCGTCAATGAAGTAGCTGGTGGGAATGGCGGTCACCTTGTAGACCGTGGTCACCTCGCCGGTGGTATCGATGACAAATGTCCAGCTATAGCCACCCTCCTGGACGAACCGGCGCACCACGTCCTCTTTTTCCAGGATGTCCACGCCGATTACCGCCACGTCCCTGTCTTTATATTTCTGGTATATGGCCTCAATCTCCGGCATTTCTTCGCGGCAGGGAGGACACCAGGTGGCCCAGAAGTTGATGAATACCGCCTTACCGCGGAAGTCGCTGAGGCTGACCTGGTTGCCGGCGAGGTCGGTCAAGGTGAAATCGGGCGCCGGGCTGCCGACCTGTAGCTGCCCGGGCCTGCCGGACGCAGGCGCTGAAGAGGCACATCCCTGAGCTAGCAGAAGCCCGGCCGCAGCCACCATCAAGGCTATCCAGCCCCAGCGTGACCGGCGGTGACGCGATGGTTTGCTCATTTCCTTCTCCTTCCTTACAACATCCAGCGCAGGATGTCCCCCATGGTAAACCAGTAATAGAGGATATAGCCTCCGGCAAAGATGAGCAGCAGTCCGCTGAGCCGGGCCATCGCCGGCATCAGCCGGCGCAGCCAGCGGTGGACCGCCTCTCTGAACAGCGCCGAAGCTATGGCTACCACGGCGACGACCAGCCCCATTCCCAGGGCGTAGCTGATGAATTGAAACAGCCCCGGAGCGAAGCCTCCCATGGCCAGGGCGCTTCCCACCACCGCCAGAAAGACGGGCAGGGTGCAGCTCAGCGCCGCTATTCCGTAAGCGATGCCGAAGATGAAGAAACCCCTGATGCCCGGAGTACCATTACCGCCCAGGCGGCTGGCCAATCTCGCTGGCAGGCTGGTATAAAGGCGTCCCCCGGCAACAAGGTACACGCCTGTCACGATGAGCAGCGCGCCGATAATGACCGCTATCCAGGGTATGAAGGCCACCAATAACTGTCCCCCTGATGATATGACAGCACCGGCGACTCCGAACAAGGCGACAAAGCCCAGGGTCACCGCCGCGCTGGCCAGCAATGCCCGCGCACTGCGCCGGAGCGGCGTCCTCGTCCAGAAGCCTCCCCCCTCGGTGCCCAGGTGAAGGGAAGCGTAAGCCGGCAGCATGGCGACGCCGCAGGGACTGACGCTGGTCAACATGCCAGCGCCAAAGGCGTACCCGAAAGGCAGCCACCTGGCCAGGTCAGCAAAAAAAGCCTCAATCATTCCTTACCATTCTACTTTACCATTCTACTTTGCCAGCCGTGTCCGTATCAAACAGTGGGGAAAAAAGAAAGAGGGAGTTTCTATGCTATCCCTCTTAGACTGGCCCTAAAAGCGCCGAGCGCTCTGGTGTGGACGGGCTTGGGGTTCGCATAGCAAGAGCAGCCGGAAGTCATGCAGGGTTGTGAGATTGTTGGGACTAAACCCTCGCCACGGTCTTCTGGCGTAAGCGCTCAAGTATCCACATACGAGCAAGGGTGGTCGGCCCGACGCCAAGCTCCCGAGCTTCCTTCCTCAGCTCCTCCCACTTCTCCGCCGAAAGTCGCACCGGAATCACCTTGTCCAATGGCTTCTTGACCTCAACCTGGACGACTTCATCGCCCTCATCCCAGGCATCGCCTTTCTCGATTCGCTCGATATCCTTATCTATATCGGCCATTTTACCTCCCTCCACTTGCCCTGACATATAACTGTCTTTCGCTAGCGGTCATCTCTCTTGCAGTAACCACTCTCCAGTCGCCACCGCCCAGGTTTACCAGTACCACCAAGACGTAGCGTCCGGCTCCGGTCTGGCTGAAGACTTTATACAGCCCTTCTCTGCCTCTTCTAACATGCCTCTTGTCTGAAAGGCAAGCTTCCTCGACTCCGGTAAAAAAATGCCGTGCTTCGACTCAATCTTCTCCAGGATATGGTCATCGATTTCCAGAGACTCTATGCGAAGCACCGACCATCTCCCTAAATCGATAGTGTATACAAACTGTATACTAATGTCAAGGGGGAAATCAAGCGCCGGGCTAACAGCGTAGAGCGTGTTGACGCAGAATGGGATAAAGATTATCTCGGCAAGGGCCTGAAGGCTACCAATAAGTTGACCTCCACTGCCTAATCCCCTTCTCCTTACTGGAGAGATGGAGGAAAATTAGAAGAGGGGCGAAGCCCCTCTTAGACTGCCTGAGAAATAAAATTGGTAGCCCGCACTGGAAGCATTGCTAGTTGAAAGATTCCCTTATCATAATAAAGTGATAGAAAG
The DNA here is from genome assembly GCA_016202545.1 of Chloroflexota bacterium. Classification (GTDB taxonomy): domain Bacteria; phylum Chloroflexota; class Dehalococcoidia; order Dehalococcoidales; family JACQON01; genus JACQON01. Next base: position 5,954 of record JACQON010000027.1, read on the forward strand.
CACTTTCGCTAAAATAAAGAGATAATATCAAGGGCTTTTTAGCTGAAGTAAAACCAGACAGATAGTTTCGCTATCTGCAGGCTTAACGAAACTGCCTTTTTACTGCATTTAGGTTTTACCAAAGCTGGCGGGGCTATTGCTACGATGGTTCTGGTATTGCACATAACAAGCGCTTGTGTTTCAAGCCCATGTTCAGAAATCTGTGACAGTCCACATGCTTCCAGAACCGTTGTGCTCTTACCGCTTACTTCTTCGATTGAAATGTCTTGCAGTCAGCGTGCTTATCGTCAATGGCCACATCTACTTTCGTGGCCTGGCACTCCAATTTGCTGTTGAATTTGCAGTTTGAAGCCAAGCAAGCACCTATCCCGCCTGTGACTTCCGGGAATCCGCCCCGGCTGCTGGCATGAACATAAGTATTGCATTCAGCATGCGGGCCAACAGTTATACCCAGAGTATGGCAAGACCCCTCCTTGTTGTAGGCACAAGTGGACATATTACATTTCGAGATTCCAGTCATGTTCATTTGGGCACCTCCAATTCTCCCTTCTAGCCTGATAGAATTAGCTCAACTGCAAGAATCTAGTCTGCATTTTCCCATATCAACTCGCGGTTGACCTTCCTCTATCTAGTCTTAATACCGATTATATATCCATCTCATCCGATTGTCAAGAAAGTGTGAGAGTCTATAACATATGTGGACATTTGTGCCCCACCCTCTCCAGCACCTCCACCAGCACCTTTTGCCACTCGCCGCCCAGGCGCTTGAAGTTGAGGCGGAGCTGGGTCACGCCGAGCTTGACCCCCTCCCTAAGCGGCTCAAGTTGCCGCCGGTCAAAGTGCAGGCCGTCGAAGCGCTTGAGCAGGATGTGACCATCCTCGGTGCTGACGGACTCGATGCCTGCCCCGGCCGCCAGGACTTTGATTTTGAGCGCATATAGCAGGTTCACCACCGCCGGCGGGGGAGCGCCGAACCGGTCGCCTAGCTCCTGGGCCAGGGTCTCTACCTGCTCCATCCTGTCCAGCGCCGCCATCTTGCGGTACAGGCCGAGCCTGGTCTTGAGGTCGGACACGTAGTCCTCGGGGATATAGGCCGGTAGGGGAAGGTCTATGGTCGGCGACGGCAGGCGGGACGGCTTGGTCGGCCTGATGCCAGCCTGTTTCGCCCTCAGCTCCTCCACCGCCTCAGCCAGCATTTTAGTGTACAGGTCGAAGCCGACGGCGCTGATGTGCCCGCTCTGCTTCACCCCCAGCAGTGTGCCCGCTCCTCTGATTTCCAGGTCTTTCATGGCGATGCCGAAGCCGGCGCCGAGCTCGGCGGCCTCATATATCGTCCGCAAGCGTTTCCTGGCTGTGGGGGTCAGCCGCCTTTCCCTATCGTAGAGGAAGTAGGCGTAAGCAAGGTTGGCGCCGCGTCCCACCCTGCCCCGGAGCTGGTATAGCTGCGTCAGCCCCAGCTTATCGGCCCGGTTGACAATTATAGTATTGACGTTGGGTATGTCCAGCCCTGATTCAATGATGGTGGTGCACACCAGGACATCGCTTTTGCCCAGGGCGAAGTCGGCCATCACCGCCTCCAACTCTTCCTCCGGCATCTGGCCGTGGGCTACCGCTATCCTGGCCTCCGGCACCAGCGATTGCAGCTTCCCGGCGAGGAAGTCTATGCCCTGGACACGGTTGTGGACAAAGAACACCTGGCCGTTCCGCTCCAACTCCCTGAGTATGGCTTCCCTGACCAGCCGGTCGTCATAGTCGGCCACATAGGTCTTGACCGGCAGCCGCTCATCAGGAGGAGTCTCCATGACACTCATATCCCTTATGCCGGCCAGGGACATGTGGAGAGTGCGGGGGATAGGAGTAGCGCTCAGGGAAAGTACATCCACCTCGCGCCTCATCTTCTTCAAGTGTTCCTTGTGGGCCACGCCGAAGCGCTGCTCCTCATCAATTATCAACAGCCCCAGCTCCTTGAACACCACGTCTTTCTGCAGCAGCCGGTGGGTGCCGATGCAGATGTCCACCGCGCCCTCACCCAGCCCCTCCAGGACGGTCTTCTGCTCTCTGGGGGTGAGAAACCGGCTCAAGACCTCGACCCTTACCGGAAAGGCGGCCAGCCTCTGGCGGAAGGTGAGCAGGTGCTGCTGCGCCAGCACCGTGGTCGGCGCCAGCACCGCCACCTGCTTGCCGTCCAGCACCGTCTTGAAAGCCGCCCGGATGGCTACCTCGGTCTTGCCATAGCCAACGTCCCCGCAGACCAGCCTGTCCATAGGTTTGGGCCTTTCCATGTCCGCCTTTACCTGCTCCGCTGCCGCCGCCTGGTCCGGTGTCTCAACGTAAGGGAAGGAGGCCTCAAGCTCCCGCTGCCACACGGTATCAGCAGAAAAGGCGAAGCCGGGCGAGACCTCCCTGGCGGCGTACAGTGCCAATAGCTCCCGGGCGATGTCCCTGGCCGATTCCCTGACCCTGCGCGTGGTCTGTATCCAGTCGCGGCCGCCCAGCCGGTCCAACGCTGGCGGACGGTCACTGGCACCTATGTACCGGCTGACACGGTCTATCTGGTCGGTGGGGACATAGAGCTTATCGCCGGCGGCGTAGCGGAGGACGAGGTACTCCTTCTCGCTGCTGTCAATTCTCCTGGTGACGATGCCGACAAACCTGGCGATGCCGTGCTCGACGTGAACCACGTAGTCGCCCGGGTTCATATCGATGTAGAACCTGTGGCGCGGCACAGGGTGTCTCTTGACCAGCCGCCTCTGTTTGACGAAGCCGAAAATTTCAGCGTCGGTGAAAAGGCAGGTCTCATTGTCCATGGCCCACCCTTCGGCCAGTGAGCCGTGGGCCAGGGTCAGCGAGCCCGGTGGGGGCGCCTCTTTGACCTCAGCAACGGGCGCGGCGATAATCCCTTGCTCGGCAAAGAGCTCGGCCAGCCGGCTGGCCTGGTTGCTGACGATGATGAGCCGCCAGTTCTGGTCGAGCATCTGCCCGGCCTTCTCAAGGAAGGAGGGAAGCCTTCCGGCGTAGCCGGGGGCGCTAGCAAAGCCCAACCGGCGCGACTCTTCGCTTCCATCGGCATCCCAGGAAGAAAGCGCCAGGCGCCGTTTCCCTTTTATCTTTGCCTCCAGCTCCGGCCAGGTGAAATACGGCCGCGGGAAGTTGCGCGGTAACTGCCCGCCGGTCACCTTTTCCCGGCGCAACTCTTCAGCCTCGGCGTCAAAACCCTCCGCCGCCAGCCTGACATCGGCTGGCTCATCAACTATGATGAGGGCATCATGCGGTAGATAGTCCATGATGCTATCCCGGTTAAACAGCGGGGCATAGAACTGGATGGCGTCCGGCCTTTGCCTATCGAGCAGCATGGCTATTTCCTGGCTGAGCTGGTCGGCCACCTCGGCGGCGCAGTTGGACAGGTCAAGGCCGTGAAGTACCGGCTCCAGCCCGGCCCTGTCCTTCGATAATAAAGGCAGCGCCTCCGTGGCCGGGCCGACGGTTATGGACGATGCCGTCCTCAACGAGCGCTGGCTGGCCGGGTCGAAGAGGCGGATGCCGTCCACGCTGCTGCCGAAGAACTCAATCCTGGCAGGCAGGTCGCTGGTGGGCGGATAAACATCTACGATACCGCCGCGGTGGCTCACCGCGCCCGGCACCTCGACCACGTCTTCCAGACGGTAGCCCATAGCCTCCCATTTTTGGAGCAGGCGAAGGGGTTCAACGCGCATTCCCACCGCTACAGCGTGGAAAGCCGAGACGAAATCGCCGTGCGCCGCCACCCTGTGCATCAGGGCCGGCGCAGAAGAGACTACCAGGGGAGGCTCCGCAGCCGGCGCGCCGGAGTCCCTCTCGCCCAGGGCGGATAGGGCCTGCACCCTTTCCGTCTCCGTGGAGGTATCCGTGGCGATGCGCTGATAGGGCAGGGCATCCGGCTCAGGCAACAGCCTCACCCGGGCGGAGTCGCACCAGGCCAGCAGTTGCTCATGGAGCCTCTTGCTGTCCTCCGGCTGCGCCGTAACCACCAGCACCGGGCGGCGCAGGCTGCGGTAGAGGGCGGCAATGAGGTACGGCCGGGCGGCGCTCAGCACCGCCGCTCCGGCGCCGTCCTCTTGCTGTCGCAACTCAGCAGTAAGGCGACGGTAAGCAGGCATTTCCTCAATCAAGCCCAACAACCCGGTGAGGTCCATTTCGTTCTCCAAACACCTATAGGGCTAGCCAGGATGGACTAGCCCTCCAATCAGATTCTATCACAGCACCAGCAGCCCAACAAGCTCGGATAGAACGGTGGCGTGCCTACTTGCCCCTTGTGGACGTGATGTGATAAACTTTCAAATGGCCCGGTGGTAAACCGGTTACCCCGTGTAGCCGTGGCGCATTCGTCTAGGGGTTTAGGACACCTCCCTCTCAAGGAGGAGATCACCGGTTCGAATCCGGTATGCGCTACCAATTCAGCTAATATTGTTACCCAATATTAGCTTCAAATAATCCCCCTTCCCCCAAAAACCTTACTCAGTTTGAATTCAACAATTGGTAATCATATTACCTGTGGTAAAATATATATAGAGTTTGTCCTGTGTAATTTATAGTTGGCTGCTCTGAAACACAATGAAGTGTAAATTCTGTGGCAACGAAACTGACCTCATAAAAGCACAC
>JACQON010000029.1 GCA_016202545.1 Chloroflexota bacterium
CCTCGGGACTTCGGCGTGAGCTCAGTCGAACGCTGAACTCGGGCCTCGGACTGAAGCTCGGTCTGAAGGCTGAAGCCCTCGCCATGACAGACTGTTACCGAACGAATAAGATGAATTGCGCCCGCAGGGGATGATAGGCTAAAATTAGAGTTAGAAGGAGAAGCTGATGACTGAAGCAGTAATTGTAAGCGCGGCCAGGACTGCCATAGGCACCTTCGGCGGGGCACTGAAGGATGTGGACGTGGTTGACGTGGGTAAGGTGGCCATCAAAGAGGTGCTGAAGAGAATCGGCCGGAGGCCGATAGTTCCAGAAGAGGTCAAAAAGTTCAGGCCGGACATATTGAGAAACGTGCCGAAAAGCCCGGTGGAACAGAAGTACATGGACTGGGATGAAAGCCTGCCCGGGCTGAAGATAGACGAAGTCATCATGGGCAATGTCATCCAGGGCGGGCAAGGCCAGAATACGGGCAGGCAGGCCAGCATCAGGGCCGGGATGCCCCAGGAGACCAATGCCTTCACCATAAACAAGGTATGCGCCTCCGGGATGAAGGCGGTAGCCCTGGCCGCCCAGGCCATAAGGGCCGGCGATGCCGAGGCTATCATCGCCGGAGGAATGGAAAACATGAGCCGTGTCCCCTATGCGCTTCCCAAGGCGCGCTGGGGATACCGCATGGATGTCGGGGGCAAAGCCGAGGCCATGGACATGATGGTCTACGACGGTCTGTACGAGATATTCTACAACTACCATATGGGCATCACCGCCGAGAATATCGCCAGAGAACTGTGCATATCCCGACGAGAGCAGGACGAGGTAGGCGCTGAGAGCCATCGCCGCGCCCTCAAGGCGATAAAGGAAGGCATTTTCAAGGAAGAGATTGTGCCCGTGGTCATCCCCCAGAGAAAGGGAGCACCCACGGTATTCGATACCGATGAAAGGCCCATGGAGACCACCGTGGAGAAGATGAGCAAGCTTCCCCCTGCCTTTATGGAAGGGGGAACAGTCACCGCCGGCAATGCCTCCGGGATAAATGATGCCGCCGCCGCTTTGCTGGTTACCTCCCGCCAGTTCGCCGAGAGAAACGGTCTGCCCATCAAGGCCACCATAAGGGCCTACGCCAGCGGAGGCGTTGACCCTCAGTATATGGGGCTTGGCCCCATACCAGCCACCCGCAAGGTGCTGAGCCAGACCGGCTACAGCATCAAGGACTTCGACGTGATTGAGCTGAACGAGGCCTTTGCTTCCCAGGCCATTGCCTGCATGAGGGAACTGGGCATCCCCCGCTACGGGGAGAGCCGGGAGTTCTGTGAGCCCGGCTGTGAGAACGTTAACCCCCACGGCTCGGGAATCTCGCTCGGTCATCCGGTTGGCTGCAGCGGCGCCCGGATACTGGTGACGCTGCTCTATGAGGTGGAGAGAAGGGACGCCCGCCGCGGCCTGGCCACGCTGTGCATTGGAGGCGGCCAGGGGATGGCCATGATTATAGAGAGAGGATAGCGCTATCAAACCCGAAGGCAAATCACATCATCAAGATACCCGTCAGCTTGGGCCGTATCCCATGGAACGCCTGAAACGAGTTGACTGGCCCACCACCCTGGTGACCGATGAAATCAAGAGGGTGGACCAGAGGGAGGATGGGTTTGTCCGTGCCTTGCGAGGCGGTCTGGGGCCGGCGGTGGCCGGGGCATTCTGCAGGGGCTATAAGTACCCCCTGTCTGCCGCCGGGGCGGAAATGTCCGCTTACCTGGGCGCCAGGGCGGAAGGCGATAAGGCCGCCTCCAAGGCCCCGATTCCGGAGGAGCCTGAGGCTCTGAGCCGCCACATCAAGAGGCTCGGCTACTTTTACCGGGCGGATATCGTCGGCATCAGCGAACTGCCGCAATGGGCGGTGTACAGCCATGATAAGGAAGGCAACCCGGTTGAACTCAGCCACCAGTCCGCCATCGTGATCCTAGTGGATCAGGACTACCGGACTATGCGGGGCTCAACGGGAAACGATTGGATATCCAACGCCCAGGGCTATTTGAGCTATTCGACTGCCGATTTCATAAGCTGCATCATGGCCAGTTACATCAGGAGGTTAGGCTACTCCGCCCGGGCGCATACGGTTGATAATTCCCGGGTCGTCATCCCTCCGCTGCTTCTGCTGGCGGGAGTCGGCGAAATCTCACGCCCAGGCATAGTCTTGAACCCCTTTCTTGGGCTCCGTTTCAAAGTGGCGGTGGTTACCACCGAGTTGCCGCTGTTGCCGGATAAGCCGGTGGACTTCGGGCTGCAGGAATTCTGCCGGAAATGCCAGAAATGCGCTGCCGGCTGCCCGGCCAGGGCTATTCCTCCGGGTGACACGGTGGTGCTTAACGGCTACGAGAACTGGAGACTGGACGTTGAGCGCTGCACCAAGTTTCGAATTCTCAACCCTAACGGGGACTACTGTGGACGGTGCATCAAAGTCTGTCCCTGGAACAAGCCTGCAGGCCGTCTTCATGATATGGCCCGGTGGATGGTGGCCCACACTCCCTGGCTGGACGGGTTCCTGATAAAGATGGACAGCATCATAGGCTATGAGGAACAAGACCAGGCAGAAAAGTGGTGGTTTGACCTTGAGGACATCGACGGCGTTTTGCAGCCCCCCGGGGGACGCCGCGCATGAAGAAAGCGGCCTCTAAGCTGAGGGAGTCCAGATTTTAACCTGTTGACCCGATAGTTCCGTATTGGCCCCGATTATGTTAAAATATGACCAATCATGTCAGAGGGTTGGTCATGGCTATTCCAGAGGTTAATAAAGAGCAACCGCTAAACCTGGCATCGCTTACCTGGGGCGACCTGACCTGGGTGAATATCGAGCACCCGGCGGAACAGGAGATGGCGTACCTTGCCCAACATTACCCGTTCCATCCTCTGGACCTGGATGACTGCCTCAGCCGCAAACAGCGGCCTAAAATAGACCAATATAAAGATTACCTGTTCATAGTCTTCCACTTTCCCGTCTACAACAAGGTAACCAGGGTGAGCACCCATGGGCAATTAGCAGTTTTTGTCGGAGATAAATACCTGATTACCGTTCATGAGGCACAGCTCAGGACCTTAATGAAGCTGTTTCGCGATTGCGAGGTTGATGAGGAGGTACGGCAGGAAAACTTCAGCTCCGGCTCTGGCTACCTTCTGTACCGCATAATTGATGGGGCGGTCGACTCCTACTTTCCCGTACTGGATAAAATCCTGAGCTTGATGGAAGAAGTGGAAGACTCCGTGTTTGACGAGAATGTTGAGGCCGCTCATGAACTGGCTGTACTCCGGCGTGACATCATCACCCAGCGGCGCATTATCTTTCCCATGCGTACCTTGATTGCAAACCTGGAGGACAAGCTCAGACGGTTCACCAAAGTGGATATCAGTGTCTTTTTCGGCGACCTCGTGGACCACATGAACAAGATATGTGAGACCCTGGACGAAAGTAAGGAGATTATCGAGGTATATAAGGACACCGATTATCTTCTAGGCACTAACCGTATTAACCGCATTCTCCGCGTTTTAACCATCCTAGCCACCATCGGCACCGTGCTGACCGCTGTCGCCAGCTTCTACGGAATGAACGTTCCCTTACCCGGTGGAGGCGCCCCCGGTAGCCCCCATGCCTGGATTATACTGCTGGCCGCCATGGTGGCGGCAATGGCCGGCATGATTCTATTCTTCCATCGTAAGCGCTGGATTTAGATGAGTATCTCATACCGATTGGTGCTCATTACCGCCGTTTTTGTCACCAGCCTGATTACCGCTAATACTATTGCCGTAAAGCTGGTCAGCCTTGGCCCGGTTATCGTTCCGGCCGCCATATTTATCTTCCCTTTGAGCTATATCTTCGGCGATGTTCTCACCGAGGTCTACGGTTATCAGTGGGCAAGGAGGGTCATCTGGCTTGGCTTTCTTTGCAACCTCATCTTTGTGGCCTTTGTCTGGATAGGACAGCTACTGCCTGCGGCCCCTTTCTGGGACGGGCAGGAGTCTTATCAGCGTATCTTGGGCTACACGCCCAGGCTGCTCGTCGCCTCCTTCGGCGGCTATTTCGTCGGCGAGTTTGCCAATTCCTTTGTCCTGGCCAAGATGAAAATTCTGACTCGTGGTCGCTGGCTGTGGAGCAGGACCATCGGTTCCACCATAATCGGCCAGGGACTGGACACCTCGGTATTCATCACCCTGGCCTTTATCGGCACCCCTTCGTTCCTGCCGGCAATAATCCTGTACCACTGGCTGGCGAAGACCCTGATTGAAGCTGCAGCCACACCCTTTACCTATGCCGTGGTGGGCTTCTTGAAGAAGAAAGAGGCCATTGATACCTACGATTACCAGACAAACTTCAACCCCTTCCTCATCAAGGATTGAGGGTGGAAGGTCGCCGGAAAAAGATGCGCATCCGGGTCTTGGGGGCACACAACCGTGAATCGCAGGACTCAAAGTTTGTCAGCCTGCTGATTGATGATTGCCTGGCTATGGATGCCGGCGGACTGGCCTCCAGCCTGTCCTTCGCCGCCCAGCTAAAGCTCAAGGCTATCCTGCTCACCCATTACCACTATGACCATATCAGGGATATTCCAGCCGTGGCCATGAACTTCTACCTGCGTCAGGCCGCTGTAAATCTATACGCTCTCCAATCAGTGGGTGATGCTCTCTCAGCACACCTGCTCAATGGCAAACTTTATCCCCGCTTCCTGGAACGGCCTGAAGGCAATCCCACAGTCAGGTTCATCCCCATGGAACCATACCAGGCCAGGCAGATTGACGGCTACAGCGTACTGTGCGTCCCGGTAAAGCACTCCGAGCCTGCCGTCGGCTGCCAGGTCACCTCCCCGGATGGCAAAGCGGTTTTCTACACCGGCGACACCGGGCCGGGCCTGGCCGACTGCTGGGAGCGTATATCTCCTCGTCTGCTCGTCATCGAAGTCACCACGCCAGACAGGTATGAGGCCTTCGCCACAGAGTCAAGGCACCTTACCCCCGCCCTGCTGAAGCGAGAACTTACCAGCTTCCGGGAGATTAAGGGCTATCTGCCGCAGGTGATAGCCGTCCACATGAACCCCGAACTGGAGGAGGAAATCAAGGCTGAGATATACAACGTAGCCGCTGAGCTGAACGCCCCGGTCAACCTGGCCCATGAGGGCATGGAGCTCAGCCTGTAAACAGAACGGGGGTGACGCCTATAGACGCTCCCAGGTTTATCGTTGACCATAACGCGGGTAAGCTGGCCAGGTGGCTCAGGATTATGGGGTATGATGCCCTGTTTTTCAACGGCAGCGACGATGCCCGCATGATAGCCATTGCCCTGGCCGAGGACAGGGTGATACTGACCCGCGATACGCAAATCATCAAGCGGCGGCTGGTGACCAGCGGCCGGCTCAGGGTCATCCTCCTCACCAGCGATAAGCCTGAGCTGCAGATGAGCCAGGTGATAGCCGCACTGAACCTCGACCGCCAGTTCAGACCGTTCACACGCTGCCTGGAATGCAACCAGCCCCTGGCCGAAAGGAGCAAAGCCGAGGTGAAGGACCGCGTGCCTCCCTACGTCTTCCAGACCCAGGAGCAGTACAGGGAGTGCCCCGCCTGCCACCGCATCTACTGGAGAGGGACGCACTGGCAGGCGATGACCAGGATACTGAGGGAGTTTAAGGCCTGACCGCGGCAGGTGGCTCTTTTCGGCGGGGGTTTAGAATCGCTCAGTCTCCGCCTTCTTCGGTCTTCTTATCGGGGCTGACCCTCGCCTGCCACCAGGCTTTGAGCCGGGCGATAACCGTCTTCTCATATCCCTGGTCGCTGGGCGTGTAATAGCGCTTGCCCTGGAGAGAATCAGGCAGGTTCTGCTGCTCAACGAAGTGGCCGGGGTAGTCATGGGCATACTTATAGTCTTCGCCGTAGCCCATTTGCTTCATCAGCGGCGTCACCGGGTTGCGCAGGTGAAGCGGGACAACCTCAACCGAGCCTCTCTTGACCTCCTCCTGGACCCGGGAATATGCCTGGTACAGGGAGTTGCTTTTAGGGGCGGTCGCCAGGTAGACCACGGCTTCAGCCAGGGCCAGGTTGCCCTCGGGCAGGCCGATGAAGTGGACGGCCTGCTGGGCGGCCATGGCCAGCACCAGCGCCTGCGGGTCGGCCATGCCCACGTCTTCCGAAGCGAAGCGGACCAGGCGGCGGGCGATGTACAGCGGGTCCTCGCCCGCCTCCAGCATCCTAGCCAGCCAGTAAAGCGAGGCATCCGGGTCTGAGCCACGCAGCGACTTGTGCAGGGCTGAGATGAGGTCGTAGTGCTGGTCTCCTGCCTTATCATAGAGCAAGGCCCGGTGCTGGAGGGCGTCCTCAATAATGGGCAAGGTGATATGCCGCTTGCCCTCGGCGTCAGGCGGCGTGTTCAGAGCGGCCATCTCCAGGGCATTGAGGGCCACCCGGGCATCGCCGTTGGACATGGTGATGAGGTTGCTCAGGGCATCGGCGGCTATTTCGGCATCGAGCTCGCCGATGCCCTGAAACCGGTCCTTGAGCGCCCTCATGAGCAGCACCTTTATTTCATCCCCGGTCAGCGGCTTCAGGGGAAGGACGCGGCAGCGGGAGAGCAGGGGCGAGGTAACCTCAAAGGAAGGGTTTTCGGTGGTAGCCCCGATGAGGGTTATAGTGCCGTCCTCAACATAGGGCAGCACCGCGTCCTGCTGGGACTTGTTAAAACGGTGAATCTCGTCAATGAACAGGATGGTCTTCTGGAGGCCGGTCTGGCGGCGCTCTTTAGCCTGCTCCACTATCCGGCGCAGGTCGGCGACGCTGGCGCTGACGGCGCTTATGGCGCTGAAGTGGGCGCCGGTGCTACTGGCGATGATGTAGGCCAGGGTAGTCTTGCCGCAGCCGGGCGGCCCCCACAGGATGATTGACGGCAGCCGGTCAGACTCAATGGCCTTCCTCAGCACCCGCCCTTCGCCGATGAGGTGCTCCTGCCCGACAAAACTATGCAGGCTGGACGGCCTCATCCTGGTGGCCAGCGGGGCCTCCTGCCCCTTTTGCTCCTCAGCCTGCCGTTCAAACATGTCCATAGCGCACCTTCTGTAAGGTGGGAGTAATTATTGTGTTTTACTTTTATTATTGGCTACCTTCATGCTCCAATACCTAGTATAAGACCAACAGCGCAGTTCATCAAATGGTTCCCCCCTGCGCTCTCAATGAAGACAGGCGAGAGGCACTGAGTGACTCACTTTTCGGCGCTGACACCAGCCTGCTCAATTGCTTTGCTAGCACGAGCAGCCGCGTTGAGAGTTGCGAGAGCCGCCTCTTCAGCCTTTTTGGCAGCTTCCTCAGCAGATTTTGTAGCTGTCTGTGCCATTTCTGCCGCTCTGGCAGCCACCTTTGCCGCATCCTCAGCGACTTTCGCTGCTTTCGCAGGCACCTCCCGAACCTCTTTCATCACTGCCTCAGCCATTTCTATGGCTGCTGTGCCTTTAGCACCTGCTTCTTCGGCTTTTTTCGATGCTTGTATAGCTGCCTGAGCCGCTGGCTTAGCTATCTCCTCCGCTTTGCTTGTAGCTTCGGCAATTGCTCGCAGAGCAGTCTCGGCGGCCTTCTGCTGGGCATCACGGGCTTCTCCTGCCTTTTTAGCTGCTTCAGTCGATGCTTTGATTGCTATCTCAGCAGCCTCCTTGGCCGCCCTGACTGCTTCCTGGACGGTTCTAGCCATTGCTTCAGTGACCTCAGCGGCCCGGCTACTTGCCTCCTCAGCCTTCCTCGTCGCCTTATCGGCCGCTTGTATCGATGCCCTAGTTGCTGACTCAGCAACCTCTTTGGCCGTGGCTACTGCCTGGTCGACTTTCCTCGTTGCCTGCTCAATCGCTTCTCTGGCAGCCGACTCCGCTTTTGTCGCTTTCAAAGCTGCATCTTCAGCCTTTCTGGCAGCTTCCCTGGCTGTTTGGGTGGCTGCATCGGCAACTTTATTAGCGGAATTTTCTGTCTCCTCAGTCCTTCTGACTGCCTCTGCAACCGCTTTTTTAGTCGCTACAACAGCCGTTTCAGCGGCTTTTGTGGCTGTGATGCTTGCCTCCTCAGCTTTCCTCACTGCCTCTTCAACCATTCTCTTGTTTGTCTTGACTATCTGTTCGGCCTCTTTTGCTGCTTCAGAGGCTGCCATCTTAGCAGCCCCTGTGGCCTTGGCACTGGCTTCCCCAGCATTTCTGACCGCGTCATCCACCACCTTCTTGAAGGCTTCAGCGGCTTTTCCGGCTCTCGCCTCGGTTTCTTTGGCCTCTCTTGCTGCCTCCTCGGCGGCTTTCCTATTGGCTCCGGCAGCCTCTTTAGCCGCCTTGGCCGTTTCCTCGGCTCTTATGGCAGCTTCAGTAGCTATCTTGATGGCCTCCCTTAGTTCGGCCAAGATGTGAGGAAGGGGTTTCGTTAACATTTTTTCAGTTTCGTCCAGCCTCTTTGCTTCAGCAGAACTAACATTTTCCTTTGCCATTTATAGCCTCCCTTTACCAGGTATGTTCTGGTTAACAAGACGCTTGCACTTTGCTCGTTATGCCTTGCGGCGAGGGGCAAGATTGTAGTCTAGTATTTAATGTGGCCATAGCCAACTATCATGCGATACTCATTTATATCTCTTCACCTCAAAACGGTAGAGCTTGACCGGCTCATCGGGGGCTATGCCCGCCTTGCGGCAGCAGATTTCAATCTGCTGCTCCACGGTATCCACCCCTTCCAGGTCGGGGAGGAGCAGCCCCCGCCTGAAGCCGCACTCCACTATGCAACCGTACCGGCAGGGCTCCAGTTGGTCCCGGCCTGATACCGGCTCGGGCCGGGTCAGGACATCCACGCTGTACTCTAGGTCTGCAAGCTCGCCGGGGGCGATGGGAGGAAAGCGCGGGTCCCTGGTTGCCGAGCTGATGGCATTGACGATTATCTCCTCAGCCGCGTTCTTGGTCATCGGCTCCAGGGTGCCGATGCAGCCCCGCAGCTCTCCGAGCTTATGGATGGAGACAAAGACTCCGGCCCTCTCTTTCATCTGCGGGGTAAGCTCCGCCGGCGGCTGAATTACCTTGCCCTCCCTGACATATTTCTCCACGGTATCTTTGGCCAGCTTGACCAGCGGATGCGTCTTCTTTCCGGGCACGATGACGCCGGCGTAGCCGACCACGCTGGAGTAATCGCCGGTGGTGTCACCGCTGGTCTGGTATTTCACCAGCTCCGCCCGCGTCGCCCCGAGCTCTCTGGCGGCGGAGATGAGGCAGACCGCCGGCGCATAGCCGCACATGGATATGTTCAGCCTGGCAATCCGCTCCAGCAGTCCATCCCCGTCCAGCTCCAGGATGGCCTCTATCGCCCGGGTATCCTTCTCCCTGGCCGCCTCCTGAGACTCATAGTGGGTCATATCGCTGGAGGCGATGATGGCCACCTCTCTCCCTGACTGCTTAATGGCCGCGGCAAGCTCCCTGCCGATTTGCTTGCACGCCTCGCCGGTGGCGTCAGCCAGGACGATGGGGACTATCATGACATCGCTCTTTAAGTGCTGCAGAAAGGGTATTTGCACCTCGATGGAGTGCTCATACTGGTGGGCCAGGCTATCCTCCTGCAGGCAACTGGATGCGGCCAGAATCCTCTTGCCCAGCTCCGAATCGATTTTGACGTCGCCCAGGGGCGTGCGCCATGCCCCCTGGGTCATGATGCTGAATGGCTTTCCCCTGCCGGTATGGTTGGGCCCCAGGATGATGAAGGTATCCTTAAGCTCGACCCTGGACATGACCGCTCCCGCCACCGGCCCGGAGTAGATATACCCGGCATGGGGCGAAAGCAGGCCGACGGCGTCTTGCTTTTCCGCCTTTTTGTCAATCATCCTGTCAAGCATCGCCCGAAGCTCAGCGGGCGATGCCGGATAGAACTGCCCGGCTACGGCTGGACTTCTAAGCACGGCGACCTCCACCATCCGGCGTCCTGAAATTGAGCTCCGCCCCGCAAGACTTGCAGCTTGAGTCCTTCAAGCCCACCGCCGTGGTCTGGTAGCCAAACCTCTGCACCACCTGCCTGCCGCAGGAATAGCAGAGAGTGCTCTCACTGTGGTGACCGGGGATATTGCCGGCGTAGACAAACTTAAGTCCCGCCCTTTTCCCAATCTCATAAGCATGCTCAATGGTGGAAATGGGGGTCGGCGGCAAACTCGTCATATTATACTGGGGGTAGAACCGGGTCACGTGCCACGGGGTCAGCTCGCCCAGCTTTTCGCTTATCCAGCCGGCGATTCCCTCAAGCTGCTGGTCATCATCATTCATGGTGGGTATGATGTTGGTCACCACCTCAACATGCATATTCCACTTATGTTTAGCCCGCTCGGCTACCTCAAGGATGCCCTGCCAGTGGCTTATCCTGGCCAGGCTGCGGTAGAAGGCATCGGAGAAGCCCTTGACATCCACACGCCAGGCACCCAGGTAAGGCCCGAGCTCGTCCAGCGCCTCCGGGGTCATGTAGCCGTTGGTCACGTAGACGGTGTACAGGCCGTTTTCCCTGGCCAGCCTGGCTGAGTCAAGGGTATATTCAAACCACATCGTCGGCTCATTATACGTCCAGGCGATGCCCTGGCAACCGTAGCGCCCGGCCAGCTCTACGGCCTGCTGCGGCGATATCTCCCTGGAGTTGCGCCACGGCTGGTCATCAGAGGGGCAGGAGATTTCCCAGTTCTGGCAGCCCTGGCAGTGGAAGTTGCACCCCCAGCCGCCCAGGGAAAAGACCTGGGTGCCGGGGAAGAAATGGAACAGGGGCTTCTTCTCAATGGGGTCGGCGGCCACCGAGGATGCCTGAGCGTAGTTCATGCTGTACAGGACGCCGTCACGGTTGCGGTACATGCGGCAGACGCCGGACTTATCAGGATTTATTATGCAGCGCCACTGGCAGATATTGCAGCGCACCCGCAAGCCGGGGAGCTTTTCATAAAGCATCGCTTCACGCATGGCCACCGCTCTCATATCCGCCCCCGTTAAGTCCTGTTAAGTTAATTATAACACTGGATGAAGAGCAATTGCAGGCAGGTTGAGCAAGAGGCCTAGCACTTGGTATACCCGCAGCCGCGGCAGACGAAGCAGCCCTCCTGATAGACGAGCAGGCTGCCGCAGTCAGGGCACTGCCCGGCTAGATTCCTGGCCGGGCCAAGGTCATGACCGTGGTCGTGGGGTCCAGACTTCGGCTTATCGGCGGCGCCACTTACATGCCTCTCCAGCACGCCGGCAATAGCATCGGCGCAGGAGAGCACCGACTTACCCCCCTCCCAGGCAATAGACGGGCAGCGGATGCCGCGGAGCTGCTTCACTATCGAGGCGGCGTCCAGGCCTGACCTCAGCGCCAGGGAGATGAGCCTGCTTATAGCTTCAAGCTGGGCTGAAGCGCAGCCTCCGGACTTGCCCAGGGTAGAAAAGACCTCGCAAATCCCCTGCTCATCCGAGTTTACCGTCACGTAGATACTGCCGCAGCCGGTGGTCACCTTCTCGGTCATGCCGGTGGTGGATTTTGGCCGCCTCCGCGGCGTCAGCGCAGCGCTGTCGGGCTTGGCCGCCTCGCCGGTGCTCAATACCTGGCTATCGCGGCTGCGGTCCCTGTAGATGGTTATTCCCTTCAGCCCAAGCTCATAGGCCAGCTTATATACTTTGGCCACGTCATCCTGAGTGGCTTCGTGGGGAAAGTTGACCGTCTTGGATACCGCGTTGTGGGTGGACTTCTGAAAGGCGGCCTGCATCCTGACATGCCACTCGGGGCTAATATCATGGGCGGTGACGAACAGCCGCTTGACCTGGTCGGGGACGCCTTCCAGGGTGCCGAGCCGGGCGCCGGCGGCCAGCTCTTGCATAAGCTCATCGGAGTGGAAGCCTTCACGCCTGGCGGCATCCTCAAAATGGGGGTTCACCTCCAGCATCCGGTCGCCATCGAGGATATTCCTGGTGTAGCTCAGGGCGAACAGCGGCTCGATGCCGCTGGAGCAGCCGGCGATGATGCTCAGGGTGCCGGTGGGGGCGATAGTGGTGCAGGTGGCATTTCTCAGCCCGGGGCCACCGGGGACGTCATAGACACTGCCAGCGAAGGCGGGGAAGGCGCCGCGCTCCCCGGCCAGCTCCGCCGAAGCTTTGCAGGCCTCTTCGTTTATGAAGCGCATGACACCGGCGGCGACCCCCAGCGCCTCTTCAGAGTCATAGGGGATGCCCATCTGGATGAGCATGTCGGCGAAGCCCATCACCCCCAGCCCAATCTTCCTGGTCTTCCTGGTCATCTCGGCAATCTGGGGCAGGGGGAACTTGTTGACGTCAATGACGTTGTCCAGGAACCTGACCGCCAGCTGCACCGTCCTGGCCAGCCTGGCGTAATCAACCTGGGTGGTTTCCCCTTCCTTCCGCAGCATCCTGGCCAGGTTGATGGAGCCCAAATTACATGATTCATAGGGCAGCAGGGGCTGCTCGCCGCAGGGATTGGTGCTCTCGATTTTGCCCAGGTGGGGAGTGGGGTTGTCCTGGTTTATCCGGTCAATGAAAACGACGCCAGGGTCGCCCGTCTTCCAGGCCATCTCCACTATCCTATCAAACACCTCTCTGGCATTGCGCCTGCCCTGCACCTCTCCGGTGCGCGGGTTTATCACGTCATAATCGGCGCCAGCCTTGACCGCCTCCATAAACCCGGCGGTCAACGCCACCGAGATGTTGAAGTTGGTGAAAGCGGCAGGGTCTTTCTTGGCAGTTATGAACTCCATGATGTCAGGGTGGTCAACCCGCAGTATGCCCATATTCGCCCCGCGCCGCATCCCTCCCTGCTTGATGACATCGGTGGCGGTATCAAAGGCCCTCATAAAAGAGACCGGCCCGCTGGCTACCCCTCCGGTGGAGCCTACTCGGTCCCTTTCCGGCCTCAGCCTGGAGAAAGAGAAGCCGGTGCCGCCGCCGCTCTTATGGATGAGGGCGGTATACTTTACCGCATCAAAGATGGCCTCCATGGAGTCCTCGATGGGCAGGACGAAGCAGGCCGAAAGCTGCCCCAGCTCCCTGCCGGCATTCATCAGCGTGGGCGAGTTAGGCAGGAACTCCAGATTGGCCATCAACCGGTAGAACTCCTCCTCCCAGCAGGCAACATCAGCCTCAGCGTTATAGATAGACTCGGCAGAAGCGATAGTGCGGGCGACGCGGCGGAACAGCTCCTCCGGGGTTTCGATGACCTGTCCTTCTTTATCCTTGGTAAGATACCGCTTTTTCAGCACATGGCGGGCATTCTCAGTAATGTCTATGGCAGTGCTGGCCACGGTCTTCGTCCTGGCGGGCATGGCTAACTCCTTTCGTGGCTGAACCTCTTCAGCCAGGATATCTCTAATCAATGCGTGAATCCTGGAATCGCTGGGCTGGCGCTTATGGTGACGTGACTGCTGCGGCACCAGGTCTTCCATCCCGGGCAGAGGGCTTTGACTGCCCAGGCGCTCAATCACCTGGCTGGTAAGGCGCTCTATCTTCTCCCTGTCGCGCAAGCCCATGGACTCGGCATCAGCTACCACCGCCCTGAGGATTTCAGTGCTCTCGGCAGGGGTTAACCGCTTCCTGGCTAACTCTTCACTCATTCCGGCCGCCTCGCTGGGTCTTAGCTGGGGTCACCATCTCCACTTGCTCATCGGGGAGCAGAGGCAGCTGGCCGGCCGGGCGGGGCCTTTCCGTCTGACCGTCAACCAGGTTATCTATCTCCTGTTTAAGCGCCGTAATGTCAGTGAACTCCCGGTAGACGCTGGCAAAGCGGATATAGGCGATGTAGTCCAGGCGCTTTAGCCTTGCCATCACCCTATCGCCGATAATGGCGCTGGGTATCTCCGCCCTGTTCATCTGGTAAAGCTCGGCCTCTATGTCATCCACGAGCTTCTCCACGGCGCCGGCAGGCAGGGGCCGCTTCTCACATGCCTTGCGGATGCCGGTCAGCAGCTTGTCGCGGTCGAACCCCTCCCGCCGTTTGTCCTTCTTGATGATGAACAGGCTGGCTGGCTGCGGCCGCTCATAGGTAGTAAAGCGGGCGCCACAGCTCAAACACTGCCGCCGGCGCCGTATGCCGTCGCCGGCATCGCGAGAGTCTATCACCCGGGAGTCAAGGTAACTGCAATAGGGACAGCGCATCTAACTCCTACCCATAGTATAGCGAGACAAGGATAATACAATATGTAGTGGTTGTCAAGTCACGCCGTTGAATGGTCGGGCGGCCATTTCGGGAGAAAAAGCGTGGTTTTCAGGCAAAGCCGGCCCAGCCCTTTGCCACCGACTGCGGCTAAATGGCCGCCAGCGGTCACCTGAGCCGGCCCGCCGTCCCTCTGGTTATGAAATTGGCCTTTCTGGCAGCCTCCTCAAGCTCATCACGAAAATCGGGGTGAGCGATGGAGATGAGCAGCTTTGCCCTTTCCCAGGTGGCCCTGCCCTTGAGGTTGACCGCCCCGAACTCGGTCACGATGTAGCACACATCGGCGGCGGGCACGGTGACGATGTCGCCCAGCTCCAGGGCAGGCATTATATTGGATACCAGCCGGCCGTCTTTCTCCTGTCGCGTGGAGCGGAGGCAGATGATGGCCCTGCCTCCTGGCGACATATAAGCCCCCCGCGTCCACTCCAGCTGGCCGCCGGTGCCGCTGATTTGACGATAGCCAGCCGACTCGGAGCAGACCTGGCCACGCAGGTCCACCTTGAGGGCGCCGTTTACCGCCACCTGCTTTCTATTCTGAGCGATGATATGAGGATTATGGGTATACTCGGAAGGAAAGCCGGCTACCGCCGGGTTGCGGTCGATGAAGTCATACAGCCTTCTTGAGCCAACGGCGCAGCAGTGCACCGCCTTGCCGGGATTAAGGGTCTTCTTCCGGCCGGTGGCTATCCCGGCCTCGATAAGGGCCGCCATGCTGTCAGGAAATAGGCCGGTGTGTATCCCCAGGTCTTTGAGGCCGCGCTTCACCAGCAGCTCGCCCACGATGTTGGGGATGGCGCCCAGGCCTAGCTGGATAGTAGCCCCGTCCTCGATAAGGTCGGCTGCATGTCCGGCTATTTCCTCATCGACCCTGGTTGCCTGGACCGGGGGGAGCTCGGCTATCGGGTATTCCCTGTTTTCCACTATGTATTCCACCTGCGAGATGTGCACCGCCTCGTCATAGCCGCCGTATACCCACGGCTGCGACTCGTTGACCTCAACCACCACGGTGCGGGCAACGTCGCATATCGCCCGGTGATAGCTGATGGACGGCCCGAAGTTGAAATAGCCGCGCTTGTCCACGGGCGTTACCTCGAGAAAGGCGATGTCCACCTCGTCTTTAAGGTTCTCCCGGTAGATTCTGGGCATCTCGCCGAGGTTAGACGGCAGATGGGAGCAAAGTCCCATGTTGTGGTACTTTCTCTCCGCCGCCGAAAGCTGCCATGAGTTGTAGATGAAGTGCTCCTGCGCCGGGTCCGCCTTGAGCACCTGGGGCTCGGTCAGGGCCGCCCAGGCCCGAATCTTGACCCCGCTGAGCTCGCTGGCCCGCCGGGCCAGCTTCTCATCTATCAGCAGGGGGAAGCCGCAGTAGTAGCCATAGTCAACCCACATCCCAGGCTTCACCAGTCCGGCGGCTTCCTCGGATGAGATAAGCTTCCTTCGATACTCGGTGCGACCGTCCATCATTTGCCCTCCTTCGGTCACAGATAGGCCCAACCACCTCAACCGCCATTATAGCCTATTCCCGGCTTTGCCGTGAAACAGGCCGGCGAAGCTAAGGCCACGGCTCAACTCTTGATATTTCAGCCTGACTCGGCTATTATATTGAGTAAGCAGGGGTGGAGCCAATATCGAGAGGGGCCGGATATGGGTGATATTCTGGATGAAACTTATGCCCTGGTTCAGTGCAAGGAGTGTCCGTGGTACAAAGCCTGCATGCTGCCGATGAGGTTCACCGCTGAGGACATCCGCCGGCAACTGGAATCATCGTCACCCCAGGAAGCGTCGCAATTCGCCAGCCTCGGCCTGCAAAACCTCCTCTCCAGCATGGCCGCCGCCGCCCAGAACTCGCTGCTGGAGGGATGCCCCATCTTCATCAACCGGTTGCGCACCAGCCCCAGGCTCGCCCAACGCCTGAAGGAAATAATGCAGACCTGGGGCGAAGAGGAGAAATAGTCCTCGGCCACCTGTCCGGCACCTTCGAGGGCGCTCATGAAGAACCAGAGCATCGTCTTGATTGGCATGGCTGGAGTAGGCAAGTCCACCATGGGTATGGCGCTGTCCAGGTCCCTGGGTTTCGATTTCATCGACCTGGACGATTACATAGAGCAAAAAGACGGCAGGAAACTGCAGGAAATCATCGATGCCGAGGGTGAACAGAGTTTCCTCCAGCTTGAGAAGCGCAGCATGCGCCAGTTGGATTTGGACCGGAAGGTGGTGGCCCCCGGAGGCAGCATCATCTACCACCCCGACCTCATGGAGTACCTCAGACAGCGCGCCACGGTAGTTCACCTGGATGACTCCCTGGAAAACATCGAGGCAAGGCTGAGGAGCGCCAACACCAGGGGCATAGTGGGACTGAGGAGCAAATCGCTGAGGCAGATATATGAGGAAAGAAGTCCCCTCTATTCCAGGTACGCTCACTTCACCCTGGATTGCCGGGGCAAATCGCTGGCTGAAGTGGCCAGGGAGCTTCTGAACCGCCTGGAGTTAAGAGAACAGGCTCTATAGCTTTATGGTACTGCCAATAAGCTCATCGACCAGGGGGCGCGCCTGCTCCTCGGGAAGACAGTACTGCATCCTAGTGAACCTGTCCCTGAAGGCGGGAACCTGCCGGGAGACGTCCTTGCCGTGCATTATCACCGCCGCCATATACCCGGCCAGCTCCTTGAAATCACCTTCCTTCATGCCAAACCTGGTCATCTCCTGGACGCCCATTCTCAGGCCGCTGCTGGTGCTGAAGCCTTCGTCATCGGGCAGGCCCTGATAGTTGAGTATGATGCTGTTCTCTTCCAGTTGCTGGGCGACCTCGATTCCTTTTGCGTAGCCCACCCGCAGGATGACCTGGTGCGTCTGAGTGTAGCCGATGGCGGGGTCGCCCTCCACCTGCAAGCCGCAGTCCTTGAGAGCCGAAGCGAACGCCCTGGCATTGGCGATTACCTGTCTCTGGTATTCGCGTCCGTAAGCGTTCATCTCATAGGTTGCCATAAGCAGGCCGAGGAGGGTGCCGAGATGATGATTGCTGGTGCTGCCGGGGAAAGCCCGCCTGACAATGCTGCTCCACAGCTCAGCGTAGTCCGGCCTCCGGCTCATATTGCTGGCGACTATCCCCCTCTGCGTGCCGAAGAAGGTCTTGTGCGTTGAGGCGGTGACGATATCCGCCCCTTCATCCAGGGGCTGCTGAAAATAGGGGCCGAGCAAGCCCAGGACATGGGCGGCATCATACATGATTATTGGCTTCGGCTTTATCCCGGCGGCCATTTGCGCCACTTCTTTGACCGGCTCGGTATGCAGTATCATGCTCTTGCCCAGGACGATAAGCTCCGGCTTATGTTCCTGGATAAGCTCGGCCGCCCGCGGCAGGTCTATCTGGTAAGGGTTATCGGCCATGACGGGAAAATTCACCACCGCCCATCTTTCCGTAACCGGGTCAACGGCGACACAGTTTCTCAGCGAGCCCATTGGCTGCGCGCTGAGATGACCGCCCAGGCCGATATGGTGGTTCATGACGCATCTCATTCTCCTCGGCTCCACGCGCCTGTCCACCCCGTTGAAATAGTCAACCAGGCCGCCGAACACCACAGAGTTGGCCATCTGACCGCTGATTGGCCTGACCTCTATATCGGAGCAGCCGAGGAACGTCTTCAGCCGCTCCACCAGCTCCGCCTCCACACCGGCGATGAACCCCGTTCCCTGGTAGTAGTATGCCTCAGCGTTGTCGAGGGCCTCGAGCTTTCTGTGCTCGGCATATCTTCCCTCCGGGTCAGCTATCGTCAGCAGCCTGACCAGCGGCGAAGGAGTCTGCTCTGACGGGATGAGATTGATGGCCCGCCTCTGCCTCCAGACGGTATTGTCGCTTGCTTTTCGCGCCAGGTTCCTGGCCAGGTTTTCCACAGATTCCCCGGCGCTCACCGGAACAGGCCTCCTCTGGTCTTCGGCCAGCAACGGCCTGGCATAAGGCGGCGCTTCGCCGCCGATGTGCCTGTTTACAATCGTCGCCTCGGCGAACTTATCTCTGACCATTATCCTCACCTTCTGTCCCTTCTTCAGGCCAGCGTCAACGTAGGCCAGGCATACCGCCCTCCGCTGAGACTGGCTGCCCGGCCTGGCACGAACACCCTCGCCCTCGAACTTCCAGTAGGGGACTACCGTCCCGCTGGTCACCGTGCCCACCGGCTTCTCATCCAGGTATACCGGACAGCCGGCTCTGGCCACGCCATCGTATACTGACATGGCGACTATGGTCCTGGGGACCAGCCGCTTTTCCTTTGGCGCGTTGAGCCTGCCCTCCCGCCGCGCCTTGATTTCCTGGTACTGCTTCGCCAGAGCATCCCGGCCGATGAAGTCGCCCTTGATTTCGCTGAAGCTGATAGCAAACCTGGCTGCGGGCAGGGCGAACAGGGGGATTTCCTTTCCTTCGGCATCGGCCCCCAGCTCATGTCCGTACAAGGGAAGGCCCGCCTCCAGCCTCAGCGTATCCCTGGCCCCCAGCCCGACGGGGACGATGCCTTCCTTCTCGCCCGCCTCCAGCAGCTTTTCAAACACAGGCACGGCCATTTCTGCGGGCGGGAAAAGCTCAAAGCCTATCGGCTCACCGGTGTACCCCGTCCTGGCAATGGGAACCCGGGCGCCAAGTATCCCGGCGATGGCCACCTTGTTCCTCCGCGGCTCAGGTAATTGCCGGGCATCTCCCAGTATGGCCGTCAGCACCGACTTTGCCCGTGGCCCCTGCAGCGCCAGCATGGCAATGGCCGCCGTCCGGTCTTCCAGTGCTAAGCCGGGAAATTTCGTCCTGTGCTTCTGGAGCCACGCCCAGTCCGTTTCGGCGTTGGCAGCGTTGACCACCAGGAGGTACTCCGCCTCGCTTATCCGGTAGAGATAGGCATCATCAATCGCCCCGCCAGTCTCGCCGGGGATTATGGTGTACTGGGCTTCCCCCGGCGCCAGGGCGGCGGCGTTGTTGGTCAGGACATATTGCAGGAAAGGCACAGCATCCCGGCCGGTCACCAGGAACCTTCCCATGTGGGAAATATCGAACAGCCCGCCGAATTTCCTGGTCGCCAGGTGTTCCGCCAGAATGCCGCCGGGGTAGTTGAGCGGCATCTCCCAGCCGGCAAAGTCGACCATCTTGCCTCCCAGCTTGAGATGTCGCTCATGTAGCGGAGTGCGTTTCATCTTGTCCACCAATCTAGTCGCTGAAGTAAAGGAGATTATAGAGAGGGGAGGCTACGCCTCCTCTCTCTTTTGCCTGGCATGATACTAGCTATTATAGCGTTTCCTGGCGGCAGTGTCATATTGTGATGTATGAAGGAGCTTCGTTACCTCTTTACGAGCGTAGCGAAGCAATCTCTGAATGGGCACAGAGGGTCGCTTGAGATTGCTTCGGGCTCTCGCCCTCGGGCTGAACTCGGGCCTCGGACTGAAGCTCGGTCTGAAGGCTGAAGCCCTCGCAATGACCGTCGTTCGTAAACAATCTCGACGTTACCCGGCCTGTTGATGCACGGGAGAGGCACCGCCGGCAAATCATAAGCCTGGCCTGACGCTTCAGAAGGGACATGTCCCGTACGGGCAGCCGCCGCCGTACTCCGAATCGACGGTAACGTAGGGCACCGGCTCAACCCCGGCATCTGGCATATCGCCGGCCAGGGTGAGCACCTGCCGCTTCTTGCTGCCGTAGCGGTACACGGTTATGCCCTTGCATTTAAGCTCGTGGGCCAGGGTATAGATGCGGCGGATGTCCTCCGGCGTGGCTTCAGCAGGCAGGTTGACCGTCTTGGACACGGAGTTATCAGTGTACTTCTGGAAGACGGCCTGCATCCTGACATGCCACTCCGGGGCTATATCCCAGTCGGTAACAAATACCCGGCGCACGTCTTCGGGAATTCCTTGAACGCCCTGCAGGCTTCCCCTCTGGGCGATGCTTTCCATCAGCTCCGGCGAGAAGAAGCCCCGCTCGCGGGCAACCTGCTCAAACAGGGGATTAACTTCCAGCAGCCTCGTCCCCTCCATCACGTTGCGGACGAAGGCCAGGGCGAACAGTGGCTCGATACCGCTGGAGCAGCCGGCGATGATGCTTATGGTGCCTGTAGGCGCAATGGAGAGCACGGTGGCATTCCGCAGCCTGGGGCCGTCAGGCCGGTCATAGACGCTGCCGGGAAAGTTGGGGAAGACGCCCCGCTCCGTGGCCAGCGCCGCCGAGGCTTCCCGGGCCTTTTCCATGATGAAGCTGATTATACGCTCGGCTATCTCCAGGGCTGCCTCCGAATTATAGGGTATGCCCAGCTTGACCAGGGCATCGGCAAAGCCCATCACGCCCAGTCCAATCTTACGGTTGCGCTCGGTTATCTGTTCAATCTCCGGCAGGGGAAAGACGTTGGCTTCGATGACGTTATCGAGGAAGCGCACCCCAAGCCTGACCACGCGCTCAAGCTTCGCCCAGTCAACCTTTCTCCCGGAGACCATGCTGGACAGATTGATAGACCCCAGGTTGCAGCTTTCATAGGGGAGCAGGGGTAGCTCCCCGCAGGGGTTAGTCGCCTCCAGACGGCCCACATGGGGCGTGGGGTTATGGCGGTTTATCTCATCCTGGAAGACCAGGCCGGGGTCGCCGGTCTTCCAGGCATTGGCCACTACCATGTCGAACAGGTGACGGGCATTGATGTCCCGCGCCTCCTTGCCCGTCCTGGGGTTGATAAGCGGCCACCGCCCTCCCCGTGAGGCCGCCTCCATGAACTCATCGGCGGCGCCCACCGAGATATTGAAATTTGACAGGGTGACGCCATCGCTCTTAGCCTCAACAAACTCCATGATATCGGGATGGTCGGCGTTGAGGATGCCCATGTTGGCGCCGCGCCGCTTGCCGCCCTGTTTCATGACTCCGGTGGCGGCATCGAATATCTTCATGAAGGAGACCGGCCCCGAGGCCACCCCTTTAGTGGAACGAACGATGTCTCCCTTGGGCCTGAGGCGGCTGAAGGAAAAGCCGGTGCCGCCCCCGGACTGGTGGATTAGAGCCATGTTCTTAAGCGTTTCGAAAATGCCCACTATCGAGTCCTCCACGGGCAGGACAAAGCAGGCTGATAGTTGCCCCAGGGGTGTGCCGGCGTTCATCAGCGTCGGCGTATTGGGCATGAATTCGAGGTTGCTCAGCAGCTCAAAAAACGTCTGCTCAAGCTCCGTGGTACCAGCGGAAGGGGCGAAACTGGCCTCGGCAGCGGCTATAGCGCGGGCGATGCGGCGGAAAAGCTGGCCGGGAGTCTCGATGACCTCCCCCTCCTCGTCCTTGAGCAGGTAGCGCCGCTCCAGCACCTTTATGGCGTTGACGCTGAGCTTCAAGTCGTCGCGGACGCCAATGGCCGTCTTGAGCCGGCGCATGTCAGCCCGCTCCCGGCGGTAGAGGATATAGGCCCTGGCCACGCTTGAGTAGCCCTGGGCCATCAGCACCTCCTCCACTATGTCCTGCACGTCTTCCACGCTGGGAGTGGTTTGAGCAAACCTCTCTTCCACCACCCTGACCACCCGCCCGCCCAGGTCAGCGGCCAGCTTTTTATCACCGGCCCCGGTGGCGACGAGCGCCTTATAGATGGCTTGCTCTATCTTATCAGGAATAAAGGGGACTATGGAGCCATCGCGTTTGCGGATTTGAGTTACCTTCATCCCCTTGCCCCCTTTAGGGTTCAAGTGAGGACGGTCGCGGGATATGCCCTTTTCAATATCGTAGCCCTTTGCTCTATGCCAGTCAATACCCCAGCTTCAGCCAGATGCCCTCCAGGGGGAGCCCTTCGTTGACACTTGGGGTGCCCCGTTGTAACATAAAGGCTATGCTGGCCAAGGTGCTGAGCTGCGCTGTTGTGGGATTGGATGGGGCCATCGTTGAGGTGGAGGTTGATATTTCGCCCGGCCTGCCGTCATTTACTGTCGTCGGCTTGCCCGATGCCGCCGTCCAGGAAGCCAGAGAGCGGGTAAGGGCCGCCATACGGAACTCCGGCTGTTCATTTCCCATGAAGCGCGTGGTGGTCAATCTCGCCCCCGCCAACCTGAAGAAGGCGGGGCCAGCCTATGATTTGCCCATCGCTATCGGCATCCTCCTCAGCTCGGAGCAGGTGTCTGCCGATGTCTCTCAAACCGCCTTCATCGGTGAGCTGTCACTGGATGGCAGCCTGCGCCATACCACCGGCGTTCTGCCCATGGTGGCCCTGGTCCACCAGGAAGGACTGTCCACCGTTATCGTGCCTGAGGCCGATGCCGCAGAGGCGTCCTTGATAGAGGGCGCCACCATCATACCCATCTCCTCGCTGGCGCAACTGGTGGCCTACCTGCGGGGAGAGGTGCCGGTGCCGGAATACCAGGCTGATGAAACCGGGGAGCAAGCGCCGCCCGCCCTCTCAGCTACTGACCTGGCTTACATTAAGGGGCAGGAGCATGCCAAGCGGGCCATAGAGGTAGCGGCCGCCGGGGCGCATAATGTGATAATGTGCGGGCCGCCGGGCAGCGGGAAGACGCTGCTGGCGCGGGCCATGACCTCCATACTGCCGCCGATGGCTGCCGATGAATCCCTGGAGGTGACCAAGATTTACAGCGTCAGCGGGCTGCTGCCGTCTGATACCCCCTTGATGAGGCAGAGGCCGTTCCGCTCCCCACACTATACCATCTCAAATGTCGGGCTGGTGGGCGGCGGGCACTGGCCCAGGCCGGGCGAGATAAGCCTGAGCCATCGCGGGGTGCTCTTCCTGGACGAGCTTCCCGAGTTTGGCCACGCCGTGCTTGAGGTATTGCGCCAGCCACTGGAAGAAAGGCGCATCACCATCAGCCGGGCACAGGGGAGCGTGACCTTCCCTGCCAATTTCATGCTAGTGGGGGCGATGAACCCCTGTCCCTGCGGGTACTACGGGGACCCCTTCAGGCAGTGCAGTTGCCCCCCCGGCGTGGTTTCCCGCTACCAGAGGCGCATCAGCGGCCCGTTCATCGACCGCGTTGACATCTTCGTCGAGGTGCCGCATGTTGACTATGAAAAACTGTCCGATGACCGGCTGGGCGAACCCTCGGAGAGGGCGCAGGCCAGGGTCAGGGCTGCCCGTTCCCGCCAGCGGGAGCGCTTCCGGGGGACGAAGCTGACCTGCAACGCCGAGATGACGCCTTCCGAGGTAAGGGACTTCTGCCAGGTGGAAGAATCAGCCCAGAGCCTGCTCAAGGCGGCGATGAAGCAACTTTATCTGTCCGCCCGCGCTTTCCATCGCATCCTTAAGCTGGCCCGCACCATCGCCGACCTGGAAAGCGCTGATGTTATCAAGGCCAATCATCTGGCTGAAGCTATCCAGTACCGTCCGAGAACGCTGGTATGAGCTTGTCAGCCATCTTGAAATCGGGGAGAGCGCATGGCCATTCCTGAATTTCCGCAGTTTGCGCCTTTAGTTCTGGAGCATAAGACCGAGGTAGACCGGGCCTTTGCCGAAATGGAACCGACCATCTCCGAGTTCACCTTCACCAACCTGTTCATGTGGCAGCATTACTATAACATCAGCGTAAGCAGGATGCACGGGTGTATCCTGTTTCTGGCCGAGCCGCCCGGCAAGAAGCCCTTCTTCTATCCGCCGTGGGGACAGGGAGATACCGGACGCGCTGCCAGGGATTGTCTGCAATTCCTGGCGGACAAAGGGGAGGCAGGCCATATAGAGCGGGTGCCCCAGGACTACATAGAGAGATATGCCCATTCCTTGCGCGGGCTGGAGATAACGCCGGACCCGGATAATGACGATTACGTTTATTCCAGCCAGGACCTGATTTTTTTGGAAGGGAGAAGACTCCACGCCAAGCGCAACGCCATCAGGAAAGTCCATAAAGTCGGGGATAATGAGTACCGGGCCATAGATGAGGGACTCATCGGGCCGTGCCTGGAGTTGCAAGAGCTGTGGTGCCGCCAGCAGCACCGTGAGTTATATCTAAGCCTGGCGGAGGAAACGATGGCCGTCAAGACTATTTTTGATAACTATCAAGCCCTGGGGGTCAAGGGCGGCGCTATCCTGATTAATGGGCGGGTGGAGGCCTTCTCCATAGGGGAAAGGCTCAATAGTGATACTCTGGTGATACACGTGGAGAAAGCCAACTTGGCCATCCCCGGACTATATGCGGTGATAAACCAGCAGTTCGCCGAGCACGAAGCTCGTGACCACAAATATGTCAACCGCGAGCAGGACCTGGGGGATAAGGGACTCAGGATGGCCAAGAGGTCTTACTATCCATCCGCTATGGTCAGGAAATTCAAGGTGGCGCGATAAGGCAGCACCATGGTCGAGGTTATTTAGGAACTCACCCTGTCATTGCGAGGGCTTCAGCCTTCAGACCGAGCTTCAGTCCGAGGCCCGAGTTCAGCCCGAGGGCTTCAGCCCGAAGCAATCTCAAGCGGTGCTCTGTGACTGGTCGGAGATTGCTTCGCTAGGCTCGCAATGACCGATGTTTGTAAACAATCTCATTAATCAATTTTGGCTATCGTCAGTCTGCTATGATATACTGAAAGGTAAAGTTCCTTGGTGGTCAAAATGACGCTGGGCGAATTTCCTTCCGGAATCAGACAACAGGTGGAAAAGGGGATTTCCATCCTGAAACAGGGCGGGCTGGTCGCCTTCCCCACTGACACCGTCTATGGCCTGGGCGCCTGCATGGACATGCCCCGGGCCGTGGAGCGGGTGTATGATGTGAAGAGGCGGCCCCGCGATATGGCGTTGCCCCTGCTGCTGGCCGGTAAATCTCAGATAAACGAGGTCGCCCGGGACGTACCCGGAGTTGCCTGGAATTTGATTGACAGATTCCTTCCCGGCGCGCTGACGATAGTCTTACGCAAGTCTGAGCGAGTTAGCGATATTATCACCGGCGGCGGTGCAACTGTGGCGGTCCGCATTCCTGCCCATCCCGTGCCCATTGCCCTTATCGAGGGCGTGGGGACACCAATTGTGGGCACAAGCGCCAACTTAAGCGGCAGGCCAAGCCCCTTGACCGCCGGGGACGTCTGCTCTCAGATGGGGGACAAGATAGACCTGATTATCGATGGCGGCCGGTGTCCGGGCGGCAGGGAATCTACCGTGGTTGACGTGACCGGAGAGGCTCCGGTGGTGCTGCGGGAAGGCGCTATTTCGAGGGAAGAGCTGGAACGGGTATGCGGAAGCGCTCTCAGCATGGCGGAGGCTTGAAGCAATGCGTATCGCCATCGGCTGTGACCATCGGGGACTGGCGCTCAAGCAGTTTGTCGCCAAGCTAATCGCTGACATGGGCCACATTAGTCAGGACTTTGGCTGTGATACCGACGAGCCGGTGGACTACCCTGATATTGCCGTAGCGGTGGCTAAAGCGATAGTGGCTGGCGACTTTGAGCGCGGTATCTTGCTGTGTGATACCGGCATCGGCATGTGCATTGCCGCCAACAAAGTCAAGGGGATAAGGGCTGCCCTGTGCCACGATGCTTTTACCGCTCGCCGCTCTCGCGAGCATAATGATGCCAACGTCCTTTGCCTGAGCGGGAGGCAGGCGCAGGGAACAGTGGCCGAAATCGTGGCCGCCTTTCTCACCTCCAGATTCGAGGGCGGAAGGCATCAGCGCCGGCTCGACAAAATAGCCGGCATGGGGTCTGACTGTGCCCCGGACGTCACGGAGGAGATGCATGAAAAGCGACGCAATTAAGAAGGGGATAGAGCGGGCACCTCACCGGGCGCTGCTGCATGCCGTGGGCTGCACGCGCCAGGAGATAGACAAACCGTTTATCGGCGTTGTCAACAGCTTCAGCGAAATCGTGCCTGGACACATTCACCTCCATGACATTGCCGAGGCGGTCAAGGTCGGGGTGCGCAGCGCCGGGGGCGTCCCGTTTGAGGTCGGCACTATCGCCGTATGCGATGGCATTGCCATGAACCATCCGGGGATGAAATACAGCCTCCCCAGCCGCGAGCTGATAGCCGACTCCGTGGAGGTGGTGGCCGAGGCCCACGCCTTTGACGCCCTGGTCTTTATCCCCAACTGTGACAAGGTGATTCCGGGGATGCTTATGGCTGCGGTAAGGCTGAACCTGCCGGCCATCTTTATCAGCGGCGGACCGATGCTGAGCGGAAGCCTGGGCGGCGGCGATGAGGTTAAACATCTGGACCTTATCTCTGTTTTTGAAGCCGTGGGCAAGGTAGCCAAGGGAGAGATGAGCCAGGATGAGCTGGCCAGGCTGGAGGAGGCGGCTTGCCCCGGCTGCGGTAGCTGCGCCGGGATGTTCACCGCTAACACCATGAACTGTCTCACCGAGGCCCTGGGAGTGGGGCTGCCCGGCAATGGCACCATTCCGGCGGTTGATAGCCGGCGGCGGCAACTGGCCAAGGAAGCCGGACGGCACGTCATGAGGCTGCTGGCGGAGAACCTCCGCCCCAGGGATATCATAGATAAGAGCTCGCTTCATAACGCCTTCTGCGTGGACATGGCGCTGGGCGGCAGCACCAATTCGGTGCTGCATCTTATGGCGCTGGCCCATGAGGCTGGTGTTGATTTCCCGCTGGCGCTGGTAAATGAAATCAGCGCCCGCACCCCTTACCTGTGCCGGCTCAGCCCGGCCGCTGGCGGGCACCATATTGAAGACCTTGACCGCGCCGGCGGCATCCCGGCGGTGATGAGGGAAATAAAGCACCTGCTCCACCTGGACCTGAAAACGGTGTCCGGGAAATCGGTAGGTGACGTGGTCACCCACAGCCGGGCTGCGGATAGGGACGTTGTTCGCTCCGCCGGCGACCCTCATTCAGCCACCGGGGGAGTCTGCGTCCTCTTTGGTAACCTGGCGCCGGAAGGCGCCGTGGTCAAGCGGGCGGCAGTAGCGCCGGAGATGATGGTCCACCGGGGTCCGGCCAGGGTCTTCGATTGCGAAGAGGAAGCCACCGCCGTCATTATGAAAGGCGGGATAAAGCCGGATGACGTAGTCGTTATCCGCTACGAAGGGCCCAGGGGAGGGCCGGGGATGAGGGAGATGCTCACCCCCACCTCTCTCCTTGCCGGCATGGGTCTGGATGGCGCGGTAGCCCTGGTAACCGATGGCCGTTTTTCCGGAGGTAGCCGGGGCGCGGCTATCGGTCACGTCTCCCCCGAAGCGGCTGCCCGCGGGCCTATCGCCGCTGTAAACAACGGGGACATAATCAGCATTGACATCCCCGGTTACAGGCTTGACGTGGAGCTCAGCGACGGAGAAATAGCGAAACGCCTGGCGCGGCTAGGCGAATTTGAACCCAGGGTGAAAATGGGCTATCTTAAATACTATACGGAAAGGGTAAGCTCGGCCAGCACCGGGGCGGTGTTCCAGTGAGAGGGGAAACGCTATGAAGATGACAGGTGCCCAGATTCTGTGTGAAGGCCTGACCCGAGAGGGAGTAGAGGTTATTTTCGGTTTCCCGGGTGGGGTGGTTCTGCCGCTGTATGATACCCTGCCGCACTATCCCCAGCTACGCCACGTCCTGGTCCGCCATGAGCAGGGTGCCGCCCATGCCGCCGATGGCTACGCCAGGGCTACGGGCAAGGTCGGAGTATGCCTGGCGACCTCCGGCCCGGGGGCGACCAACCTGGTAACCGGCATTGCCAATGCCTATCTTGATTCATCGCCCATGGTGGCCATAACCGGACAGGTGGCCAGGCCTCTCATCGGCAAGGACGCCTTCCAGGAGATAGACATTACCGGCATCACGCTGCCCATTACCAAGCACAACTATCTTGTTCCCGATGCGGCGTCAATGGCCAGGATAGTTAAGGAAGCCTTCTACCTGGCCAGGACCGGCCGGCCCGGGCCGGTGCTTATAGACGTGCCGCGCGACGTCTTCGTCGAGCAGGCGGAGTTTCACTACCCGAACCAGGTGAAGCTGCCCGGCTACCGGCCGACACTCAAGGGACATCCGGAGCAGGTCAAGAAGGCGGCCAAGCTGCTGAACGAAGCGCAGCAGCCGGTGCTCCTGGCCGGACGGGGGATAATCATATCCGGGGCGTGCGATGAGCTCAGGTATCTCGCCGAGACCGCCCAGATACCGGTAGTAACCACCTTGCTGGGTATAGGCTGCTTCCCCGAGAGTCACGCTTTAAGCTATGGCATGCTGGGGATGCATGGCATGGCCTACGCCAACCTGGCAATCAACGGCGCTGACGTCATCCTCGCTATCGGGATGCGGTTTGATGACCGGGCTACCGGCAAGGTAGCCGGCTTTGCCCCTCGCGCCAAGATTATACACGTTGATATTGACCCGGCCGAAATCGGCAAGAATGTGCGCGTGGATATACCCATAGTCGGCGATGCCAGGACGGTGCTCAAAGAGTTGAACAAGCTGGCGGCGCCGGCGCAGCACATGGACTGGGTCCGCCAGCTCGATGACTGGCGTAAGGAGCATCCATCAACGGTCATCAGGGATTGCGAGGAGTTATTGCCCCAGTATGTCATTCGCCAGATTTATGAGGTAACGCAGGGCAGGGCTACCATCGTGACCGGAGTAGGCCAGAACCAGATGTGGTCAGCCCAGCACTACTTCTATGAGCGGCCCAACAGCCTGATATCTTCCGGCGGCCTGGGGACCATGGGCTTTGAGCTGCCGGCGGCCATGGGGGCCAAGATAGGCCGTCCCGATGAGCCCGTGTGGTGCGTGGCTGGCGATGGCGGTTTCCAGATGACAATTCAGGAGCTGGCTACCATAGTGCAAGAGAAGGCAGCAGTCAAGATAGCTATCATCAACAACGGCTACCTGGGAATGGTGCGGCAGTGGCAGGAATTGTTCTACGGAAAGCGGTACGTGGCCACGCCGCTGACGTGCCCTGACTTCGTCAGGATTGCCGAGGCGTATTGTATTTCGGCGTTACGGGTAAGACAGAAGGCAGAGGTGGCTCCGGCCATCGAGCAGGCGATGGCTGACCCCGGCCCGTTTCTGATAGATTTCATGGTGGCGCCGGAGGAGAATGTCTATCCCATGGTGCCTCCGGGGGCCAGCCTGGTTGAGCTTGTCGAGGACCCCGGGAAAGCGGCCAGGGTGGCGCCGGACTCGGCAAAGCTTCCGGTCAGCGATATGTGAGCTCGAGAAGAGGTGGCGATATGGCTCCGACAAGACATACTATAGTGGCCCTGGTAGAGGATAAGCCCGGAGTGCTCAACCGGGTGGCCAGCCTTTTCCGCAGGCGCGGCTTCAACATCGAAAGCATCGCCGTGGGGCATAGCGAATTGCCGCAGCTATCACGCATGACCATAGTCGTTGATGGCACGGTTACCAGCGTGGAGCAGGTCAGAAAGCAACTGGAAAAAGTCGTCGAGATGGTCAAGGTATCTGACATCACCCCGGACGACATCGTTGCCCGCGAGCTGGCGCTGGTCAAAATCAAGACCACCTCGGCCACCAGGGGCGATATCATCGAGATTGTGGATATATTCCGGGCGAATATCGTGGACGTCGCCCTTGATTCGGTGACAGTTGAAGTTACCGGAGACGAGGAGAAAGTGGACTCTCTGATTAACCTGCTTCGGAATTTCGGCATCAAGGAGATAGCCAGGACAGGGCGTGTAGCCATGACCAGGGGAGGCACAGCTCCGCTGGCGGGGGAGTAAGGGCCAGGCCGAAGACGGAAGGCATGGGACTGATTCTTACATAGCGTGGTATCGCTGATAAGGCCAGCGTGGGCTGGCTTAAGTAAACTAACTAAATTAGGAGGACGGTTATGGCAAAAATGTACTACGATAGCGACAGTGACCTGGCCCTGCTTGATGGCAAGGTGATTGGCATCATCGGCTACGGCAGCCAGGGGCATGCCCATGCTCAAAACCTCAGGGACAGCGGCTGCCAGGTGGTGGTGGCTGAAGCGAAAGGAAGCGCTGGCTGGAAGAACGCCAGTGACGCCGGATTCAGGGTGACGACGGCGGCTGAGGTGGCACGGGAGGCCGACATCATAGTCATGCTGGTGCCGGACGTCCTCCAGAGGGAAGTCTACTGCGGGTCAATTGAAAAGGGGCTTAAGCCGGGGAAGATGCTCATGTTCGCCCATGGCTTCAACATTCATTACGGCCAGATAGTCCCGCCGGCCAGCATCGATGTCACCATGATAGCCCCCAAGTGTCCGGGGCACATGTTGCGGCGGGTTTATACCGAGGGAACTGGGGCGCCGGCGCTGGTGGCAGTGCACCAGGACGCTTCAGGCAAGGCAAAAGATATCGCCCTGGCCTATGCCAGGGGCCTCGGCTGCACCCGGGCCGGGGTTATCGAGACCACCTTCGCCGAGGAGACCGAGACCGACCTCTTCGGCGAGCAGACCGTGCTCTGCGGCGGCGTATCGTCGCTGATAAAGACGGGTTTTGAGACACTGGTCGAGGCCGGCTATCAGCCGGAGATAGCCTACTTCGAGGTCTGCCACGAGCTAAAGCTGATAGTTGACCTGATTTACCAGGGAGGCTTAACCTATATGCGCTACTCGGTGAGCGATACCGCCGAGTACGGCGATTATACCCGCGGGCCGCGGGTCATCAATGACATGGTCAGGGAGGAGATGGAGCAAATCCTGGCCGAGATTCAGGACGGCACCTTTGCCAAAGAGTGGATTCTGGAGAACCAGGCCAGGCGCCCGGTGTATAATGCCCTCAAACGCATGGACGCCGAGCACCCGCTGGAGGTTGTCGGGCGGGAGCTGCGGCAGATGATGCCGTGGCTGAAAAGCCCTGCGCCAGCATCCAAGCTGCGGAGAACCCGCCGGAAACTTGGCCCGGGAGCCGCGGAAAAGCCAGCCTCGAATCTGGTATCAGTGAAACAGAGGGCCAAAGAGACCGGAGTCCCGGAACACGTTATCACCAGGCTGGTCCGGCAGGGTAAGATTGCAGGCAGCAAAGTCAAAGGCCGGGTTTTGGTTGCGGCTGATGTGCCGATACCCTACAGGGGCAAAAAGGGATGAGGTAATTGGACAGGGTAATAATATTTGATACCACTTTGAGGGATGGGGAGCAGGCGGCGGGGGGAATGCTGAACATCCAGGAGAAGCTGGAGATAGCCAGGCAACTGGAAAAGCTCGGCGTGGACGTCATCGAGGCCGGCTTTCCCATCAGCTCTCCGGGCGACTTCGAGGCGGTGAAGCTTATCGCCACGGAGGTGCGCACCCCGGTGATTTGCGCCCTGGCCCGGGCGCATCCCAACGATATAGACCGGGCCTGGGAGTCGGTCAAACATGCTGAGCGCCCGCGCATCCATGTGTTCCTTTCCGCTTC
Organism: Chloroflexota bacterium; assembly: GCA_016202545.1. Classification (GTDB taxonomy): domain Bacteria; phylum Chloroflexota; class Dehalococcoidia; order Dehalococcoidales; family JACQON01; genus JACQON01. The sequence goes on from JACQON010000029.1 coordinate 31,407, forward strand.
GGACATACACCGGGTTCACCAGCTCAAGAAAAGCCGCCGGGAGATATTGCAGACCTCCCGGGATATGGTGGCCCGGGCCAAGACCTACACTCAGGACGTTGAGTTTTCGCCCATGGATGCCAGCCGGACTGAACCTGAATATATCTATCAAATCCTGGAGGCGGTTATCGCCGCCGGCGCCACCACGGTGAATATCCCCGATACCGTGGGCTACGCTATCCCTCACGAGTTCGGCACGCTCATCGGGGGGATTTTCAAGAACGTCAGCAATATAGGCCAGGCCGTGGTCAGCATTCATTGCCATAATGACCTGGGCCTGGCGGTAGCCAACAGCCTGGAGTCGCTCAAGCAGGGGGCAAGGCAGGTGGAATGCACTATCAACGGCATCGGGGAAAGGGCGGGAAATGCCTCGCTTGAGGAAATCGTGATGGCCATCAAGACGCGCGAAGACCTCTTCCAACTGACGACCAATATTGACACGAGGCAGATTTACCGGACAAGCCGGCTGGTGAGCGAGGTGACCGGCTTCCCCGTCCAGCCCAATAAGGCCGTGGTCGGCGCCAATGCCTTCAGCCACCAGTCGGGCATCCACCAGGATGGCGTAATCAAGATGCCGATAACCTATGAGATAATGGACCCCAAGGATGTAGGCGTGCCTGCCAGCAGCCTGGTGCTGGGCAAGCTCAGCGGCCGCCACGCCTTCAAGGAGCGGCTGGCCGAGCTGGGCTACAGCTTGAGCGAGGACGACTTTAACCGCGCTTTCGCCGCCTTCAAGGAGCTTGCCGATAAGAAGAAGAGAATCACCCATAAGGATATTGAATCGCTTATCGCCGAGGAGAAGCGCACCGCCTCTGAGACCTATCACCTTGACCGCGTTCAGGTGACCTGCGGTGACCGGGGCATCCCCACCGCCGCCGTCAGGCTCGTTGGCCCCGACGGCAAGGTGCTGGCTGACGCCGCCCTGGGGACGGGGCCGGTGGACGCCGTCTACAAGGCCATAAACCGGCTGGTGGGGGTGACCAATGTCCTCACCGAGTTCACCGTAAAGTCGGTGACCGAAGGCATTGACGCTATCGGGGAAGTCCTTATCAGGGTAGAGAGCGACGGCATAACCTATACCGGGCGGGGTGCGGATACTGACATCATCGTTGCCAGCGCCAAGGCTTATATGAATGCCCTTAACCGGCTGCTGGCAGCTAAAAAAGCGGGGTAAGCAGATATGCCGGGCCAGGTGGAGATAACTCTACGTCTTTTGCCGGCTGCCGGCGCTGGCTTATATCTGGCCGCGGCGGTCACCGCCGCTATGGTATTGGTCGTGTTATTCGTTCCACATTTAAGGTGACGACGTCACCACTTCTTTAAGCACTTTTGGAGAGGTAATCGCAGTGACTCTGGTTGAGAAGATATTAGCCGCCCATTGTGGCAGAAAAGAGGTAAAGCCGGGCGAGCTTCTAAATGTCAGGGTGGATCTGGTCCTGGCCAATGACATCACCGCTCCCATAGCTATCAGGGAGTTCCACCGCATCGGTGTGGACCGGGTTTTTAACCCCCAAAAAGTGGTGATAGTGCCCGACCATTTCGTGCCCAATAAGGACATCGCCTCGGCGGAGCAGGCCAAGCTGGTGCGGGAGTTCGCCTTAGAGCAGGGGCTGGTGTACTTTGAGGTGGGTCAGGGAGGCATTGAGCATGTGCTTCTACCCGAGCGCGGCCTGGTAGCGCCCGGCGATGTGGTCATCGGGGCTGATTCACATACCTGCACTTACGGCGCCGTGGGGGCTTTCGCTACCGGTATGGGGTCAACTGATATCGCCGCAGCTATGGCCACCGGCGACATCTGGATGAAGGTACCACCGACCATACAGTTGGTCTACCATGGACATCTGGGAGACTGGGTGGGTGGCAAGGACCTCATTCTGCACACTATTGGCCATATCGGCGTTGACGGGGCGCTGTATTCAGCCTTAGAGTTCACCGGTGAAGCGGCGGAGGCGCTGTCCATGGACGGGCGGTTCACCATGGCCAATATGGCCATCGAAGCCGGGGCCAAAGCCGGCATTTTCAAGGTGGACAACAAGACGCAGCTATATGTTAAGGCCAGGGGAAAACGCTCCTACCTGGTCCATGAACCTGATGCCGATGCTGAATACTCGCAGGTTATCGAGTTTGATGTCTCCTCCCTTGAGCCTCAGGTGGCCCTGCCTCATTCTCCGGCCAACGTCAGGCCGGTCAGCCAGGTGGGCAACATAGAGCTAGACCAGGTGGTGATTGGCAGTTGCACCAATGGCCGTATCGAAGACCTGCGCATTGCCGCCCGGATACTGAGGGGGAGGAAAGTGCACCCGAAGGTGCGCTGCATCATCATCCCCGGCTCGCAGCAGGTGTTCCTTGACGCCCTCATCGAGGAGATGATTGGCACATTCATCAAGGCCGGAGCCGTGGTCGGCCCACCGACCTGTGGCCCCTGCCTCGGCGGCCATATGGGTGTGCTGGCCGCCGGCGAGCGGTGCCTCTCCACCACCAACCGCAACTTCATCGGCAGGATGGGCAGCCCCAAGTCGGAGGTCTACCTGTCCGGCCCGGCGGTGGCCGCCGCCAGCGCGGTAATGGGCCGGATTGCCAGCCCGGAGGAGGTCCTGGGGTAGGTCATAATAAGAAGAGACCCATGCGGAGACAAGACAAAGAGCTCACCAATATCGAGGAGATTGAAGGGATAATCCGGAAAGCCGTCCACTGCCGGATTGGCCTGGTGGACAACGACGAGCCATACATCGTCCCGGTCAACTTTGGCTACCAGCGGGGCGCCCTTTACTTCCACTCCTTTTCCCAGGGACGGAAGATTGAACTCCTTCGCAAAAATAACCGGACGTGCTTCGAAATTGATACTGACGTGGAGCCGGTGGAGGCAGACGACCTGCCCATGGCTTTATCCTGCGGCGCCGTCCACACCACTATGAGATACCGTAGCGTCATCGGCACGGGGAAAGCCCATATCCTAGAAAGCGACGCTGAAAAGGCCCACGGTTTGAAGCTGATTGTAAGGCAGTGCGGCGATTATACCAGGCACTATACCGATGCCGACCTCGACTTTCCCAAATCAGCCCTGGACCGCATCTTGGTGGTGAGAGTTGATATTGAGAGGCTTACCGGCAAGAAATCGCGCCTATAAATGGCGTATGCGACATTGTTTGCGGACATGCCCTGTCATTAAACAGCGTGTAAAGGACTACGAGAGGGCGATGGTGGAGGTATAACTAATAGGATGCTTGATGATAAGAAGTCTCGAACTCTGATTTTCCAGGGTAAGAAGGAATTTGGTGTCAAAAGCAAAAAGTTTGTTGGTGCTCTAACAGTAGAAGTGCTAAAGAACGCCTTGCGGGAACAGAATATTCCCGTGTCACCGCGTGATGTCTTCATTAAAGGGGTAAGTGTTGAGATTGACCTTCTCATCCCTAAAAGAGGAAGCAGTCCAAAATATGGGCTTCTTTATGAACCAGAAGATGTACTGGCTGCTTTAGAAGTGAAGGAGCTTGGTTCCTGGGGTGAGCAAACCCTTAATCAGATAAGAAGAAATTTTGAGCTTATACACCAAATTAAAAGTGATATTTACTGTACATATGTAACTCTCACTGAACGGAAGCCTTTTAAATGGGCTATAACAACGGAAAACTTGGGATTGCCTGCCTACACTTTGTTTTGGCACAAAGGCGACGATATAGAAAATGGAGAATCTTCGGGTGACTTTGGGCGGTTGATGAGCGCTTTACGAAGCGTCATGTCCTCAAAAAGGGTGAGGGGTCACGAAACCCCCCACAAATGAAAACGCTGTGAAAGGAAAAGATGACGGAAACGCGAAACATCCAGGAAGACATACCCCGGGCCTATGAGCCGGGGGAGGTGGAGCGGAAGTGGTACGCGTTCTGGCTGGAGCGGGGCTATTTCACCCCCAAAATAGACCCCCAGAAGAAGCCTTTTGTCATCATCATGCCGCCGCCCAACGTCACCGGCGAGCTTCACCTGGGCCATGCCCTCACCGCCACCCTGGAAGACATCATGGTACGCTGGCACCGCATGAAGGGCGACCCCACCCTGTGGCTGCCCGGCGTTGACCATGCCGGCATCGCCGCCCAGGTGGTGGTGGAGCAACTGCTGGCCAAAGAAAAGCTAGACCGCCACCAGCTTGGCCGGGAGAAATTCACCGAGCGCATATGGCAGTGGGCGAACAGGTGCCGCCAGGCCATCACCCGCCAGCACCAGAGGCTGGGGGTCTCCTGCGACTGGACCCGGGAGCGCTTCACCCTGGACGAAGGGCCCAGCCGGGCGGTGCGTACCGCCTTCGTCCGCCTGTATGACAAGGGACTCATCTACCGCGGCGAGCGCATCATCAACTGGTGCCCCCGCTGCTCAACCGCCATCTCCGACCTTGAGGTAGACCACAAAGAGGTGCAGGGGCACCTGTATTACGTGCGCTATCCCCTGGTCGAAGGCGACTTCATTACCGTGGCCACCACCCGGCCGGAGACCATCCTGGGCGATACCGCCGTAGCCGTCAACCCCGGAGACGAGCGGTTCAAAGCCGTGCTGGGCAAAACGGCCGTCCTGCCGGCGGTAAAACGCATCATACCCATCGTCGCCGATGAGGCCGTTGACCCTGCCTTCGGCACCGGAGCGGTCAAGATAACCCCCGGCCACGACCCGGTGGACTTCGAGGTGGGCCAGCGGCAGGGGCTGCCCCTGGTCAATATCCTCAACCCTGATGCCACCATGAACGAAAACGCCGGCCCTTACGCCGGGCTGGACCGGTTTGCCTGCCGCCGGGCGATACTGGCCGACCTGGAGAAGGACGGGCTGCTGGTGAAAACCGAGCCCCACGTCTATTCGGTGGGGCACTGCCAGCGCTGCCAGACCGTTATCGAGCCAATCGCCAGCCAGCAGTGGTTCGTCAAAATGCCGCCCCTGGCCGGGCCAGCCATTGAAGCCGTCACCAGCGGGCGCATCAAGATTGTCCCCGAGCGCTTCACCAAGGTGTACCTCAACTGGCTGGAGAACATCCGCGACTGGTGCATCAGCCGCCAGCTATGGTGGGGACACAGAATACCGGTGTGGTATTGCCGGGACTGCCATGAGCCGACGGTGACCGTCACGGAGGCCGGGTCTTGCCGCCACTGCGGCTCGGCCCATATAGAGCAAGACCCGGATGTCCTCGATACCTGGTTCAGCTCGGCGCTGTGGCCTCACTCCACCCTGGGCTGGCCCGATGATACTGCGGACTTCAGGTATTTCTACCCCACTTCAGTGATGGAGACCGGCTATGACATCCTGTTCTTCTGGGTGGCCAGGATGATAATGATGGGGCTGGAGGATACCGGCGACATCCCCTTCCACACCGTCTACCTGCACGGCCTGATACGTGACGAGAAGGGGGAAAAGATGAGCAAGGTCAGAGGCAACGTGCTCAATCCAATTGACACCCTGGAGAAATACGGCACCGATGCCCTGCGCTTTGCCCTCACCACCGGCACGTCACCGGGGAACGATATCCGGCTCAGCCCGTCCAGGCTGGAGGCCAGCCGCAACTTCGCCAACAAGCTGTGGAATGCCGCCCGCTTCGTCATCAGCAGTCTTCCCGCTAAGGAGGAGTCCGCCCCGGCCCGGCCCTCCGCGGAGGCGCTTCCGGTGGAGGACCGCTGGATTTTGAGCCGCCTGAACCAGACCATTTCAGCCGCCACCAAGCTGATGGACGACTTCCAGTTCGGCGAGGCGCAGCGGCAGATTCACGATTTCCTCTGGGGGGAGTTCTGCGACTGGTATATCGAGCTGGCCAAAATCCGCCTCCGCGCCGGAGAGGCGCCGTCTCCCATTCCCACCCTCGTGCACGTACTGGAGACCTCCCTGCGCCTGCTGCACCCCTACATGCCCTTTATCACCGAAGAGCTGTGGCAGAACCTGAAGCGCCGCCTGCCGCCGGAGCTTTCGCCCGCCGGGTCCATAATGGTCTCCCCCTATCCTGACGCCGACCTCGAGGTTATCGACCCGCAGGCGGAAGAGGTCATGCAGTCCCTGATTGAAATAATACGCTCCATCCGCAACGTCCGGGCGCAGTACAAGGTGGACAGCGCCAGATGGATTGAGGCGCAAATCTATGCCGCCAGGCTCGCGCCGGCCATCGTCCCCTACTCTCAGGCCATCGAGAGCCTGGCCAGGGCAAGGCCGGTCACCTTCCTGGACAGCGCAGAGCAGGCCCGGCCCGGCGAAAACGCCGTCAAGCTGGTGCTGAAAGACTCGGAGGTGCTCATACCCATGGAAAGCATGCTCGACCTGGCCGCCGAGAGGAAGCGACTGCGCCAGGAGATAGAGCAGGCCCAGGCCGAGGCCGACCGCCTCAAGGCCAGGCTGGACGACCAGGCTTTTCTGACCAGGGCGCCGGCGGCGGTCATTGAAAAAGAGCGCCAGAAGTTCTACACTCTGACTGACAGACTGCAACGGCTGAGGCAACAAATCCAGGACCTTAAGGAGGGAGACAATGAATGAGAGAATACTCTTGCCGCTGGACGGCTCCAGGGTCGGCGAAGCCGCCCTGCCCTATGTTGACGACCTTATCTCCAAGATGGCGCCCGGTGTAAAAGTAGAGATTACCCTGCTCCAGGTAGTATCACCGCTGACCCACTACGTCGTCGCCGGGGCCGCCGGCGTGGCTGTCCCCTACACCGAGGAGGAGATGAAAGTCCTTCGGCAGAAAGCCCTGGACTACCTCGGCAAGGCTGGCGAAGTCCTGAAGAGCAGAGGGGCCAACGTCAAGACGATGGTGGCCGTTGGCGACGCCGCTGACAGCATCATGAAAGCTGCTGATGAAATCGGCGCCGACCTCATCGCTATGTCCACGCATGGACGGTCGGGCATCAGCCGCTGGGCGTTCGGCAGCGTGACTGACCGGGTGCTGCGGTGGGGAAACAGACCGGTGCTCCTGGTAAGGGCTCCAAAAGAAACCAAGTAGCCTGCCGGTGTACTATCAAGGTCGGTTGCTGAACCAATCGCTGCTTCAGCGCACGTTATCGCTTGCCGACGACCTCATCTCCTTTACCTGGCGTCATGCCGGCCGGTGCGGGAAGGCCGGCAAAGCAACGGCCGACCTCCCCCGGCGATAATCTCCAGGGATGCCCGCTGAGCGATTGCTGCTGCGCCAGGTAGCACAGGGCTTTCTTAGTATCGCTGGCAACCCTGGCTTTGTCGCAGTGCTCCAGGCGGTACTTGAACAGCCAGAAGGTGAACTCCTTCAGCTCGCCCAGGGTGATGGACTTGAGCTGGCGGTAACGCTTGATTTGCCTGAAACGCTTGAGCAGCTCCGCCTCGGTGGCCGCGTATATCCGCCGGTGGGCCTCGTCCAGGGTGTCGCAGTCAGCAGTCAAGCCCAAAGTCAGCCTCTCTTTGCGCACCTCGGCTTCGGTTGCCAGAATCAAGGCCCGTTCCACAACGACGCCGTAGAAGTAGTTCAGGTGCTGCTGGTACTTGCTGCAGCCGATAAGCTCTTTGAACTCCTCGGCGGTCAGGTCAAGCGGCGGCCTGCCGTGGAACAGAAGGTCAGTTTTCTCGGCGTCGGGCACCAGCCCATCCACCGCCTCGCACAGGCGCTCGGCCAGGAGCAGCCAGTCAAAAGCCTCGCCATCAATAAGATACCGGCGCACCGTGCCGCCATGGACTTCCTCGCTCCCGGGCCATATCCCGATAGCCTCCAGCAAGGCAAGATACCAGTGCCTGCCGCCAGCAATGTCCCTGGCCATATGCTCGATGACCTCGGCACCGCCGGCCGCAGCCGACCGGGAAGGATGTAGCCCGTTATCCCGCTCCACCATCGTGCCTTCCCCTCATGACTTCAGATAGGCTAAAAACTCCTTCAGCGGCCTGGTGTTGACTATATCCTGCGGCCGACACCAGCCCCGCCTGGCCATGCCCACGCCGAAGCGCATAAACTCCAGATGCTCAACGCTATGGGTATCGGTGCTGGTCGCCAGCTTCGCTCCCAGCTCCCTGGCCCGGTAGATATGGATATCCTTGAGGTCGAGCCGGCTGGGCATGCCGCTGACCTCCAGAATGGTGCCGGTCCTGACCGCCGCCTGAAAGATGGCCTCCATGTCCACAGCTACCGGCTCTCTGTCCGGCAGGAGACGGCAGGTAGGATGCGCCAGCACATCCACGTGGGGATTCTCCATCGCCTTTATCATCCGCCGCGTCATCCGCTCCTGCGGCTCATCCATGCCGGAATGCACCGCGGCTACCACGATGTCCAGCCCGGCCAGGATGTCATCGGGGAAATCCAGGCTGCCGTCGGCGCGGATATCCACCTCGGCCCCGCTGAGGATGCGGATGCCGTTCAGCTTCTCGTTTAGCGCCCTCACCTCCGCCCCCTGCTGTCGCAGCCGCTCTGGAGGCAGGCCGCGGGCAATGCCGCGCCCGGCCGAGTGGTCGGTGAGCGCCACATACTGGTAGCCGCGGGCCTTGGCGGCCAGGGCCACGGCCTCGATAGAGTCACGGCCGTCGCTCCACCGGGAGTGGACATGAAGGTCTCCTTTGATATCGGAGGTCTCCACCAGCCCGGGTATGGTGCCCTGCTCCGCCCTGGCTATCTCGTCCTGCCCTTCCCTTATCTCCGGAGGGATGAACTGCAGCCCCATCCGCCGATAGAAGGCCTCCTCGGTGGCGAACTTCTCCAGCTTCTCCGTGCGCAGGTCGGTGATGCCGTACTCGGAGAGCTTCAGTCCCATGCGGTGCGCTCTCTCCCGCAGGTTGATGTTGTGCTGCTTGCTGCCGGTGAAATACTGGAGCGTGGAGCCGAAGGAGTCGTGCTCCACGATGCGGAGGTCGACCTGAAGCCCGCCGGCGACCACCACGCTAGCCTTGGTGGTGCCGCTGGCGAGGACTTCCCTGACCTGGGGCAGGCTGACGAAGGCCTGAATCGCCTCGCGAGCGTCGTCGGCGGTGCCCATGATGTCAATATCGCCAATGGTCTCCTTGAAGCGGCGCAGGCTTCCCGCCGGTGTCAGGTTCCTCAGCCCGGGCACATCTTTGAGCTGGGCCAGCAGCTTGTCCACTACCAGCAGCGCCTCGCCGATGGGGATGCGCTGGTCTTTCCTCCGCAGCGCCTGAAGATGGCGGAGGATATTATCGGCGGCCTTCTCTCCCATGCGGGGCAGGGCGGCCACCTTGCCCTGGATGATGGCCGCTTCCAGCTCGTCCATCGTCTTTATCCCCAGCTCGGTGGAAAGCAGCATAGCGGTCTTGGGACCGATGCCGGGCACCTCAAGCAGGGCGATGACGCCCTCGGGAAACTCGGCCTTCAGCTTCTCGTAGGCGCCCAGCTTGCCGGTGGTCACCAGCTCGGTTATCTTTTTGGCGATAGCCTCGCCCACGCCGGGGACTTCCCTCAGCTTCCCCTCACTGACCAGTTGCTCCGCCTCTACCGGCAGGTACTCGATGGAGCGCGCCGCTTTCTGGTACGCCCGGAGCTTGAACGGGTTCTCCCCCTTAAGCTCCAGGAGGTCAGCCATATCCTCAAATACCCTGGCGATTTCCTTGTTGTTCATGGGTTATCCTAGCGGCATGGTTGAGTTTCAGTCTAACAATCTGCGGAATTCATCCCTGGTAAGGTCGGCTTCTCTCATGATTTCTCGAAGCGTTCCCGGCAATATCTCCTTATGTTTGGGGACGACAACCGTGCGATTAGTCTTCGGATGATAGTAAACCATATGGCTTCCCCTCTGCCTGTCAAACCAAAGCCTGCTTTCTTCAGAGCCATCGTTACCTCCCGCCACGAAAGCAGAGGTAAACGGCTCACACGGCTACCTCTTCCTCACGGACTTCAGGCAAAGGAATATTCCGCTCTCGGAGGCTCTCCAAATAGACTTCTATAGCCTCTTTGATGTTGGTCATGGCCTCCTCGGTAGTTATTCCCTGCGAGACACAACCGGGAAGTGAGGGCGCATAAACGGTATAGCCGCCTTCCTCCTGCGCTTCTATGATTACCTTATATTTCATAAATCACCTCCGTAATTGGAACCCCCCCTGGCGATTTCTTTATTGTTCACGAGTGGGAATCTTCTCTCTTATCCAATCCCAATCCGGGTTGCCATGATTAAAGAACGACTTCAAATTATCCTTCAGCCATTCATAATAATCATCTTCCGTATACTGGCAAAATGCCTCAACCAAGGCATCCTTTGGGATGTCCCCAGGGATTTCCAACTCCCGGTCTTCAAATTCTCCATCCAAAAACTCCTCAACAACCTGTCTATCAAGCATGTTTTACCTACCTTTGCCATCCTCGTAGTTTTATGTCCGATAAGCTGTAATCAAATGTTCATCTTATTAATGTGGGACTCAATATCTCTAAGTCCCTCATAGACATTTAGGAAACGGTTCTTGGTTAAAGAAGGGGCGTCTATGGTAGGAGTAGTGCCCTTTATGTAGGTATGAGCAAGCTCATCACGACGTTGTTTCAACACACCGAGTGAGGATCTCATTTGAGTGAATTTGTACTGGTCGATAATTTGCTCAAGTATTTCAAGCTTGATGATACCTATAATCTGTATAAGCATATCTCTAAAATTGTCCTCATAATGGAAACCATACGTGTGCTTAATCAAGCCTTCAACAAACTTAAGGTTCTTTGTTTCTTTAAGGTGCTTTTTGGCACATCCTTGTGCTATGTTATCCATTGATTCCTCAATCCATCCACACGCCTCGATAATTGCGAGTTTGGAGAAGTATAACCCTCGCCTGCCACCAATGTACTTCTGGTGAAGTTTTTCTATCTGGTTAAGGTTGTTTTGTATTTGAGTCTTCTTGACCATATCACTGCCTAGAAAATACTCTTTTGGCAGTACTCATCCTACCGATGACTCTCTCTTTACCCGCTAATCCTTCGCGCAATTTCTTTTCTGAGAACTCTTCCTCAACCAATAACTTGTCATACATAGCCTTTATATTAGATGCAGGCTGACTCTCGACAAACTCCAGGTTGAAAGATACCCCAACCAGTATTGCTTCAAGGATAGATGTACTAAGCTTTCGTGGTGGTTTGCCTTCAAATATTGACTTATAAACTACGTCGATAGTGCGATTAAACAAGTTCTTCTTACCTGTAAGAAAATTGTCCCCTGGGTTACGATGCTCTGACATATAGTTGTTAAGGAACTTCGTAAGACGACCAGCGTAGTCCTTATAGCCATCATAAAAGGCAAAAAAGCGTAATATGATTTCCTCTTGGATAAACCTATATCCCTCAGGTTTTTTCATCTTATTGATTTTCATCCAATTTGGATTCTCATTCAGCTCTTTCAGCAGGTTGTTTAAGGAGCCGCCGTAAATACAATTTCTTATCTCTTGGTTGTTTAGTTTTTTACCTAGGCTATTCAATCTATGAAATATCATGAAAATGTAGTTCGTATGGCTCATTTTTGAATAGTCACATCTCAATATTGTTACTGGTAGGGTTAGGTTCTCGACACGCGTGAAATATGAATGTAAGTCCGAATTCCTGTCAACAAACTTAGATACAGGCTGCCCCGACATTTTCGGGTCAATGTCTTCCAATTTAGAAAGTGTCCAGTCAGTATCGGACAAAAAGCGGATAATGCTCCACATTCGTTGGAGACCATCGATGACCTGCCACTTTTGAGTCTTGTAGTCTAGGCTGAAACACATGCTAGGAATGGGAAGCTGTTTCACGAGGGAATCAATGAATCGTGTTTGGTCGGCACCTAGCCAAACAATCTCTCTCTGATATTTTGGTTGTATTTCCAGAATGCCCTCCTTATACATTCGGAAAAGGTCAGCGCAAGACCGTAGTTCATTGTATGCGATGATATCAGGCGGAGGTAATTCGAAACTGTCGTCTTCTTCGAAGGTATGCATCTCAAGTTTTTTTACGTTTGTTGCCATAATAGCCTCCTATAACCCTTAGCGTGTGTCAAGCATATTTCTCTATCGGTTCGTCTATATTATCTTAATTATCGGATATCAAGAACCCAATATCCTCCACTCCATCCCAACAACCGATATGACAGGCGTAGCGGACGCCACAGCCTGCGAAATCTAATTCCTCGTTGGAGTTCGCTATCTTCCCTTCAGCGATAGCCAGAATCTTCTGTCCCTTTTCCATTGGCTCTCCGCATTTGTCGCAGGTAATGACACTTAAACGAGCGTCCATCATGGCAGCCTCCTCCACATCAAATCGGTATTCTGAACTTTGACCTGATTAAATTCGCCAGGAAGGGGTGCTTTTCGCCCACGGAGGTCAGCGCGCCGTAAGCGGCCAGGTTCGTGAACTCCTGGCCCATGTCTCCCTTCTGCCTGGCCTCTTTTACCTTCTCCAGAATGCCCTTCTTCAGCGCCAGCATTCGCCTGCGCTTTTCCTCATCTTTGCTGAGAGGCTTCCCGGCACGGGAAAGCTGGTCTATGTCGCCGGATAGCCCTTGAATCGTCCGCTGGAGCTCTTCATCAGTCATATGTTACATGCCGTGGCATTTCTTATATTTCTTGCCTGAGCCGCAGGGGCAGGGGTCGTTGCGGCCCACCTTGCCGCCGGTTTTGAGCGGCTGTTTGCCACCGCTGCCAGCCCCTCCGGCGACCGCCCCGGCCATGACCGGCGCCGGCCGGGAGGTCTCCTGCCTCTTGATAGCCATATGGTATATGGTATGGACTACGTCATGCTTGATGGTATCCAGGAGCACCTGGAACTGCCGGAACCCCTCACTCTTGTAGGCATCCACCGGGCGTATCTGGCGCAGGCTCTCCCAGCCCGCCTGCTGGCGCATGTTCTCCATCACGGTCAGATGCTCCACCCACAGGCTGTCCATGACGCGCAGCATTATCAGACGCTCCAGTATCCTCATGTTCTCGGCGCCCATCTCCTTTTCCCGCTGCTCATAAAGCGCCTCTGCCTGCTCAAGGAGCTTCTCCTCAATCTCCTGGCGGGCCATACGGGAAAGGGCTTCGGCGCTGAGGGCCGGCGGCAGGGGCAAGATGGAGGAGATATCCTTGACCAGCCCTTCGATGTCCGGCTCATAGCTATGCTCGCCCGCAGTATGGGCGGCCACTATTCTGCTGACCTCTTCACGTATCATGGACAGGATGTTTGCCTTGAGGTCGGCGCCGCTCAGCATCTTCCTCCGCTCATTATAGGTAAGCTCACGCTGCTTATTGACCACATCATCATACTCGACCAGGTGTTTACGCATATCGAAGTTGTAGCCCTCAACGCGGACCTGGGCGTTTTCAATGGCCCGGTTGACCAGCTTATTCTCGATGGCGGTCTCCTCATCCATGCCAGCCCATTCCATGAGTCCCTTGACCCGGTCGCCGCCGAAGCGCTTCATGATGTCATCTTCCAGGGACACGTAGAAGCGGGAGCTGCCCGGGTCACCCTGCCGCCCCGACCTGCCCCGGAGCTGGTTATCGATGCGCCGCGCCTCATGGCGCTCGGTGCCGATGACGCGAAGGCCGCCGCTTCCGACCACCTGCTCATGCCTCTCCCGCCACTGGCGCCGTTCCGGCTCGTCTCCGTCGTCCGGTTCCTTCCCACCGAGCACGATATCAACGCCGCGCCCGGCCATATTGGTGGCCACGGTCACCATTCCCGGCCTCCCCGCCTGGGCGATGATGTCCGCCTCCTTCTCATGGTACTTGGCGTTGAGCACCTGATAGGGGATGCCTTTCCTCTTCAGCAGCTCGCTCAGGCTCTCCGACTTCTCGATGGACACGGTGCCGATGAGCACCGGGCTGCCCTGCTGGTGGAGCTGCTCCACCTCCCGCACCACGGCTTTGAACTTGGCCGCCTCGTCCTTGTATATCTGGTCAGGGTGGTCAACGCGAATCATCGGCTGGTTGGTGGGAATGCACACCACCTCAAGCTTGTATATCTTGTGGAACTCTTCGGCCTCGGTAACGGCGGTGCCGGTCATGCCGGCCAGCTTATCATACATGCGGAAGTAGTTCTGAAAGGTAATGGTGGCATAGGTCAGGCTCTCCCGCTGGACTTTGACTCCCTCTTTAGCTTCAATAGCCTGGTGCAGCCCTTCCGAATAGCGCCGGCCGAACAGCAGCCTGCCGGTGAACTCGTCAACGATGATAACCTGGCCGTCTTTCACCACGTAGTCCCGGTCTTTCCTGTAGAGCACCTGGGCTTTGAGGGCGTTGTCCAGGTAGCGGGTCAGCCCGGCGTTGGCCGGGTCATAGAGATTGGACGACTTGAGCAGGCCGTCCCTGGTCAGCATCTTTTCCACGCTGGCAATGCCGGAATCGGTGATATTGACCGTGCGCGTCTTTTCGTCAACTGCGTAGTCCTCATTCGAGCGCAGGCGCGGGATGAGGCGGGCGAACACCTGGTACTTGTGCGCCGCCTCCTCAGCCGGGCCGCTGATGATAAGCGGGGTGCGCGCCTCATCGATGAGGATATTATCTACCTCATCAACGATGGCGTAGTTCAAATGCCGCTGCGCGCACTGGGACAGGTCCACCACCATGTTGTCACGCAGGTAGTCGAAGCCGAACTCGTTATTGGTGCCGTAGGTGATGTCAGCCCGGTAAGCCTCCTGCCGCGATACCGGCCGGAAATGCGGCCACCGCTTATCCCCGGAATCAAAGCCGGGGTCATACAGCCGGGACGGGGTATGCTCATCAGGGGTCTGCTGGGGGTAAATGCTGGACACGCTCACCCCGAGGGCATGATAGATAGGCGCCATCCAGTAGGGGTCGCGCCGGGCCAGGTAGTCATTGACGGTGACCAGGTGGCAGCCCTGGCCAGCCAGGGAGTTCAGGTACAGGGGAAGAGTGGCGACCAGGGTCTTACCTTCACCGGTCTTCATCTCGGCAATCATGCCCTGGTGGAGGACGATGCCGCCCATCAACTGGACGTCAAAGTGGCGCTGGCCGATGGTCCGCCTGGACGCCTCCCGGACGGCGGCGAAGGCCTCCGGCAGGAGCTCATCCAGCGAAGCCCCGGCCTCATACCTGGCCTTGAACTCGCCGGTCTTGGCGCGCAGTTCATCATCGCTGAGCCTTTCAAACTCCGGCTCAAGCTCATTTATCTGGTCTACTATGGGCTGAAGACGCCTGATTACCTTTTCGTTGGAGTCAACCAGTCCACCCAGCCACTTAAGCATAATCTTCCCCCTGGACTAATTCCCCCGCCTCATCCGCCATTGACTTCCTGACCATGACCTTGACCTCGCCCATGCCATCGACGGCAAACGCGTGGACTGACGGCGCAGCATGGGACTTGAGCAGGCAGGGTATGCCATGGCTCTCAAGCAGGCCCCTGATAATCTGGGCTTCCGCCTCGCCTTTTGCCCGGTATACCGTTACCAGTTCTTCACCTCTACTCAAACATAGCTCCTATGGAAAGTCCGGTATGAATCCGGTGGATGGCCTCACCCAGCAGCGGAGCCATGGGTAAAACCGTGACCTTGTCCAGCTTTTTCTCCCCGGTGACGGGGATGGTATCGGTAACCACCACTTCCTTCACCGGACAGGAGGCTATCCTCTGGATAGCCTGGCCGGAGAAGACCGGATGGGTACAGCAGGCGTACACCTGCCTCGCCCCCTGCTCCTTCAGGGCAGCCACCGCGCCCACCAGAGAGCTGGCGGTATCTATCTCATCGTCCACGGTAACGGCGGTCTTGTTCTCCACGTCACCTATGACGTTCAGCATCTCGGTAGTATCGTTATTACCCCGCCGCCTTTTCTCGATGATGGCCAGCGGAGCATGGAGCCTGGCAGCCAGGTCCCGCGCCCGCTTGCTAATGCCTATATCAGTGGCCACCACCACCAGGTCATCAAGCTGTTTGCCCTTAAAATAATCGCTGAGCAGGTAGAGGGCGGTCAGCTCGTCAACCGGTATATTGAAAAAGCCCTGAATCTGCGGCGCATGCAGGTCCACCGTCAGCACCCGGCTGGCACCGGCCACGGTGAGAAGGTCAGCCACCAGCCTGGCGGTTATCGGCACCCGCGGCTGGTCTTTCTTGTCGGTACGGCTGTAGCCGTAGTAGGGGATTACCGCCGTAATCCGCCCCGCCGAGGCCCTCTTGAAGGCGTCAATCATGATGAGCAACTCGACCAGGTTCTGGTTTACCGGGAAACAGATAGGCTGGACAACAAAGATGTCGCGCTGGCGCACGTTCTCCAGGACGCGGACGAAGATATTGTCATTGCTGAACTTGAATACCTCACACTTTCCTAAAGGAATACCCAGATATTCAACCGTCGCCTGGGCCAGAGCAGGATGGGCGTTCCCGGTGAATACCCTTAGCTCATCCATTAACACCTCCCTCTAAAGCTGTATTTGTCTCACGACACATACATTATAACATCATTATCCGCCCGCCTCATACCCGTCACTATTGAGATTGTTTATCAATTCACTGGATAGAAGTTCAGTACGTCATTGCGAGGGCTTCAGCCTTCAGACCGAGCTTCAGTCCGAGGCCCGAGTTCAGCGTTCGACTGAGCTCACGCCGAAGTCCCGAGGGCGAAAGTCCGAAGCAATCTACCATGCTGGACAACCAGCACCACAAAGGATGAAAATACGGTTTTCTCGCAGTGTACCGACCTCATCCCCTTTATCCCCTTC